>MPMV01000043.1 GCA_002238685.1 bacterium EF100-94H03 bin56
GTTACGGACCGGGCCTTGAGGGCCGAACGCGAGGTCGTCCGTGCCATGAAGGATCGCGCCGGGACGGTGCAGGCGATCGTTCCGGATCGGGCGGTCGAGAAGAAGCTGGAGGGCTCCACTCTCACCGCGGGGCAGCAGGAGGCGCTCCGCCTCATCCTCGGCGAGGGCGATGGAATCGTCGGCGTCCAGGGGTTCGCGGGTACGGGGAAGACGACGATGCTGCGCGAGGTGGTGGAGCTCGCCGGCACGGCGAACGTCATCGGCCTTGCCCCCTCGTCGAGTGCGGCGCGCACGCTCGGCCGCGAGGCCGGCATCGCCACGCGGACCCTGCAGTGGTTCCTGACGCGCCATGGGGAACCCTCGCCCGAGACAGCCGGCTCCCTTGCCGGCAAGGTGCTGGTGGTGGACGAGATGTCGCTCGCCAGCACGGCGCAGGTGCGATCCCTCATGAGAAGCGCCGAACACCTCGGCGTGGCGCGCCTGGTGATGGTGGGCGACAGCCGCCAGCTGCGCGCCGTCGATGCCGGCCAGCCCTTCCGCCAGCTGCAGCAGGCCGGTATGGCGACAGCGGTCATGGACGACATCCGCCGCCAGCGGAACCCGGGCCTCAAGGCCGCGGTTCTCGACGCCATCGCGGGCAAGCCTGGAGAGGCCCTGACGAAGCTGGGCGCGGATGTCCTCGAAGTGAACCAGGAGGATCTGGGCTCCTCGGCGGCGCGCATCTGGCTTGCGCTGAGGGCGCAGGACCGCCAGGAGACGGCGCTGATGGCGCCGACCCACGTGCTGCGCCGGGAGATCAACGCAACCGTCCGGGAGGGTCTCCGCCACGAGGGCGTCCTCCACGGCCGCAGCGTCACGCTGCCTGTCCTCGTCAACCTCTCCATGACCCGGGCCCAGAAGCGGGAGATCCGCAACTACCGCGAGGGCGACGTCGTCGTCTTCCACAACGACCTCTACCACTACCGGGTGAAGTCGGGAGACATCTGCCCCATCACGGCAATCGACGGCGAGCGCCTCGCCCTCGAACACGACGATGGCCGGCCGCGTCACGTGAAGCCGGACAGCGATGTCCGCTTCCGCTACGACGTCTTCGAGAGCGACACAATCGATCTTGCGGCCGGCGACCGCATCCGCTGGACCCGCAACCACAACCCAAGCGGCCTCGTCAACGGCGCCACCGCGACGATCGAGAAGATCGGCAGGAAGTCCCTCGTCCTCGTCACCGATGACGACCGGCGCTTGAAGATGGATCTCGACGATCCCCGGCTGCGTCACATTGCCCATGCCTACGCGACCACGGTCCATGCGGCCCAGGGTCTGACCCGCGACAAGGTGATCGCGGTCCTCGATTCGGGCCACGGGCATCTCGCCAACCAGCAGACCTTCTACGTCGAGATCAGCCGGGCGCGGGACGAAGCGATCATCCTCACCGACAACCGCGAGCAGTTGGCGGAGACCCTGGAGGAGAACACGGGCGAGGTCCTCACCGCCCTGGAGGCGGTGGGCGAGAGCCTCGATGGGTCTGAGATCGCCCGGCGCGTGCCTGAGAAAGAGAGCGTCGCCGATCTCGGCGTCGAGCGCTTGGAGATCGCCCGCTGGAAGCGTGCGCGGAACCCCGAGCTCTCTCCTGACGAACCCGAGGCCCTGGTCCATCTGAAGGCTCTCGCCGCCATGACGGACTCCCCCGACAAGACCGTGGCGGCATGGGCGTCCGACGAATGGGCCCGCGGAAAAGCCCGCGCGGTCAGGGCAAGCGAGGCGCGCCTTGCCGAGTCACTCGAGCGCCAGGGCGCGCTCCGGGTGGGCAGGGACGTCGATCCGGGCGACTACGCGGCCTGGCGCTTCGAGGTGGAATCGGGCCTGAGCGCGGCGCGGGATCTGCTGGGCATGGCCGAGGCGCCGGACCTTGCCGGCCTCGTCGCCCAGGCCGACGCCGTCCTGGCCGGCGACGACCGCGTCTTTGCCAGGCAGGCGACCCGGGATCATGCCGAGGCCTGGGAGGCGCGCTGGCAGGACCTCGAGAGACGCACCGAAGACGCGGGCCTGTCGGTTCACGATCACGGATCAGCCGCCGGGGTCATCGCCCGCGTGCGGCGGATCCTCGATGACCCGGCCTTGCCGGAGTCTCACCGGGAGCGGATCTCGGGCGTCGTCGAGGCCTTCGAGGCACGCGGCGAAGCCCGCCGGCAGGCTCAAGCGTGGCTTGACGCGTGGGAGGAGCACAAGTCCTCCGATGCGGTCGGGGCCGAGGCCATGATCGGCGATGCCCGTCGGCTCGTCGCCGATCCCGCACTTGCCTCGACATTGAAGTCCCGTCTTGATCTCGCCATCGCGCGCCATGACCGCCTGGTCCAGGTCGCGTCCCCGTCGGCTGCGGAAACCACGGCGCCGGCTGTCGAGGTTCCTGCCGTCGGCGATGCCATGCCGAGAGAGCCGGTGACGCCCGGGCGGCGGGAAGACGATGCCAGGCCGGTCCGGCCGGACGTGGTGGAGGACGAGAGGGAACGGGAAGCGCGGCGCGAGCAGGCCCGCAAGGCCGCCAACCGGGCACGCCAGGAGGCTGAAGCCGCTCATCGCCAGTTGGACGGCTGGGAGACGCACCTCGCGCACGGAAAGTTCGGCCGCGTCATCGCCCACGCCGACGAGGTGGCCCGGGATCCAGATCTCGCCATGCCCGGCCGCCGCCGTCTCGAAGAGGCGGTGCGTCTGGCCCGCCGGCGCCTCGACACGCATGGAACGTTCGGCGACTGGCAGGCGGCCTGCCGAAACCATGCCGATGCCGCAGCGTCACAGGGACGCCACGTGCTCGATCATCCCGGCCACGAAGATCTCGTGACTTCGGCGCACCGGCTGGCGAAGAACCCGGCCTTGTGCGGAGCGGCCCGCCGGGCGGTCACGGCCTGGCTCGCCCGCGCCGCGGACATGGCCGACGCCCGCGCGGCCTTCCTCGAACGGCGCGTCGCCTGGCAGCGCCTGCAGGCCGAGGCGGAGGCCGAAGGCAAGAACCCCCTCGATCTCCCCGCAGCCGGCCGCGTGGTGTCGTGGCTCCGAGAGAACCTGGAAAGCGCCGGCGTCACCGAAACCGAAAGACAGGCCATGAGGGATGTCGTGGCAACCCACGAGGCCCGGCAGGCCGAGCGCAGGCGCCGCGACCGCGGGATCAGCTGGCGGATTTAAGATCGGGTGCGCTCGTAGACCTCTTCCTCGATCCTGGCGGCGCGGCTGTCCTGCAGCACCTGTTCGAGCAGGCGGACCATGGTCTTGTGACGCCCGGTGCGGGTCATCGCGTCGAGCCTGATCTCGAAGAGCACCCGCAAACTCTCGGCGAAGCCCGGTGCGTCGTTGGTCCCCTCCAGGGGCCCGACGGTCTCCCCGATGGCCGTGACGGTCTCCAGCAGGGTCCGCTGTTCCTCCGGGCCGAGGACGAGGCGTGGCGGGTTCCTCGCCTTCGACGGCGGGTTGCGGCTGAGCGCCCTCTCCACGATCAGCTTCGACATCGACACGCCCTCGCGCTCCGCGCAGGCGCGGATGCGCTCCCGCTCGAGACGGCTGCACGAGATCGAGTGCATGGTGACCCTCTCCTCGACGCGCCGGCCCGTCATGACGCCGGCTCCTGGCTCCCGGCGTCGCGTCGTGTCTGGAAATCCCGGGCCGCAAGGTAGAAGAACGACAGCGCCTCCATGGCCGTAACGTCGCTCCCCGGCAGCGGCGCAAGCAGATCCTCGAGAACCAGCAGGGTCCGGTTCACCCGGTTGAGGAGATCGCGCTGCTCGGCTTCGGAGAGTGCCAGGCGCATGTCGTCTTCTTCCTCCAGGACGCAGGCGACGACGAAGCGCGAGATCGTCATGTCGGCCTTCTTCGCCCGCCGGCCGATCTCCGCCCAGTCGCTCGGGCGGCAGCTGACGCTGAACTGCTGGTGGCGTCTCATCGGTGTTCCCCCTTACCGTCCAGCAGCACCTCGGCCTCCAGAAGCGCCCTGGCCTCCTCCTCGATCGCCTGCCAGGCCTCGCCGGAGCCGGCGTGCTCGAAGCGGTAGCGTTCGATGCGGGCGAGGACCAGGAGATGGTGCGCGAGGCGCCACTGCAGATCGGCTGGAAGGCCCGGCTCTTGTGGTCCTCTTGTGGTCAACTCTTGTGGCCCCTTTGTGGTCATCGCTTGTGGTCTTGTTGTGGTGCCGAGGACCTGCTGCACGACGAAGCGCGAGATGGGCATGTCGAGGGCCCGGGCGCGCTCGCCGATCCGTGCCCACTCACTGTCGGAGGCCATGATGGAACGCGCCTTGCGCTTCGTCTCCTTCGTGTCCATCATTCGCTCAGGCGCCGGGACGACATATGGCGTCCTCGGATGGCGTGACGGGGTGCATATACGATTGATATATCATGATACCTCAATGCCATTCATTGAACCCAATTGTTCGAGTACGCCATGTACTGGCGGAGTGCTGCCGTATCTGGCTAACTGGAGAAATGGTATCGATTACTTCCCTGAATGCAACTACGCGATGCAGGATATGCAATCTAATACAGGCCATATGTCGTCGGAGCTGCTTGACAGAGGCATTATTGTGGCGTAGTAACAACCGCGTAGAGAGAGACGCGTTGTTCGTTGGTGAGTTCGTACAGGTGTTACTGAAGTTATATTTTCGTCACACCATCCGCCGAACACCCCAGGCGTCCCAAGGATACAACCGGGATGGCGCGCGCCGGGGCCTGGGCGGCGATCCTGCGCCCGATGCAGACCAGGAAATCATCTGGCGTGTTCCGCGTCATGCACGGTCATCGACAGTGCCCTGATTCCCTGACTGGCAAGACAACCGCCGACATCACGTGCCACCGCCCCGGCCCGAGAGAGTTTGCCAAGACGAAACTTGGTGGTGATCGCCCACGCCGATGCAGCGCTGACAAGGATGGTGTTTCTGTCATCTTCGATGGTGCGATGGGCTTCAGCCGTCAGACGTGATTCGCCGGTGAGCCATCAGAGAAAGGCATGTGTATCAGGCAAGACCTGCAAGGCTCAGCAGCCCTCCCATGCCTTCAAATCTTCCTCCGGCAAGGGATCATGGAAACTGTCGTCAACGACGATTGTGTCCTTCATGGCACCAAACTGCCGTCGGCCCGGAGGATTGCAGGGAACAAGACGAGCAACCGGCTCGCCTCGCCTGGCAATGATGACTTCCTCGACAGCCTCCGCTAGCGCCAACAACCGTGACAGACAGGCCCTGGCCTGATGAACGTTCACGACAGGCAAGATTCGTATCTCCTCGCTTGATGATAACCGGAACCATGACCAGGCCCGAAACGTTTCCAGGCAATCGTGTCGCCTAGTCGCGCGCGAGCACGATCACTGACAGGATGCGGGTTTGACAAGATCTGGTGGCTTACGGTACCGCGTCGACGGGTATGACATCATTTTCATTCATTCACTGCGCCGATATCCATCTTGACAGCCCGTTGAGAGGGCTGGCGGCCCAGGAAGGTCACGCGCCCCGCCTCATCCGTTCTGCCTGCCGCAGGGCATTCGAGATCCTTGTGGATCACGCGATCGACGAGAACGTTGCCTTCGTCGTCATCGCGGGAGACCTCTATGACGGCACCTGGCGGGACTGCAACACCGGCTTCTTCTTCATTCGCCAGATGGGGCGGCTCAATGAAGCGGGTATCGAGGTCTACCTGGTCTACGGCAACCACGACGCCGAAAGCAGGATTACAAGACAGCTGACGCTTCCCGGCAATGTCCACGTATTCGGGGCGTCCAATGCCGGCACCTTCATCCATGAGGCGACGGGAGCGGTGATCCATGGCCGCAGCTACGCGACGCCCGATGTCACGGAGAACCTCGTCCCCTCCTATCCCGATCCGGTTGCCGATGCGTTCAACATCGGCGTGCTCCATACCGGTCTGGGTGGCATGGGCGGGCATGCCGACTACGCCCCTTGCACACTCGCCGATCTCGTGGCACGGGCCTATGACTACTGGGCGCTGGGCCATGTCCATCGCCAGGAGGTCCTGCACAGGGATCCCTGGGTGGTGTTCCCGGGGAACATCCAGGGGCGCCACATCCGCGAAACCGGCCCCCGGGGGTACATGCGCGTGACAGTCGGCGACAACGGTGTCGAGACCCTTGCCGTTCCCGTCGACGTCGTCCGCTGGGCCCATGTCACGGTGGACGCCGCCGGCCTTGATGATCCAGACGAGGTCCTGATCCGGATGTCCCGGGCCATCGAGGACGCGGTGGACCGGGATGCCGCCGGCCGTCTCATGGCCTGCAGGCTTGAGATCACAGGCATGACCGGACTTCACGGAACGCTCGTCCTCAGGGAACACCAGCTTCTCGAAGAGGCACGCGCCATGGCCCTGGGCCTGGGGGAGGAACGGGCCTGGATCGAACGGGTTGTCGTCTCCACCGGCATGGCGGATGAGACCGCTGCCGATGGCAGTATCGGGGACATTGCCGATCTGATGGCGGGTGCGGCCGATGATCCGGACCTGGTGGAACTACTCAGGAACGACGTCGCGAAGCTTCTGGCGAAACTGCCGCGGGAGATCACTCTCGATCCCGGCACGGATCTCCTCAGGCTGGCGAGGGATCAGGACGCCAGCGCGCTTCTCGAACAGGAACGGGCCGGCGTCATTTCCCGTCTGCTCGGAGGCTGATCATGAGGGTTTGCCGCCTCGACCTCCTGCGCTACGGGCATTTCAGCAACCGGTCCCTGGAATTTCCCGAAGGCGGCCATGATTTCCACATCATCCTCGGCGCCAACGAAGCCGGAAAGTCGACGTCGCGCAACGCCCTGGAAGACGCGCTCTTCGGCATTCCTCAACGCTCGACCTTCGGCTTCAGGCACGGCTATCGCGACATGATGGTGGGAGCCCTCATCGAACACGAAGGCCGCTCCCTCGAGTTCCGCCGCCGCAAGGGAAAGTCGAACACGCTCCTCGACATCGATGGCCAGGCAATTGCGCCCGATGCCTTGAGGTTCTTTCTGGGAGGTGCCGACCGAAACTTTCTCGAGCGCATGTTCAGCCTCTCCCACGAACGCCTGAGGAAGAGCGGTCAGGAACTTTCCGACCCGCGAAGCGAGACCGCAGCCATGATCTTCGGAGCCGCCACCGGAACCGAAGAGATCGCCATCCACATACGCGCCATGAAGGAAGAGGCCGGCACACTCTTCACGCCGAGGAAAACGGCGGGAAAGCCGTTCTATCAGCTTGTCGACCGGCTCAACGACGCCACCGCCGCCCTGGGAGAGGCCACGGTGACGGGAGATGACTGGCAGCGTGCCGGCGAAGAGGCGCACGAGGCCCGGACGGCACTGGAGGACCTGCGGCGCCAACGTGCCGATCTCCACCAGGCGAGAGAACGCCTGAGCCGCATCCAGCTCGTCTATCCGGATCTCATGCGCAAGAAAGAGGTGCTCGCCACCCTGGCCGGGCTCGGCGATGTCCAGCCGTTTGCCGACGATGTTCTGGAAGTTCTGGACAGCGCCGAGCGGGAGGTGTCGCGGCACGATGCGCAGCTCGAGCAGCTTGAGCATCAGATTGCCGGGGAACGCGAAAGGGTGGTGTCCATCACGATCGACGGCGCGTTGCCGGAGAACGCAAGGGAGATCACGGACCTCGATCAGCGTCGCATCCAGTTGCAACCTGAAAGGGAGGACCTTCCCAAGCGCCGCCGCGAACTTGCAGACGTGGAGCAACGCTTGCGAAACCGGGCCGGGGACCTCGGACTGGAGGACGCAGAGGCGTGGCGCATGCCGGCGCCCCACATCGTGGCGCGGCTGCGCGAACTCAGTGACGAATGGATCCGTCTGGGGCACGTCCGCGATCTGGCGCGCCAGCAGGCGAGGGATGCCGGTGAACGCGCCCGGATCCTCGACGAACGGCTTCAGGAGATGGGGCCGGAGGTGGATGTCGGACCATTGCAGGCTGCCCTGGAGGCGACGGACAGGAGTCCCGATCCGCAAACGGCCCGCGAGATTGCGGAGCGGGAGCATCGTGAACTGGCCTCCCGCAGCGAAACACTGATCCGCCCCCTGCTGTCGCTGGTTGGCGATGTCGATCGTCTGGCCGGTCTCTGGGCGCCGCCGCTGGAACGGGTGCAGGAGTTGCGGGACGGGCTCAAACAGGCCGTCGACCGCCTGGAGGACTGTCGCAAAGAGCTTGCCTCCGTCGAACGGAACCTCGCAGAACGTCAGGCGCAGCGCGAAAGCCTCATCGTTGCCGGCGAGATCGTCTCTGCCGAAGAGATCGAGGCGCTGCGGCGGACCCGCGATCAACGTCTCGAAACGGTACGTACGTGCATGATCAGCGGGCGGGCAGGCGTGGCAAGCGATCCTGTCGGTGATCTCGCGGAGGCGATTCGCCAGGCCGACGAGGCGGCGGACAGGCGTTTTTCCACCGCCCGGACGGTTGCCCGCCTCGAGGAAATCGCCAGCGCCATGGAAGGCCTCGAAGCCGGGCGCGCCACGCTTGGTGCGGAACGCGATGAGCATGACCGTCGATTGTGCACTCTGCGCGATGCATGGAACGATCTCCTGCGTGACCTTCCCGGTGATCCACTCGATCCCGATGCCATGGTGAAGTGGCTGAATGATCGCCAGGTCGCTCTGCAGGCACTCGAAGAGGAAAGGAAGGCCGCCCGGACCGTCGCGGCTCTCGCCGCTGCTGAACGGCAGGCACGGGACCTTCTCATAGCCGAAGCGGCCACCCTCGGCATGGAGACGCACGGTCTGGACGCCAGGCCGTTCAATGTTGTCCGCTCCCTCGCCGCTGCGCATTGCGACGCCCTGAAAGACAGGAACCGCAAGCGCGCCGACCTTGCACGTGACCTTGAAGAGGCACGACGCGAAGAGCGGGAGAAGGCGTCAGTCCTTGCCAGGGAGGAAGCGGACCTGTCGTCCCTGGGTGAGACCTGGCGCACCGCCACTGAAGGAATCGACGTCCTTGAATCACCGGACCAGGCCGTGGACAGACTCCGGATCATCGAGGAAATGCGTGGCGACATGGACCGCGCGGCAGAACTGGGAGAAAGGCGGATCGGCAAGATCGAGCGCGACCTCGAGGCGTTCGCGACCCGTGTCGGCACACTTGTGGAAACGGTGGCGGAGGATCCTGGAGAGAGGGATGTCGACACGATTGTCAGGGACCTTGCCCGGCGCCTGTCGGAAGAGTTGGCGAAACAGGACCGACTCGAACGCATGAATGAGTCGCTTGCGCAAAGGGAACGGGAGCTCGAAGAGATACGCCATGCCAAGCGCGAGGCGGAGTTCACGATCCGCGATCTCATGGCCCGCGCCGGCGTCGAATCCGTGGGTGACCTGCGCCGCGAGATTGCGCGATCCAATGAAGCGAAGCGACTGAAGAGCGAGGCGGACCGGCTCACCGAATCCCTGGCGAAGAACGGCGGCGGGCGTTCCCAAAGAGAACTGGAAGACGAGGCCCGGGACGTGGATCCCGATCGGTTGGGCGCCGAGATCGCATCCATATCCGACACGCTGCAGCAGCTCGATGAACCGATCGACAAGGCGGCTCTTGCGGAACGGGAAGCGGCCGCCATCCTCGAATCCATCGGCGGTGGGGATGCCGCCATAGCCGCCGCCTGGGATCGCCAGGCGATCCTGGCGGAACTGGAAGAGCTCTCGGCGCGCTATGTGCGTGCCCAGACCGGGCTCAGACTCCTTCAGTGGGCCGTCGACCGTTACCGGGCCGAACAGCAGGCGCCGCTGCTCAAGCGCGCCTCAACCCTCTTTGCCATTCTGACACAGGGATCCTTCAGCGGCCTTGGCCTCCTCTACGACGAGAAGGACCAGGCCGTCCTGGCCGGCACACGAGCCGACGGCAGCGAGGTCGATGTCACGGGCATGAGTGACGGCACGGTGGATCAGTTGTGGCTTGCATTGAGACTGGCCGCGATAGACGGCTGGCTGGAAGGAAATTCCGCCCTGCCGTTCATCGCCGACGATCTCTTCGTCAACTTCGATGACGAGCGCGCGGGGGCTGGTCTGGGGGCGCTTCACCACCTGGCCGGCGCCTGCCAAGTTCTGGTGTTCACGCACCATGCGCACCTGGTCGGCCTCGCCCGCCAGGTGTTGGGTGACCATGTTTCGGTCGTCAGTCTCGATGCGGCGGCGGGACCGGATCAGCCGGACCGATGACCGATCCCTTGCACCACCCGCCACGCGCGAGGGATCGTGCCTCACGGCCGCGGCATCTCCCGTGCCGGGTCTCTTCGGCCCGATCGCCATTGCAGCCTGCACGTGTGGCTCGCACGGAGGAGGTGAGTCCCGTGAGCCTGAAGCCTCTCATGGACTTCCGGAGAGAGCTTTGCCGAAGCCTTCCAGGTTGACTATGGTTCGGTTTCCGCACATTGCGAGGAATGCCATGTCGAGAGATGCGATGAGCAAGAATCGCCTGACCGGCGGGATCGGGCGGACAGCGGTGCTGGCCGTCGCCATGACCGTCCTTCTGGCCGGGACACCGTTCGCGCTCGCCGAGGAGGGGAGCTTCCGTCTCCTTGCGAGCTATGTCCGCGACTACACGACTATCGACCACGCCGCAGGGTCGGTTACTGCGGGGAACCTGACGGGGACCGCCACGGTGCTGCAAAGCAGCGGCGAGCCGTTCGTCGAAGGGTCGCACTCTATCGTGTCGTGTGTCGTCTATGTGCGGACGTCGCAGGCCGGCGTCGATCTCGAGTCGCCTTGCACGATAACCGACGGCGAGGGCGACAGCCTCTATCTCCATGCGAGGAGAAGCTCGGGCGGCATCGAGGCGGGCAGCGGCGGCGAAGGCGGCTTCGAACTTCTGGGCGGCACGGGCAAGTATGCCGGGCTCGCTGGCGTGTGCCCCTACGAGACAGCGTATCTGCCGGACGACCGTACCGTCACGAAGACGGACTGCGCCTGGCATCGTGTCGCCGAGTAGACGGTCGGGACAGGTATCGCCACCGGCTCCGCCCCGGTTGTCGACAAAGGCGCAGTCTCGAAGATCCCGCGGCACCGGCGCGCCAGATCTCCACACAGGAAGTACGCAGCTCTCAGATCGGTGTTGGCGAACTCCAGGTTTGTTCAAGGACTGGGGATTCGCCCCTTCGAGGCTGATGTCATCGAGAAACCGCGGGATGGCGCCGGTCATGATCCTACCTGACAGGATATCGCTTTCGCGACCAGGCCATGCGCCGGGGAAGAATCAGGCCAACATCAGCGGGATCGCGTCGCTCCGCTGCGTGATGGTGACGTTGGGTGAGACTCACCGGGTTCCCTGGCGGGAGTCGGCGGAGGCATCATGACGGGAAGAAAGGGCAGGACTTCCATGTCCCGGCGGGGTTTTGTTGCAAACCTCGCTTCGGTCCCGGCGCTCGGAGTTGTCCGAACGGCCTGTGCTGCCGAACCCCTGAAGCGGTTCCGGGCGCTCTCGGCCCGTCTGACCGGGTTCCCGGAGGACGCGCTTGACCCGGCGCTCGCCGGCGACCTGATGGACCGACTGGAGGCGGCGGGAGACGGGGCGCGTCTCGAACGTCTTCTGTCGGGGAGAGGCGATGACGAACTCGCCCGGCGGATCGCCGTCGCCTGGTATTCGGGCATTCACCCCACAGCGGATGGCGCGGTCGTTGCCACCTTCAGTGAGGCCCTTGTCTGGAGGGCGCTCGATTTCACGAAGCCGCCGGGCGATTGCAGCGCCGAACCCGGCGACTGGGCCCTCCCGGCGGTCCACGAGGGAGCGGACCCGTGACCGTGATCGTGGCCGACGCGGTCATCGTTGGCTCCGGCTTTGCCGGCGCCCCGCCGGCCGACCGCCTTGCCGGCCGCCCGCCGTGCCGGGATGGGGGTGCGCACGGTCGTTCTCGAAGCCGGTCCCCGCGTGGACCGAGGCGATGCCTTCGAGACGTTCCTGGGTGCTCGGATCAAGGTGCCGGAGAGTCCCTACGAGCGGACCGAAGAGGCCGACTTTCCGGTGAGTTACGACAACCACCACTGGTACCGCCAGTCCGGCCCGGACGCGTTCAAGAGCACCTATCTCAAGGCGGTCGGCGGCACCTCCTGGCACTGGCTGGGCACCTGTGTGCGCTACCTGCCCAGTGATTTCCGGATGCGGAGCGCGTTCCACCGCGCAGTCGACTGGCCACTCGGTTACGAGGAGCTTGAACCGTTCTACATGGAAGCCGAACACGAACTCGGCGTCGCCGGGGATTCGACCGGTGAGGCGGGTGTGCCGCGCTCGGGGCCGTTCCCGATGCCACCCGTCCCGCGAACATATCTCGACAGCGTCTACGAGCGCGCGCTCGCCGGTACACCGTACCGGGTGGCGATGACACCCCAGGCGCGCAACTCGGTGGAGTGGAACGGGCGTCCGGCATGCTGCGGCAGCGCCACCTGCATCCCGATCTGCCCGGTTGCCGCCAAGTACGACGCCACCGTCCATCTGGAGCGGGCCGAGGCGAAGGGCGCCGCCCTGCAAGAACGGACCACGGCCACCTTCGTGGAGATCGGCGATGGCGGACGGGTGTCGGGTATCGGCTTCCACCGGCCGGACGGCAGCGACGGCGTGGCGCGCGGGCGGGTCTACGTCCTGGCGGCCAACGCGGTCGAGACCCCGCGTCTGCTGCTCCATTCCCGCTCGGAACACACGCCGGCGGGTGTCGCGAACCGATCGGACCAGGTCGGCCGCAACCTGATGGACCATCCGATCCAGCTCAGCTGGGCGCTCGCGGGAGAGCCGGTCTGGCCCTACCGCGGACCGATCTCGACATCGGGCATCGAGAACCTGCGCGACGGGGTCTTCCGCCGGGAGAGGTCCGCGCTGCGGATCCAGATCAGCAATAATGGCTGGGATTGGCCGACCGGCGGGGCGTTGACCCTTGCGGACATGCTGACGCGCCGCGGGCTGCGGGGCACGGAGCTCCGGCGCGCGGTCGCCGATCATGTGTCACGCCAAGTTCAGCTCGCTGCACTGACCGAGCAACTTCCGGAACCGGAAAACCGGGTGACGCTCGACGCACAGGACCGCGACGCCTACGGCGTTCCGTTGCCGAACATGCACTACCGGGTCGGCGCCTATGCGCGCGCCGGACTCGCGGCGGCGCGCGAAATCCATGACGAGATCTTCGCGCGGTTGTACGCATCGGAGATCCATCACAGCGATGTCTTCCAGGGAGCCGGACACATCATTGGCACGACCCGCATGGGCGACGATCCGCGCCACTCGGTGGTTGACCGCGACCTGCGCTGTCACGACCACCCCAATCTGTTCCTGGTCGGCTCCGGGGCGTTCCCGACGTCCTCGACGGCCAATCCGACGCTCACCATCGCGGCGCTTGCGCTGCGCACGGCGCGCGCCCTGGCTGACACGCTGTCACGGTAGATAGTCGATTGTTTTCCGGGGGACCCGACTTTCTCGGCAGCTTCCCCGACATCACGGACTCCGAGAAGGGTGTATCGGAGCATGCATGAGGCCACTGGCACACCTTGTCGGCCTGGCCCGCCGGGTGTTGGGTGACCATGTTTCAGTCGTCAGTCCCGATGCTGCAGTGCCCATTGCGACAACGGGGCGAACGGGCCGGACCGATGACCGGTCCCTCGCCCGTCATGGACGTGTCAAGTCCAGCCGTCTCGCGGCAAACCCTTCGGCAGTGTCAGCGACCAGGCCATGGCAGGGGAGACAACAGGCCGGTATCAGGCAACGGCCCGGTGAAGCGGCTCGAAGTTTCAAAGCCTGCGAACATTCTTGCTCAAGACCCCGTGCTCCTCGCCTGCGGCGTAGAGATCGACATTGGGCTCCGAAGTTTCCTCGTAGCCCTGCAGAAGTTTCAACGGTTCCTGCAGGTCGTACCAGCCCAGGAAGGGTCGGTGAACCTGATAGCCAATCAGCCGTTGGAGCTGCTCGGGATAGTGCCGGGCCACCTCGACGGGACTCACCAGGTACTGGTTCTCCTCCTGGCGCAGCCAGCCAACCACATAGGAGAGGAACAGGGCGTGGCGCCAAACATCCTTCGTTGTGTTGGCGCCGCCGCCGTGGTGAACGGCGTAGGTGAAGAAAAGGCACGAACCCCTGTCCATCACAGCCTGCGCAAACTCATCCTCCTGCGCGACGCGCTCGTCATCCCAGCGGTGGCTTCCCGGAACCACGCGGGTTGCACCGTTTTCCCTGGTGAACTCGGCCAGCGCCCAGAAGGACGTCATGTAGGCCACACGCTCTGTTGGATGCTTGAACGGAAACATCAGGGCATCTCGGTGAACTTCCTGTGCCGATTCACCTGGTCCGATCGATGTCGTCGAACTTGAGCTCAGCTGATAGCTGTCGCACCACGGTCCCAGCGTCCGGTCGAGGATCGCGAGCACCTCCGAATTACAGATTTCGTCGCGAACCGCTTGTGATTTGGCGACCAGACCGTGAGTGCGTCTCGTCCTGAAGCCCAGCCAGTCGCCGGCACCGGTCGGCACCTTGCTCATCCAGGGATGCAGTTCATCGAGTATCTGATCGCATCGCGCCTCGCTGATCAGCCTGTCGATAATGACGCAACCGTCTCGATCGAGGATCTCGACAATGCTGTCGGTCGATGTTCCCGCGGCCACGTGTTCGATATGTGCTTTGGACATCAACAGTACTCCTTCCGGTTGACCGGGATTGGGAGGCACCATGCCCCATCCAATGGGGATTGTATGCCGCGCGTCTCGATTTCCGAAGCCGGCTTGGCTGGCGCCGGACCCGGGTGCCGCGTTGCCGGGATGGAATCAACGGCGAAGAGACACAGACATGCCCCTCCCGCACGGTTGCCTTGTCGAGGTCGCGGGGCTTGAGTCATGTCCGTTGTCAGGTGCACTCTTGCCCGGAACCGGGGGGACGGGAGCGAATGATGGGTGAACAGCGCGTGATCTCGGCTGACAGCCACGTGCAGGAACCGCCGGAAGTCTACGACGAGAGGCTGGACAGGAAGTACAGGGACCGTGTCCCCAGGTTCGAGGAGCGCGATGGCGCCACCTACTTCGTGGTGGACGGCAAGAAGCCGCGGCGTATCGACCTTGCCTCGGAACGCACGGACGAGGATGACCAGAATCGCGAATTCCGGAACGATCCCAGTGGCGGCCGGGATATCGAGCGCCGCCTGGCAGATCAGGTCCGCGACGGCATCAGCGCCGAGATCATCTATCCCAACACCTCTCTCTTTCTCTACAACTCCAGGGACCCGGGCTACCAGTTCGCGGTGGCCCGCGCCTACAACGACTGGTGTATCGAGCACTTTGGCGGACACCGCGAGAAATTCGTTCCCGTCGCCATCGTTCCCGTCATCGATCTCGACGAAGCCGTCCGCGAAGTCGCAAGGGTGGCGCGAGAGGGATATCGCAGCATCAAGATACCTTTGACCATGGACAGCAGGCCCTACAACCTGCCCGACTATGACCGCCTCTGGTCGGCCTGCGCCGATCACGATCTCGTCGTCTCCCTCCATGCCTTCACCGAGAGCGAGGATCAGTATCCCGATGACTGGGGCGAGGAGGTGGGCCATGGCGGCGCTCTCGCCCACATGGCCATGAGCATGGCAAGGGGGCAGAGCCCGGTGGCGCTGCTGATCGCGTCTGGTGCGCTGCAGCGCTATCCGGACCTCAAGTTCGTCATTGTCGAGTGCGGCGCCGGATGGCTCGCCTGGTTGCTCCATGTGCTCGACGAACAGGTGGAGAAGAAGCACATGTGGATCCGTCCCCACCTGGAGATGAAACCGAGCGAGTTCTTCCGGCGTCAGGGCGCGGTGACCTTCAGCGACGATCCCGTCGCCCTGAGACTGCTGGACTTCACCGGATCGGAGGTCCTGCTGTGGGGCAGCGACTACCCGCACGATGAAGGGACCTTCCCGCACAGCCAGGAGGTGATCGAACGGACCTTTTCCGGCATTTCCGAAGAAGACAGGCGCCGCATCGTCTTTGACAACGCGAAGCGCATCTACGGTTTCGACGTGTGATCCACCACACTCCGCTCGTGATGATTGTCACGAGCGACATCGCAGGACAGGTCCGCGGCAAGGGCTTCCCGGCCACCGGGCTCGGGGAGCACCTCGAACGCGGGGTCGGGTTCACCCATACCAACCACATGATCAATTGCTGGGGGACGATTCCCGCCACGCCCTGGGGGCCGCTGGGAGATCTTGTCCTGATGGCGGACCCGGCCACCGAGGTCAGGGTCGATTTCGGCGATGGCACCCCGGACGAATGGTTCATGCTGGGTGGTCTTTGCACCATGGATGGCCGGCCATGGGAGTGCTGCCTGAGGCACTACCTCGCCAGCGCCCTCGAGTCTCTCCGCAAGGAGACGGGGCTGACACTCGTCGCCGCTTTCGAGCACGAGTTCCACGATGGTGGTCTGGCCGTACGCCAGGGCGATTCCTACAGTCTCGACAAGGTGAGGCGTGCCGGCGACTTTCCGGGCGCCGTGCTCCACGCTCTGCAGGCTGCGGGCGCCGAGCCTGAGACGTTCCTGCCGGAGTTCGGCCAGAGCCAGTTCGAATTCACCGTCAGGCCGGCGCCGGCCATGGCGGCGGCGGATCGCGCCATCATCGCCCGGGAGATGGTGCGCGCCGCCGCCAGGCGCCTCGGCCGGGATGTCAGCTTTTCGCCACAGGTCGATCCCGCCGGCCCCGGCAACGGCGTCCACATCCACATGAGCTTCCGGGACCGCGAAGGTCGACCGGTCAGTCATGACCCGTCACAACCCTTTGGCCTCTCCGGCGTGACGGGGAGCTTCGTTGCCGGAATCCTGAAGCAGCTGCCGGCGATGGTTGCCGTCACGGCGCCGTCCGCGGCGTCCTACCAGCGCCTCAAGCCGCATTCCTGGAGTTCCGCCTTCAACAATCTGGGCTGGCGGGACCGCGAGGCGGCAATCCGCATCTGCCCGGGTCCGGAAACTCCCGGCGCCGATGTCGCTGAGGCCTTCAATGTCGAATTCCGCGCGGGCGATGCGGCGGCCAGTCCCTGGCTCCAGCTCGGCATCCTCGTGCGGGCCGGTCTCGAAGGGATCCGCGGGGGCCTGGCGACTCCGGAACCGGTGTCGTCGGACCCTGATGCCATGAGTGACGGTGAACGCCGCAGGCACGGTGTCGAGCGTCTGCCGGTGTCGCTTGGCGAGGCCCTCGACCGTCTCGAGCGCGCACCTGATGCCGGGACACTCCTGCCGGGCGAACTCCTCGAGGCCTACATCATGCACAAGCGCGGGGAACTGGAAGAGGTTGCAGGATTGGCGCCGGAAGAGATCTGCCGGCGCTACAGGGATGTGTACTGATGGCCGACGAACCCTTCTGGCGCACCAAGTCCCTGGAGGAGATGGACACAGCCGAATGGGAATCGCTCTGCGACGGCTGCGGCAAGTGCTGCCTCGTGAAGCTCGAGGACGTCGATGATGGCACCATCTCCAACACCGATGTGGCGTGCTTCCTTCTCGACACCGTCACCTGCCGCTGCCGGGACTACGCCAGGCGCCTCAAGCGGGTCCCGGAGTGTATCCGCATCACGCCAGGGACCATCTCCTCGCTGCTGGCGTGGTTGCCTGGCACCTGTGCCTATCGCCTGCTGCACGAGGGTCGCGATCTTCCCGATTGGCACCCCCTGGTGTCGGGTGATCCAGACAGCGTGCATCGCGCCGGGGTGTCGCTCTCGAACCGTGTCGTCTCGGAGGCCGATGTCGCCGACGAAGACCTCCCCGACCATGTCATCGACTGGCCGATCTGATCTCTCCAGCAGGTATCCCGCACGCGTCCTTCACGGCCCTGATGCCGGGTGGCATCGCCCACGGTGGTGCCAGCGGCGATCCTGGCCAGACTGGATGTCAAGCAATGCGTCACGTATGATGCAATGGTAGTGTAGCCTTTTGATAGTGCAGTGATATTCTCGCAACCGAGGCGTCAGATAGGCTGTCACGCTCGATGTCAGCATGGATTGGGACACTTTGCACATACAGGCTGGAGATGATCGGCAAGGTGCCGTGTGCCTGGCACCGCGCAAGTCCTGGATGGTCGAGCGGGGATGCCGCGTCGAGGAGCGAGCGGTCCGTGGAACCCCTTCGTGTCGCCGAAGGGTGTGTCCGCCCGCTATTGCACCAGACGGGTGTTCGGGAAGGCGGCGTGCCAGCCGAACCAGAACGCCCGCTGCGCCGGGATCCGGCGGAGCACACGCCCGTCTTCGCCGGTCAGGCCGTGCTCCTCCATCGTCCAGGTCAAGCCGGAACTGTCTTCGGCGCTCCGGTCGCCGTCGTAGCGGGTGAACGTCACGTCTTCACTCGCGAAAGCGCGGTTCGCGCCCGACGGATCGGTGAGCACCACGAGCGCCGTGTCTTCGATCGCATCGTGATGAAGGGGGGTTGCGGCGAGGAACTCGGCCGATATGGCAAGCGGTGACTCGGGGTGACTGCTGAGCAGCACCGTGAACACCTCGTCCTTGTTCTTCAGCCGGGTGTCGAGGACCGGGACCTGGAACATCAGCTCGTCTGTCGCGAAGTAGTCGCGGTAGGCGGCCCCTTCGTCGTAGTCGCGCAGGTGGCCGGTATCGAGCGACAGCACCCGGGTTCCGGGGTGCCGCCGGCGCCACTCGCCCCAGGTCGTCGTCACAACGGCCCCCCTCTCCAGCACGATGCCCTTGCCGGCAAGCGGCCCGACGACCGGTGCGCCCCGCATCGTGCTCCACAGCGACTGGGTGGCCTGGTCGTACATCAGCTTGTTCGAACGGTAGAGGAATCCGCTCGTGCCGAGCCGGTGATTCACGCCTTCGTGCTCGGTGTGATAGAGGATCACGGTACCGCACAGGGTGCAGTACACTCCGGCGACCGGCACACCGCCGACTGTGTCGACGAACATCTCGTGCCAGCCGAGGATACGCTTCGGGTAAGCGCGGGCATCGCCGTTGACGGAGAGGCCGAACACGATGTGGTCGTCCTCCAGATAGCCGGCGTCTTCGGCGGCCAGCATCGCCGGGTTGCGAAGCGGCGGGATGCCATCCTGCCGCACGCCGCCCCAGACGATTTCGTCGAGCCGGATGAACGTTGCGCCGGCCGTGTCGAAATACGCCGAGAATCGCGGGTCGATGAGGCTGTAGAGCGCACCCTTGAAGGCGGCATAGCGCGGGTGCCGCGCTTCCGGCGCATTCCACATCTCGCGTTGCCAGGCGTCCAGGTCGCGGCCGTGCCCGGCACCGGTCTCCTGTTCCATGATTCTCATCAGGGCGTCGGAGACTTCCGCGTTGCGGGTCAGGCGAAGAACCTCGAGGGCCATCGGCAGGAATGACGGCTCCCACTGGGCCTCGATCAGCTCCGCGGCGTGCGCTCTGTCGCCCGACTCGCCGGCGAGCAGGGTCAGGAACGCCCGGGTGACGGAGCGATCGGTGATCTCCGCCCGAGGGTGGACGGCGGTCGCCGCCAGCATCAGGAAGATGCCGGACGCGATGACGAGGCTGCGAACGGCAGGCACGGGATGTCTCCTCGACCTGGCCCCCTGCCGTTCCCGCATGTCCGCCAGGCCGGTCAGATGGTGCCGGCGGTGCGGCGCAGCACGTAGTGCAGGATACCGCCATTGAGGTAGTAGGTGGCCTCGTTGCCGGTATCGATCCTGCAGACGAGAGTCGTGTCGATGACCGAACCATCGGTCTTTCGGATGGTGGCCGGCACATCCATGCCGGGCGAGATGCCGCCTTCGAGACCGGTGATGTCCCAGGTTTCGCTGCCATCAAGGGCGAGACTTTCGCGATTCTCGTCAGGGCGGAACTGCAGCGGCAGGACTCCCATGCCGATGAGATTCGAGCGGTGAATGCGCTCGAAGCTCTCGGCGATGACCGCCCTCACACCCAGCAGGGCCGTTCCCTTGGCGGCCCAGTCGCGTGACGAGCCGGTTCCGTATTCACGTCCCGAAACAATGACGAGGGGCACGCCCTCGTCGCGGTAACGCATCGCCGCCTCGAAGATGGACATCTCGTCGCCGCTCCCCTGGTGACGGGTGACACCACCCTCGGATCCGGGGGCCAGCAGGTTCCTGAGGCGAATGTTGGCGAATGTCCCCCGCATCATCACCTCGTGATTGCCGCGTCGCGAGCCGTAGCTGTTGAAGTCCCGCTGGCCGACCTGGCGGTCGTTGAGCCAGGCGGCGGCGGGACTGCCGGATGCGATGCCGCCGGCGGGAGAGATATGATCCGTCGTGATGCTGTGACCAAGCAGGGCGAGGACCCTGGCATCGATGATGTTGTCGGCGGCGGCGGCCGGCTGGCGCGGCATGTCATCGAAGAAGGGGGGACGGTGGATGTAGGTGCTTCCCGCATCCCATGCGAAACCGCGGCCTTCGGGAATGGCGACGGCCTTCCATGCATCATCGCCGCTGAAGACATCGGCGTAGCGCTTCGTGAACATGCCGGGCGTGAGGTGGCGGCCGAGAGCTTCCGCGATCTCGTCGTTCGAAGGCCAGACGTCCTTCAGATAGACCGGTTCACCGTCGTCCGCCGTACCCAGAGGTTCGGACGTGATGTCGATCGCCATCGTGCCTGCAAGGGCATAGGCCACCACCAGTGGCGGCGAGGCAAGATAGTTCGCCCTGGTCAGCGCGTGGACCCGGCCCTCGAAGTTGCGGTTGCCCGAAAGTACCGAGGCGACCACGAGGTCGCTTCCCTCGATCGCCTCCTCGACCGCCTGCGGCAGCGGGCCCGAGTTTCCGATGCAGGTCGTGCAGCCGTACCCGACGATGTGGAAGCCCTGTTCCTCGAGAGCCTCGAGAAGCCCGGCCTCGCGGAGATAGTCGGTGACCACCTGGCTGCCCGGCGCCAGGGATGTCTTGACCCAGGGTCTCGTCCTGATGCCGCGCTCGAGAGCCTTCCTGGCGACAAGGCCGGCGGCGATCATCACCGAGGGATTGGACGTGTTGGTACAGCTCGTGATGGCGGCGATGACGACGTCGCCGTCGCTCAACCGGTTGCCATCGGCCATGGCCGCCGAGGCCGGGTGGTCAGCGTCGCGTCCGGCTTCGTCCATCACCTTGCGGAATGCGCTGCCGGCACAGGAAAGGGCGATGTGGTCCTGTGGACGCTTCGGACCGGCAAGGCCGGGTTCCACGTCACCGAGATCGAGTTCGAGAACATCGGTGAACAGGGGTTCCTCGCCGTCGTCACTGCGCCACAGTCCCTGTTCCCTGGCGTAGGACTCGACGAGACGGACCTGCGCGTCCGGACGCCCGGAGAAGGCAAGGTAGTCGATGGTATGCCGGTCGATCGGAAAGAGCCCCGCGGTGGCGCCGTACTCAGGTGCCATGTTCGATACCGTGGCGCGGTCCGCCAGGGAGAGGTGGCGAAGCCCGTCGCCGGTGAACTCGACGAATCGGCCGACGACTCCCCGTGCCCGCAGCATCTCGGTGACCTTGAGGACAAGATCGGTGGCGGTCGTTCCTTCCCGCGGTTTGCCGCCAAGTCGGAATCCGACGACCTCGGGAATCAGCATCGAGATCGGTTGGCCCAGCATCGCCGCTTCCGCCTCGATACCGCCCACGCCCCAGCCGAGGACCGCGAGGGCGTTCACCATCGTGGTGTGGCTGTCGGTGCCGACCAGGGTGTCCGGGCAGGCGACGCCATCGTCCGTCCACACGACCTGTGCCAGGTACTCGACATTGACCTGATGGCAGATGCCGGTTCCCGGAGGCACCACCCTCAGGTTGTCGAATGCCGTCTGTGCCCAGCGCAGGAACCGGTAGCGCTCCTGGTTGCGTTCCATCTCCCGTGAGACGTTGTGCCTGAAGGCGTCCGGGCTGGCGAAGCGGTCCACCTGCACGGAGTGATCGATGACGAGATCGACGGGGGTGAGCGGATTGATGCGGTCCGGATCGCCGCCGAGAGAGACCATGGCATCGCGCATGGCGGCAAGGTCCACCACCGCCGGCACGCCGGTGAAGTCCTGCATGAGGACCCGCACCGGTCTGAAGGCGATCTCCCGCGAGACGGACCGTGTCGACGTCCAGCCGGCAAGTGCGGAGATGTCATCGGCAGTGACGGTCTCGCCATCCTCGTGGCGCAGCAGATTCTCCAGCAGGATCTTCAGAGAGACGGGCAACCGGCCGATGCCGCCCAGCTTCCTGTCGGCCTCCTGCAGACTGAAGTAGTCGTAGGGGGTGCCGTCGACCGTCAGGGTCCGACGGCAGTCTAGATGGTTGGCACTGGACACGGTTGGAGCCCCCTGGACATGATGCGGCCAACATGCCGCGCCTTGCCCGTCAAGGCAACGTGGCGGGGTCAGGTGAAGGGTCGGCCGGTCAACCGTTCACAGGCCTCGATGTAGCCGTGGCGGATGCGCTCGACGATCTCTTGCGGGATATCGGGCGCCGGTGGCGTCCGCGCCCAGGACGTCCGGGTGTCAAGCCACGCGCGCAGGATCTGCTTGTCGAGGGAGACGGGATGGGTCCCGGGCTGCCAGCTGTCGGCCGGCCAGAAGCGGGAACTGTCGCTGGTCAGACACTCGTCAACCAGGGCGATGTCGCCGTCGATGATGCCGAATTCGAACTTGGTGTCGGCAAGAATGATGCCGCGCCTGCCTGCCTCGGCATGCGCTTCCTCGTAGAGTTCAAGAGCCAGGGAACGTACGCGTCCTGCGCATTCGCGTCCCAGCCTGTCGATGACACTGTCAAAGGTGATGGTTTCGTCGTGCATCCCCGCCGGTGCCTTGGTCGAGGGCGTGAAGACAGGTTCGGGAAGCCTGTCGCCATGCTGCAGGCCGCTGGGCAGCTGCAGTCCGGCAATGGCGCCACTCGTCTGGTAGTCCCTCCAGCCGCTGCCGGCGAGATAGCCGCGGACAACACATTCCACGGGCAGAACCTTAGCCTCGCGCACGATCATGCTGCGTCCTTCGAGCCAGGTGCGGTCATCGTCCGCGAGGTCGAGGCAGGCAAGGTCGGTGGAGACCACGTGGTTGGCGACAACGGGCCGAAGATGGTCGAACCAGAAGCATGAGAGACGGGTGAGGATCCGTCCCTTGTCCGGAATGGCCGTCGGCATCACCACATCGAAGGCGGAGATGCGGTCGCTTGCCACCATCAGCAGGCCGGTGTCGAGCCGGTAGAGGTCGCGCACCTTGCCCCGTGCAACCAGCTCAAGGTTCTCAAGGGTCAACATGAACGAGTGTTTCCCCTTGCCGGCGGGGTCCTGTCAACCAGGGGGAGAGGGGCCGGAGGCATCGCGGCAAGGACAAACGCGCCAGAAGCGCGCCGAGGAGGATCCAAAGCCGAATCTGAGGGAGGAAACGGTGCCTCCGGCAAAAGGCTAAATGGAACGTGAAACGGAAAAGTTCAATTGCATATCCCGAAACCGAGATACGCAAAAAACGCATGGCTGCGGCCTTCTTGAACCGGTCGGGATTCCCTGCAAGCCTCCCTTGATGGAGGTACATGTCATGATGACCATTCTTGCCATCGAGTTCTGGCCGTCCAGCCACCTCGGCGACATTGCCGCCACCTTCGACAAGTGTGGCGCCAGGACGGTCTACGTTCGCCCGGAAGAAGGCGAGCCGCTGCCGCGGGAACCGGATGACTGGGATGGTCTGGTCATGCTTGGTGGCCCACAGAATGCCGAAGACGATGCCCGCTACCCCTATCTCGGCGATGCGGCACGCCTGGCAGCGGCGTTTCACGAAGCCTCGCGACCGGTCCTCGGAGTCTGTCTTGGTAGCCAGATCCTCGCCCGGGCTTTCGGCGCCCGGGTCAGGAGACAGGGCTGGACGGAAGTCGGGTTCACCGAACTCGAACCGACCGGAGCCGCCGACAGCGATCCACTGCTGACGGGATTCGGTCCTGTCAGGATCCTCGAGTACCACGAGGACACCTTCGACCTACCAGAAAAGGCCACGCTGCTCTTGACGGGCGAGCGGTGCCGCAATCAGGCCTTCCGCCTTGGCGCGAGCTATGGCTTCCAGTGCCACTTCGAGTGTTCGACCGCGTTGTGGCGGGAATGGTGGCCGCAGATGAGCGATTCGCTCCTTGAGACCGACCCCGAATTCCATGCCAGGTGGCCCGACGACTTCGCCAGGCACGAGGCAGGAGCGATGGCCTTCTGCGATGCCGTCTCCGGCCGCTGGCTCGATCTCGTCCGGACAAACCGCCGCCTGGCCGCCTGAGCGTCAGGGGCCGCCGTCGAGCTCGAACAGGCTGTTGTCGAGTTCGACGTCGAAACGGGAATTGACGAGCGTGATTCGCGTGACCACGCCCTGGGCATCGCGGACCAGCCACTGTTCGAGGGCCAGAGGGTCTTCGGCGAGAATGAGCGAGATCGACCCCGTCCCCGGTTCGTCCGCCCATTCCAGGGTGACGGCCACGAAGCCGCCGTCGCGCCTCACGTCGGCGACCCGCACGTCATCGCCGAACCGGATTTTCGGACGCAGCAGGAACTGTGCCGGCGTACCGTCCACCGACCCTTGCGTGATCTCTCCGGTCTCGCCGTCACGAAACAGGAGACGCTCTCCCCTGGCGACGATCAGGGTCGGCGGATCGTCATAGGCGAAGCGAAGAAAATGCGGCCGCTTGAGCTGGAACGACCCGGAGAGATGGGTCAGGTCCTGGTTCGTCTGGACGAACCGTGATTCGAGCGATGTGATCGAATCGAGATAGGCCTCGATCCTGTCCAGGAGGGCTTCACTGTCGTCCGCCGCCGCGGAGAGGCTGACGAGGACCAGGACGGCGGCAATGCGGGTGATCAATCAAGCTCTCCCGAGTCGGAGATCCGCGCCGCGTCGTTGCCGGAAGTCTCGATCTTGCTGACGACGTCCATGCCCTCGACGACATGGCCGAAGACGACATGCTTGCCGTCGAGCCACGGCGTCGGAACGGTGGTGATGAAGAACTGCGACGAGTTGGTGTCAGGCCCCCGGTTGGCCATCGAGAGGAGGCCCGGGCCGGTGTGCTTCAGGGTGAAGTTCTCGTCCTCGAACATGGCGCCGTAGATCGATTTGCCTCCGGTCCCGTTGCCCCGGGTGAAATCGCCGCCCTGGATCATGAAGTCGGCGATCACCCGGTGAAACCGTGAACCCTCGAACCCGAAACCCGCCTCGCCGGTGGCAAGCTGGCGGAAATTCTCCGCGGTCTTCGGAGTCACGTCCATTCTCAACTCGACGACGATACGGCCGGCCGGCTCATCGTTGATCTCGATATCGAAGAATACCTGCGGATTGTCATCCGCCGCCGCTCCGGCTGCGCCAAGGCCGGCGACCACCGTGAGAGCGGAAACAAGTCGTTGTATCATGGTCAAGGTCTCCCTGGAGCGTGGTTGTCATGCTGTGTTGAGCCGGTAGTGGGTCCGTTCATCCGGCGCGCCGTCCGCTGCAACCCGTCCCTGGTGCACGAGGCGTATCATGTGGGCCAGCACGGAACGCCGGGCGGCCGGAAAGAGGCGCCGGTCGGTTGTGGCGTAGATGGTCTCGACCATGGCCGGAATGGTCCCGATCCCGTCATCCAGGCAGGCGATGATCTGCCGGTCGCGCATCGCGCGATGGTCGATGAGGGCACTGACGAAGGCCGCCGGATCGGTGATGGCGGCGCCATGGGTGGGTCTGAGGATGGCATCGCCGCGTTCGAGGACATGGCCAAGGCTGTCGAGATAGGCCGACATGTCGCCGTCGGGCGGCGACACGACACTTGTCGACCAGCCCATGACGTGATCGCCCGAAAACAGCGTGCTCTCCTCGTCGAGGGCATAGCACATGTGGTTGGAGGCGTGACCTGGAGTGTGCACGGCCTCGATGGTCCACCCCTCACCGGCGATTCGATCGCCGTGGCGGAGCAGGTGATCGGGAGCAAAGGCACGATCCTCGCTTTCATCCACGGGCGTGATGCCGTCAACGCCTCCGGTGGCCGGGCCATAGGCCCAGATTTCGGCGCCGGTCGCATGTTTCAGGAGCCGTGCGGCGGGCGAATGGTCGCTGTGGGTGTGCGTGATGAACTGGTGTGTGACCGTCTCGCCCCGGGTGGCATCGAGAATGGCCTCGACATGGCGCGGCAATGCTGGACCGGCGTCAATCACCGCCACGTCCCCCTTGCCAACGATGAAGGTACCGGTGCCATGATAGGTGAAGACCGAGGGATTGTCGGCGACGATGCGGCGCACCAGGGGCGAGACCCGGGTGGCCACGCCCCGCACCACGTCGTGTTCCTGGATGAAGGGAATGGACATCCCTCAAAGACCGTAGCGTTGCCAGAGGAATCGCTCCTCCACGGCGCCGACGAGGTCATCCGCCAGGCCGTCGGTCGACACCATGGAACGCCCGACCAGACCTCCCAGGGGCTGGCGCCTGGCGATGGTCCTGAACCGGACGTTGTCGCCAAACCGTTCACGCATGACGGATCGGCAGTCACCGATACCGTCGACGAGACCCAGGGCGAGCGCCCGGTCTCCGGTCCAGAACTCGCCCGAGAAAAGCGTTCTGGCGCTGGACTTCAGGCGGTCCCCCCGGCGTTCGCGCACATGATTCCTGAAAGTCACGTGCAATTCCTTCAACAGTGCCGACAGCCGCTTGACGTCCTGCTCGGATTCCGGAACGAAAGGATCAAGCATCGACTTGCGGTCACCGGCGGTGTGGAGACGGCGCTCGATACCATGCTTCTCGAGGAGGCCGTGCAGACCGAAACCGGCATGGATCACGCCAATTGAGCCGATGATCGAACTGTGGTTGACGTAGATCTCGTCCGCTGAACAGGCGAGCCAGTAACCGCCGGACGCGGCGACATCCTCGGCGAAGGCGACGACAGGCAGCTTCTTCTCATCGGCCAGTGTCCGGATCCTTGCCGCAATGAGCGCCGACTGCACCGGTGAGCCACCCGGAGAATTGACGACGAGGGCGAGGGCTGCCGGTCGGCCGGTCGAGAAGGCACGCTCAAGAAGGGGTTCCAGGCCGGCCAGGCTGAGGCCGCGCCTGAAGCGCGATGTCGCCATGATCGGCCCCTCGAGCCTGAGGACGTTGACCACCGGGCGCTTGCCGGGCAAGCCGACAAGGGGGAGCCACTTCAGGGGTGGTTTGCTGCGCCATGTCCGGAGAACCATGGCGATCACATAGTGGCATTGCGGGCCGGCAACAAGTCCCGAGATACCCTTGACCGGTATGCCACCACGCCACATAACCCCCTGCGACGGCGATGTCTCCGGGTCAAGAACCGACAGTGCATATTCATCATTCCAACAGTCTCAAGGCACTCGCCGGCGATGTTGCGGCACGTGTGCGGCAGAATCCGGCCGATCCCATCGTTGCCGAGAGAGTGGTGGTTTCACACCCGACCATGCGGCGCTGGCTCACCCTGGAACTGGCCCGCGCCAACGGAATCGCAGCGAACTACCACTTTGAGCTGCCGGCACAGTTTGCCTGGTCGATGATGCGCGAGGTGGTGCCCGACCTGCCGCTCATGCAGCCCTTTGCACCGGACAACCTGAGGTGGCACCTGTTCGACATGCTGCCCGGGTTCACGCGAAAGCCCGTCGCCGCACCGGTCAGGCGCTACCTGGAGGACGGGGATCCTTGCAAGCGATTTGATCTCTGCGACGAGATCGCCCGGATGTTCGACCGTTGCCTGCTTTACCGGCCCCAGTGGATCAGGGAATGGGAAGCGGGCGATTCGCCACACTGGCAGGCACGATTGTGGCAGGAACTGGTGGCCGTCGTCGGCAAGGGGCACTGGGTGAACGCTCTCGATCGCTTCCTTGCCGCCATGGATGGCGGTTCCGTTCCCGACCAGTGGCCCGCACGCGTGACATTCTTCGCCGTTCCGGCTCTTTCACCCTCCTATCTCGACTTGCTCCGCTGCATCGCTTCCAGAGTGGAGGTCCACTACTGTCTCATCAATCCCTGCAGGCAGTACTGGGGTGACATCTTCACCCGCTTCGAGACGGTCGTGCGTTCCGGGGACGACGATCCCGCAGAGCTTCACATCACCGAGGGAAACGAGCTTCTGGCGGCCTGGGGGCGCATCGGACGCGACACGTTCGATACCCTCGTCGACATGAAGGATGCACGGGACTTCGACAGGTTCGTCGAACCCGAAGGACGCCACTGCCTGGCGGATCTTCAGCGCGACATTCTCGATCTCAGACTCGCCCGGGAAGAAAGGGCAGGCGGCATGCCGGCCGACGGGTCTCTGCAGATCCACGCCTGCCACACGGCGACGCGCGAGGCCGAGGTTCTCCACGACTGTCTTCTCGACCTTTTCGAGAAGAACCCCGACATTCAGCCGGCGGATGTGCACATCCTCTCACCCGATCCCGCACGCTATGACCCCGCGATCGTGTCGGTGTTCGAGTCGCGGGGACAGATTCCGGTAACTCTCTCGCGCGGGCTGACCATCGAGGCGGCCTCGCTGCGCGCCTTCTTCGATCTGCTGAGCCTGGTTCGCTCGCGATGCGGCGCCGAGGAAATGATGGCGCCTCTCGATGCCCCCCTGGTCTGCCGGAGCTTCGGTATCGACACAGACAGCCTGGTCGACATTCGCCGCTGGGTGCATGCCGCGGCAATCCGCTGGGGTGTCGATGCCGAACACCGCAGGGAGGAGGGCCAGGTCCCGGAATCCCGCAACACCTGGTACGAGGGCCTGCGCCGCCTTCTCCTGGGGTATGCGGTGGCGGATGTCCGGCGGACGATTCACGACATCGCTCCCTGCCGGCTGGAGAGCCGGGGTGTCCGGTTCACAACGGAGAGCGAGTACCAGGTCCTGGGTCGATTTGTGTCCTATTGCGAGGCCGTCTTCAGCCTGCGCGCCAGTCTGGAAACGGAACGCGGGGCTGCGGACTGGGTTGTCGCCCTCCACGACATGATCGACCGCTTCTTCGTTCCGCCGACCGGCAGGCTGCTCACCGAGGAAGCGGACGAGGTCGATGGCCTGCGCAGAATCGTCAGGCAGTTCGAGGACCAGGCAAGTCAGGCCAGCGCGGCACTTTCCTTCGAGGTCGTCCGCGAAGTCCTTCACAGCCTCGCCAGCGGACCCGCCCCGGACTCGGCCTGGCTGGGTGACGGCGTCACCGTGAGCAGGCTCGCCGAAGGACAGCCCCTGCCATCACGCATCGTTTGCCTGGTGGGCATGAACAGCGACGTCTTTCCCGCTACGCCACGCGCTTCAACCTTCGATCTCGTGGCCAACAGCCCGCGTCGAAAGGGTGACAGGGACATCCGTTACGAGGATCGTTTCTCTGTCATCGAAGCGCTGCTGGCGGCCAGAACCGGGTTCATCGTGACCTACACCGGGCGCGGTATCAGGGACGACGCACCGATCCCGCCCAGCGTCGTGATCGATGAGCTTGTCGACTATCTGGCTGAACGCTTCCCGGACGGCGCCTTCAGGACCGACCATCCCCTGCAGCCCTTCGACCAGCGCTACTTTCGCTCAGACACCGGCCTTTTCAGTTATGCGGCCTCCATGCGCAATGTGGCCCGCGCCCTTGTTGACACCGGCGATCAGCACAAGGATCCCGGCCGTTTCAGGAAGCCGCTGGCACTGCCGGATGGCGATCCCGTGACCGTTGGTCTCGCCCAGCTGGAACGCTTCTTTGCCAATCCCGCCCGCGCCTTCCTGCGCGATCGGCTGGGGATCCACCTCGCCCGCACCGACGTCGCGCTCGAGGAGGAGGATCGATTCTCCCTCGATGCCCTGGAGTCATACCAGTTGCGCGCCGACATCGCCGACATGTGCCTTGCCGGCATGCATTCCCGGGATATCGAGGAGTTGATGATCAGGTCCGGCAGACTTCCGCCCGGCGAACCCGGGGTTGTCCTGATTGGTGACGAGGTCGAGCGCACGCAGGCGCTGGCAGACCTCCTGGCGCCCTTCCGCGAGATGATCGGGTCCGCTCCCGTCCTCGTCGACGTCAGGGTTTCGGGCTGCCGCGTGATCGGATCCGTTCCGCACACGGGCCCGCAAGGCCTGGTGTGGTGGCGTCCCGGGAGACTCCGGGCCGTCGACCGGATCGGCATCCACCTGCGCCAACTTGCCCTGACGGCCGAAGGACACCGGTCTCCGGTGGCGACCGCAGTCTACAGGGAAGGCAACAATTGGGAGAGCAGCGTGCTGGCCCCACCGGAGGGCCAGAGTCTCGATCCCTGGCTCACAGCCTACCGGGAAGGGTTGAAGTCCCCGCTTCCCTTTGCGCCGCAGACGTCCTTCGAATGGGCCGCCAGGAAGGCAAGGAACGGCAAGGAGAATGCGCAGTCCGAGAGTGACGCGGTCCGAAGCGCCGTCGACAAGACCTGGCGGGATGGTTTCGCCGGCCCGGGTGAAGGCAGCAAGGCCGAGTTTTCCCTCGTCTGGGACAGGCATCATCCCGTGGATCTCGGTTTTGCGGACTGGGTGGCGCTGTTGACGCCCCTGGCCAGGAAGTAGCCGTGTCCACGCCGCTCGATGTCCCCCTCGACAGTGCAGGCCTGACGCTCATCGAGGCGAGTGCCGGATCCGGCAAGACCAGGGCCATCACGACGCTGGTGGCGCGACTGGTTGTCGAACGCGGCCTCGAGCTCGACGGTCTCCTCATCGTGACCTACACGCGTACCGCCACCGCCGAACTGAAGGAACGAATCCGCCGGACCCTCAAGTCGACCTGGCGCGCCGTGGAATCGCCAGGTGAAGGGGATGACCAGGCACGCGAACTTGTCGAACACTGGAACGTTGCAGGCATCGATACCACAGCGGCCGCGCGCCGCCTCGATCTGGCGATCCATGACATCGACCGGGCCAACATTCACACCATCCACGGCATCTGCGCGCGCCTGCTCGCCGAATTCTCGTTCGAGTGCGGCCTGCCTTTCCACTGCGAGATCACGGGAAGCCTCGATACCTGCGTGACACGCGCCACACACGACATCTGGCAGGAGAGAACGGCAACCTTCACGCCCGGCCTTGCCCGGCACATGAACGGCGAGAGGATTTCGCCCGAGTCGCTGGTCGAATGGGCGGCGCGCGTGCCCTTGCAGCCCGGCCTTGAAATCCACGGCGTCCCACAGACTGCGCCGTCGGCCCAGGAGGGCGAGGCAGACTGGAAATCGGCTCTTGCGGTCCTGCGCACAGCGTGGGAGGCCCATGGTGACCACTTCGAGTTGGAGCTGTTTCAAAGGCACATTCTCAACAAGTCATCCTACCCGAAGGAGAAGACCCTGGAGCGGCTGCATCTCATTCGGGACACCCTCCTGGATGGCCACGACGACAGGCTGTGGGAGCCCGGTCGCGCCGGCCGGTTCGGCAGGACCAGGCTCGAACGCGCCCTCCTCAAGAACCAGACCCTTCCCGACAACCCGCTCATCGATGCATTCGAGCGCCTCGAAGTGGCAGGTGACCAGGTGCGCTCCGTCTATGCGGGCGTTGTCCGGCACATCAGGAACGACATTCTCGAGAGGGTGCAGAGCCTGCGGTCGAAGCTGGTTCGGGAGAACCGGCGCCTGGGCTACCAGGACCTTCTGAACGAACTCCATGCCGCCCTGGAGGGGCGAAACGGCATGGCCCTGGCCCGCGGCCTGCGTGAACGCTATCCGGTTGCCCTGATCGACGAGTATCAGGACACCGATCCGCTGCAGACCAGGATCTTCACGCGTGTCTACGAACCGGCGCTGAAAGTGCCCGGAACCCCTCCCGTTCTCTTCATCGTCGGTGACCCCAAGCAGTCCATCTACTGGTTCCGTGGTGCCGATGTCTTCTCCTACCTGGAGGCGAAGAAGCGCGCCCGGAACACCCTCACTCTCAGGAAGAACTGGCGATCGGCACCGGCTCTCGTGAAGGGCGTCAATCATCTCTTCGGTACCCGGGCCCCGTTCCTGATCGACAGCATCGCGTTCAGTCCGGCCGTGCCGGGGCGCGACGCAACGCCGGTTCTCGAGGTGAAGGGCGACAGGGGTCCGCCGCTCCGGGTGTGGAATTTCGGCGACACCACGAGATCGGCCGCGACGCGACAGTCCGTCGAAAGGACCGGAAGGGAGGTCCGCAAACTGCTCCTTGCGGGAGAGAAGGGTGATGCCTGCATCGATGGCCGGCCCCTCAGGGGATCCGACATCGCGGTGCTCGTCCGCAGGCGCGTCCAGGGACGCGACATCGCAATGGACCTGCGTCAGAGGGGAGTTGGCTGTGTCGAGATCGACGACACGAGCGTCTTTGACACGCGCGAGGCCGAACAGCTGGAAAGAGTGCTGTGGGCGCTCGCCGAGCCGGGCCGGACGACGCGGGAACGCACCATGCTGTCTGGCGACATCTTTGGCCTCGACAACGAGGAACTCCTGGCGATCAAGGATGATGACGCCACCTGGATCAGGTGGCTGGAGCGCATTGACGGATGGCGGCGCATCTGGCGGGCGCGGGGAATAGGAACGGCGCTCCATCACATCCTCGCATCCGGGGACAGCCTGACCGCCTACGGCAATGCGCCCCGGCGACTGAGCAATGTGCGCCACCTCATCGACATTCTGCAGGATGCGCAAGCAGACCTGCGCCTCGGGCCGGTGGGCCTCGCCACCTGGTTCAGCCGGCAGTTGAGTGACACGGTCCCCCGGGACGAGGCTTCACTGCTGCGCCTCGAGAGTGACGAGGATCTTGTCCGGATCATGACGGTTCACAGCAGCAAGGGGCTCGAGTTCCCGATCGTCTTCTGTCCCTTCACGTGGGATGTTCCGAGCGGCCGGACATCCCGCGACGACACGGCGACCTGTCACCTCGACAGGGATGACGGGAGTGGAACCTATCCGGTGGTCCTCAATCTCGACCCCGGCCCCGGTGACCGCAACGCGGAGTCTCTCGAGAACTTCATGGAGGATGTGCGTCTTCTCTATGTCGCGGTGACGCGCGCACGGGAACGCTGCGTGGTGGCGACGGCTCGGCTCGAACGAACAAGGGAGATATCCCCGCTTTCGTGGCTGCTTCATCAGGAGCCCTTGAGCGCCGGGTACGTGGCGGGGACGAGCACGAACACGACCGGAAAGTGGGCGGTTCCGATCGCCGTCGGGGGCCTTCACACGGCGGTGAAGACTTCGTTCTACGCGTTGTCGGGCGATGCATGGCAACAGCAGATCGCACAGGTCTTCCAGGAGTCCGGAGGATCCATCGGACCCGATCCCGACAGCATGGGCGCTGACGCTCCCCGAGCGGCATCCGGACCGGACGTCGCCCAGGTCCTCGAAGCGAGGCGGTTCACCAGGAAACTCGAGAGTATCCGCCGCATCACCAGCTTCTCGGCTCTCAGTGCCGACCACGGTCCGGGAGGCCGCCTGATCGGGCGTCCCGACCATGATGACGACAGGGGCGCGCCATCCGAAGACACCGGCGAGGCGCCAGGCGCTGCCCTTTCGCCCTTCACCTTTCCCCGGGGCGCCACCGCAGGCCGGTGCTTCCACGGCATTCTGGAAGCGATGGATCTCAAGCCGGAAGACGATCTCGACACGATCTGCCGCCGGCAGTTGCGCCACTACAGCATCGATTCGTCCTGGGCCGACGTGGCGCGGACCGTGGTCGTCAAGGCACGCGCCACCCATCTCGAGGAGCCGGGGCACGAAGGCTTCCGCCTGGCCGATCCCCTGGAGAGGCTGCCGGAACTGGAATTCAGCTTTCCGGCCGAACGACTGCGGACCCGGCGCATCTCCGAGTGTCTCACGCGCCACGGTTACCCCGATCCGATCCCGTCTTCGGCCGGTGCGGAGCCGATCAGGGGCTATCTCAGGGGATTCATCGATCTCGTGATTGCCCGGAACGATCGCTGGTACGTTCTCGACTACAAGTCGAACTGGCTCGGAAACAGGGCATCCGACTATGAATCGGCGCGGCTCCATCCGGCCATGCACAACAGCGGCTACACCTTCCAGTACCTGCTCTACCTGGTTGCCCTTGATCGCTACCTTGCGACGAGGATCACGGATTACGACTACGAACGACACATTGGCGGCGCCTTCTACCTGTTTCTGAGAGGCATGGATCCCGAGGCCGGCATGACCCGGGGCGTCTGGTTCGATCGACCGACCCATGCCTGCATACGTGATCTCGACGCCTGCTTCAGGGAGGACGCGTCGTGAAGGCGCCCCGAGCCGTCGAGGATCTGTTGAGGGAGCGCGCCATCGCGCCCATCGACCGGCACTTCGCCGCCCTCATGAGCGATCTTGCTCCCGGTGACGACACGTCGGTCGCCCTTGCCGCGGCCCTGGCGAGCGCCGCGACCCGTGAGGGCCATACATGCCTGGATCTCGAGGAGCTTGCGGGCCGGGATGGGCCCGCGGGTCTGCGCATGCCTTGCCGGGATGCCTGGATCGCCTCTCTCGAGGCAAGCCCCGTTGTCAGGCAGACGGACTCCGGGACGCCGGCGCCCCTGGTCCTGGCCGGCGGGAGGCGGCTTTACCTGGAGCGTCTCTTCGAACTTGAAAGGTCGGTGGCGGCCGGCATCCGCGAACGGTGCGCCGTTCCCTTGGAAACGGCGGACTCCCATGCCGCCCTGGTGGACCGGCATGTGCCGGAAGACGCCGTCGATGACGGGCCGCGCAAGGCGGTGACGGTCGCCCTTGGCGGCAGGTTCTGCTGCATTTCCGGCGGTCCCGGCACGGGCAAGACCACGATCGTGGCGAGGATCCTCTCGGTCCTTCTGGATGCCGGCCTGGTGTCGCCTGGAGGCATTGCGCTGACAGCGCCGACGGGCAAGGCGGCGGCTCGTCTGCAACAGGCGGTCCGTGATGCGTCGCAGCGTCCCGACGTGGCGATGCTTGACGCCCGGACCATTCATCGCTGGCTCATTTCCAGCCGCTGGCATGAGGATCCGACGCAACTGCTTGTCATCGATGAGGCCTCCATGGTGGACATCAACATCATGGGCCAGGTCCTCGGGACGCTTCCGGATACCGCCCGATTCGTCCTGTTGGGAGATTCCCTGCAGCTGTCATCGGTGCAACCGGGTTCCGTCTTCGCCGATCTTGTCGCCGCGGCCGCCTCGAAGTCATCGCCGCTTCATTCGCGTATCGTCGAGCTCCGCCACAACTGGCGTTTCGACGCCGATGGGGGGATCGGACGCCTTGCCGAGGCCATCAGGACGAATGATGCCGATGGCGTCATCGCGGCGCTTGACGATCCCGGCGAACCGGACATCACGCGTCGCCCTCTGGAGGGCGCCGAGGGGTTCAGGAGACTCGCCCTGCGCTTGACCGAGGATCTCTACGGTCCCCTGGTGCAGGACATGGCCTCCACCCCGGAAAAAGGATTCGACCCCTTCTCGCGGTTCGCCGTCCTGTGTGCCCACCGTCGCGGTGCCATCGGATCGGCGCGCTTCAACCGCCTTGTCGAGGAGGACTTGAGAGACCGTGGTCTCGCCCGGCAACGCGACGGGTTCTATGCCGGCCGCCCGGTCATCATCACGCGCAACGACCCTGCAACAGGCCTCTCCAATGGCGATACGGGCATCGTCTTCCCGGTTGAAGGCGGCGGACGCAACGTGCTCTTCCCTCAGCTGCGCGACGACAGCGGCAACGCGCGTGTCCTCCCTCCGGGGCGCCTGCCCGACCATGAAAGCGTCTTTGCCATGACCGTCCACCGGGCCCAGGGCTCGGAATACCAGGACGTGACGGTCGTTCCGGGCGGGGAGGACTCTCCGATCCTCACCCGTGAACTTCTTTACACGGCCGTCACGAGGGCGCGCCGCACGGTCACCATCCACGGCAGCGAGGACGAGATCAGGGCGGCACTTGCCAACCGGACGCGGCGCCTCTCAGGTCTCTTCGATACCCTGACGCTCTGACCCTTGCGTCCTACACGTCGGTGGCGACGAACCGCATGGCCTGGCGCGCCGTGCGGCGGACCATCTTGCGCCGCACCGGCGAATGAAGGAGGCGGTTGAGGGCGGCGAGCGCCACGTCACCCGCGTGTCCCGCTTCCCTGGACGATGCGAGGAAGCGCACGGCTTCGGCCGTCTTGAGAAGATGAACCGAAACGATGTACTCGTCCTGACCATGGTCGAGGAGTTTCGCCTCGACGTCGCCAAAGAAGCCGGCGCGATCCGCAACCCTCCAGTCCTCGAGGTCCACATCCGGGTTCTGATGACCGATGTTCCGGCCGGCGAAGCAGGCCATCTGCAGCAGTCCGGCCGGCCACAGGTCGCTGTGGCGCGAGCACAGCCGCAACACGGCATCGGAGAAGGTGAGGCCATGGGTGAGATCGAGCCAGCCGAAGTCGCTGCCATAGGGCTTGTTGATGTCATCGAGGTGGGCCAGGTCGAAGGTGAGCATGTTCATCGCGTTGGCGCCAAGCAGGCTGCGGTAAAGATCGAGCGGTGCCGCCCGTCCGTGGCTGGCCGTGAACTCGACTGCCTTTGCGGCACCGAGAGTCGCATAGTCCCCGGCGCCGGGCACCGAGCCGTTCGGTTTCTTGCCGAACGACTCGAGGGCGGATCCATAGGCGCGGAACTCGGGGATGAGATCCTCGCGGAATGCCGAGACGAGACTGCGCACGAGCGACAGCAGCAGGGGTTCGGCAACATCGTCCCCGAGGCGTTCGACGAGGCTGGCGACCTTCGAGACGTAGATGGTCGAATGGCCGAAGTCGGCGTAGTGCGCCAGGGCCGCCCGGGCAAGGCCCCGCTCCATCGCAAGGTGGGCTCCGCCGGCGGCAAGCGCTCCCCGGGTGAGAAGGATCGCCTGGTCCTCGTCTTCCCTCTCGACGGCCGCAACGAACGCCTCCTCGTCCCAGCCCAGGACCCCTTTTGCAAAGGGATAGGTCGATTCGCGCAGCGTATCGTCCGACATGTGACCGATGGCCTCGAGGAGGCAGATGAGGCGATTCTCCGGGTTGCCTTCATGGCGGTCGTAGAGTGCCAGCCAGTCGGCGGCGCCGGCATAAGCATGGGTCCAGCCGAACTCGAGCCGGTCGTGGGACCACCAAACAGCCTTCACCATGGCGACGAGGGGGTCGGCGCCCATGCGCATGATGCGGGCGATCTCACGGCTCATCTGTTCGTAGGCGTGGTCGTCGAAGCCCTTCTTCAACCCTTCAAGGGCGCCGGCGACCTGTTCCTCGAGAGGAGGATCGACGATCTCGATCCAGACCGCTCCGTCGCGCAGCTCGACCGGATAGGTGCGCAGCCTGTCGCCGTCGCGCTGGTTCTCGCCGGTTTCCAGGTCGAACTTCCAGTTGTGCCAGTTGCACGTGAGCTTGCAGTCCTCGTCAAGCGTGCCCTCGCGCAACGGGTATCCTTCGTGCGGGCAGCGGTTGTTGCAGGCGAAAATCCCCTTCTTCGTGCTGAAGATGGCGATCTGGCGATTGTCGAGGCGAAAGACCGTGCACCCCTTCTCTGCCAGGTCATCGCATGAAACGGCCTTCACCCACCCCACGCTCATGGCGGCCTCCGTTCGCTGATGTCCGTATCCGGCCAACGATACCACATCTCCCCGCATCCGCGCGAGACAGAGATCGGCCGCAAGACGACGCATGAAGGGTCGTGTCCATGGGCACCATGTCGTGTGAGAAGGATTGCCGTTGCGCTCAACCGCCACCGGGAACGCGGATGAATCCGGTGGTTGGGAAAGGAAAATTGCGACTCTTGTTCGAACACGGCAAGACCGGCGCTCGTGCTGGCATTGGTAAGGTGGCAATTGGCACGAAGGACGACTTGCGCTTCCCGGGACAACGTGCCGACAGACGCTGCGCCGCCTTGCATGTTCCGACG
>MPMV01000007.1 GCA_002238685.1 bacterium EF100-94H03 bin56
GGCGTGCGAACGAGTACTCGTAGACGTGGCTGGGGTTGTCAATGCGGCAACCTGGGTAGACGTTGTCGTGCCATGTACCGCCGACATCGCCGCTGCGCTCGACAATGGTAAAGGAGAGACCCGCCTGTCTGAGCCGATAGCCCGCGAGCAGTCCCGACATGCCGGCGCCGACGACAACGACATGGAAGCGGCGCCGGACATCCGCGGGGATGGCGTCGAACCCGCCCACTCCGTAGGCGTCGTCGGTCTCGAACTCGGATTCCTCCATCAGGAACCTGATGCAGTCCTCGTCGAGTTCCTGTCCGGTGATGAACCGAAGGATCTCTCGCAGTGTTTCCGGAGCGAGCGGTGGCGGCGTCGGGCAGCCGCGGTCGCGGTACTCGGTCAGCACCTGAAGGGCCCTGGCTCGTATGATGGCCTGCTGCTTCTTGCCGATGCCGCGCTGCAGGTCGCGCGCGCGGCTGTTGTCGACCCTGATATCGCCACGAAGCAGCTCGACGTCGCCGGTGAGGTGGACGAGCGCCGCCAACGTCACCGGCGCATTGGCATGCTCGAGCGCTTCCCTGATGGTGTCGTCGTCATCGCGGATCAGGTCCCAGTCGAAATGGCTTCCTCCGGCCATTGTACCCCTCGTCCACGCAATTCATCGCAAACACCATCATAGTCCGGATGGTGGCATCCTCCAGTGCCACTCGGGCAACCTTGAACGGAGCGGCTGGCCGGCGGCTGGCGCTCTGAATCGGATGGAGGTTGGCCTGAGGTCCGGTCAGGCGCCGTGGTGCCTTTCGGCACAAGGTGTCACTGGAACAGGGCCATCGGATCTCCGACATCGACGACTCCGATGCCGTCATGGGCACGGTATCCCAGGCGTTCCCGGACGATTTCCGGCATGGCGCGGGCCTTTTCGAAAGGCACCGTGAGATAGAGATTCTCCTCGGTGCGCAACCAGCCGACGACAAAGCCGAAGAACATGCCTCGCCGCCACTCATCAGATGTCGTGTTGGCGCCACCGCCGTGGATCGTCGAACCCAGGTAGACGAGGGCATCACCGGCATCCATTTCCGCATGGCCGATCTCGTCTTCTGTCGCCTCCCGGTCGCTGTCCCAGCGGTGGCTGCCCGGCACCACGCGCGTACATCCATTCTCTCTGGTGAAACGCGTCAGCGCGAACATCGCTTCCACTTGCAGGAGATGAGCTGGAGCGAGATGAGACCAGGCATTCTCGTCCCGGTGCAGCCACTGGTTGCTTTCCCCGGGTCCGATCTGGATGAGCTGTGCGGTATTGAGCAGGTAGTGTTGGCAGTGGGGAAGGATCAGCCTGTCGGCAATGCGGGTCATGAACGAGTCTTCGAGAAGATCCACGAAGGCCTCCGATTTGCCGGGCAATCCATCGATCCTGATCGTCTTGCTGCCATAGAACTCGACGAAGAATTGTGACGGCGGATGGCGCAATCCTGGTTCAATGCCGTCGAGGGCCCGATCCAGATCCTCATTGAGAGTCGCCCGTTGGGCGGGGGAGAGCGCCTGGCTGACAATCGCGGCGCCGTCGGCCTCGAGAGCTTCGGCAAGGCTCGTGGTATCGGATGCCGATTCAATTCGTCGCAGTCTGACTGTCATGTCTGGTCTCCCATGCGTCTCTTGTACCACTCGACAAAATTCGTCGTCGCCCGTTCTTTCGTGGAGTATCGGCCCGGTCGATAACGCCGCGAATTCACGCCAAGCTGGTTGTTGCCGATGATCCTGGTGTCTTCGATGGTGGTGACATCCCACATCCATGTGAGACGTCCCTCATCGTAGTCCTCGCCTTCACGCGCATCGCCGTTGACAAGCCATGTCACCTCGACATCGGTATGGGTCGCGTGAACAGGCGTGAAGCGAAAGAGCGCCGCATGATCCCCGGCGAGGTAGATGTAGAAGAGCGGTCCGAACACCATGAGAGTCTCTCCGCCATCCCAGTCGGTGAGCCGGCCCATGAGCGGCGCCACGGGTCTGCCATCCTTCGAGAGCGTGAGGTAGCCCTCCTTGATGGGCTGCCGGATGGCCGCATGGGGCTGGCGTTCATCAAAACTGTCCCCCCAGACGCCCGTGCCGCGCGTGACGAATCCGCGTTTCTCCCACGTCGCGGCCCAGGTGGCCACGGTCTCCGAGCGTGCCTGCTGGTCTCGTTCGCCATCGATCACATAGGCATTGACCGAGGTGTAGCCGGGATGCGCCGGAGCGCAGTGGTAACACTCCCGAAAGTTCTCCACCGCAAGCTTCCAGTTCCCGGCCGTGGGATAGGCCTTGCGCGCGGCGACTTTCGCCTCGGCGAGGCAGTGGCTCTCGATATAGGGGTCGAGGCGATCGGCGATCGAATCGAATTCGATGACGGCTTCGTCGTCCTCGTCGGCAAGACAGATGAACACGAGCCCCTGGTAGATGTGTGTCCTGCACGCGTGAAGCGGCCAGTCTTCCGGCCGGAAATCGTCGGCCATCAGTCGCGCCCTGACGAGTCTGCCCTCGAGGTCCCAGGTCCACGCGTGATAGGGACAGGTGAGGGTGCGGACATGGTCGCACCCCTTCGTTATGATCCTCGAACCGCGGTGGCGGCAGACATTGAAGAATGCACGCACCTCCCTGTCCCTGCCTCTCACCAGGATGATCGATTCTCCGGCAATCTCGTATGTGAGAACGTCCCCGGGCTGGGGAACCGCCGACACATGATCAACGAAGAGCCATTGTCTGGCGACGATACGGTTGAGATCCTCCTCGAAGATTGCCGGGTCCGTGTAGAACGGCTGCTCGAGCGTCATCCCGGGCTGCTGGCGCTTCAGGAGATCAAGAAGCATGACAGGACTGGCGGGAAACATGCTGTGACACCTCCGGCATGGATCGCCGCCGGGGATTGTCAGGGCAGGAACGCGGGGCGGTCAAGACCGTAGAAAAAGAGGGGCCGGAGACGGTTCTCCGGTCCCTCTATGTCGGGACGATTCCGGCAGGGTTACACGTCCGCCAGGTACTCCTCCCACTTCTCGTCAAGCCAGTCACCCTTGTCCACGTAGATCTGGTAGTTGGGGATGATCGGCTTGATCGTGCTGGCGGCCCGTCCGAACGCCTCATCACTGAGATCCGGCAGCAAGCCCCGTGGCAGAACGGGCGCCGTCCAAAGATTGTCCGTGATCACGGTCTGTGCTTCCGGAGAGACCGACCAGTTGATGAACTCGTTGCAGACATCGACCTTCTCGCTCCCCTGGACGATGCACCAGGAACCAAAGTCGATGACACCGCCTTCCTTGGGGAAGGTGGAACGCACCGGAAAGCCGTCGGTAGCCATCACCCAGGTGACGTCATGGTAGTACTGACCGGCTGTCAGTTCGCCCGACTGCAACATCGCCTGGAACTGGCCTTCGTCATTGAACCACAGGCGCACATTGTCCTTGAGTTCGGCTGCCTTCTCCATGCAGGTGATGAGACCTTCGTCGGTGTCCATGATCTCGTTGCCACCATGGAACGCGGCAGCGACGATATCGAGGAGGTAGCTTGAGGACACGTTGCGGCCCCATCCAAGCTCACCCTCGAACTTCGGGTCCCAGGCGTCGGCCCACGAGACCGGGGGTTCGGGCCACCTTTCGGTGTTGGTGACGAAGGTGGCATACCAGGCCAGCACCGGCGCCCCGATCGGGCTTTCCTCGTCATTGCGCAAAATGAGGTATTCAGGGACGTTCTGCAGGTTGGGAACGGTTTCTTCGTCCAGAGGAATGAAGACCTCCGTGGCCCGGCGCATCGAACCCTGGGCCGCCATCGTGACGTCCACCGCGGGACTGCCGGCCGCGATGCTGTTCTTCAAGGTCACGAACCATTGGAATCCACCCGGCTGGGAGATGGTCTCGATCTCGATGCCCGTCTCCTTCGTGAAGGCAGGATAGGCGTACTGGGAAAGCATGTCCTCAAAGTAGCCGCCGTAGGACGACACCTTGATCGGCTCCGCAGCCCAGGCGCGTCGCAGGACAGAAGGCGCGGCGAGCACACCACCTGCCGCTGCCGTCCCCTTCAGGATGAAGCGCCGATTGATAGGATGGCTGATCATTGCAGGGTTTGACCTCCCGATGTTGTGGCGGACAATTTACGCATGATTGAAGGGACTCAACAAGTGTTTGTGACGCCGGCAGTTACCCCTCCATCGGTTGTGTCGAGGAGCCCGAGGCATGGTCGCCCTGAACAAACGTCTCGATGAAGGCGACATCCTCGTTCTCGATGGCGCTACGGGAACCGAGCTCGAGAAAAGGGGCGCGCCGATGAGTACTGGCGCCTGGTGTGCCCTTGCCACCGAGTACGCACCCCAGACCCTGCTCGAGATTCACGAGGACTACATCCGCTCAGGTGCCGACATCATCACTGCCAACACGTTTTCCAATGCCCGGCACATGCTGGAACAGGAGGGGGCGGGTGACAGGGTGGGCCATCTCACCCGCCAGGCAGTCGAGATTGCCCAGCGTGCCCGCGACCGGGCATCCGGCGGGCGTGATGTTGCGGTGGCCCTCTCCCTGTCCCACCAGATGCCTGTCATCCCCGGGGATGCGCGCGACGATCCTTCGCTGCGGCCGTCCTCCGCCATCGTGTTCGCCAATCTTCAGGAAGTGGTGGCGGCGGGGTGTGAAGCTGGTGTTGATCTCATCCTTCTCGAAATGATGTCGCGGCCCATGCACATGGACTTGGCCCTGGAGGCGGCAGAAGAGAGCGGGCTTCCGTTCTGGTGCGGCCTGAGCGCCCGGTCTGTTGACGGAAGGATCGTCAGTTATGCGTGGGAGGACTATCCATTCTCCGACTGTGTCGAGGCTGCGCTGCAGGGCAGGCCGGACGTTGTCGGTGTCATGCATAGCAATGTTCATGCCACCGGACCCGCACTGGATATCGTGCGCGGGAGGTGGAAGGGACCGATGAGCGCCTATCCCGATTCGGGATTCTTCCGCATGCCTGAATGGCAATTCGTCGACATCATCGCACCGGCGGATCTTGTCTGCGAAGCACGCCACTGGATCGGCAAGGGAGTGCGTGCCCTGGGAGGATGCTGCGGTCTCGGTATCGACCATATCGAGGCGCTTGCAGGCCTCAAGGGAGACTGCGGTCCGATTGCCGGACGAATGGCCCCGTGACATACTTCCGGTCTCGAGACACGAAGCAGCCTGGTCCAAGGAGTCACTATCCAGAACACGAACATCGGGAGATCACATGTTATGAGACATTTCAACATAGTGCGGATCACATCCATGGTCGGGGCGGTGGCCCTGACGATGGGGTCGGCGTCGCTCGCCACGGCCGATGACATCAGGGTTGGTGTCCTGCTTGGCTTCACCGGGCCAATCGAATCCCTCACCCCCGACATGGCGGAGGCAGCGGAACTCGCCCTCGAGGAGGTCACCGCATCAGGCGCGCTGCTCGATGGCCGCGCGATTGTTCCGGTGCGTGGCGATTCGACCTGCATCGACGCCGCCGCAGCAACGGCGTCGGCCGAACGCCTCGTGACCTCTGAATCCGTTGTCGCGATCATGGGCGCGGACTGCTCGGGCGTTACCATTGCCGTCACCAACAATGTCGCCGTGCCCAATGGAATTGTCATCGTGTCTCCATCGGCGACATCGCCGGCCCTTTCGACGATCGAGGATAATGGCCTGTTCTTCCGCACGGCCCCCTCCGATGCTCGCCAGGGCGAGGTGATCGCCGCCATTCTTGCGAACGAGGGCGTCACCAGTGTCGCTGTCACCTACACCAACAATGACTATGGCAAGGGCCTGGCGTCCAGCTTTGAGGGAGCGTTTCAGGCTCATGGCGGAAGCGTGGCAGTCGCGGTTCCCCACGAGGACGGCAAGGCGGACTATTCTGCGGAAGTTGCCAACCTGGCGGCATCCGGAGCGGAGCATCTCGCCGTCTTCGGCTATGCCGACCAGGGCGGAAAGGGAATCATCCAGGCCTCCGTCGATACTGGCGCCTTCGAAAATTTCATCATCGCCGACGGCATGATCGGTGATGCTGTCATCGAAGCGCTTGGCGAAGCGGCAGCCAGCACGATCGGCACGCTGCCGGGTTCCGATGCCCCCGAGGCCGCCGAGTACGCCAGTTATGCCATGGACAATGGCAGGGCCGGAGACTGCCCATTCTGCGGCAATTCCTATGATGCGGCAGCTCTCATTGCCCTTGCCATCCAGGCGGCCGGTTCGACCGACTCGGCGTCTGTCAGCTCCAGCCTGCTTGAGGTTGCCAATGCTCCAGGTGAGGCAATCGGGCCTGGCGAACTTGCCCGGGGTCTTGCCCTCCTCGCCGAGGGGACAGACATCGACTATGTCGGCGCCACAGGCGTGGAACTGACCGATGTCGGTGAATCCTCCGGTTCCTACAAGCAGCTGGCAATCGTCAACGGCGCATTCGAGACTGTCGCCATTCACTGAACCGCTGAGGTTGCATCAGGATCTGGCGACATATGGTCGCCAGATCCACTTCCATGCCGGATCACCCGCATGATCCGCATGCACGCCCTGACCAGGCACTTCGGGGGCCTCAGGGCGGTGGACGGTGTTTCCCTGACGATCGGAGAAGGAACAATCACAGGGGTCATCGGTCCCAATGGTGCCGGCAAGACCACGCTCTTCAACATCATTGCCGGCATGGTGGCGCCGACCTCCGGTGAGGTCTGGCTTCATGACGAGAACATCACCGGTCTGCCACCCCACGAGCTGTTTCATCGCGGCCTGCTGCGAACCTTCCAGATCGCCCAGGAATTCTCCCGGCTTACCGTGCGTGAAAACCTGATGATGGTTCCGGGAAACCAGTCTGGCGAGAACCTTGTCAAGGTCTGGCTGCAGCCCTCCCGTGTCCGGTACGAAGAGGAGGAGATCGCCAGGAAAGCCTCTGAAGTGATCGAGTTCCTTGCCCTTGATGAGGTCGCCGATGAGCTGGCCGGCAACCTTTCCGGGGGGCAGAAGAAGCTTCTCGAACTTGGGCGGACCATGATGGTCGACGCCAGGGTCGTTCTTCTTGACGAGGTGGGCGCCGGCGTCAACCGCACGCTGCTGCGATCCATCGGTGATGCCATCGTCCGGCTCAACCGGGAACGCGGCTACACCTTCTGCATGATCGAGCACGACATGGACTTTGTGTCCCGCCTGTGTGATCCCGTGGTGGTCATGGCCGAGGGCAGGGTGCTGACGACCGGAAGTGCGCGCGCCGTCACATCCGACCCCCGTGTCATCGAAGCCTACCTCGGCCGTCGGGGCGCGCGAGGTGTCTCATGAAAGTGCTCGCGGGCGAAGACATGTCAGGTGGATACGGCGGCGCCGACATTCTCCATGGTTGCACCGTCCGGGTCGAGGCGGGCGAGATTGTCGTCATCGTCGGACCCAACGGAGCCGGAAAGTCGACGGCCATGCGGGCAATCTTCGGAATGATCGACCTCAACCGTGGCAGGGTCATGCTCGATGATGCGGACATCACGGGACTGTCGATGCGCGAGCGGGTGCGCCGGGGCATGGCCTTCGTGCCTCAGACTGCCAACGTGTTTTCCGGCATGACTGTCCGGGAGAACCTCGAAATGGGCGCATTCCTGCGCCGGGATGACACGTCGGCGACTCTCGCAGGGGTTCTCGAACTGTTTCCGGTCCTCAAGGACAAGTTGCGTCAACCGGCCGGTGAACTCTCGGGTGGACAGCGACAGCAGGTCGCTGTCGCGCGAGCACTGATGACGGAGCCCGATGTCCTCATGCTCGACGAGCCGACCGCGGGTGTTTCGCCGATCGTGATGGACGATCTTTTCGATCGCATCATCGGCATCCGCACCAGCGGCGTTGCGGTTCTCATGGTCGAGCAGAATGCCGCACAGGCTCTTGCCGTAGCTGACCGGGGCTATGTTCTGGTGACCGGTGAGAACCGGCATACGGCGAGTGGCCGGGAACTGCTCGCCGATGACAACGTCCGGCGTTCCTTTCTGGGAGGCTGACGATGGACGACCTCCTCAATGCCGGTGCCTTGTTCGCCAACTTCGTGCTGGTTCCCGGCATTTCCTACGGTTCACAACTCGCACTGTGTGCACTGGGCCTGACCATCATCTTCGGCATTCTCCGCTTTGCCAATTTCGCCCATGGCGATGTCATGGCTTTCGGAACCATGGCCACGATCTTCGCGACCTGGCTCTTCCAGGATTTGGGCCTCACCATCAGGCCCTTGCCGACGGCGCTGATTGCCATGCCAGCAGGTATTGCCGCGGCCATCGGGATCTGCCTCGCGACCGATCGTTGCGTCTACCGGTTTCACCGGCGCAAGCGGAGCCCGGCGATCATGTTCGTCATTGCCTCCTTTGGCGTCATGCTGGTGATGAACGGCCTTGTGCGCATGGTGATCGGCACCAAGGACAGGAGTTTCGACGATGGCGCCCGGTTCATTCTCAAGGTGCGGGAATTCAGGGACGCGACGGGGTTGCAGGAAGGGCTCGCCATCAAGGTTTCCCAGGGTCTCACCGTCGCCGTGACGTGCATTGCCGGCACGCTGCTCTTCTGGTTCCTGCAGCACGCCCGCACGGGCAAGGCGATGAGGGCGTGGTCGGACAACGAGGACCTGGCGCTCCTGAGCGGTGTCAGTCCGGAGCGCGTCGTGATGGTGGCGTGGCTGATTTCCGCAACACTCGCCACCGTGGCCGGCACGCTCTATGGCCTCGACAAGAGTTTCAAACCCTACACATATTTTCATTTGCTGTTGCCCACCTTTGCCGCTGCCATCGTCGGCGGTATCGGGCACCCCCTTGGCGCAGTCATCGGCGGGTACGTGGTCGCATTTTCCGAAATTGCTCTCACCTATGCCTACCGCAAGTTCCTCATCTACCTTGGTCCCGAAGGCTGGCAACCCGAGGGACTGGTCCAGGTCCTGGCGACGGAATACAAGTTCGCCGTCAGTTTCATCATTCTCATCGTGGTGCTTCTGATACGCCCGACAGGGATCTTCAGGGGCAAGGTCATCTGATCATGTCAACCCGGGGAATGTTCTGCCTTGCCGCCATGGCGGTTCTTCTCGTGATCACGGGCCTGGGACAGTCCTGGGTGGTGGCTCTCTCCATACTCAACCTGTGCCTGATTTCGTCCATCATGGCCCTGGGTCTCAACATGCAGTGGGGCTATGCCGGTCTCTTCAATGTCGGTGTCATGGGCTTTGCCGCTCTGGGCGGCATTGCCGCCACCCTGGTGTCGGTGGCGCCGGTGGACGCGGCCTGGGATATCGCCGGGACCGATCTTGCGTGGACGGGGATCACGGTCTTCTTCACGGTCCTGGCCGTCATCCTGGTGCGCCGGCTCATGGACCCGGGAAGGTGGCGCATGGCGGCGACAACGGTCGTGCTGCTGGTGGGCTGGGGTGTCCTGAACCGCTTTTTCGATCCGGCGGTCGAGGCCATCGAGTCCGTGGATCCGGCGCGGACGGGTTTTCTCGGCGGCCTTGATCTGCCTGTGCTCCTGGGATGGCCGGCAGGCGGTCTGGCCGCTGCCGCCGCGGCGTGGCTCATTGCCCGGGTGGCCCTTGGATTGCGGGCCGACTATCTCGCCATTGCCACACTGGGGATTGCCGAGATGGTGATCGCCGTCATCAAGAACGAGGATTGGCTGACCCGGGGCGTGCGAAATGTGACGGGACTCGACCGCCCCGTGCCCTACGAGATCGGTTTGCAACAATCCTCCCGCTTCCAGGAGCTTGCGGCGTCCCTGGGCATCGATATCCAGACGGCCTCCACCATCGCGGTCAAACTCTGCTATGCGGGGCTCTTCACGGCGGTTCTGGCGGGTCTCCTTGTCCTTGCCGAAAAGGCGCTTCATTCGCCGTGGGGGCGCATGATGCGGGCCATCCGTGACAACGAGACCAGTGCCGCGGCGATGGGCAAGGACATCAAGGCGCGTCATCTCGAGATATTCGTGCTGGGCGCCGCCGTCATCGGCGTTGCCGGCGCCATGCTGACGACACTCGAGGGGCAGTTCACTCCCGGAAGCTACCAGCCGCTGCGCTTTACCTTTCTCATCTGGGTCATGGTCATCATCGGCGGTTCCGGCAACAACTGGGGTGCGGTTCTTGGAGGCTTCCTGGTCTGGTTTGTATGGATCGAGGCCGAACCCGCCGGACTGTGGCTGGCCGGGCATCTGCTGGCCATCGCCGGGGAGGGAAGCACCGTTGCCGGCTACATCCTTGACGGCGCCCCCTACATGCGAGTCCTTGTCATGGGTCTCATCCTGCTTCTCGTCTTGCGCTTCGCGCCAGGTGGTCTGCTTCCCGCACAGCCCCGCCGGCCGGCTTGAGCATGTGGTCATGGCCGCAATTCCATGGCGATTCGGCAATGGTCGCTCGGACCCCATTCGTCCGGTCCATTGAGGGCGCAGGCGGTAAGAACAAGGTCCGGCGAAGCAAAGACATAGTCGAGCTGGCGGTCCGCCATGGCAGATGGCCGCCCGATCGTGTGCCAGGTGGGGACATTCTTGCTGTTCCCGGGCAACGCCGCTGGCCACGGATCGGCCTGTCTGCCGTCGGGGAACTGTGGTCCGACAAGAAAAAGCCCCATCGCCTCCAGTCGATTGAACACCGTCCCGTAGCGCGCTGCCCAGTATGGACTGCCGTCAGCACTGTAGCCGTACATCAGGTTCAGATCCCCTGCTGCGACAATTCGGTGACCGTGCTGCCGCGCAACGAATGCCGCCAGGTCCGAGATCAGCCGATGGGACGAGGCGTCCGAATAGATCAGGTTCCCCGCGCGGTTGAAGAGTCTTTCGAGCTCCGCATAGAGCGACACCGCCATGAAGGGCTTGCCTGATCGCGGGATCACCCGTGCTGCCGTGAGTGTGCCGGGTGAAGAAACTGCAAGGTCACCGGAACCAGCTTCACCGATAGGCCTCGTTCTCACCCACTCCACCGTCACGCGATCCGACAGCACGGCAATCGCGGTGCGCCACCTGATCCTGCCGCCCCGTTTCTCAAGAGACCAGGGTGCCGGATCAACCTCGATCATCTTGGCGCAATCTTCGGGCGGCCGGCAGACTTCCTGGAGAAGCGCCAGGTCAGCCTTCAGGTCAAGCAGGTACCGCCAGGACTCATGCTTGTGCGCCATGTTCCAGCAAGCGATCGTCACGGTGTCTTCGGGCATTTTCCCATCCATGGCCGGAGTTGCGTTGATGCATGGATAGGGGACCGGAAAGCCCACGCGCCTTCAAGCGCAGGTCAGGGGGGCCGTGGCGCTTCGACACATCGCGACGCACTCCAACCGCGATTGTGTCATCGGCCATCGGGATCAATCAGGCCGAGCCTTGCGGACTCTCTGAGGCAAGGCTGGCGAGGGTCGCGTGGATGCGTTCAATCAACTCCGGCACGTCGTCTGGAGCAACGGTATTGCCGGCGACATAGGCGGTGACGATCTCGGTTGTCATTTCGAGGATATCGGCCCGGTCGACTGCGGACAGCATCGCCTTTTCCATCGGTTGTCCCGCTCCCTTGTCAGCAACGTCATGGTGCGTGTGATTGACGCCATTGTCACGAAGTGGCACCCCGGGCCGGCCTATGCTATCCCTAGGGGTGGTTGCAATGTGAGTCCCCAACCGATGAACACCTCCCGCATCGCGCTGGCATCGGATCATGCGGGATATGCGCTCAAGTTGGTCCTGCTGGGCACACTCGACGCGTGGCAGATCGAAACTCTCGATCTCGGGACCACGGGAACCGATCCGGTTGACTACCCCGATTATGCCATGCGCATGGTCGCGTGCCTCGTCGAGGGAAGGGCCGGGCAAGGTGTCCTGGTTTGCGGCACGGGTATTGGCATTGCCATGGCGGCGAATCGCCATGCGGCTGTCCGCGCCGCCGTCTGTCATGATGTCACGTCCGCCGTGCTGGCCCGCCGCCACAACGACGCCAACGTGCTCGCACTCGGCGGGCGACTGATCGGTGAGGAAACGGCACGGCAATGCCTGCGCGCCTTCATCGATACCCGCTTTGACGGTGGCCGCCACACGCACCGTGTCGACAAGTTGTCGCACACGGACCACTTGCGCTAGAAGGCACGGTCCCGATTCCGGAGCGATGACCATGGAGACCCGACAGAACGGTCCTTTCTCGCACGAGCTGGCGAGGACCGATCCCTTGATCTTCGATGCCCTCGCGGGCGAACTGAAACGCCAGCAGGAGCAGATCGAACTGATCGCCTCGGAGAACATCGTTTCGTGGGCGGTACTGGAGGCCCAGGGGTCCGTTCTCACCAACAAGTATGCCGAAGGCTATCCCGGTCGCCGCTACTATGGCGGATGCGAGCATGTCGACGTCGCCGAGCGCATTGCCATCGAGCGGGCACGGGAACTTTTCGGTTGCGCCTGGGCCAACGTGCAACCGCATTCAGGCGCCCAGGCCAATGGCGCCGTGTTGCTGGCACTGCTCAAGCCCGGAGACACCATTCTGGGCATGGCGCTTGATCATGGCGGGCATCTCACTCACGGCGCCCGGCCCAACATCTCCGGCAAGTGGTTCAATGCCGTCGGCTACGGGACGGATCGTGAGACCGGGCTCATCGACTACGACCAGGTGGAGAGCCTTGCCGGTGAGCACAGACCGGCGCTGATCATTGCCGGCGGCTCGGCATACTCCCGGATCATCGATTTCGCGCGTCTGCGCACCATCGCCGATGCGGTCGGCGCCTGGTTCATGGTCGACATGGCGCATTTTGCCGGTCTCGTGGCCGCCGGAATCCATCCCGATCCCCTGCCGCACGCCCATGTGTGCACCACCACCACCCACAAGACCCTGCGGGGACCCAGGGGGGGCATGATTCTCTCCAACGACCCCGACATCGGTCGGAAGATCGATTCCGCCGTCTTTCCCGGCCTCCAGGGCGGACCGCTCATGCACGTGATCGCCGCCAAGGCGGTGGCGCTTGGCGAGGCCATGCAACCCGGGTTCAGGACTTATGCCCAGGCAGTTGTCGACAATGCCAGAACCCTTGCCGGCGCTCTCGTCAAGGGCGGCCTGGCGATCGTTTCGGGAGGAACCGACACCCATGTCATGCTGGTCGACCTGAGACCCAAGGGGCTGACCGGCAACCGTGCAGAAAAGAGTCTCGAACGTGCCAGGATCACCTGCAACAAGAACGCCATTCCGTTTGATCCCGAAAAACCGGCAGTGACGTCGGGGATCAGGCTGGGAACTCCGGCAGCCACCACACGGGGATTCTCAACCGGTGAATTCGGCACAGTCGCCGAGATGATCATCGAAGTGCTTGATTCACTTGCGATTCACCCGGACGACAACAGCGTTGTAGAGCAGGAAATCGAGACGCGGGTCCTGGATCTGTGTCGCCGCTTTCCGGTCTACGGCGATTGATGCGAGGTCGATCATGAAGTGCCCAACGTGCAAGAGTGACATGACACAGGTCAAGGACTCGCGTCCGGCGGAAGATGGGGTGGCTGTGCGCCGGCGCCGGGAATGCACCCGCTGTGGAATGCGTTTCACGACGTACGAACGCCTGCAGCTGCGGGTCATGATGATCATCAAGAAGTCCGGTGAGCGGGTGCCGTTCAACCGTGACAAACTGGCCGGTTCAATTCTTGTCGCCATGCGCAAGCGCCCGTTTTCGGAGGATCAACTCGATCACCTTGTCGCCGATGTCCAGCGCCAGCTCGAACGTCTCGGTGAGCGGGAGGTACACAGCAGCGTTGTCGGGGAGATGGTGCTTTCTGCCCTTTCCAGTGTTGATGATGTCGCCTTCGTGCGGTTTGCTTCGGTCTATCGAAACTTCGACAATGCCAGGGATTTCGCGAAATTTATCGAAGGTATCTGAAGAAAGACTCCAACATCAGCTCCCGGGGTGTCGTGGATCCCGCGGACCACCACCACATGACAGCGGCGCTGGCCCTTGCCAGGCGCAATCTGGGTTCGACCTGGCCCAATCCCTCGGTTGGATGCGTCATCGTGCGTGGTGGCGTCGTGGTCGGACGGGGAATGACCGCTCCTGGCGGCAGGCCGCATGGCGAAGCCATCGCCCTCGATAGGGCAGGCGTGCATGCGAGAGGAGCGACAGCCTACGTTGCCCTGGAACCCTGCGCCCATCGCCGGAATGGATCATCGTGTTCCGACTCTCTGGTTCACGCCGGCGTGGAACGTGTGGTCGTGGCCATGACGGATCCCGATCCACGGACATCGGGCCGCGGAATCATGCGCCTGCGCGAGGCCGGAATCGATGTTGACGTCGGAGTCCTGTCGCAACAGGCGCGAGATCTTCACGCCGGCTTCACGTCGAGAATCACCACCGGCCGGCCTCTCGTGACCCTCAAGGTCGCCGCGTCCCTCGATGGCAGGATCGCGACGGCGACCGGCGAGAGTCGATGGATCACGGGCCGGCAGGCGCGCCGCGCTGCCCACGGCCTGCGCCTCCATCACGATGCCATCCTCATCGGACGCGGCACCGCCGACATCGATGATCCGCTCCTGACCTGCCGACTCGATGGTCTTGGACATCGCTCACCGGTGCGAATCGTGGCCGACAGCAATCTTGGCCTTGCCCGCAGGTCGGCCCTCGTGGCCTCCGCTGCGGACATTCCGACATGGATCGTCTGTGGCAGGGACGCAGACGTGGTCCGAAAGGAGGCCATGCGCGAAGCGCATGTTGACGTGATCGAGGTCGACCGCGACCACTCAGGCAGGGTGTCCATGAAGGCGATGATGGCCGCCCTGGGCTCGAGGGGATTGACACGCCTGCTTGTCGAGGGTGGCGCCGTCCTGGCGGGCAGCCTGGTTCGTGATGACCTGGTGGACCGCGTGGCCTGGTTTCACGCGCCGCTCCTGCTTGGCCATGACGCGGCGGCATCCCTGGCCGGTCTCGACGTCGAGTCCCTGACCGACGCCCGACATTGGCAGGTTCTTTTCCACCACACATGGGGCCAGGACGGGTTGACCGTGCTGGCCTCCGGCTGTAACGCACGGGCATGTTCTCCGGTATCGTGACAGATCGCGGCAGGGTGTGCTCCCTGGACAGCAACGCCGGTGGCCTCGTCGTCGGCATCGCCACCTCCTGGGATCTCCAGCGGGTCGCGAAGGGGGCGTCCATTGCCTGCTCCGGAGCCTGCCTGACACTGACGGAAAAGTCCGGCGACCGGTTCCGCGCGGACGTTTCGAGGGAGACCCTGTCACGCACGACGTTGGGACTGTGGAAGGTGGGATCACCGGTCAATCTCGAACGGTCCCTGGCGATGGGAGAAGAGATCGGAGGTCACATGGTGTCCGGTCACGTCGATGCGGTGGCGACGGTCGCCGGGGTCGAAGAGCAGGACGATTCGACCGAAATGACATTCCGCGCCCCGGCAGGTGTGGCTCCGTTCATCGCCGAAAAGGGATCCATTGCCCTTGATGGCGTGTCGCTCACCGTCACCTTCGTCGAGGATCGTGAGCAGGACTGCCAGTTCGGTGTCAGCATCATTCCCCACACGCGCCATGTCACCACCTTTTCCGGACTGGCACCTGGCGATTACGTCAATCTGGAAATCGACATGCTGGCGCGTTATATGCACCGTCTCCTGGAATCGCGTCACACCCGACGCTGAGAGCAAGATGGCGACTGCACCCCATATCCTGCTCCTCGAAGCCCGCTACTACCGCGATGTCACCGATATGCTGGCCGCCGGCGCCGTTGCGGCACTCGAAGAGTGGGGGGCTACCTGGGAACGGGTGGAGTTGTCTGGTGCCTTCGAGATCCCCGGCGGTCTGCGCATGGCGATTGCCACCAGCCGGTACGACGGATACCTGGCGCTGGGTTGCGTGATCCGTGGCGAGACCTCCCACTACGATCACATCTGTACCGAGGTGGCGCGCGGGATCAATGATCTCGCGGTCCGCTACATTGCCCCCGTGGGATTCGGCGTCCTGACAGTGGAGACCTACGAGCAGGCCGTTGAACGTGCCGATCCCGCTCGCAGGAACAAGGGCCGGGAAGCGGCCGTCGCCTGCATCAAGATGGTCGAACTGGCCGCCACCCTGCGCGTGACGGGATGAAGGCCGCGGCGGCCAGCCGGCGTGCGTCCCGGCTTGCCGCCGTCCAGGCCCTCTATGAAATCGACCGCAGTGCGGCGTCCGTCGACGAAGTGATCACCGCGGCGTGCGATCAAGGCGCCGTCCTTGACGAGAGCGGTCTCGGCCATCCCGCCGACGCGCGCCTGTTGGCGGCGGTTGCGCGTGGCGCGATGGACAACCGTGAGACCCTCGACGACATGATCGATGATGCTCTGGCATCCAGCTGGACAACCGCCCGTCTCGAGACCCTGATGCGGGCCGTCCTGCGCGCCGGCGCCGGAGAACTCCTCGTCAGCAGCGAGGTGCCTGCGCGGGTCGTCATCAGCGATTACGTCGACGTTGCCCATGCCTTCTGGGAACGCGGTGAGCCGGGTATGGTCAACGCCGTTCTCGATCGCCTGGCACGCCGTCTGCGCACCGCGGAGTTCGACACATGACCGGCGCGGACGAATTCACGATCATTCGTGACCTGATGGCGCCTCTCGCCCATCATCCCGGCGCGCGCCGTCTTGCCGATGACGGAGCCATCCTCGCGGCGTCGTCCGGCATGGAACTGGCGGTCACCAAGGACATGATGATCGAGGGAGTGCACTTCCTCGCGGATGATCCAGCGGAACTCGTCGCCCGAAAACTGCTCCGGACCAACCTCTCGGACCTTGCCGCCATGGGAGCACAACCGTGCGCCTATCTCCTGGGGTTCGCATCGGACGGGCGCCGGGAACGCACGTGGCTTGAGGACTTTGCCGGCGGGCTGGCACATGATCAGGAAGTATACGGGATCAGTCTGCTCGGTGGCGATACCGTGGCGGCGGAGGGCGGTCTCCTGACCCTGTCGATCACCGCCTTCGGCGAGGTTCCGGCCGGGATTTCCTGCGCCAGGGAACGGGCGAGGGAAGGAGATGTGGTCGCCGTCACCGGAACCATCGGAGATGCAGCGCTGGGACTTCTCGTGAGCACCGGCGCCCTTCGCGGGCTCGGGAACGCGGTCGAAACCCGGCTGGTGTCCCGCTATCGGCTGCCGCAGCCGAGAGTGTCGTCAGGCGTGGCCCTGCGCGGTGTGGTTCACGGTGCGATCGACATCTCGGACGGCCTTCTTGCGGACGCATCGCACCTGGCCACCGCTTCCGGAGTCGCGATGGAACTTGCCGTCGAAGCCATTCCGTACTCCGAAGCCGCCACACAGGCAATCCGTCGTGATCCGGCGTTGCGCGACCGGGCGCTATCGGGAGGAGATGATTATGAGCTCCTCGTGACCCTGGCTCCCGGTGACGTGCCCCGTGCCCGCAGTATCGCCCGGCGATGCGGAACTCCCCTGACGGCAATCGGGCGCTGCCGGAAAGGATCCGGTGTCACGCTGCTCGATGTTCAGGGCTCACCTGTCGGCATCGTTGATGCCGGATGGCGCCACAGCGTCCTGGCGGCCGGTCCCTTCGACAACGGGCCATTGAAATCACGCGCGTGATCTGTCTATAAACCATCCTTCCTGATTTCGCGGACTGTGTCGGACAACGGCCGGATCCGGCGCTGCGCCTCAGGAATGCTCCGGCCGGACTTCACGTCAGGGAGCAAGGGAACGATGGATCCCCTTTACTTTGCCATCGCCTGTGGCGTCGTGGCAGTTCTCTATGGGTTGCTGGCCATCCGCAGGGTCATGGCGCAAAGCGCGGGCAGCGAGCAGATGCAGGTAATCGCCGCCGCCATCCAGGAGGGCGCGCAGGCCTATCTCAACAGGCAATACCTGTCGGTCGCCATCGTCGGCGTGGTGATCTTCGTGCTGCTTCTGGTGGCGCTCGGTACCAGCCAGGCAATCGGTTTTGCCATCGGCGCCATTCTTTCCGGGGCCGCGGGCTACACGGGAATGCTGGTGTCGGTGCGTGCCAACGTGCGGACTGCCGAAGCGGCCCGCGAGAGCCTCGAGCGGGCACTGTCGGTTGCCGTCAATGCCGGCACTGTCACAGGCGTCCTGGTCGTCGGCCTGGGGCTTCTCGGCGTCGCCGTCTACTTTCTTGTCCTGCTTGACCTCGGTGTGGCGCAGCGCGAGGTCGTCGAGGCTCTGGTTGCCCTGGGTTTCGGCGGATCCCTCATTTCGATCTTTGCCCGTCTGGGCGGCGGCATCTTCACCAAGGGTGCGGACGTCGGCGCCGATCTGGTCGGCAAGGTGGAGGCCGGCATTCCCGAAGACGATCCCCGCAATCCGGCCGTGATCGCCGACAACGTCGGCGACAACGTCGGCGACTGCGCCGGAATGGCCGCCGATCTCTTCGAGACCTATGCCGTCACCTTTGTTGCCACCATTCTCCTTGGCACAATCTTTTTCGACGGCGCGGCGGAAGCGAGCATGATGGTCTTCCCCCTCGTCCTGGGAGGCGCCTGCATCCTGGGCACGGTGCTGGGCAGCTTTTTCATGAAGCTGGGACGTGGCGGCAACATCATGTGGGCGCTCTACAAGGGATTCATCGTGACGTCGGTGATTTCCGCGTTGCTGTTCATCCCGGTGACCGACTGGGTGATCGGTCTCGACAGCGAGTTTACGGTCAATGAGACCTCGTTCACCGGTTGGGACATGTTCCTGTGCGGCATTCTCGGCCTTGTCATCACCGGTCTGCTGATTGTCATCACGGAGTACTACACCTCGACGGAGTACCGCCCCGTGCGGGTCATCGCGAAGGCCTCGACGACGGGGCACGGGACCAACATCATCCAGGGCCTTGCCCTGTCGATGGAAGCCACGGCCGCACCGGTGATCGTCATCGCGGCCGGTATCGTCATTGCCTACCTGATTGCCGGTCTGTTCGGCATCGCCATCGCCGTGACCACGATGCTGGCCCTGGCCGGCGTCGTGGTCACTCTCGACGCCTACGGGCCGGTCACCGACAACGCAGGTGGCATTGCCGAGATGGCCGAACTGCCAGAGGAGGTGCGCAAGACGACGGATGCCCTCGATGCCGTCGGCAACACGACCAAGGCGGTGACCAAGGGCTATGCCATCGGTTCGGCCGGACTGGCCGCACTCGTCCTGTTTGCCGCCTATGTCGAGGACCTCTCGCACTACTTCCCGGACCTTGACGTCACGTTCCGTCTCAGCGACCCCTTCGTGGTTGTCGGCCTCTTCATCGGCGGGATGCTGCCCTATCTCTTCGGTTCCCTGGCGATGCAGGCAGTCGGCCGTGCCGCGGGTTCCGTGGTGGAGGAGGTTCGGCGCCAGTTCCGCGAGATCCCCGGCATCATGGAAGGCACGGGGAAACCTGACTACAGCCGGGCCGTTGACATGCTGACGAAGGCGGCCATCCGCGAAATGATCATTCCCTCGCTGTTGCCGGTCCTGGCGCCGATCGTGCTGTGGCTCGTCATCCGGGCGATTGCGGGTGAGGTAGCGGCCTTTGCATCACTCGGCGCGATGCTGCTCGGCACTATCGTCACGGGGCTCTTCGTGGCGCTTTCGATGACGTCGGGCGGTGGCGCCTGGGACAATGCCAAGAAGTACATCGAGGATGGTCACCACGGCGGCAAGGGCTCGGAGGCCCACCATGCTGCGGTAACCGGCGACACCGTGGGAGATCCCTACAAGGACACGGCCGGTCCGGCGATCAATCCGATGATCAAGATCATCAACATCGTCGCCCTGCTGCTTCTTGCCACACTCGGTGGCTGGGCCTGACACGGCTTCTTCCCGGGACGCGATAGCGCAGCCGACAGGCGGCCTGCGTTCCGGGTCTCCTTCCCATCGTCCGCCGCGGGTCGGGGGAGCGGGATCGCCGGCAGCCGTGTTTCGAATGATCGGGGCCGACCAGGGACCGCAACTCCCGTCCCAACTGGGGGGCTCCCCGATTCCTGGTGGGTCTCCATGATGGGGCGGGATGGTTTCGCCGCCCTTTCTCCCGGGAGTGGGATCCGTGGTGTCCGGGCAGGTGTTCGTTCCGGGACGGGAGAGCTTCAGGGTGTGGGGAACTGGGCCGTGGTTCCGGGGGCATCGAAACGCCCGATATTGCCGAGCAGCTGTTCGAGGAGGCCGAGATCGCGTCCGTGGGTTGGGGTGGCGCGGGAAACGGGATCGATGACGATGCCGTCCTCGATCGTCAGCATGGCAACCTCCTCGACAATTCCCGACGAATCGAAGGCAATGGCGACCACGGTCTGAGATTCGGTTTCGGGAAGGGAAAGAACCGAGGTGGTCCGGTGCTGGCTGATGTAGAACCACGCGTCTTCGCCAAAGAGCGAACGCGATGATGGTGTTCCCAGTCTGCGCGACACCTCGCTCCTGTGGTCGACACCTGGCTCGATACTTGCCACGGCCTCCTGATCCAGCACCTGGCCATGTCTTGAAACGCGCGGTTCGCACGCCGCGAGAACCGTGGCGACGAGGACTGGAGCGGCTATGATGGCAAGTCGGAGAGGATTCATTGACCGGGCCGGTTCGTGCTCGTATTGAGGCCACGAATGGCGAGGCAAGTCAATCCTGCAGACATGGTCACGTGGAAAGTCCTGCGACGGCTGTTCAACCGCTCACGTTTCAGCGAGCGCGCCCATATCCTTCACGATTCCATCGTGGCCCAGGCCCGCACTCCGGCCCTCTTTCGGTGCTATGCCATTCCCGATACCCTCGATGGCCGTTTCGAATGTCTCGTGCTCCATGTGCTCCTCGTGATGCGTCGGCTGAGATCCAGCGGCGTCGATGGCGGCAACGCGGCACAGGAACTCTTCGACCTCGTGTTTGCCGACCTCGATCGGGCGCTGCGTGAAACCGGTGTCGGTGATCTCAAGGTAGGGTCGCGGGTCCGCCGGATGGCCCAGGCCTATTTCGGACGCGCCCGCGCCCTTGACGGTGCGCTGGCTGCCGCAGCGCCGGACACCCTCGAGAAGGTGCTGGAACGCAATGTCTACGGAACGGTATCCGTCGAGGCAGAGACGATCGGTCGGCTTGCCTCCTACGTGCGCCGACAGGTGGCGCACCTGGACAGCATCGAGAATGATCGTGTCATCACCGGCCATATCGACTTCGCACGCCTGGAGGGCGAGTGATCATGCAGACCCACCCGTTCTCGCGGCCGTTCGACGTGAGCCGTCTTGGTGATGGCAACACCCGGCACGAGCATGTCGAGGCGACGCCCCGGGAGTGCGATGACCTGGCGCGGTTCCTGGGAACCGTTGCCGTGCGCCGTCTTCAGGCCGAAGTCGCGCTGACCCGCCGTGGCCGCCAGGTCTGGGCCGAAATCCATGTTCGCGCCGATATCATCCAGACCTGTGTCGTGACCCTGGACAATCTCGACACCGCGCTTGACGAGGAGTTTTGGCTGGTCTTCGACCCGGACGTCAGGCCAAGCGGAGAGTTTGACGAACCTCTTTCCCTTACCGACGACGATCCTCCCGAGCCCCTTGTGGACGAAACGGTCGATGCCGGCGTCGCGGTCGGCGAGATTGTGGCGCTCGCCCTCGATCCGTGGCCGCGCAGGCCAGGAGCCGAAATCGACGGCGACTTCGCCGCGGTCGAATCCGTCCGCGCGTCACCCTTCGCTGTCCTGAAGTCCCTCAAGGAGGATGATTGAGCGGTTGTTCTCCTGGTGAAACACGATTATAGAGGTTGGCGGTCTCCAAACGCGTCGAGGGCGCAAGTCATGGCGGTTCCCAAGAAGAAAGTGTCCCGTTCCCGGCGCGGTCAACGCCGGTCCCACAACGGGCCGGGCGTTGTCGGTACGACCGAATGCGCCCATTGCGGTGAAATCAAGCTCCCCCACCATGTGTGCAGGTACTGCGGCCACTACCGTGACCGTCCGGTCATGGAACCCAGGCAGGCTTACTGAGTCCGACTGTATGCTTCGCTGATGACCGCTTCTCAGGTCCTTGCCCTTGACGCCATGGGGGGCGACCGGGCGCCTGGAATCGTGGTGGCCGGCGCCAACCTGGCCATGAAGCGTTTTCCGGATGCGCGTTTTCGTCTTGTCGGCAAGCCCGACCGGATCGGGAAGATCCTGCGCCGGTTCCCCAAGCTGGCCAATGTCTCGGAGGTCGTTCCCGCGGACGTGGTGATCGAGTCCGACATGAAACCATCCCTGGCGCTGCGGCGGGGTGCAGGTTCCAGCATGAAGATCGCCATTGACGACGTGCGGTCGGGCCGGGCCGCGGGCGTGGTGTCTGCCGGGAACACCGGTGCAATGATGGCAATGGCCAAGCTGGTCCTGAGAACCCTTCCGGGAATCCGCCGTCCAGCCATCGCCTCCACCTATCCGACACTGCGTGGCCAGTCGGTCATGCTCGACCTGGGCGCAAACATCGAGTGCGATGCCGACGATCTCGTTCAATTCGCCATCATGGGGGCAGCGTTCGCGCGCAGCGTCCAGGGGCTGCGTGAGCCGACTGTCGGTCTCCTCAATGTCGGCAGCGAGGAAGCAAAGGGACATGGCGAAATCCGCCGCGCCGCCGAGATCCTCAAGTCCTCCAGCCTGCCGCTCAGGTTCCACGGCTTCATCGAGGGCAACGACATCACCGAAGGCACCGTCGATGTCGTCGTTGCCGACGGTTTTTCCGGGAACATCGCCCTCAAGACATTCGAGGGCACCGCAAATCTCTACACGGGTTTCCTGCGCGCGACGTTCCGCCGCTCCGTCTTTTCAAAACTGGGTTATCTGCTGGCCAGGCCCGCTCTCATGGCGCTCAAGAACAGGGTCGATCCCCGGCGCTACAACGGGGGCATGTTTCTCGGCCTCAACGGCGTGGCGGTCAAGAGTCACGGCGGCACCGATGCCAGGGGCTTTGCCAATGCCATCGGCTTTGCCCTCGACATGATGACCGAGGGATTCAACGACAAGGTGATCCTCGATCTCCGAAACGTCACGGACGGGACGATCCCGCTCGGGGGAGCCGCCACCAAGTGACCATCCGCCGGTCGGCCGTCGTTTCCACAGGGTCCTATCTCCCCGAGCGCCGTATCACCAATCACGAACTCGCAGATCGCCTGGACACTTCGGACGCGTGGATACGCGAACGCACGGGCATCACGCAGCGCCATGTCGCTGCCGAGGGGGAGACGACCTCCGATCTTGCCTGTCACGCCGCCAGGCGGGCACTGGTTCATGGCGGCCTCGAGGCGGCCGACATCGATTGCATTGTCGTTGCCACGGCGACACCCGACTACACGTTTCCGGCGACGGCAACACAGGTCCAGGCCATGCTTGGCATGACCCACGGCTTCGCTCTCGATGTTCACGCGGTGTGCACAGGTTTCGTGTACGGTCTTGCGGTTGCCGACAATTTCATTCGTCTGGGGCAAGCCGACAGGGTGCTTCTCATCGGCGCCGAGACCTTCTCGCGCATTCTGGACTGGGACGACCGCAGCACTTGCGTCCTGTTCGGGGACGGCGCTGGCGCTGTCGTCCTCGAGGCGGTCACAGGCAACAGCGGCGTTCTGTCGACCCATCTTCATTCCGACGGCCGCTACCGGGACATGCTGCATGTGGACGGTGGGCCATCGGCAACACGCCATGTCGGTCATCTGCGGATGAACGGGCGTGAAGTGTTTCGCCACGCCACGCGAAAGTTGACGGAAGTCGTCGAGGAGGCTCTTCTGGCAAACGGCATCGAAGCGTCGTCAGTGGACTGGCTGGTGCCGCATCAGGCCAACCGGAGAATCATCGATGCGACGGCGCGCAAGCTTGGTCTGGCGTCGGACAGGATCGTCGTCACCATCGACCGTCACGCCAATACCTCTGCAGCCTCCATTCCGCTGGCCCTTGCCGAGGCCACGGCGGACGGCCGCATTTCTCCGGGAGACCTGGTGCTTATCGAAGCCATGGGTGGCGGGTTCACCTGGGGCGCAGCGCTCATTCGTTGGTCGGCGGCATGCCGGGGAGGAGACTCGGCAACAGGGGAAACGGTGCGTTGAAATGCCATGGCTTTCAACCGGTTGCAGTTACAATATCTCCCCGATAGAGTGGGTTGTCGCAACGCAGGGAGAAGCGCTGGATGCCTGGCAAAGCCTTGACACGAGCCGACATCGCCACGGCTCTTCACCAGAGGGTCGGTCTTTCCTTCAGGGAGTCGGCCGATGTCGTCGATTTTGTGATCGACGAGATCTGCGATGCGGTCGTACAGGGAGAATACGTGAAGATCGCGACCTTCGGCAGTTTCCGACTGCGCGACAAGAAGGCGCGTGTCGGCCGCAACCTCAAGACTCTGGAAGAGGTCACGATCAGTGAGCGCCGCGTGTTGCTGTTCCGTCCGTCCCAGCATTTGAGACGCCGGGTGGCGTCCGGGTCAGCCGACGACAGTTCAGGAGACCCATGAATTCCGGCACCAAGTCGGCCACGGCCTTTCGCACCATCGGTGAGGTGGCAAGGGAACTCGGGCTGGACGCGCATGTCCTCCGGTTCTGGGAGTCGAAGTTTCCGCAGGTCAATCCCGTCAGGGGCAGCGGCAACAGGCGCTACTACCGTCCCGAGGATGTGGATCTCCTCAGGAAGATCAAGCGACTTCTCCACGAGGAAGGCTATACGATCGACGGCGCCCTGCGCCTGCTCAGCGACACGTCAGCGCTCGAATCCCGTGACGGCCGAGAAGCCATTCGCCAGGCCGTGAAGGAACTCGAAGAGGTGCGGCGGTTGCTGGCGGGGGGGACCTGGGGTATGTCCGGGCCGGGTTGGGGCGTGGGGCGGTTGCTGGCGGGTGTGACTTGAGCTATGTCGGGCCTGGTTCGGAGCGTGGCGCAGCCTGGTAGCGCAACGGTCTGGGGGACCGTAGGTCGCAGGTTCAAATCCTGCCGCTCCGACCACTTTCCCGTCCGGCCGGTGCGATGATTGCCGAGCGTGCCATCGATGTCATGGACCGGCTCATCGATGTCGCCGGCAAGCGTATCGTCGATGCCGGGTGCGGGGAGGGCGGCCTTGCCCGTGCCCTTGTCGAACGCGGCGCCGAGGTCATCGCCCTTGAACCCGACCCGGTCCAGGCGGCCACAAACCGGAATGACCTCGAGGGTGGAGGGATTTCCTTCTTTGAAGTCGGTGCCGAGGCGATGCCGGTTGATGATGGATGTGTCGATGGCGTCATCTTCAGCATGTCCCTGCATCATGTGCCGGTCACCCTCATGGGCGAGGCGATTGGCGAAGCGAAGCGTGTCCTGAAGTCCGGCGGCTTTCTCTATGTGCTCGAACCGGAGGCAAGCGGCAGCTACACGGAACTGGCGAAACCGTTTCACGACGAAACCGCGGAACGCCGCGCCGCGCAGGCTGTGCTGGCGGGATTGACCACGGGAGCCTTCCGCTCGCATGAGGAAGTGCGATTTGTCGCGCGCTACTCCTTTGATGATTTCGAAACGTTCGTCTGTGGAGTAACGGCACGAAGCTACAATGCCATTCCCCGCGAGGCGGTCGACACACCTGTCGTACGGACGGCATTCGAGGCCGCCTTTACTGCCACCGGTTACACCTTCGATCAACCCATGCGCGTCGACCTCTTTACCGGCCGCTCATGACGGGCCGGTGGCCGGGCGATGCGTCCCGGCATGCGCTTCTCACAGTCGCTGAAATGCAGGAGGCCGATCGCCGCGCCGTGGCCTCCGGGATCTCCGAGGACGTGCTCATGGAACGTGCCGGCGCCGCCGTCGCGAAAGCCGCGATGAAACGCCTGCCGTCCGGAAGGATCGTGGTTCTTTCGGGTCCGGGAGGAAACGGTGGCGACGGTTACGTCGCGGCGCGAATTCTTGCGGACCGCGGATGGCCGGTCCGTGTCTGCGCGCTGCGGCCTGATGCCATGACGGGCGCCACCCGCAGGATGGCGGAGCTGTGGACGGGTGAGACCGCGGCCGTGACGGCGGCATGCGTGAGTGATGCGGACCTTGTGGTGGATGCCCTCTTCGGCGCCGGTCTCTCCCGCGATCTTGATCCGTCGCTTGCCGCCATGTTCGCCGGAATCCGTGTTCCCGTCATCGCTGTCGACATGCCAAGCGGAATTGACGGCGACACGGGGTGGATTCGGGGTGGCGCGGTGTCGGCCCAGGCGACCGTGACCTTCTGCCGCCGCAAGCCGGGACATGTTCTGATGCCCGGACGGCGCTTGTGCGGCGATGTGGCAATTGCGGACATAGGTATCGGGGATTCGATCGTGGCGGCAATTTCTCCGGGAGTTGTCTGCAACACCCCTGCCTTGTGGCGGGATCGCTGGCCATGGCCGTCGCTGGATGCCCACAAGCATGCCCGCGGGCATCTGGTCGTTCTGGGTGGGAGTCTCGAATCCAGTGGTGCATCTCGGCTTGCGGCGGCTGCCGGCCTGCGTGCCGGAGCCGGTCTCGTCACCTGTGCCATGCCGCGGGCCGCCCTTCTCGCTCACGCCGTACATCACACGGCAGTGATGAATCATGCCTTTGCCGGATCCGGTGACTTTGCCGAGTTGATGGCGGCCGGACATGTCCATGCCGGTGTGCTTGGTCCGGGTGCGGGCACCGGTTCCGGCACTCGAGACCTCGTGGTGGCGGCACTCGCCGCCGGCAAGCCCCTTGTTCTCGATGCTGATGCCCTGACGGCATTTCGCGAATGCCGCCAGGACCTCTTCGACAGGATCCATGAACGCTGCGTTCTCACGCCACATACCGGAGAATTCCGGAGGCTCTTTCACTGGACGGGCGATCGCCTGCGTGATGTCGCCGGCGCCGCGGCCGAAGCGGGGTGCGTGGTTCTCCTCAAGGGACCCGACACGACGATTGCCGACCGTCACGGGAGACTGGCGGTAAACGCCAACGGCTCGCCTTTCCTGGCCACGGCAGGATCGGGCGATGTGCTGGCCGGCATCATCGGCGGGCTTCTGGCGCAGGGAACCCCGCCCCTCGATGCGGCCATGATGGGCTGTTGGCTCCATGCCGAGGCAGGAGGGCGTTGTACACCGGGCCTGGTGGCCGAGGATCTTGCCGATCGCATGGTGCCGGTGCTGGCGGAACTGCATGATTGAGTCATGTCGCACCCTTGCGGCACCGGACTTTCATCGCTATTAGGTGCGCAACGATTGGCAGGCTTCCTTGACTGGCCCGCACGGCGCGGGCGTGGTGGAACTGGTAGACACGCCAGATTTAGGTTCTGGTGACGCAAGTCATGGGGGTTCAAGTCCCTCCGCCCGCACCACGTCATCGTTGGGGCGACTGCTGTCCGGAAGAGGTCAGGGTCTTCATCAGAGTGTGACGCGAAGATGCATGTAACCGAATCCCTCAACGAGGGTCTCAAGCGGGAATACAGGGTTGTGATCGACGCGGCCCAAATGACGTCGCGCATCGATGCCCGTTTGATGGAACTGAAGAAATCCTCACATATCAAAGGGTTTCGGCCCGGCAAGATCCCAACGGAGCTGTTTCGCCGCATGTACGGCGACGGGGTGGTCCAGGACGTACTCAAGAGTACGATCGAGGAAAGCTCCAACGATGCCCTGTCGGAACAGAAGATTCGCCAGGCGATGCCGGCCACGATCCAGGATGTCTCGTTCTCGAATGGCGAGAATCTCGAGTATGTTCTGGCCGTTGAGGTCATGCCCGAGATCGCCCCCCTCGACCATTCCGGCATCGTCCTTTCCACCCCGGTCGTCGAAATCGGCGACAGGGACATCGAGGAAGCCATCGATGTGCTGGCGCGTGCTGCCGGCAAACCGGATGTTCTCGACGACGCCACGGGGATCATGCTCAACGACCGCATCACGGTCGATGTCGAGGTTCTGGTGGATGGTGAAAGGAACGAGGACTTCAGTGTCGCGAATCACGACATGATACTGACCGAACAGAGTCTTCCGTCCAGGGTTCTCGAGGCCGTCAAGGGTCTCACCACGGGCAACAGCGTCGAGGTCGAGGACCTGGCGCCGGGCGCCGATGAAGAGAGCGGCTCCCAGGCCCTCTTTCGCATCAACCTCCTGAAGGCGGAACGCATGGTTGCCCATGCGGTCGATGACGACCTCGCCGTGCGATATGGCTGCGACGACCTGGACGGTCTCCGCGGAGACGTGCGCAAGGAGTCGGAGGGACACTTCGCGGCATTTGCCCGCGCCTATACCAAGCGCCGCCTTCTCGATCGTCTCAACGAATCCTGTGACTTCGAGGTCCCCCCCGGCCTCGTCGAAAACGAGTTCCAGTCGGTCTGGAAACAGGTTGAACCCGCCCTGGAGAAACAGGACATGGACGAGGAAGCCCTCGCCAGGGAACGCGAGGACTACCGCGCCATCTCCGAAAGACGGGTTCGACTCGGCATGTTGCTTGCCGAGGTCGGCAGGGATGCCGGTATCCAGATTGAACAGACTGACATGCAGACGGCTCTCATCCAGCAGGCGACACGGTATCCGGGACGGGAGGCCGAGGTTGTGCGTCATTTTCAGGAGCATCCCGAACATCTGCGGCAACTCACCGCGCCCATCCTTGAGGAACGCGTTGTTGACCATATTCTGGACTTGGTGACATGCGAGGAAGAGGTGATGGATGTGGAGACCTTCCTCGAGCTCGACAGCGAGGGAGATGGCGTGGAGGCCACTGATGCCGGGCGGCACTACCTGGAAGTCGCCAGGCGCGTCATGCGCAACCACGAAGAACGGATGCACGCGGCTGTCGCCTCCACAGAGAGTGCGGCCGCCGATGGAGGAGATGATCACGTTGATGCCGCCGAAAGGGCGCAAGAGGCTTCCCCGTGATGAGGGATGTCGATGACATCCATGCCAACACGCTTGTGCCCATGGTGGTGGAACAGACGGCGAGAGGCGAGCGCGCCTACGACATCTATTCACGCCTGCTCAAGGAACGAATCATCTTTCTGACTGGTCCGCTGGATGATCATGTCTCGAGTCTCATCTGCGCCCAGATGATCTTTCTCGAGGCCGAGAATCCGACTCGGGACATCGCGCTCTACATCAACTCGCCAGGTGGCACGGTCACCGCTGGACTCGCGATGTACGACACCATGCAGTACATCCGCCCGGAGATTCAGACACTGTGCGTCGGCCAGGCGGCGTCGATGGGAGCCTTGCTGCTGTGTACCGGCACCAGGGGCCGTCGTTCGGCTCTTCCGCATGCGCGAATCATGTTGCATCAGCCATCGGGAGGGGTTCGGGGACAGGCATCCGACATCGAGATTCATGCCCGGGAGATCGTCGAGGTGCGCCGTCGTCTCAATGACATCTTCTCGCGTCACAGCGGCCAGCCTCTCGAGGCTGTCGAGGAACGCATGGAGCGTGATACGTTCATGACACCTGCACAGGCGCTGGATTTCGGCATTATCGACGAAGTCGTCCGGTCGCGTGGCGACACGACGGCCGCCGGAGATGCTTGACCGGAGCGGACTTGCGCATCTGCTGCCGGTTGTGTTGACATGCCTGTGTTGCGGACGGTTCTGAGGAGGGCAGTGTTTCATGAGCAAGAAGGGCGATTCGAAGAACACGCTCTACTGTTCCTTTTGCGGAAAGAGCCAGCACGAGATCCGCAAGCTGATCGCCGGTCCGACGGTGTTCGTGTGCGACGAATGCGTCGAACTCTGCATGGACATCATACGCGAGGAAAATCGCGGCTCGGTTGTGAGGTCGCCGCGGGGCGATGTTCCGACACCGCGCGAAATCAATTCCATCCTCATGGAATACGTCGTCGGCCAGGACACAGCCAAGCGGATTCTCTCCGTGGCGGTTCACAACCACTACAAGAGGCTTGATGGCGGAGACCGCAGTGAACAGGTCGAGCTGGCGAAATCCAACATCCTGCTCATCGGCCCCACCGGCTCCGGCAAGACGCTGTTTGCCCAGACGCTGGCCCGCATTACCGATGTTCCCTTCGCCATGGCGGATGCCACGAGTCTGACGGAAGCCGGTTATGTCGGCGAAGATGTCGAGAACATCATTCTCAAGCTGGTGCAGGCGGCCGACTACAATGTCGAACGGGCCCAGCGGGGCATCGTCTTCATCGACGAGGTGGACAAGATCGCGCGCAAGTCCGAGAATCCTTCGATTACCCGGGATGTCTCGGGTGAAGGAGTGCAGCAGGCCCTCCTCAAGATCATGGAAGGCACGGTTGTTTCGGTGCCGCCCCAGGGTGGACGCAAGCATCCGCTCCAGGAGTTCCTGCAGGTCGACACGACCAACATCCTGTTCATCTGCGGCGGAGCCTTCTCGGGACTCGACAAGATCATCACTGCCCGCGGCAAGCCGACCGCCATCGGATTTGGCGCCGACCTGCGCACGCCAGAGGAACGCCAACTGGGTGCCATCCTGCGAGACGTGGAGCCCGAGGACCTTCTCAAGTATGGGCTGATTCCGGAGTTCGTCGGCCGGCTTCCGGTCATTGCCACGCTCGATGAACCGGACGAAGAGACACTTGTGAAGATTCTCTGCGAGCCTCGCAATGCTCTGGTGAAGCAGTATCAGAAGCTCTTCGAGATGGACAACATCGAGCTCGACTTCACTGAGGACGCCCTGCGCTCGGTGGCCCGCAAGGCGATTGCCCGCAAGACCGGGGCACGGGGTCTGCGCTCCATTCTCGAGACCATACTGCTTGATACCATGTACGAACTGCCGGGCATGGAAAACGTCCAGAATGTTGTCGTGAACAGCGAAACCGTGGAGCGCGGTTCCGCACCCATGCTCATTTACGGCGACCGGGAAGGCGGGGTGACTCCGGTATCGTGATCCGCCGGCATTGCCGCCGGAACATGATGGCCGGGGTCCTGGCCCTTGATTAGGTGCCCTTGTGTAGCCACTTTCCCAAATTGAGCACAGACCGGAGATCGTGCCTCATGAGTGAATCCCAGTATCCGGTGCTGCCGTTGCGGGACATCGTTGTCTTTCCGAGCATGGTGGTGCCGCTCTTCGTAGGCCGTCAGAAGTCCGTGCGGGCGCTGCAGGAAGTCATGTCGGGGGACAGGCAGATACTTCTGGTTGCGCAGAAGGATGGCTCCCAGGACGATCCGGACCCCGGCGATCTCTACGGCGTCGGCACCGTGTCGACCGTGCTGCAGCTCCTCAAGCTTCCCGATGATACCGTCAAGGTGCTCGTGGAAGGCTCACACCGGGCGGCAATCACCGGGTTCATGGAGGACGAACAGTGCATCAGGGCTGCGGTTTCGCCCTTCGAGGAGAGCGAATCCGACGAGGGCGAGCAACTGGCTCTCGCCCGTGCCGTGACAGCACTCTTTGCGGACTACGTCAAGCTCGCCAAGAAGATCCCTCCCGAGGTCGTGACGTCCCTGGAGCAGATCGAGTCCCCGGCGAAGCTGGTCGATACCGTCGCCTCCCATCTCACCATCAGGATCGCCGACAAGCAGGAACTTCTCGAGGCCGACTCGGTGACCCGGCGCCTGGAACGCGTCTATGCCCTCATCGAGGGCGAGATCTCCGTGCGCAAGGTGGAAAAGAAGATCCGTGGCCGCGTCAAGCAGCAGATGGAGAAGTCGCAACGCGAGTACTACCTCAACGAGCAGATGAAGGCGATCCAGAAGGAACTCGGCGAGGGCGAGGACGGCCGTGACGAGGTCGGCGAGTACGAGAAGAGGATCGATTCGACGAAACTGTCGAAGGAGGCACGGGAACGGTCACTGGCCGAGGTCAAGAAGCTGCGCACCATGAGCCCGATGTCAGCCGAGGCAACGGTGGTCAGGAACTACCTTGACTGGATGCTGGGCATCCCGTGGAAAAAGCGCTCGAAGCTCAAGCGTGACATTACCAACGCCGAGGCCATTCTCGATGCGGATCATTTCGGTCTCGAAAAGGTCAAGGAGAGGATTGTCGAGTATCTCGCCGTCCAGGCGCGCTCGCGCAAGCTCAAGGGTCCGATCCTGTGTCTCGTCGGCCCCCCGGGGGTTGGCAAGACCTCGCTGGGGCGATCGGTCGCAAGGGCGACGGGACGTAAGTTCGTGCGCATGTCGCTGGGCGGTGTGCGCGACGAGGCGGAAATCCGCGGCCACCGCCGCACCTATATCGGTTCGATGCCGGGCAAGATCCTCCAGGGCATGAAGAAGGCAAAGACATCCAACCCCCTGTTCCTTCTCGACGAGGTCGACAAGCTTGGCAGCGACTGGCGGGGCGATCCGAGTTCGGCACTTCTCGAGGTTCTCGATCCGGAGCAGAACGTGTCGTTCAATGACCTCTATCTGGAGGTGGACTACGACCTCTCCGATGTCATGTTCGTCACCACCGCCAACACCACCCGCATTCCCCAGCCCCTGCTCGACCGCATGGAGGTGATTCGCCTTTCCGGTTACACCGAAGACGAAAAGGTGCGAATTGCAACCGACCACCTGATCGCCAAGCAGTACAAGGCCCATGGTCTCAAGGACGGCGAGTGGTCGATTACCGAAGGCGCGCTTCGTGATGTGATCCGCTACTACACGCGGGAAGCCGGCGTGCGCAATCTGGAACGGGAGATCGCGAAACTCCAGCGCAAGGCGGTCAAGCAGATCGTTGCCGGCGAGACGACGAAGGTGAAGGTGACATCGCGCAATCTTGAAAAGTTCTGCGGCGTCAGGCGCTACCGTTTCGGCGAAGTTGAGTATGACGACATGGTAGGGATCACCAGTGGCCTCGCCTACACGGACACCGGAGGAGAACTGCTTTCCATCGAGGCCGTTGTGCTGCCCGGTCGTGGCAAGATGATCATTACCGGCAAGCTCGGGGACGTCATGCAGGAATCGGTTCAGGCGGCACGCAGCTACCTGCGCGCCCGCTCTCCCGAATTCGGTCTGAAACCGACTGTCTTCGACAAGCGCGACATCCACGTCCACGTGCCGGAGGGTGCCACGCCCAAGGACGGACCGTCGGCGGGAATCGCCATGTTCACCTCGATGCTCTCGGCCCTGACGGGAATTCCGGTCAAACGGACTGTCGCCATGACCGGCGAGATCACGCTGAGGGGACGAGTGCTTCCCATAGGCGGCCTCAAGGAAAAGCTCCTTGCCGCCCACCGCAGCGCCATCGAGACGGTTCTCATCCCGCTGGACAACGGGAAGGACCTCAAGGAGATTCCGGACAACGTCAAGCGGGGATTGAACATCATCACCGTGTCATCGGTTGACGATGTCGTGCACATGGCCCTCGCCGAGGCGCCGGTGCCGGTGGAATGGTCCGACGCCGACGTGGAAGAGATGGAGCGTATGGCGGCCCATGTCGGTGAATCCGGGGACGTGGTCACGCACTGACATTCCGGTGATTGACGATATGCGGGTCCGACCCTAAAGTCGGTTCCCGATAAACCTACAACACGCGTCGCGGAGGATCGGAGAGCGTCAATGAGGAAGAGTGATCTTGTCAGTGCTGTCAGTGAATCCGCTGGTCTTTCCAAGGCCGACGCCGCCAGGGCCGTTGACGCGGTATTCGACAGTATCACCGGTGCCCTCGCCGATGGCGATGATGTACGCCTGGTCGGCTTCGGCACCTTTTTCGTGACCAGACGTGCGGAATCGGTGGGTCGCAATCCGCGGACCAATGAACCGATGACAATTCCGGCGAAGACCTTGCCCAAGTTCAAGGCGGGCCTGGCTCTCAAGGACGCTGTCTCATCGTGATTCACCGGGTTCACCGGGACGTGTGACAGCCCTTCAGGGGCGGTTAGCTCAGCAGGAAGAGCGACTGGTTTACACCCAGTAGGCCGGCGGTTCGAACCCGTCACCGCCCACCGGGTCCCCCGTCCGGCATTGCTTGACACAAAGGGTCTTGTTGCCTAGACGTAGCGCCGTTCTTCGGGGGTGTAGCTCAGTTGGTTAGAGTGCTGGCCTGTCACGCCAGAGGTCGCGGGTTCGAGTCCCGTCACTCCCGCCATTTGTTCATGTCCACTGACGGGTTCTGGTGGCGCAAGGAGCGCTCATGACGGAATTCCTTCTTGAGTACCTTGCGATCCTCGTCTTCCTGGGTCTGGCCATTGTCATGGCGGGCGCCATGGTGGGAGCCTCCTGGTTCATCGCCCATCAGAAACCCGATCCGGAAAAGCTGTCGGCTTACGAATGTGGTTTCGACGCTTTCGAGAATGCGCGTGGACGCTTTGATGTCCGCTTCTACCTGGTCGCCATTCTCTTCATCATCTTCGACCTGGAGGTCGCCTTCCTGTTCCCGTGGGCAGTCTCGCTCCCGGAAATCGGCCTCTTCGGCTTTTGGTCCATGGTCGTCTTCCTCGCCGTTCTGACCATCGGCTTCATCTACGAATGGCGCAAGGGAGCTCTCGAATGGGAGTAGAGGCAAGGGACGATTTTCCCCACCTTCTCGGCGCGGAAATCGAGGACAAGGGATTCCTCGTGACGAATGTCGATCGCCTCGTGAACTGGGCGCGCACGGGAAGCCTGTGGCCCATGACCTTCGGGCTGGCCTGCTGCGGCGTGGAGATGATTCACGCATACATGAGCCGCTACGATCTCGACCGTTTCGGTGTCATTCCCAGAGCCAGCCCCAGACAATCGGATGTGATGATCGTGGCCGGCACCCTGTGCAACAAGATGGCGCCGGCGCTGCGCAAGCTCTATGACCAAATGCCGGAACCGCGCTGGGTCATTTCCATGGGGTCGTGCGCCAACGGGGGCGGCTACTATCATTATTCCTACTCCGTCGTGCGCGGCTGTGATCGCATCATTCCAGTCGATGTGTATGTCCCGGGCTGTCCGCCCACCGCCGAGGCACTGGTATATGGAATCCTGCAGCTGCAGAAGAAGATTCGCCGGACCGGCACGATACGGCGCTGACGGGACGTCCATCTGATGTCTGAAGCCCTGAAGGAGATCGGCGCTGCCGCGCGATCACGCCATGGGAATTGCGTCGGCGGTCTGGTCTTTCACGCCGGACAGGCCACTCTCCATGCCACCACCCGGGACATCATCGGACTCCTGACGTGGCTGCGCGACGACGCCGACTGTCGCTTCAGGCAACTGGTCGACCTCACGGCGGTTGATCGTCCGGAGGACGAGAAGCGTTTCAGCGTCGTCTACAACCTGCTCAGTCTGCAGCACAACCTCCGGCTGCGCATCACCGTTCGAGTGGCCGAGGACGAGGACGTGCCATCGTGTTTCCCGGTGTTCAGCGCCGCCCTGTGGCTCGAACGCGAGGTCTGGGACATGTACGGCATACGTTTCCAGGGCCATCCGGACCTGCGCCGCATTCTTACCGACTACGGTTTCGAGGGCCATCCGCAACGCAAGGATTTCCCCCTGACCGGTCATGTCGAGATGCGGTATGACGAGGAACAGAAACGGGTGATCTACGAGCCCGTGAAGCTGACGCAGGCCTTCCGGAACTTCGAGAGCCTTTCGCCCTGGGAAGCGGCCGGGATGCCCGGGATGTCGGAAGATGGCTGAAGTCGACATCAGGACAACGACCATCAATTTCGGTCCCCAGCACCCGGCGGCCCACGGTGTCCTGCGCCTGGTCCTGGAGATGGACGGTGAAGTGGTCGAGCGCGCCGATCCGCATATCGGACTGCTGCACCGTGGTACCGAAAAGCTGATCGAGTACAAGACCTGGCTTCAGGCGGTTCCCTACTTCGACCGCCTCGACTACGTCTCACCGATGTGTCTCGAGCATGCCTATGCCCTCGCCGTGGAGACACTGCTCCAGATCGAGGTGCCTCCCCGCGGCCAGTATGTCCGCGTACTCTTTTCCGAGATCACGCGACTGCTCAATCACCTGCTCAACGTCACTACGTTCGCCATGGACTTGGGGGCCCTGACTCCGGCTTTGTGGGCCTTCGAGGAACGCGAAAAGCTCATGGAGTTCTACGAAAGGGCCTCGGGTGCGCGCATGCACGCGGCATGGTTCCGTCCAGGCGGCGTTGCCCGGGACCTTCCTGCCGGTCTCGAGAGTGATGTCGAAAGCTACGTCGACACGCTTCCCCGGGTCATCGGCGACATCGAGCACCTTCTCAACGAGAACCGCATCTTCAAGCAGCGCACCGTGGATATCGGCGCGGTCTCGATCGAAGATGCCATCGACTGGGGATTTTCGGGACCCATGCTGCGGAGTGCAGGCGTCCCCTGGGATCTGCGCAAGGCGCAGCCCTATGACGTCTACGACAGGATGGAGTTCGATGTGCCGGTGGGCTCGACGGGAGACTGCTTCGAGCGCTACATGTGCCGCATCGAGGAAATGCGTCAGTCCATCCGCATCATCCGCCAGTGCATCGCCGACATGCCTACCGGCCCGGTGATGACTGCCAATCCCAAGGTCGCACCGCCATCGCGGGCCGACATGAAGCAGTCGATGGAGGCACTCATCCACCACTTCAAGCTCTTCACCGAGGGCTACCATGTTCCCGAAGGCGAAACCTACAGGGCTGTGGAGGCGCCCAAGGGCGAGTTCGGCGTCTACATTGTCTCCGACGGCACCAACAGGCCCTACCGGTGCCGTATTCGGGCGCCGGGGTTTTTTCACCTCGCCGCCACCGACCACCTGTGCAAGGGCCACATGCTGGCGGATGCGGCGGCGATCGTCGGCAGCATGGATATCGTGTTCGGGGAAATCGACCGATGAGTCTGGCTCGCGGACGTCCGGTTGCGCCGGAACACCAGCCGGACACGTTCACCTTCACGAAGGCCAAACTCGAGGAGGCGGAGCGGATCATGGCGCGGTACCCGAAAGGCCGGACCGCAAGTGCAGTCTTGCCGTTGCTCGATCTCGCGCAGCGCCAGGCGGGCTGGCTGCCTATCGCCGCCATGGACACGGTGGCCGACATGCTTGCCATGCCGCGCATCCGGGTCTACGAGGTGGCCACCTTCTACACGATGTTCAACCTGGAACCTGTGGGAAGTTATCTCGTCCAGGTCTGCACCACCACGCCCTGCATGCTGCGCGACAGCGATGCTGTCGTGGAGGCCTGCCGCGACAGGCTTGGCATCGATTTCGACGAAACCACCCCCGACGGCCTCTTCACGCTGAAGGAAGTCGAGTGTCTCGGCGCATGCGTCAATGCCCCGATGGTGCAGATCAACGATGACTACTACGAGGATCTCGACGCCGGCAGCATGGTTGCCGTCCTGGACGCGCTGTCCAGGGGCGAAACGCCGCAGGCGGGGCCCCAGGGCGGACGTCACGCTTCGGAACCGCATTCGGGGCCCCGGACCCTCACTGGTGGAGACTGAGTGATGCTGCAGGACCAGGACCGCATCTTCACCAACCTCTACGGCTTCCAGAGCCCGTCCCTGGACGCTGCGAGAAAGCGAGGGGACTGGGACGGCACAGGCAATCTGCTGGCGCGGGGTGCGGCCGACATCATCGGAGAAATCAAGGCATCGGAGTTGCGCGGCCGTGGCGGCGCGGGTTTCCCGACCGGCCTGAAGTGGTCGTTCATGCCGGCCGAGCGTCCTGCCGGCCAACCGGCGTTTCTCGTGGTGAATGCGGACGAGAGCGAGCCTGGCACCTGCAAGGACCGCGACATCATCCGCCATGACCCCCACAAGCTGATCGAGGGTTGTCTTGTCGCCGGATTCGCCATGCGCGCGACCGCGGCCTACATCTATATCCGAGGCGAGTTCACGAACGAGGCGAGAGTGCTCCAGGCTGCAATTGACGAGGCACTGGAGGCCGGTCTCATCGGACGCAACGCCTGCGGTTCGGGATACGACTTCGACGTCCATCTCCACCGTGGTGCCGGAGCCTACATCTGCGGTGAGGAGACCGCCCTCCTCGAGAGTCTCGAGGGCAAGAAGGGCATGCCGCGCCTCAAGCCCCCGTTTCCGGCCATGGCGGGTCTCTACGGATGTCCGACGACCATCTCCAATGTCGAGACCGTGGCCGTGGCGCCGACCATCATGCGTCGTGGCGCCTCGTGGTTTGCCGGCCTGGGTGAACCGAAGAACACCGGCACCAAGATCTTCTGCATCTCCGGTCACGTGAACGAACCCTGCAATGTCGAGGAGGAGATGGGAATTCCCCTCAAGGAACTCATCGAACGTCATGCAGGGGGTGTCAGGGGAGGCTGGGACAACCTGCTTGCCGTTATCCCGGGCGGTTCCTCCGTGCCCCTCATCCCGAGGTCGATCTGCGACAATGTGGCGATGAATTTCGATCGCCTGCAAGAAGTCCAGTCGGGCCTCGGTACGGCCGCGGTCATCGTCATGGACCGCTCCACCGACATCGTCCGGGCCATCTGGCGGCTGTCGAAGTTCTATCATCACGAGAGTTGTGGCCAGTGTACGCCATGCCGTGAAGGGACCGGCTGGATGATGCGTGTTCTCGGGCGCATGATCGAGGGTCGGGCAGAACCCGGCGAAATCGACATGTTGCAGGAGGTCACCACCCAGATTGAGGGCCATACCATCTGTGCCCTCGGTGATGCCGCGGCATGGCCGATCCAGGGTCTGATACGCCACTTCCGCCCGGAACTCGAACGGCGCATCGAAGCCTGCCGCCGGAACGCCAGGCAAGCGGCGTGACGATCATGGCTGAGACGGTCTCCATCACGGTCGACGGCGTTGAAATCGAGGTCGACCGCCGCTTGAGCCTGCTGCAGGCCTGCGAACTGGCCGGGGCGGAAGTTCCGCGCTTTTGTTTTCACGACAGATTGTCGATTGCCGGCAACTGCCGCATGTGCCTTGTCGAGGTGGCGAAGGCACCCAAGCCGGTCGCATCGTGCGCCCAGTCGCTCATGGACGGCATGGTGGTCTCCACGAGAAGCGCGGTGGCGAGGAAAGCCCAGAGGAGCGCCATGGAGTTCCTGCTCATCAATCACCCTCTCGACTGTCCGATCTGTGATCAGGGCGGAGAGTGCGATCTGCAGGACCAGGCCATGGGATATGGCGCGGGAATCAGCCGTTACGGGGAACAGAAACGATCGGTTCAGGAGAAGAACTTCGGGCCCTTGATCAAGACCTCGATGACACGCTGCATTCACTGTACGCGCTGCATCCGCTTTCTCGACGAGGTCGCCGGTGTGCCAGCCCTGGGCGCCACCGGACGAGGCGAGTCCATGGAGATCACGAACTACATCGAACAGGGCATCGCGAGCGAACTTTCCGGCAACATCATCGATCTGTGTCCGGTGGGGGCGCTTACATCCGGACCCTACGCTTTCGTGGCACGTCCCTGGGAGCTCGTGACGACAGAATCCGTTGACGTGATGGATGCCACGGGCAGCAACGTGCGCGTCGATTCCAGAGGCCGGGAGGTATTGCGTGTCCTGCCCCGCCTGCATGAGGACATCAATGAGGAGTGGATCTCCGACAAGACCCGCTTCGCCATCGACGGTCTTGTGCGGCGGCGGCTCGACCAGCCCTGGGTGCGGGGCAGGGAGGGGCTTGGAGAGGCCTCCTGGGAACAGGCCCTGGGCGCCGTCTGCCGCCGTCTGGAGAATCGCGAGGCGACACTCGTCGCCGCAATCGCCGGTGATCTCGTCGATTGCGAGACCCTGTTCGCCATGAAGCGGCTGATGGCCGCCATGGGTTCTCCGCACATGGACTGCCGACAGGATGGCATGGCCGCCGATCCGGCCGCGCGTGCCTCCTGGCTTCTCAACAGCACCATAGCCGGCATCGAGGATGCCGATGCATGTCTGCTGATCGGCGCCCTGCCGCGCCGCGAGGCGGCCATCGTCAATGCCCGACTGAGAAAGCGCTGGCTTGCCGGAGGGTTCTCCGTGGCCAGTGTCGGGCCGGCCGACGATCACTCCTATCCCGTGACGGAACTGGGCAATATCGTCGACACGCTGCGCCGTATCGAGGCTGGCGAGTCGCCCTTCCCCGGAGCCACGAAACCGCTGGTTGTCGCCGGCAAGGGCGCGCTGGCGCGAAACGATGGAGACGCGGTGCTGGGCGCCGCGGCACGCATTGCCGATGTGCTTGGCGCCGTCCAAGGGGACTGGAACGGATTCGGTGTCCTCAACGTGGCGGCATCGAGGGTTGGCGCTCTCGACCTCGGGTTCGTGCCAGCAGCCGGCGGTCTCGACACCGCCGGCATACTTGCCGGCGCGGGGTCGGCAGTCGATACGGTCTTCCTGCTGGGGGCCGATGAAATCGACACGTCGAATCTGGGGGACGCTTTCATCATCTACATCGGCCATCACGGTGACCGGGGGGCCGCCGCTGCCGATGTCATCCTGCCGGCGGCGGCGTGGACGGAGAAGGACGCCACATACGTCAATCTCGAAGGACGGCCGCAGCGTGCCCAGCGTGCCGTGTTCCCGCCTGGCGAGGCCCGCGAGGACTGGCGCATCCTGCGCGCCCTTTCCGGACACCTCGGCATACCGCTGCCCTTCGACGATCTGGACAGCCTGCGCCAGGAGATGACGGGAGAGGTGCCGCACCTCGGCGCCATTGACACGATCATGCCGGCGCCCTGGCGATCCTTCGGCTCTACCCGGGAGATGATGGATGGGCCCTTCGTCCCGGCTGTTGGCAACTTCTATCGGACCTGCACGATCAGCCGCGCCTCGCCGACCATGAGCCTTGCCACGGACGCCTTTCTTCCCGGCGTACTGCAGAGCGCGTCATGCAGCTGATCGGCGAGTGGATCTGGCACCTCGTCCTGATGCTGCTCGCCATTGCGGCGATCCTCGTTCCGCTCCTGGTGAGCGTCGCCTTTCTCACCTATGCGGAGCGAAAGGTCATGGCGGCGATGCAGTTGCGCCGCGGCCCGAACATCGTTGGTCCATTCGGGTTGCTCCAGCCCTTTGCCGATGCCGGCAAGCTGCTCCTGAAGGAAACCATCATTCCCACAGGCGCCAACCGTGCCATCTTCATTCTCGCGCCGATGGTCACCTTCGTCATCGCCATGGTGGGATGGGCCGTGATTCCCCTCGGTGAGAGCGCTTCGGGAGTCTGGACTCTCGCCAACATCAACGTCGGCATCCTCTATCTCTTTGCCGTTTCGTCGCTCGGTGTCTATGGCATCATCATGGCGGGTTGGGCCTCGAATTCGCGCTACGCCTTCCTCGGAGCCCTTCGCTCGGCGGCACAGATGGTCTCGTACGAGGTATCCATCGGATTTGTCCTTGTCGCCGTTCTCGTGTGTGTCGGTTCGCTCAATCTCGCCGACATCGTCCGCTCCCAGAGTGGCGGTTTCTGGTCGTGGTACATCGTGCCGCTGTTTCCGCTCTTCGTGATCTTCTTCATTTCGGCGCTGGCGGAGACGAACCGCGCACCCTTTGATCTGCCGGAGGCGGAATCGGAGCTCGTTTCCGGTTACAACGTGGAATACTCGGCCATGACCTTCGCCCTGTTCTTCATGGGCGAATACGCCAACATGGTCCTGCTTTCGGGACTCGCCACCACACTCTTCCTGGGTGGCTGGCTGCCACCCTTCGAGGGGCCGTGGCTGGACTGGATTCCCGGACCGCTGTGGTTCCTCCTCAAGACGGCCCTCGTGCTCTTCGTCTTCATCTGGGTGAGAGCAACATTCCCGCGATACCGTTATGATCAGCTCATGCGCCTTGGATGGAAGGTGTTCCTTCCCCTTTCCCTGGCGGCGGTCGTGGTGGTCGCCGGTGCGCTGCAGGTGTTCGGATGGCTGCCGCGATGACACCCTGGCAGGAGGACAACGGATGACCGCACTCGGCCGTGTGGTCCGCACATTGCTGCTCACGGAGCTGGTTGCCGGCCTGATGAGAACATTCAGCTACCTCTTCCGGAGGCGGGCGACCATCAACTATCCCTTCGAGAAGGGACCGTTGTCGCCCCGCTTCCGTGGGGAGCATGCCTTGCGGCGCTATCCCAACGGCGAGGAACGCTGCATCGCCTGCAAGCTGTGCGAGGCCATCTGCCCGGCCCAGGCGATCACCATCGAGGCGGAGCCGCGTGAGGACGGCAGCCGCCGCACCACGCGTTATGACATTGACATGACAAAGTGCATCTATTGCGGGTTCTGCGAGGAGGCCTGTCCGGTAGACGCCATTGTCGAGGGGCCGAACTTCGAGTTCGCCACGGAAACCCGCGAGGAACTGCTCTATGACAAGGAACGACTTCTCGCCAACGGTGACCGCTGGGAGAAGGAAATCGCGGCGCGACTTGCCGCCGATGCCCCGTACAGGTGACAGGCGTCATGATACTCCAGGCACTCGCGTTCTATCTCTTCGCCGCCATACTGCTGGTCTCGGCCGTTGTCGTGATCTCGGCGCGCAACCCCGTGCACTCCGTGCTCTGCCTCATACTCGCCTTCTTCAACGCGGCGGCCCTGTTCGTTCTCGTGGGCGCCGAGTTCCTGGCCATGATCCTGGTCATCGTCTACGTGGGCGCTGTTGCCGTTCTCTTCCTGTTTGTGGTCATGATGCTCGACATCGATCATGCCGAGATGCGCCAGGGTTTCCTCAACTATCTCCCGATCGGCGCCCTTGTCGGCCTTGTCCTGCTCGTTGAACTCGTCATTGTTGCCGGGCTGTGGCAGTACGAGCCTGCCATGGCAGCCGGACTGGCGCAGCCCGTGCCGCCACTGGATGTACGCAGCAATACGGCGGCCATCGGTGACGTGCTCTACACCCGCTATGCGCTCCTTTTCCAGGCGGCCGGCATCATTCTCCTCATCGCCATGATCGGAGCCATCGTGCTGACGCTGCGTCATCGCCAGATCAAGCGTCAGCGAATCGGTGACCAGGTCCGCCGTCGTCCCGAGGACGTGATCAGGCTCCACGATGCCCGGAGCGGGGAGGGGGTCTGACATGGCTGTCGGGCTTGAACATTATCTGGCGCTGGCTGCGATCCTGTTTACCCTGGGAATCCTCGGCATCTTCCTCAACCGCAAGAACGTGATCATCATCCTGATGTCCGTCGAGCTGATGCTGCTCGCCGTCAACATCAATCTGGTGGCCTTTTCCGCCGAGCTCGGCGACCTCGTCGGGCAGGTCTTCGCCATGTTCGTGCTGACCGTCGCCGCCGCGGAGGCGGCCATCGGCCTGGCGATCCTTGTCGTCTTCTTCCGCAACCGCAGTTCCATTGCGGTGGAAGACATCTCGACGATGAAGGGTTAGTCAGCCGTGCTACACGCCGCCGCTGTTGTCTTTCTGCCCCTTCTGGGTGCCGTGATCTCCGGCCTCTTCGGACGCTGGCTGGGAGACCGGATCGCGCCCGTACTGGCGTCGGTATTGCTGGTGGCGTCCGCTGTTCTCGGCTGGATCGTCTTTTTCCAGCTCACGGGCTCCGCGGAACGTGTCACGGTGCATCTCTTCACGTGGATCGACTCCGGCACCTTCGAAGTCAGCTGGGCGCTTGCCTTTGATCAGGTGACCGCTGTCATGCTGGTGGTGGTGACCACGGTGTCCGCCGTCGTCCATGTCTATTCCCTGGGCTACATGGCGCACGATCCCCATCGGCCGAGATTCTTTGCCTATCTGTCCCTCTTCACCTTCGCCATGCTGATGCTGGTGACGGCCGACAACTTCGTGCAGATGTTCTTCGGCTGGGAGGGTGTCGGTGTCTGCAGCTACCTGCTGATCGGATTCTGGTACAAGAGACCGAGTGCCAATGCCGCGGCCATCAAGGCCTTCATCGTCAACCGAATCGGGGATTTCGGCCTCGCCCTCGGCGTCATGGGTGTCTTCCTGGTGTTCGACACGGTGGCCTTCGACGCCGTCTTTGCCGCGGTTCCGGACGTGGCGGGGACATCCATCTCCTTCCTGTCGATGGAAATCGACACGCTGACTCTGCTCTGCCTGCTCTTGTTTGTCGGCGCCATGGGAAAGTCGGCCCAGGTGCCGCTGCATACCTGGCTTCCCGATGCCATGGAGGGACCGACCCCGGTGTCGGCGCTGATCCACGCTGCCACCATGGTCACGGCCGGTGTGTTCATGGTCGTGCGCCTGTCACCGATGTTCGAGTTCGCGCCCACGGCGCTGTGGGTGGTCACCATCGTCGGCGCGTCGACGGCCATCTTCGCTGCGACGGTGGGCCTGGCACAGAATGATATCAAGCGTGTCATCGCCTATTCGACCTGCAGCCAGCTTGGGTACATGTTCCTTGCCTGTGGCGTCGGGGCCTATCCGGTGGCGCTCTTCCATCTCTTCACCCATGCCTTCTTCAAGGCCCTGCTGTTCCTGGGATCCGGTGCGGTCATTCATGCCGTCGGCGGTGAACAGGACATGCGCCGGATGGGCGGGCTGTGGCGCCGCATGCCCGTGACATACGCCTACATGTGGATCGGTAGCCTCGCCCTGGCCGGCATCCCGGTGTTCGCAGGCTACTGGTCGAAGGATCTCATCATCGAATCAGCGTGGGTGACGGATGGATTCGCCGGCGGATATGCCTTCTGGATCGGTGTTGGCGCCGCCTTCCTCACGGCGCTCTATTCGTGGCGGCTGATCATCATGACGTTTCACGGCAGGCCACGCATGACAGCCGAGGTGCTCGAACATGTCCACGAGGCGCCGCGCGTCATGTGGGTGCCGCTGCTGGTTCTCGCCGGTGGCGCCCTTGTCGGCGGACTGCCGATGCTCGGTGGGCACATGGTGGATCACGGCGGCGGAGAATTCTTCGGATCATCGATCCTGATGCTGGGCGAGAATGTCATCGAGCAGGCCCACCGCGACACACCTCTTGCCATCAAGGCGCTGATCCTCGTAGTGGCGACAGGGGGGATCGTGGCCGCCTGGTGGGCCTACGTGAAGCGACCGGCCCTGCCGGAACGTCTTGCCTCCCGCTTTTCCCGCAGTCACCGCTTTCTTCTCAACAAGTGGTATTTCGACGAGGTCTACGAAGCTCTGCTGGTGCAGCCAGCGAAGCGCGTCGGTCTGGGACTCTGGAAGACGGGAGATGGCGACGTGATCGACGGTCTGGGTCCTGACGGAGTTGCCAGCGCCACCCTCTCCCTGGCGCGCCGTGCCAGAGTCCTGCAGTCGGGCTATCTCTATCACTACGCCTTTGCGATGCTGATCGGTCTCGTCGTGCTGGCCAGCTGGTTCCTCTTCAGGATCTGGGGCTAGGATCGATGTCGCAGTGGCCCCTGCTTTCCCTGGCTACCTTCCTGCCGCTGGTCGGTGCGGCCTTCGTGTTGTTGACGCGTGGCGATAACGAGGAGGCGCTGGCCCGCAATACCCGCTATGTCGCCCTGTGGACCTCCTTTGTCGTCCTCGTTGTCGTGCTTCTCATCTGGGCCGCTTTCGACACCACCACGGCGGAATTCCAGTTCGTCGAAAGGGCGCCGTGGATTCCTGCGTTCGGTATCGAGTTTCACCTGGGCATTGATGGCATCTCGCTTTTCCTGATCGTGCTGACGGCGTTTCTTGTGCCTGTCTGCATCCTCTGTTCGTGGGACTCCATCCGGACCCGGGTGAGGGAATACATGATCGCGTTCCTGGTCATGGAATCCTTCATCATCGGAGTCTTCTGCGCCCTCGACTTCGTTCTCTTCTACCTGTTCTTCGAGGCGATGCTGATCCCGATGTTCCTGATTATCGGCATCTGGGGCGGTCCACGGCGTATCTACTCGGCATTCAAGTTCTTTCTCTACACCCTCGTCGGCTCGGTGCTGCTGCTGGTGGCGGTGCTGACGATGTATTTCGAGGCCGGCACGACGAGCATCCCCGATCTCATGATCTGGGGTTTCGACGAGGATCTGCAGCGCTGGCTGTGGCTGGCCATGTTTGCCTCGTTCGCGGTCAAGGTGCCGATGTGGCCGTTCCACACGTGGTTGCCCGATGCCCACGTCGAGGCGCCGACAGCGGGTTCCGTCATCCTCGCTGGCATCCTGCTGAAGATGGGAGCGTACGGGTTTCTCAGGTTTTCCCTGCCGATGCTGCCGGAGGCATCGGTCTTCTTCACGCCACTGGTCTATTCACTGTCGATCGTCGCCATCATCTACACTTCCCTTGTGGCGCTGATGCAGGAGGACATGAAGAAGCTCATTGCCTATTCCTCGGTGGCTCACATGGGATTCGTGACCATCGGCCTCTTCTCCATGAATCAGCAGGGAATTGAAGGCGGCCTCTTCCAGATGCTGTCCCACGGGGTGGTCTCCGCCGCTCTCTTTCTCGTGGTTGGCGTCGTCTATGACAGGATGCACAGCCGCCTCATTGCCAGCTATGGCGGGCTCGTCCACCGGATGCCGCGCTATGCCCTGGTGTTCATGGTGTTCATGCTGGCTTCCGTGGGACTGCCCGGCACCTCGGGTTTCGTCGGCGAGTTCCTGGTTCTCGTTGGCGCATTCCAGGCGAACACCTGGGTAGCGTTCCTGGCCACCACGGGCATCGTGCTGGGCGCGGCCTACATGCTGTGGCTCTACCGGCGCGTCGTGTTCGGCGAACTCGTGAAGGCGGAACTGAAATCGATCAGCGACTGCAACAGGCGCGAGATGCTGTTCTTCGTTCCGCTGGTGGCGGCTGTACTGATCATGGGAATCTGGCCGGAATCGCTGCTTGACGCCATGCACGTGTCGGTTGTCAACCTTGTCGAACAGACTGCGGGAGCGAACGAAGGGGCGTCCTTCGCCATGGGAGACGGTGGATGATGGCTGCCTTCCCCGCGCACGACCTCCTCTCCATCCTGCCAGCGCTGTGGCTGGCCATCGCCGGCATGGCGTTGCTGATGACCGGTGTCTTCATCTCCAGAAACGTGTCCCACATTGTCTTCTGGGGAGCAGTGGCATCCCTGGTGATTGCCGGCTTTCTGGCCATCGTTTCTCCTGTTGGTGGACAACCCTTCGATGGCCTTCTTGCCGTCGACGCCTTTGGCCGGTTCATGACCGTTCTTGTGGTAACGGGCGCCGTGCTGGCCCTGATCATGGCCCGTGGATTCATGCGCCGGGAGTCCATGGAACGTTTCGAGTTACCCGTGCTGATGGTCCTGGCCACGCTCGGCATGTACCTGATGGTCCAGGCCAACGACCTCATGACACTCTATGTCGGTCTGGAAATGCAGAGCCTGGCACTCTACGTGTGCGCCGCATTCCAGCAGGACAAGCTGCGATCCACCGAAGCCGGTCTCAAGTACTTCGTGCTGGGCGCCGTTGCCTCCGGCATGCTGCTCTATGGTTGCTCGCTGGTTTACGGGTTCTCGGGCTCGACATCCTTTCACGGCATTGTTGCGACGCTGGCGGCCGACAGTGACTCCACCGGCATTCTCGTCGGCGCCGTCTTCATTGCCGCAGGCCTCGCCTTCAAGATTTCCGCCGTGCCCTTCCACATGTGGACGCCCGATGTCTACGAGGGGGCGCCTACACCGGTCACCGCCTTCTTCTCGGCGGCGCCCAAGATGGCAGCCATGGCACTCCTGGTCCGGGTGCTCGTCGACCCCTTCGCCGCGCTCGTCGATCAATGGCAGCAGATCATCTTCCTTCTCGCCGTGGGGTCCATGGCCCTCGGCGCTCTGGGGGCCATCGGCCAACGCAACATCAAGAGGCTGATGGCCTACAGTTCCATTGGACATGCCGGTTTTGCCCTGGTTGGCCTTGCCGCGGGAAGCGAGGCAGGGGTTCACGGCGTGCTCGTCTATCTGGCCATCTATCTTGTCATGGGCCTGGGGACCTGGGGTTGCATTCTTGCCATGCGGCGCGACGGCACCATGGTTGAGGGCATCGATGATCTCGCAGGGCTTTCACGCAGCCAGCCGGCCCTGGCCCTGGCCCTGGCCGTCTTCATGTTTTCCATGGCCGGCATCCCGCCGCTCGCCGGATTCTTCGGCAAGTTCTATGTCTTCCTGGCTGCCATTGATGCCGGGCTCTACACGCTCACCGTGATCGGGGTGCTGATGAGCGTGGTGGGAGCCTTCTACTACATCAGGATCGTCAAGCTCATGTATTTCGATGATCCGGCGGATGCATTCGACCGTCCTGTGGGCCGCGACCTTGTGCCCGTGATCGCCGTGACAGCGGTTGTCACAGTCGGCTTCTTCCTGTTCTCCGATCCCCTTCTCGATAGCGCCCGGAATGCCGCCGCCACCCTTGTCGCCGGCGTGAGCCCGACGGGTCAATGAGCGCCATGCTGCCTCCGCCCTTTCACCTGGCCGATCGTGACGAGGTGACGAGTACCAATGACACCGCCATCGAGATGGCAGAGGCCGGCGCCGCTGCCTGGAGCGTGGTCCGGGCACGCCTCCAGACGGGCGGACGGGGCCGCCGGGGAAGGGTGTTCGTGTCGCCGCCCGGCAACTCCTACACGTCCTTCATTCTCAGACCCTGCGTCACTCCGCGTGATCTCCCGCAACTTTCCCTCGTCGCCGGCGTGGCTGTCGCCGAGTCCATCGAGGCATCGGCCCCGGAGATCGCGCCGGCGCGCTGCAAGTGGCCCAACGACATCCTCGTCAATGATGCCAAGGTGGCCGGAATCCTGGTGGAGGCAGGAGGTGATGCCGTGATCGTCGGAATCGGCATCAATCTCGTTAGCCACCCCGTCATCCGGGGTGTCGCCACCACGGATCTCGCAAGCGAGGGAGCCCCCGGGGTGGACCGCGACCTCCTCCTTGCCACGCTCTGCCGCTGTCTCAAGGACAGGGTGACGGTCTGGGAGAGATTCGGGTTTGCGTCCCAGCGTCAGGCATGGCTCGATCGTGCTGCCGGCATCGGCGCCCGTGCCTCTTTCGACGGAGACACGTCCTTGGAGGGTCGGATAGTAGGGCTTGCGGACGACGGAGCGCTGATTGTGGAATCGGACGGCCGGCACATGCGGGTTGTGTCCGGTACCCTGCGATTGCCGTCAGACACGCTCCGGTGGTCTGGGGAAACCCCGGTCCGTCGGGCGTCGGAAGCCCGCGCATGAAGGACCTTCTCCTGGCCATCGATGCAGGCAACACGAACACGGTGTTTGCCGTGTTTCGGAACAGTGATCTTGTGGGGCAGTGGCGGATCAGCGCCAACACCGGACGCACCGCCGATGAGTATGCGGTATGGCTCCACCATCTCCTGGGCCTGAAGGGCCTTGATGCCGGGTCCATCGATGATGCGGTGATCGCAAGCGTCGTTCCCCACGGCATTCAAGAGCTGAAGCTCCTGTGCCGCCGTCACCATGACTGTGATCCGATTGTCGTGGGAGAGTCGGCACGCCTGGGGCTTCCGCTCAGGGTCGACATGCCGGACGAGGTGGGTGCGGACCGCCTGGCGAACGTGGTGGGCGCCTGGATGCGCCTGGGCGGTCCCCTGATCATCATCGACTTTGGCACCGCAACCACCTTTGACGTCGTCGATGAGGATGGCGGATTCGCCGGGGGGGTCTTTGCCCCGGGGGTCAATCTCGCTCTGGACGCCATGCACCGGATTTCCGCCCGGCTGCCGAGAATTGGCATCGAAAGGCCGCAGCGGGTCATCGGCACCAACACGGTCAGCTGCATGCAATCGGGCGCCTACTGGGGTTATGTGAGCCTTATCGAGGGTGTCGTCAGTCGAATTCGCGCCGAGTACGGCAAGCCGATGAAAGTTGTGGCGACCGGCGGCCTGGCGCCCCTGTTCGATGCGGCGACCGACAGTATCGACAGCTTTGATCCCGATATCACCGTCCACGGTCTGCTGGAAATCTGGCGGCGCACGAGAGAGTGCTCTTGACACATCCCCTGCATTTCCTGCCCTTGGGCGGTTCCGGCGAAATCGGCATGAATCTCAATCTCTACGAGTACGGTGGCTCGTGGCTGATGTGCGATCTTGGTGTGACGTTTGCCGGTGAGGAACTTCCCGGCATCGATCTCGTGATGCCCGACATCTCCTACATCGCGGAGCGCCGCCAGCATCTCCTCGGTCTCGTCCTCACCCACGCCCACGAGGATCACATGGGCGCGGTGCCCTACCTGTGGCCCCTTCTGGAATGTCCGGTCTACGCCACGCCCTTTACCGCCGCCTTGCTCGCCGAGAAACTCCATGAGGGGGCGGACGGCATCCACGAGTTGGACATCCATATCATCGATCCGGGAAGCACGCTCGAGCTGGGCCCCTTTTCCATTGCCCTCCATGGCCTCACGCACTCGATTCCCGAGCCCAATGCCCTCGTTCTCGACACGCCTGCCGGCCGCATCATGCACACCGGCGACTGGAAACTCGATCCGGAACCGCTGATCTCGGATCCGGTGGACGAAGAGGCGATCAGGAAGAGCGGTGATTCTGGCATCCTTGCCATGGTGTGCGATTCTACCAACGTGTTTCGGCCCGGCACCTCCGGCTCGGAAGCCGACGTGAGGAGCAGTCTTGTTGACGAGGTCGCCGGACGGCGCGGCCGTGTCGCCGTCACCACCTTTGCCAGCAACCTGACCCGTCTGCTCTCCATCCACCGGGCGGCCGAGGCCAATGGCCGCCGGTGTGTGGCGCTGGGGCGTTCCATGTGGCGCATCATCAAGTGTGCCAGGCAGACGGGCTACCTGCCGCCCGATACACACTTCATGTCCGACAGGGACGCACGCCACCTCGATCCTGACAAGGTACTCTACATGCTGACCGGCAGTCAGGGAGAGCCCAACGCCGCGTTGTCACGGATCGCCGAAGGCAATCATCAGACGGTGACGCTGGAGGCCGGTGACCACGTCATCTTTTCCTCGAAGATCATCCCGGGAAACGAGCGGGCGATCTTCGATCTCATCAACCGCCTGACACATCTTGGAATCGAGACCGTCACGGAGGATGAGAAGTTTGTTCATGTTTCCGGCCATCCCAACCGGGAAGAACTGGAGCGCATGTATGCTCTCGTACGACCGCGCTACGCCATCCCGGTTCATGGCGAAATCCGTCATCTCAAGGAGCACGCCACTCTGGCCGAGTCCCTTGGTGTCGAACCGGTGAGGGGCGTGGCGAATGGATCCCTGGTCCGGCTGGCGCCCGGCACCCCCTCGATTGTCCAAACGGTCAACCATGGCCGGGTTGCCTGGACCGGACGACGCGCTGTTCCCGTCAATGGTCCACTGATTCGCGAACGGCGTGACGTCATGGCATGCGGCGTGGTGATCATCACTCTGGTGGTGGATCACGAAGGGGACCTTGCCGCCGACCCGCACGTGATACTCATGGGCCTGGGCGAGGAACCCGATATCGCACTTTCGATTGCCGATGACGCGGCCGACACCTTCGAGGATCTTCGCCCGCGCGAGAAGATGATGGACGAAGACATCACGCGGGCGTTGCGGCGTATCCCCCGCCGCTGGCTTGCCGGAACACGGGTGCGCCGCCCGGTGACAAGGGTCACCATCATCAGGATCTGAAATCCCCGACACATCCACGCAAGGGAAGGAATCACATGATCGGCAGACTGAACCATGTTGCCATAGCGGTGCCGGACCTTGCTGCCGCCAGGGCACTCTACCGCGAGACACTCGCAGCGACGGTATCGGAGCCGGTTGACCAGCCCGACCACGGCGTCACGACGGTCTTCGTCGATCTTCCCAACACCAGGATCGAGCTTCTTGGTGTTCTGGGTGATCAGTCGCCGATAGCTGCCTTCCTGGAGCGCCATCCGGCAGGGGGCATGCATCATGTCTGCTACGAGGTCGATGACATTCGTGGTGCCCGGGATCGTATCGTCTCGGCGGGCGGGCGTATCATCGGCGATGGCGAACCCAGGACCGGTGCCCATGGAAAGCCGGTTCTGTTCCTCCATCCCAGGGACTTCTGTGGCACTCTGATCGAACTGGAAGAAGCCTGAGTCTTCGCGCGGGCGAACAACAGGGATATCCGGCAATCAAGGGGGAGGTGATGTGAACCATGTCGCTCTTCGGGCTGATCGTCGTCTTTGTGTGCGTTTGGTGGGTGGTGTTCTTCGCCGCCCTGCCCATCGGGGTCAGCCGCCAGAAGCGGGTGGCCGAAGGACACGACCCCGGGGCGCCCGCCGAACCGATGCTGTTGAAAAAGGCCCTGTGGACGACAGCCATCACCAGTGTTTTCGTCGGTGCTGCAGCCGTCTTCGAGGCGGCGAACATCACGGACTTCGGCGCCTGGTTCATCGGACTGCCGTCATGACCGAAAGCTATTGCACCTTTGCTCCGGGCGATCCCGTGCACCGCTCCTACCATGACAGCGAGTACGGGTTTCCGGTCAGCGGAGACAACGAGCTTTTCGAGAGACTCGTTCTCGAGATCAACCAGGCCGGGCTGTCATGGGCGCTCATCCTGAAAAAGCGTGCAGCATTTGTCCGGGCCTTCGACGGATTCGACATCGATACCGTCGCCGCCTACTCACAAGAGGACGTCGACCGGCTCATGGGGGACAGCGGCATCATCCGCAACCGGCGCAAGATCGAGGCCGCCATCGTCAATGCGCAGCGTCTCGTGGGCCTGCGGGCGCTCCATGGCGGGTTTCATGGATGGCTGGAAGCGCACCATCCGCTCGATCACGCCGCGTGGACGCGGCTCTTCAGGCAAACATTCGTTTTCACCGGTCCCCTTGTCGTCGAGGAATTCCTGTTGTCCACCGGCTACCTTCCCGGCGCCCACTGCGACGATTGCCCGGTTCAGGCAAGGATCCTGAAGGCCCGTCCAGCTTGGATCGACTGCCATGACAAGACGGCGCCGGATGGCTAGAGTGAACACTTTCCCGAACCCCGGTTGACTCATGCGTCTGACCCGCTATTTCCTGCCAACGCTCAAGGAAACTCCCGCCGAGGCACAGATTGCCTCGCACCGGCTGATGCTGCGTGCCGGCATGGTCCGCCAGGCTGGCGCCGGTATCTATTCCTGGCTTCCGCTGGGCTTTCGGGTTCTCAAGCGGATTGAAACAATCGTGCACGAGGAAATGCAAAGGGCCGGTGCCCATGCCGTTCTCATGCCCACCATGCAGCTCGCCGACCTGTGGCGCGAGAGCGGGCGCTACGATGCGTATGGGCCGGAGATGCTGCGTATCCGGGACCGCCATGGACGCGACATGCTCTATGGACCGACCAATGAGGAACAGATTACCCAGATTGTGCGTGACGACATTCAGAGTTACCGTGACCTGCCGCGAAATCTCTATCATATCCAATGGAAGTTCCGGGACGAGATCCGCCCCCGTTTCGGGGTCATGCGCGGACGCGAGTTCCTCATGAAGGATGCCTATTCATTCGATCTCGACTTCGAATCGGCACGACGTTCCTACAACACCATGTTCGTCGCCTATCTGAGAACCTATGCGCGCATGGGTCTCAAGGCGATCCCCCTGCAGGCCGACTCCGGTCCCATCGGCGGCGACCTCTCGCACGAGTTTGTCATTCTGGCGGCCACCGGCGAAACCAGGGTCCATGCTGACAGGCGCCTGCTCGACATGGATGCCACCTGTTCCGACATCGACTATGACAGCGATCTTGAACCCGTTGTCACGGGGTGGACATCGCTCTATGCGGCGAGCGACGACAAGCACGACCCGGAAACCGCACCGGTTTCCGGATCAGACCTTCTTGTTGCGCGCGGCATCGAGGTTGGCCACATCTTCTACTTCGGCACCAAGTATTCCGAGGCAATGGGGGCCAGCGTCGCGATGCCCGATGGAGAACGGCGGCTATTGCACGGCGGCTCCTATGGCATTGGCGTCTCGCGCCTTGCCGGCGCGATCATAGAGGCCTGCCATGACGACGCCGGAATCATCTGGCCGGCCAGTGTTGCCCCCTTCGATGCCGGTATCGTAAATCTCAAGACCGGAGATCCACGCTGTGATTCCATGGCGGCCACCATGGAGCAGCGTCTCGATGCCGCTGGTCTCGAGGTGCTCCACGATGATCGCGACGAGAGGGCAGGGGTAAAATTCTCCGACATGGACCTCATCGGTCTTCCCTGGCAGATCATCATCGGCCCACGTGGAGCGGCATCCTCCAGGGTGGAACTCAAGCGCCGCGCCGATGGCCAGCGTGTGGACCTGTCGCTGGACGATGCCGTTCCCTGCATCCTCGATTCACACACGTGATCGGAACATTCGAACTGACGGTAGCCCTGCGCTACCTGAAATCCCGACGCCAGGAAGGATTCATCTCGGTCACCGCCGGGTTCTCTCTTGTCGGCATCTGTCTCGGCGTGGGTGCCCTCATCATCGTCATGTCGGTGATGAACGGATTTCGTCACGAACTCATCACACAGATCCTCGGATTCAAGGGCCATGTCACCATTGTCGCGCCCGCCGGCGGTCTTGCCGGTTATGACGCACTTGCAAGCGACGTGGCGGCGCATCCTGATGTCATCCTTGCCGCGCCCGTGGTCGAGGGCCAGGTGCTCGCATCATCGCGTCGTGCCCATGCCGGCGTGATCGTTCGCGGACTGACGGCGGATGATCTTGCCGCCAAGCCGCTGATTGCCGACAACATGATCGCCGGCTCGCTTGATGGATCCGGCATCATCGCCGGCTCCAGGCTGATGCGCCGCCTTGGCCTCAAGCTCGGCGACTCGATGACGCTTCTCTCGCCGCGTGGGCTGCCCACGGCACTTGGCACCATGCCACGGTCTGTCTCATGGCCGGTGGTGGGTGTCTTCGAGGTCGGCATGTACGAGTTCGATTCCGGCGTTGTCTTCGTGCCGTTCGGGATGGCGCAGACCTATTTCCGTCTGGAGGACCGGGTGACCGAGATCGAGGTCATGGTCACGCTCCCGGAAGAACCGACGGCCACGGCGGCGGATATTCGTCGCATCGTGGCCGATACCGGTCTGCCGGGGGTTGTCGTCGTGGACTGGCAACAGACCAACCGCCACCTCTATGGCGCCCTTCAGGTGGAACGCGACGTGATGTTCCTCATCCTGACGCTCATCATCCTTGTCGCCGCCTTCAACATCATCTCCTCTCTCATCCTCCTCGTGAAGGACAAGAACGGTGACATCGCCATCATGCGCACCATGGGCGCGACACGTGGCAGCGTCATGCGCATCTTCCTTGTGACCGGATCGGCCATCGGCATTGCCGGGACTCTTGCCGGCGCCGTGATCGGTGTCCTGTTCTGTCTCCACATCGAGGAAATCCGCCAACTGATCCAGACACTCATCGGTCTCGAACTTTTCCCCGCCGAGGTCTATTTCCTGTCCCGTCTGCCGGCGCGGCTCGACTGGCCGGAAGTCGTGACCATCTCCCTGATGGCCCTGGGCCTTGCCTTTCTCGCCTCCCTCTATCCCGCCTGGCGGGCGGCACGCATCGAACCCGCCGATGCCCTGCGCTATGAGTGAAACCATCCTCGAACTCAAACGCGTGGGACGCACGTTCGTCCAGGGCGGACGCACGGTCACCGCGCTCTGCGAGGCGAGCCTGAGCCTTGCCAGGGGTGAGACGGTCGCTCTCGTGGGACCTTCAGGTGCAGGCAAGTCGACACTGCTCTACATTGCCGGGCTTCTCGAACGTGCCGATGCCGGGGATATCACCATCCAGGGTGTCGACTGCAACCGCCTGGGTGACCGCGAGCGCACCGCGCTCAGGCGGCGAAACCTGGGCTTCATCTACCAGTTCCATCACCTCTTGCCGGAGTTCTCGGCACTGGAGAATGTTGTGATCCCGCAGCTGATCGGCGGCGTTGATCGCGTGACCGCCCGCAGGCGGGCGCATGAACTCCTGGAACATCTCGGACTTGCCGAGCGCCTAGACCATCGTCCGGCCCGGCTGTCCGGAGGTGAGCAGCAGCGCGTTGCCTTCGCCCGCGCTCTTGCCAACCGGCCGGCCATTCTCCTGGCCGACGAACCGACTGGCAACCTTGATCCGGAAACGGCGCGCTCAGTCATGGATCGACTCATCACCGAGGTCCGTGAACGCCATCTCACCGCCCTGGTGGCGACACACAACACGGAACACGCCACGAGACTTGATCGCACCGTACGTCTCGTCGATGGCACGCTTGCCTGAAACCTGCACCCCGTCGGTGGCCGTCCGCGCAGGAACGGTGGAGCAGGTACAGGGGATTGCAGTGTGCCATGATCACGATGGACGTTCGCGCACGAGCGGTCGGAAGGATCATTGACGCACGGTGAGAAATGCCCAATTCGAAGCAGGTCGCTGTTGCTTCAATCTGTGCAGAGATTCCATGGGAGCTCCACGCAGACAGCGGATTTGCTGATTGGCGGCACGATGTTGGTGGCGGTCAGAAAGCGCGGCACATTGGCCTTGAAGCGCAGCTTGGTGTGATGCTCTTGTGGTCCGGATCGTTTTGTTCCCCATAGTGATGATCCTGTCGGGTTCGTCCGGCGGGCCGGGCCAAACTGAAACGATGCGGCAGTGGATGCCTGTACAGGTTCAGGCCTCGTTTGAACTGTGCACGCCTGTTCTCCTGTCCTTGTCCGAAAGACTGTTGAGCGTTGACATCCTCGCACCCAGGGGCAACCCGATGATTCGCTGCACCACCAGTGTCTCAACATCATGCCCGGTAGGCCCGGGGTCACCGAACTTGAGAAAGACCGGAGTATGTGCACGCACGCAGCTTGATGGGGTTGCGGTCACGGAGGCTGGGGGACGATGCGCGTGAAGCGCTATCTCGTCAACAACACGGAAGATCGGTTCGTCTGCGTGATCTCTCGCCAGGACCCAGGATTCTCGAAGGCAGGAAAATGATCGCCGACTGTCGGTCAGTCGCCCGTTTTCCCTTGAGAATCACGCATGATGTCGTGTCACCTGTCACGGGTGGAAGGTGCTCGTTGCGTCCGGGCGCCCGCCAGGGGATCGCCATCGTCCGGCGAGCAGTGACAACGGATGAGTCTGACGACGCGGCAGGCGAAGCGTCAGACGCACGCTGACCTCGTCGCCGGGCGCAAGGTTGTCGAGCGCGATCCTGCCGCCATGGCGCCACACCACGGATCGCACGATATTGAGGCCAAGTCCCACGTTGCTGCCCCGCACGCGCAGCGAATGACGGCGTCCAAAGCTCCGCAACACATGGCCGGGAACCCGCTTTCCGTTGTTTTCGATAACAATCGTCACCGTCCTCGCCGTGGCGCGCACGCAGATACGCACCAGGGGAGGGGATGCCACCCGTGCCGCGGAGGCCGCGTTCACGAGGGCGTTGTCGATGGCCCGCCTGAAGTGCTCTTCCCAGCACTCGATGTCGATAGCATCCGGGCAGTCCAGGTCGACCTCGACGTCCGTCGGGACATTCATGCCGAGATCGAGAAACAGCGAGCGAAGATGCAGAATCTCGGTCTTGCTCTTGTAGTGTCCCGGTTCCACCATCTGGATCAGGTAGTCGATGCGGGTTGTGACGGTCCTCATGACCTTCTTTGCCGTCTGCGGATCATGCTCTTCCCGCAACTGCTGGCCGAGCACATTGACCAACCCGTTCAACATGTTCCTGAGATCATGCCTGATATCCATCATCTGGCGGCGACGGCCGGCATACCACACAACCAGGGCCAACGCGCCGGCGCTGACCAGGAAGAGGACCAGAATCACGATCGATTTCATCTCGAACGAGTCGTCGTGCACCCATTTGCTTTCGACGATGATGTACGTCTCAACGCCGTCGCTGTTCTTCGAGGAAGCGTCCTTGTTGACACAATGAATGATCCTGGACGCCGGCACCTTCGCGCGGAGAAAAGGCCATTCTCCTTCCACGGCGGGCCAGATGCGAAGCCCGTCCCTGGTGCCGTAAGCGCCGTTCGAAGGATCGTCTTTGTTCTGATCAAACACTCCCTCCTCCGGTACGTCCGGTACACCCAGAACAACACCATGCATGCCCTCGAACCCCGAATACCTGGCGCTCGAATACCATCGCAATTCAGTGTCAGCGCGAGATTCGACGTAAGACTCCCGGCTTTCCGACAAATGCTTCCTGGCGGTGTCACTCAGGTGGCACTTTGCCTGGAACAATTCGTGGATGTTCGAGGGTAACGCCGGCGGAACGGTGACATGCAGCACGTGCAGGATGGCACCGGCGACGACGAACGAGAGTGCGAGCAGCAGCGGGATCCGGACAACCTTGAACAAAGGGTGCCACTCCATCAATCATTGACCCTCTTGACTCTCGCCGCGACCACGTAACCTTCATTGCGCCTGTTCTCGAAGATGCTCTTTTTCTCCGGATCAAGGAGAGTGCGCAACCGGGACACGGGTTGATGAATCCAGCTGTTGTCCTCTCCCTGGGTCCGCTGTGTGCCAAGGTGCCAGGGAATCGGGATGGTCGTCTGGTGATGGCCGTCCTTGTAGGCATAGATGGTGTCGTACCCGACGAGAGTTTCCGGTGGCCTGTCCAGGGCCTCGCGCAAGAACACCTCAAGAAACCAGAGATCGCCTATGCCGCGTGGCGTCGATACCTTGGCGCGGCCCGGGAGTCGCCGCAGCGACATGGTTCCCGTGTTCAGGATGAAGGCCTTTTCCTGGTTGTCCTGGTGTGCGGGAGAGAACCGGAAGACGGGAGCCCCTCGCGGCGGAAAGCGTGTTCTGATGACTTCGCAGAGATTCTCGGCGTCGATGGCGGCCTTGGAGAGATAGCCTCCGTCGGCGATGTCGCTGGCAGCCTTGAAATCGGCCGGGTCGTGATGGATGGCTGTCACCACGATGATCCCCAGGTCGGGATAGGGCTGGTAGAGTTCTTTCAGCTGTCTTGCGAGAGCCCACCGGTCACTCTCGTAGGGCTCGCCACTTCCCTCGAGATGCAGGTCGAGTACCGCGACGTTGAAGGGGGCACCTCGTGCCTTCTCTTCCGAGAGGAGGTCAAGAGCGTCCCCGGCCGTCCTCGCGCCAATGGCGAAGAACTCCCGCCTGCGCACGCCCAGCGCACACAATCCCGCCACCCAACCGTTGCGGACGTCATCTTCGTCGTCGACGATCAGAACCTTGTACTCGTAGCTGTCCATTCGATGCCTCGCACGGTGGTCATTGCGGTGTCTGCGTCCTGATGTCCGCCTTTTCATTCAGGAAGGCCCGTCCGCAAGCGGTTGCGTCACGCCCCTGGTTCTCCGGATGCAACTCGGACGCCACGTGAAGACCATGAAACCGTGGATCGTCGCATTCACCATCGAACGCCCAGTCGCCCGTATCGTCGCCAAGGTCAAAGCCGTCCGGCATCATGGTCAGCACGGAATCCAGCGAAAAAAGCCCGATCGTTCCGGCCGTCCAGGCTGCGTAACAATCGGTTGCATCACGCAGAAGGTTCGATGCGCTGGCGTTTCCGGCGGTGACGATGCCGGTAAACCGTGGATCGTCGCACTCACCATCGCCGGCCCAGTTCCCGCTGTCATCGCCAAACGTTACGCCCTCGTCGTCGCTCAGCCACACCCAGACAGGCCAGGCACGACGTTCGAGGAAAGCCTGCTGACAGTCGCTGGCGTCGTGACCCTCTGCAATGCCCACGCGTGCAACCGCGCCCGGCTGTCTTGGATCGGCGTCGAAGCGCGGGTCGTTGCACACACCATCTTTGGCCCAATCGCCCCCGTCATCTCCGAAGGACAGTTCCATTCCGCCCGGCAGCCTCGGGATCTTGAGGTCGGCTTCATCGTTCAGCAGGGCCCTGGCGCAATCGGTCGCATCACGTGCCCGGTCCTCGACCCGCAACCCATCAGCCACGCCGACACCTCCAAACCGTGGATCATCACATTCGCCATCGAACGCCCATTCGCCGGTATCGCTTCCAAGGTCAAATCCGTCTGGCAGCCTGTCGAGGACGACATGCGGCGAGATCAGCGTGATGTGTTCGTTTGTCCAGGCGATGTAGCAGTCTGAAGCGTCACGCAGAAGGTCTGACACGCTGGCGCTTTCGGAGGCAGCAACTCCGAAGAACCTGGGGTCGTCACACTCGCCGTCGAGGGTCCACTCGCCGCTGTCGTCGCCGAACGCGAGGCCCTCGTCGTCCGTCAACCGTGCCCACGCCGGCCACACGCGGCGCTCAAGGAAGCCCTGCTGGCAGTCGGCGATGTCCTGGTGTTCGGCGTCACCGACAGGAAGAGCGGTGTCCGGCCACCGTGGATCGGCCTCGAACCGGGGGTCGTTGCACACGCCATCATTGGCCCACTCGCCTGCGTTGCCTCCGAAGGACAGGACCGTTCCGTCTTGCAGTCGTGGAAGCTTCGGTTTGATCGCACCGCTCAGGAGACCCTTGACGCAATCGGTTGCGTCACGCGCCTGGTTCGTGGTCAGCGGTTCGTGGGCCATTCCTGTTCCTTCGAACCGTGGATCATCGCATTCGCCATCGAACGCCCATTCGCTGGTGTCGCTGCCAAGGTCGAAACCGTCCGGCAGCCTGTCGAGGATGGCAACCGGCGAGATCAGCGTGACGTGCTCGTTTGTCCAGGCGATGTAGCAGTCTGAAGCGTCACGCAGGAGGTTCGACGCGCTGGCGCCTTCGGCGGCAGCAACTCCGAAGAACCTGGGGTCGTCACACTCGCCGTCGAGGATCCACTCACCGCTGTCGTCGCCAAACACGAGGCCCTCGTCGTCCGTCGGCCGAAACCGGATCGGCCACGCCTGGCGCAACAGATACGCCCGCAGGCAGTCGGTGGAGTCCCTGCCCTCGGCTTCGTCAATCTGATCGACGGCGCCAGGCCAACGCGGATCGGCTGCGAACCGGGGATCGTTGCACACACCATTTGAGGACCAGGGACCCTGATTCTCGCCCAGGGTGTCGCCGGTATCGTTGGAAGGTTGATCAAGGTCGCCAAAGTTGTCACCGAGGTGCGTGATCGAGGCCATGTCGCTCACGATATAGTGCCCTGTCAGCCGCAAGACGATCTCACCCTTCTCCCAGGCGGCATGACAATCCGCAGCGTCACCGAAGATCTGTGCAAGATCGCTTGTGTCTGGGCCATGCCTGGTGACAAATCGGGGATCGTTGCACGCGCCGTCGAAAGCCAGGGTGCCACGGTTGATACCAAATTCGGGTGCGCCAACGACGGGTTCGGACGCTGTCACGGCTGTCAACGTTGCCGCTGCCGCGCCCAGGACAAGTGTGGCCCACCAGAAGCGATCAGGCATGTCGTCCACCCTGCTGTCCAAAAAATTCCATTCAAGCACATTGCCGATGTACGCAACATGATCGCGAGCTTTCGGAGTCTTGCGGTTGGGGTTCACCGAGACAAGAAACATCCCGGGCACCGCCTCGTCGAGACGGCGCCCGGGATCGGGAACGTTACGAACCGGAGTTGACGATCAGCTCCACCACGGCATCCTGAGCACGATTACCTATGTCAGCCGGCGGAAGGATATCGTCGAAATCCGCGAGTTCGTAGTCGACATTGTTCGCGTCGAGGAAGACCCTGAGCAGGGTGCCGCGGAGGGCGAAGTTGACCAGCTGCCCGTCCGCGTCTCTCGATGTCACCATACCGATCACATGTCCCTCCGCGTCAAACAGCGGTGAACCGGAACTGCCAGGCTGGACCGGGGCCGTGAACTGAAGTTCGGTGAGATCGCCGTCGGCGCCGGTCAGCGCCGCAACATTGCCTTGCGTGAAGTTGCCGTTCGGCATCGGGAACCCGAAGGCGAAGATGGTTTCGCCGATGGAGACCGGCGGCCGTGAGCGGAAGACCACCTTAGTCAGCCCTTCGGGCATGTCCTCGGCGTAGAGCAGCGCGATGTCGTCTTCTTCGTTGTGCATCACGACCTCGGCCTGGAATTCGGGGAGGCCCAGCGCGCGCACCATCACGCTGCCGATGGCACCATCAACGACGTGCCAGTTCGTGATGATGTGGTGGCCGGAGACCAGGAAGCCCGTTCCGGAGAAAACGCCGGTCTCACCATCAATCAACTCCGTGACGAAGACGTCGGAGCGTCTGCCGATCTCTTCGTAGGAGTAGGTTCCGACCCGAATCTCGTACTGGCCACTTTCCGGGTTGTCCAGTGTCACGAGCGCATCGAGGCTGCCGCCACTGTCGTCGTCGCACAGGACGTCGCCCGAGGGCGTTGTGACCTCGACCGTGGTGTCCGCCTCGTCGCTCGCCGTGCCGATACCGAAGGCGTAGTCTCCGCTGACGTAGTCGACGACGAGCTGGGGTTCGTCCGGGAGGAAACCGCAACTGCCCTCGCTCGGACCGCCGGCCGCAATCTCGACGGATCTGGGATCGTCCTCGAAGCCTGCTTCCAGAGACCACCTGTGCGTTGACTGTGGGGTCATCTGGTCGCTGGTGCCATCTGCGATGAGTTCGGTGACGAAGACGTCGGAGCGGCTGCCGATCTCTTCGTAGGAGTAGGTTCCGACCCGAATCTCGTACTGGCCACTTTCCGGGTTGTCCAGTGTCACGAGCGCATCGCGGCTGCCGCCACTGTCGTCGTCGCACAGGACGTTGCCCGAGGGCGTTGTGACCTCGACCGTGGTGTCCGCCACGTCGCTCGCCGTGCCGATACCGAAGGCGTAGTCTCCGCTGACGTAGTCGACAACGAGCTGGGGTTCGTCCGGGAGGAAACCGCAACTGCCCTGGTTCGGACCGCCGGCCGCAATCTCGACGAATCTGGGATTGTCCTCGAATCCTGCTTCCAGAGACCACGGCTGGGGAGGTTCCGATGCCGCAATCCATGTCGACGAAGCGAGTGTTGCGACGATGGCGTTGCCAAGGAGCGATTGAGTCTGAATGCGCATTTGAAATTCTCCGTTAGGGTTGGGAACGGAGGCAACGATGATGGACCGTGATCAGTGCTTGTATCTTCGTATTGTTGAGCAATCTGCAGGGGAGATCGCGGAAGATTGCGGAAGTCTTGCAAGGCGCTTCGGTATTGAGGCATCACCTTGAACTCCAGCTTCGGAGCCTGAAGGCCGATCCGCTTGATGATCCCCCCCAAGCTGGAGACACAACTCAGGATCCCGCTCGAACCGCAGCAGGGACAGAGTTGCGCAGAGGCCGAACATGAAGGTGTCGTCTGTCTGAGGTCCCTCGACCGGGAGGAGACGATCCATCATGTTCTGGAGCTATTCACGCTCCTCAGGCAGATCTGCACTGCAGTATTCATCCCTGAGCGAAGCCAGCCGGACAACTCGATGATAGTCTTGCGTCGTGCTTGCCGGAAAGGAGCAGTACAAGAAAATTCTGCCGATTCGGCCTGGAATGTTCGATGGCCGACTCCGTTCGGAACATTTGATAATGTCGGCCTTTCTGACAGTCCTGGGACAGGCGCTTTGCGGAGTTCGAGAATTCTTCGCCATCCTGGTGCCCTGGCAGCGAACCTGTAGGGACACGTCCATTCCACCAACAGGGACATTTCACGCAATCAGGAGCTTTGAGATCTGACATGGCTTCTCCGGCTTGCGCTGCGCAGAAGAAGGAGATCGTTCCAGGCGGTGGACCATCCACAGGCCGGGGTGGGAAGGTGCGTCATGGCCGGTTTCGTCCATTTGCGCGTTCATACGCCATTCTCCCTCCTCGAGGGAGCGGTGAAGATTCCGGAACTCGTCGAGCTTTGCGTTGTCAATGCCATGCCGGCCATGGCCGTGACCGATACCGGAAACATGTTCGGCGCCCTGCAGTTTGCGTCCGCATGCGCGGCCAGGGGCGTCCAGCCGATCATCGGTACCTTGCTTGCCATCCGTCACAACGAGGAGGAGAGGCTGCGTGATCCGGATCTCGCCGAACGCGTGGTTCTGCTCGCTCGCAATGACGAGGGATACACCAGTCTCCTGGACCTGGTGAGCGAAGCCTGCCTGACGACGAATCCAGGCGATGTCCCTTCGCTTCTTCTCGACAACCTTGCCGGCCGCAGCGATGGCCTGATCTGTCTTACCGGAGGGGCCTCGGGTCCTCTTGGCCAGCTGGTCCGTTCCGGAGCCATGGAGTTGGCGCGTCAACACCTGGAGCGTCTGCGAGATCTCTTCGCAGATTGCCTCTATGTCGAGATCCAGCGGCATGGCCTCGAAGAGGAAGAAGCCAGCGAGGCCGGAATGCTCGATCTCGCCTATGAGCTGAACGTTCCATTGGTGGCCACCAACGATGTCATGTTTGCCGACGAATCCATGCATCAGGCCCATGACGTGTTGATGTGCATCGCCGGCGGCGCCACCATCGATCGGCGCGACCGGCGGCGCGTGACTCCTTATCATTGCTTTGCCAGTCCGCAAGCCATGGCGGCACGTTTCGAGGACCTTCCCGAGGCCCTTGCCAACACGCTCACGATCGCCCGCCGTTGTGCCGTCACCTCACCGGTACGGTCTCCCATTCTGCCACCCTTTCCGGTCGCCGGGGAATGGGGCGAGGACGACGAACTTCGCCGCCAGGCCAGGGAAGGACTGGAGCGGCGCCTTCACTCGCTTCCCGCGACACCCGACACGAAGCCCTACCGGGAACGCCTCGAGTTCGAACTTGACGTGATCATCGAGATGGGGTTCGCCGGTTACTTCCTGATCGTTGCCGAGTTCATCCAGTGGGCGAAAGGCCAGGACATTCCCGTCGGTCCGGGTCGTGGATCGGGAGCCGGCTCCGTGGTGGCATGGTCTCTCACCATCACCGATCTCGATCCCATCCAGTTCGGCCTCCTGTTCGAACGCTTCCTCAATCCGGACAGAGTGTCGATGCCCGACTTCGATATCGACTTCTGTCAGGACCGCCGCGATGAAGTGATTGCCCACGTCCAGGATCGTTATGGCGCTGACAGGGTGGCGCAGATCATCACGTTCGGCACCCTTCAGGCGCGCGCCGTGGTGCGCGATGTCGGGCGTGTGCTGCAAATGCCCTACCATCGTGTCGACAGGCTGGCAAAGCTCATCCCCCACAATCCGGCTGCACCGGTCACCCTGCAGCAGGCGATTGACAGTGAGCCGGCGCTCAGGGATTCCATGATGGACGATTCGGTCAAGCGGCTGATCGAGACCGCACTCCGGCTCGAAGGTCTCTACCGCCATGCCAGCACCCATGCCGCCGGAGTCGTCATCGGCGATCGCCCCCTCCACCTGATGATCCCGCTCTATCGAGACCCGCGTTCGGAGTTTCCCGTGTCTCAGTTCAACATGAAGGACGTGGAAAGGGCCGGTCTCGTCAAGTTCGATTTTCTCGGTCTCAAGACCCTGACGGTTCTCAAGCACGCCCGCACCCTGCTGGCGCGCCGTGGCACGCTCGTCGATCTCGACAACCTGCCACTCGATGACGCCGACACCTTTGCCATGCTGACGAGGGCGGAGACCATCGGGGTCTTCCAGCTTGAGGGGCAGGGCATGCGCGACGCCCTGAGCCATCTCAAGCCCGACTCCATCGAGGACATCATCGCCCTGGTATCGCTCTATCGCCCCGGGCCCATGGACAACATCCCGCAATTCTGCAACCGCAAGCATGGTCTAGAGGAGGTCGACTACCTTCATCCATCGCTCGAGGAGGTGCTGAGCGAAACCTACGGCGTCATCATCTATCAGGAACAGGTGATGCAGATTGCCAGGATTCTGGCTGGTTACAGTCTCGGTGAAGCGGACCTGCTGCGCCGGGCCATGGGCAAGAAGATCAAGGAGGAGATGGCAGCCCAGCGCGATCGCTTTGTTTCCGGCGCCACCCGTCGCGGTGTCGATCAGAAACGGGCGACCGAGATCTTCAACCTGGTGGACAAGTTCGCAGGGTACGGATTCAACAAGAGCCATGCAGCGGCGTACGCCATCGTCGCATACCAGACTGCCTGGTTGAAGGCGCATCATCCCGTAGAGTTCCTTGCCGCGTCGATGACCCTCGACATGGGCAACACCGACAAGCTCGATCATTTCAGACAGGAACTCACCCGCCTCGGAATCGCCTTGCTGCCGCCGGACATCAATCGGTCGGGTGTCACCTTCACCGTGGAGGAGACGGAAGGAGGCACGACGGCGGTGCGCTATGCGCTTGCCGCGATCCGGAACGTAGGTGAAGGAGCGATGACGGCCCTCGTCGCCGAGCGCGACGCCAACGGTCCCTATTCCGGCCTCTTCGAATTCGCCTCGAGACTCGATGTTCGTGTTGTCAAGAAGCGACAACTTGAAATGCTCGCCTGTGCCGGGGCCTTCGACTGCATCGATGACAACCGGGCCCGGGTCGTCGCCAACATCAATCGTCTTGTCCAGTTCAATGCCGGCATTGTCGCGGAACGCGAGAGCAGGCAGCAGAACCTGTTCGGTGATGACGGCGGCGCCCGCGACCCCGAACTCGTCGAAGCTGCGCCATGGACACCGGCAGACGCCCAGAAGGCTGAAGCGGAAGCGATCGGGTTCTATCTGTCGGCCCATCCGCTGGAAGCCTACGATGGCGAACTGATCAGACTGGGAGTCGTGACACACGCGGACGCCCTGCACCTTGTTCGTGAACATGACACGGGATCGATCCGGCTTGCCGGTGTTCCGGTTTCCAGGCGTGAGAGAACCAGCGCCAAGGGCAACCGTTACGCCTTCATGGAACTCTCGGACCGTTCCGGACATTACGAAATCGTCGTCTTTTCCGATACTCTCAATGACTGCGCCGGCAAGCTCGAGGGTCCCGGACCGTTCCTTCTCGAAGTCGATGGTCGCGTGGATGGCGAGAATGTGCGCTTCTCGGCGCGTCGCATCGCCCGCCTTGACGAGGTGGTATCGAATTCCCTCAAGGCCTTTGTCCTGCATGTCGATGCCGGCGAATCACTCGTCGGCCTGCAGCAGGTTCTCGACAACGCCGAACCCGGAAAGGGGCGTATCACGCTGTCCTATGCCGCCCTGAGCGGCAAGGTAGTGGACATTGTGTTGCCCAGGCGATTCTCCCTTTCGCCTGGTCTGAAGGCCCAGATCGAGGCCTTGCCGGGACTTCGGTCGGTGGAGGCCGCCTGAAACTTGATGTCGGCGTGGTGACGGTCTAAATACCGCCCATTGATCCAACCCGCACGCGGACCAGATTTTTCCGGTGCCGGCTCGTCCGGTCCCGGTCCGCGGAGGCAGAACCGGAAGAGGAGCGAGATGTCATGACAATGCCGCAGTTCACCATGCGCCAGCTGCTGGAAGCCGGCGTCCACTTTGGACATCAGGCAAGACGCTGGAATCCGAAGATGAAGCCCTACATCTTCGGTGAGCGCAACGATGTTCACATCATTGATCTCCAGCAAACGGTACCGATGCTGCGGCATGCGCTGCAGAGGATTCGCGATGTCGTCGCCGGAGGCGGCAGGGTGCTGTTTGTCGGCACCAAGCGCCAGGCACAGGAGGCCATCGCCGAGGCTGCCGGCCGTTGCGGCCAGTACCACGTCAATCACCGCTGGCTTGGCGGAATGCTGACGAACTGGAAGACCGTGTCGAATTCCATCAGGAGGCTGCGCGACCTCGACGAGCGCCTTGGCGAGGACATCACCGGCCTTACCAAGAAGGAAGTCCTGCGCATGACCCGGGAACGCGACAAGCTTGAACGCGCGCTCGGAGGCATCAAGGACATGGCAGGACTTCCCGACATCCTTCTGGTGATCGACACCAACAAGGAGGACATCGCCATATCTGAAGCGCGCAAGCTCAACATCCCCATTGTTGCCGTCATCGACAGCAACTGCGATCCCGATGTGGTCGATCTCGTCGTCCCCGGCAATGACGATGCCATACGTGCGATCACGCTCTACTGTGATCTTTTCGCCCGCGCAGTCCTCGATGGAATTGAAGCCGAACTGGCTGCATCCGGCGAGGATCTCGGTTCCCGTGCCGTGGTCGACGAACCGGCGATCCGTGCGCAGACAGCCGGAGAGAACGCGGCCGACGACGCGGCACCGGCTGATGAGGAAACGCAGCAGGCCGGAGCGCCGGATGCGCCAGGTACGGCGGAAGCGCCGGAAGCGCCAATTGTGCCGGATACATCATCACAAGAGGCAAGCGCCTGATCAGGCCCAACCACAAGAGGCAACAGGACTGCCCGGGGATCGAACAATGACAGCTATTTCAGCGGTGCTGGTCAAGCAACTGCGGAACAGGACGGGCGCCGGCATGATGGACTGCAAGAAGGCACTGGTGGAGATGGCCGGTGACATGGAAGCTGCCGTCGACTGGTTGCGCACCAGGGGCCTGGCTGCGGCCGCCAAGAAGGCCGGCCGGGTGGCCGCAGAAGGCCTCGTGGCGACGGCCGTTTCAGAGGATGGACGCCGCGGGGCCGTCGTCGAGATCAACGCCGAGACCGATTTCGTGGCCCGCAACGAGACCTTCCAGGATTTCGTGCGCCACACCGCGACCCTGGCTCTCGACAGCCAAGGTGACATTGATTCCCTGGTCGGAACGAAGTGGCCCGGCTCGTCCGGGACAGTTCAGGACCGTCTCACCGACCTTGTGGCAACCATAGGCGAGAACCTGCAGATCAGACGCTCCCATGTGCTCGGTGTGACGCACGGTAGCGTGGCGCACTATGTCCATACGGCGGCTGCCCCCGGTATGGGCAGAATTGCCGTGATCGTCGCCCTCGAATCCACAGGTGATCGAGAAATTCTGCACGATGCGGGCAGGAAACTTGCCATGCATGTTGCCGCGAGCAGACCCGAGGCGGTGACGACCGAAGCCCTGGATCCGGCACTGGTCGAGCGGGAGCGCGGGGTGCTGACCGAGCAGGCGCGCGAATCGGGCAAACCCGAGGCCATTGTGCAACGGATGGTCGAAGGCCGTCTGCGCAAGTTCTTTCAGGATGTCGTTCTCATGGAACAGGTCTACGTCATCGATGGCGAGAGCCGCGTTGAAAAGATCCTGGAAGATCTCGCCCGTGATCTGGGGACGTCCGTCGAGGTGGCCGGTTTCGTACGCTACGGTCTTGGCGAGGGAATCGAGAAGAAAGATAGCGATTTCGCCGCTGAAGTCGCGGCAGCAGCCAGCGGGAGGTGACAGGGACCCCATTCGGTGCCGGCAGACCAGCGCATGAAAGTCGAACCTCACTACAGACGCGTCCTTGTGAAGGTGTCCGGCGAGGCGCTGATCGGTGAGGGGGAACACGGTGTCGATCCGCGGGAGGCAGGACGCATCGCTGACGATATCGCCGGGGCCGCCGCAACGGGGACCCGAATTGCCATCGTGATTGGCGGGGGCAACATCTTCAGGGGTGTTGCCGGTGCCGCCCGTGGCATGGAGCGGGTGTCCGCGGACCACATGGGCATGCTGGCGACGGTCATCAACGCACTGGCCCTTGAGCATGCACTCGCCAGCAAAGGCCTCGAAACCAGGGTCCTCTCCGCCATACCGATGCCCACCATCTGTGAGCCCTATGCGCGGACCCGCGCAGTTGCCCACCTTGACAAGGGGCGGGTGGTGATCTTTGCCGCAGGAACGGGAAGCCCTTACTTCACCACCGACACAGCGGCGGCTCTGCGGGCCGTGGAGACCGGTTGTGATGCCCTCTTGAAGGCGACCCAGGTCGATGGTGTCTATTCTGCCGATCCGAATTCCGACAGAAATGCGGTACGATACGACAGACTGACTTATCAGGACGTGCTGGTGCAGAATCTCCGGGTGATGGATGCCGCTGCGATTTCCCTGGCACGGGACAACAATCTTCCGTGCCTTGTCTTTTCGCTACGTGAACCAGGGGGTCTTTCAGCGGTTCTGAAGGGAACAGGGCGATGTACGATCATCTCGACGCAGGAGGGAGAGGATCATGGCTGATGATCTGGAGAAGGATCTCAAGCGCCGCATGGAAGGTGCCTTGGAAGTGCTGCGCAGGGAGTTCGCGGGCCTGCGTACCGGACGGGCCTCGGTCAGTCTTCTGGACCCGGTCATGGTGGAGGCTTATGGCAGCCGCATGCCCGTCAACCAGGTCGGCAGCGTGAGTGCACCAGAGGCACGATTGCTGACAGTGCAGGTCTGGGACAGGAGTCTCGTCAACGTTGTTGAAAAGGCGATCCGCAATGCCGACCTCGGACTCAATCCCCAAAGCGACGGCCAGACGGTGCGCGTACCCATACCGCAACTCGACGAGGAACGGCGCGTCGAGATCACGCGCATTGCCGGCAAGTATGCCGAACAGGCTAAGATCGCCATCCGCAATGTCAGGAGAGACGGAAATGACCGGCTCAAGCGTCTGGAACGCGATGGCGAAATCTCCCAGGACGAAATGCATCAACGGACCAGCGACATCCAGGAGCTGACCGATGCCGAGATTGACCGTGTCGACGAGCTGCTTGACGGCAAGCAGACCGAGATCATGCAAGTCTGAGCGTTGATGGTCGCTGTTTGTGATCATGACGGGCGGCTGTTGCGTCATGTCGCCATCATCATGGACGGCAACGGCCGATGGGCCAGCCAGCGAAGCCTGCCGAGGGAGGAGGGCCATCGGGCAGGCGCCGAATCCGTCCGCCGCATCCTTCAGGCGGTCATCGAGCTGTCCATTCCCTACCTCACCATCTTTGCGTTCTCTTCCGAGAACTGGCGCCGCCCCGGCCGTGAGGTGGGCCATCTCATGGGCCTCATGCGGTATCATCTCAGCAACGAAAGGGACGAACTCGTCGGCAGGGGAATTCGCGTCGGATTCATCGGCGATCGTTCGGGCCTCGATAGCGACGTTCTGGGTCTCATGTCCGACATGGAACGCGCGACGGCGGACGGGACCGCCCTCACGGTCACGGTCGCACTCAATTACGGGGCCCGCGACGAGATTGTTCGGGCTGCGCGCGCCCTTGCCATGGATTGTGCCGCGGGAGACCTTGAGCCCAGCACGCTCGATGAGGAAGGATTCGCCCGTCACCTTGACACCTCGGCGCTTCCGGACCCGGATCTCATCATCCGAACCGGCGGTGAACAGCGCCTGAGCAACTTTCTTGCCTGGCAGGGCGCCTATGCGGAACTGGTGTTTCTGGATGTGCCATGGCCGGAGTTCAGCCGCGACGATCTCGAGGCAGCCGTCAGCGAGTTTCACCGCCGTGACCGGCGATACGGCGCTGTCACAACCTCCTGAGCAGCGCCCCACGGAAGTGGTCCGGCGGTTGTTCTCGGCCGCCGTTCTGGCTGCCGTCGCGGTGCTCATCACTCAACTTGGTGGCATGTGGTTTGCGTTGCCAGCATTGGTTCTTGCCGGTGTGGTGCTTCACGAGTGGCACCGGCTTTCCGCCACACCGGGATATCTCTTCTCCGCCGCTGCGGTCGTGGCCGCCTGGATCGCCATTGCCTGGCAGGAGAATCTGGTGATGGCTCTCTATGCCCTCTTCGTCGGCATGATCGGTGGCGCCTTCTATCTCCTGGCGAGGAGGCACGAGGCGAGGGTGCCGTGGGCAATCTCCGGCATGGCCTATGCTGTCATTCCCATGGTGGCGCTTGTGTGGATGCGCAATGCCGATGGAAGCAGTCTCGTCCTGCTGTGGATGTTCCTGGTCATCTGGGCATCGGATTCCGCCGCCTTCGTCGTCGGCCGTATCGTTGGGGGGCCCTTGCTGTGTCCTTCTATCAGCCCCGCCAAGACGTGGGCAGGGGCCGTCGGCGGCCTCCTGGCATCCGTTGCCACCGGCGTTGGCACGGCTGCCATGATCCAGGAGACGTTGACAACGACGCTCATGCTGAGTGTCATCGTATGCATCGCCGCGCAGTCTGGAGACCTCCTGCAGTCAGCACTCAAGAGGCGTTGGCAGGTCAAGGACACCGGGAGGCTTATCCCAGGTCACGGTGGCCTCATGGATCGGCTAGACTCGCTCGTCCTCGCTGCGCCTGTCTTTGCCATGGTGTGGACAGTCCTTTCCCTGGAGATCGACAATGCCGCCATCCCCTGAGCCACGCCGTGTATCGATTCTGGGCGCCACCGGTTCGATCGGGACATCAACACTCGACCTCATCGCTGGTGGTGACGGTCACTACCGCGTCGAGGCGGTGACGGCCGGTACCAACGTCAAGGAACTTGCGGCCATCGCACGGGCCACAGGGGCAGCTTACGCCGCCATTGCCGACGAGAGTCTTCTTGGAGAGCTTCGCCAAGAGCTTGCCGACACGACGACTCGCGTCGGCGCAGGCCCCGGGGCTGTGGAGGAGGCGGCCCGAATGGACGCCGACTGGGTGATGGCGGCCATCGTTGGCGCCGCCGGTCTGGCTCCCACCCTTGCTGCCGTCCGTCAGGGCGGGGTAGTGGCGCTCGCCAACAAGGAGGCCCTCGTGTGTGCCGGTGGGCTGATGATCGAAGAGGCACGGCAAAGCGGGTGTGTGCTGCTACCGGCCGATTCCGAGCACAATGCCATTTTCCAGGTGTTCGACGCCGACAGGATCGATGCCATCGAGAAGATCTGGCTGACCGCCTCGGGCGGACCGTTCCGCGATGCCACCCGTGCCAGGATGATGGCCGCCACTCCGGAAGAGGCCGTACGCCATCCCAACTGGAGCATGGGGCGCAAGATATCCATCGATTCGGCCACCATGATGAACAAGTCCCTCGAGATCATCGAGGCGAGCCACCTGTTTCCGGTCAGCGAGGAGAGAATCGGTGTCATCGTGCATCCCGAGTCCATTGTCCACGGCCTTGTCTCCTACCACGACGGATCTGTCCTGGCAGGTCTTGCTGCTCCGGACATGCGCACCCCGATCGCCCACACGCTGGCCTGGCCCGATCGCATCCCGGCATCGTCCAGACGTCTTGACCTGGCGGCCACTGGACAACTGACATTCGAGCTGCCGGACGAAAACAGGTTTCCCGCCCTCGGTCTGGCCAGAGCCGCCATTCACGCCGGAGGTTCGGCGCCAGTGACCCTGAATGCCGCCAATGAGGTCGCCGTGGCGGCCTTTCTCGACCGGCGTATCGGATTTCTCGATATCGTTGCGATCGTCGAGGCCACCCTGGCGCGTGTCGAGACTGCCGCGACAGGTGATATCGGGGCCGTTATCATGGCTGACGACGAGGCAAGGCGTCGAGCTGAAGAAATGGTTCTGGAAAGGTCTGAACGGACACCATGATCGACATCATCAATGGCATCTGGCCCTTTCTCGTGGTGATCACGATCATCGTGTTCTTTCACGAGTTGGGACATTACTGGGTTGCCCGAAGAAATGGGGTCCGTGTCGAAGTGTTCTCCATTGGATTCGGGACGGAGATCGCCGGCTGGACCGATGGGGCGGGAACGCGTTGGAGACTGTCGCTGGTGCCGCTGGGCGGCTACGTCAAGATGTTCGGCCAAGGTGCGCCCGAGAGCGACAGCACACAGCTTTCCCGGGAGGAGCACGCGATTTCCTTCCAGACAAAGTCGGTGGGACAGCGCTTCGCCATCGTGCTCGCCGGGCCGCTGGCCAACTTCATCCTGTCAATCGTTCTCTTTGCCGGACTGTTCTTCCTGGTGGGGCAGAACCAGACACTTCCCCGGGCCGGCGAGATCATTGAGGGAAGTGCTGCTGAACGGGGCGGCATGGTGGCAGGTGACCTCATTACCGCCATCGACGGTACATCGATCGAGGCTTTCCAGGATCTCCAGTTCATTGTTTCCACGAACCCGGGTGTCCCACTCGTGTTCAATGTGCTGCGTGACGGTGAAACCGTGAACCTTGTCATTGCACCTGACATCGTCATGGAGGACGACGGATTCGGCAACCAGCGCGAGACGGGACGGCTGGGCATCATGCTGACGGCCGCCAACATCGTTGTCGAACGTCTGGGGCCTGTCGAGGCACTGTGGGAAGGTGCCCGAGAGACCTGGAGATGGTGCCTTCGGATCTTTGATTTCCTCGGCAAGATATTTGAAGGCTCACAGAGCAGTCGAGACCTCGCGGGACCTCTCGGCATCGCTCATGTGTCAGCCGGTTTCGCCGAATTGGGCGTGGCCAGCCTCGTTCTCTTCATGGCCATCCTGTCGGTCAATCTGGGGCTCATCAATCTCTTCCCCATTCCGCTTCTCGACGGCGGCCATCTCATGTTCTATACATTCGAGTTCCTGTTCGGAAGACCTTTGGGTGCACGTGCCCAGGAGATGTGCCAGCTTGTTGGCATCGGGCTCGTGGGGGCGTTGTTCCTGTTCGTGACATTCAACGACCTGCTCAGACTGGGGCTGTTCGACATATTTCACGAACTGGCTTCGTGAGCCGGGGAGGAAGGGATCGATGGCATCGCTCAGGCGTTTGATTGCTGCCATTCCCCTAATTGTGGGGATCCTCTCCCTGGATCTCCATGCCCAGGAGGTCATCACGGAGATTGTCGTCTCCGGCAACCAGCGGATCGAACCGGCGACTGTCGCCAACTACATGACCATCCGCGCGGGCGACGCCTATGACGTCGACGATGTTGACGATTCCATCAAGAATCTCTTCGATACGGGGTTCTTCGCAGACGTCTCCATCCGCCGGGACGGTTCCAGGCTGATCGTCGAAGTGGTCGAGAATCCGATCATCAACAGGATTGCCTTCGAGGGGAATCTCCGGCTTGATTCGGCGGATCTCGAAGCGGAAATCCAGCTGAGACCGCGTACTGTCTTCACTTTGACCAAGGTGCAGGCGGATGTTGCCCGGATCACCGAAATCTATCGTCGTGTCGGGCGCTTCAATGCCATTGTCGAACCCAAGGTCATCCAGCAGGAGCAGAACCGGGTGGATCTCATCTTCGAGATCTCCGAAGGTGAGCAGACAATCATTCGCGAGATCGTCTTCATCGGTAACGAAGCCTTCTCGGACGGCACGCTGCGCGAGGTGATTGTCACGGTCGAGAGCGCTTGGTACCGCTTCCTCACGGTTGATGACATCTACGATCCGGATCGTCTGGCCTTCGATCAGGAACTGCTTCGGCGCTACTACCTCTCGGAGGGCTTCGCCGATTTCAGGATCGTGTCGGCAATCGCCGAGCTGGCGCCCAACCGTGAAGAGTTCTTCGTCACATTCACTCTCGATGAAGGGCCCCGATACGAGATCGGCGAGGTCTCGGTCATCAGCGAAATGCCGGCGGTCGACCCTGCCCTTGTCGAGGATATTGTCGATGTCGAGTCCGATGACTGGTATGACGCCAGTGCCATCGCCGACGACGTGGTCGAGATGACGCTTGAACTCGGCCGCTTGGGACAGCCGTTCGTTGATGTCCGGCCCCACACCGAGCGGGATGCTGAGAACGCCATCATCGATATCACGTATGTCATTGCCCAGGGACCCGAGATCTATGTCGAGCGCATCGACATCGTCGGCAACGTTCGCACCACCGACGAAGTGATTCGGAGGGAATTCGAATTCGCCGAAGGCGACGCCTACAATGCCGCTCTGGTGCAGCGCACGGAACGCAATATCCGGGCACTCGACTTCTTTGCCAGCGTGGTCATCGAGAACCGCCAGGGAAGCCGCCCGGACTCCACCATCATCGAGGTCGCGGTGGAGGAAAAGTCCACCGGCGAACTGTCGTTCGGCGTCGGTTTCTCATCGGCCGACGATGCGCTTATCGGTGTTTCCATAGGCGAACGCAACTTGCTTGGCACCGCGCAACACCTGCGACTTGACCTGACCGCATCCGGCAACAGCCAGACCATTGACCTCAGCTACACCGAACCCTACTTCCTTGACCGCGAACTGAGCGCGGGTTTCGACGTCTTCCGGGTCCGGCGGGATCTGGTGTCCCAGTCATCCTTTTCCCGGGAGGATATCGGTGGTGTGCTGCGCGTCGGATTTCCCCTGACCGAACACCTGGAGCAAACAGTCTCCTACCTGGTCAGAACCTCGGTGATTGAGCAGGTGCCGGTGAACGCCTCGCCACTGGTCAAGGCGGAGACGGGCAGATCGACGGTTTCGCTAATCGGCGAACGTCTTGACTACGATTTGCGCAACGATGTGCTGCGTCCAACGTCGGGCTATCTCATCTATCAGGGCACCGACCTGGCCGGGCTGGGCGGTGACAGGGCGTTCCTCCGCAACACCGGAGGATTTAGCTACTTCTATCCAATGGACATTGACTGGACGCTCAACGTGCGCGCCGATGCTGGCGCCATCACCGGCCTTGGTGGCAAGGACATCCGTCTGACCGATCGGTTTTTCCTTGGCGGGTCGAGTTTCAGGGGTTTCGAGCCGTCGGGCATCGGTCCGGTGGACACCAGCACGTCGGATGCGCTGGGTGGCAACTTCTACTGGACCGCAACGGGCGAAATGGAGTTTCCCATCGGCTTGCCGCGGGAACTCGGTGTCCTGGGACGCACATTCACCGACTGGGGAAGTCTTTTCGACATCGACCAGACAAGTCCCTCGCTGGCCGATGATTCCTCACCGCGCGCCTCCGCCGGTATCGGCCTGTCGTACTATTCGCCCCTGGGTCCCATGCAGTTCGACTGGGCCAAGGCCTTTCTCAAGGAAGACAGCGACAAGACGGAGCTCTTCCGCTTCTCCATCGGACTGGCATTCTGATGATCCTTCCCGAGAACCTCCGTCAGGTCTTCATCGTCTTGTGCATGGTGTTTCTGGCAGGGCCGGTTGCCGCCGACGAAGGCACCACCATTGCCATCATCGATCTTGAGCGGGTCCGCCAGGAATCGAGTGCCGGCAAGTCGATCGAAAGCCAGATCTTTGGCTATCGTCAGGAACTGGCCGAAGAGGTCAATGTGGTAGAGGGGGAAATCCGCGAGCGCCTGCGTTCACTGAAGGAACAGGAAACCCTGCTGACCCAGGAAGGCTACGAAAAAATCCGCCAGGAGATCGAACAGGACTCCGTCACCTACCAGACCAGATTCCAGAGCCGGCGGCGCAATCTTGATGCCGCCTATCTCGAGGCAATGGAGCAGCTGCATTCAGGCATTCTGGAAGTCCTTGGAAAACTGATCTTCGAGCGCCACATCGATGTGGTGCTGGACCGCCGGCAGTATCTGGTCGCCAACAGCAGTTTCGATATCTCGGATGATGTGTTGCGGGAACTGGACACAATCCTCACGGGAATTCCGGTCGTTCCGGCGCCGGAGGGCTGAGCTTCACGTGGCGGATTCCCGTTTTTTCAGGCGTCAAGGACCCTTTGCACTCGCCGCCGTGCTTGAGGCAACCGGCGCTCGTGTCGCTGGCCCCCATGACACGTCGCGGTTGTTTCACGATGTTGCCGGACTGGCGAATGCCGGCAGTGCTGATCTCACGTTTCTCGACAATGTGAAGTATGTCGCAGCTTACACCGAATGCCGCGCCGGAGGGTGCTTTGTCCGGGAGCAATACAGTGACCGGGCGCCTGATGGCCTGATCGCACTGATCAGCGACAATCCCTATCTTGCCTTCGCCCGGGCTGCTCGGATGTTCTACCCGGATCCCGTTGTCGAACCGGGCATTTCCGTTCGGGCCTTCATTGAGAGCGGCGCCAGGATTGGCGAGGGCGCCAGGATTGACGCTTTCGCCGTGATCAGGAGTGGTGTCGAAATCGGCGCCAGGTGCAGCATTGGCGCGGGGTGTGTGGTGGAGCGTCATGTCAGGATCGGTGACGACTGCCATATTGGGCCCGGGGCCGTCCTCATGTTCTGCGTTGTCGGCAATCGCGTGACAATAGAATCCGGCGCCAGGGTAGGCACGGAGGGGTTTGGGTTCGCCGCCTCACCGGATGGAGCCGTCCGCCTTCCGCATGTCGGGCGGGTTGTCATCGGTGATGATGTCGGGATTGGCGCCAATACCACGATCGACCGCGGTTCCCTCGGCGATACCGTGATCGGTGATGGCGCCATGATTGATAACCAGGTGCAGATCGCCCATAACGCGAAAGTCGGGCGCCATGCCGTCCTTGCAGGACAGGTCGGCCTGGCGGGCAGTGCCGTGGTCGGTGACTTTGCCATGCTTGGCGGTCAGTCCGGAGTGGCCAATCATGTCCGGGTTGGGCCGGGCGCCCGTATGGGAGGCAACAGTTCGGCAGCGAGTGACCTCGAAGGGGGGGGAACCTATCTTGGAGCACCAGCCATTCCCCAACGGGATTTCTGGCGCCAGCAGGTCATGCTCCGGCGTCTGGTGAAACACAGCAACAAGAAACCATGAACAGAACTGAGAGAAAAACGGAACCTTCGGGCGGCATTGTCATCGACATCGAGCGTGTCATGCAGCTTATCCCCCACCGCTATCCCTTCCTCATGATCGATCGCGTCGTGGATGTCGTGCGCAACGAGAGCGCCGTCGGAATCAAGAATGTCTCGATCAACGAACCGCAGTTCCAGGGACACTTCGGCCGTCATCCGGTGATGCCGGGGGTCTACATCATTGAATCCATGGCCCAGTCGGCAGCCGTTCTCGTCGTCGAAACACTGGGCAAGGAGTTCGAGGGCAAACTTGTGTATTTCATGGGAGTCGACAAGGCGCGTTTCCGCAAGCCTGTCACACCAGGAGACGTGATGGAGGTTCATGTCCGCAAGGTGCAGCGCCGTGGCATGGTCTGGAAATTCAGTTCCGACGTCAAGGTCGATGGTTCGGTCGTGGCCGATGCCAATTTCTCGGCGATGATTCTGGATCACTGACGCAAATCATGGCGACCATCCATCCGACGGCCATCGTCGACCCTGGTTCCAAAATCGCCGCCGACGCGGTCATTGGTCCCTACAGTGTGGTGGGCGCCGATGTCACGCTGGGACCAGGCGTCGAGCTGATGTCCCATGTCGTGGTCGGCGGTCACACGACAATCGGCAGGGAGACCACGGTCTTTCCCTTCGCTTCCCTCGGCCAGATTCCCCAGGATCTGAAGTACCGTTCCGAACCCTCCAGGCTCGTAATCGGTGAAGGCAACACGATACGTGAACATGTCACCATGAGCCCGGGCACGACAGGGGGCGGCATGGTGACGGAGGTCGGCAACCACTGCCTCTTCATGGTCGGGGTTCACGTCGCCCATGACTGCCGGATTGCCGACAGGGTCATCATGGTCAACAACGCCACACTAGGTGGTCATGTCACGGTGGGCGACCATGCCATCCTCGGTGGCCTGTCGGCTGTGCACCAGTTCGTGCGCATTGGCCGCTATGCCATGGTCGGTGGAATGTCCGGAGTCGAACAGGACGTGATCCCTTTCGGTACCGTCACCGGTGACCGGGCGAGTCTGAGAGGCCTCAATCTCGTCGGCCTCGATCGTCATGGTTTCGACAAGGACGATATCAACAAGCTGCGCCGGGCCTACCGGCTGCTGTTCGCCGACGAGGGCACGCTCTGGGAGCGCATGACAGACGTGGAAGATGAGTTCGAGGGCTGTCAGCCCATTGACCTGATCTTGAGTTTCATGCGCACAAGGAGTTCCCGGGGTCTCTGCCAGCCCCGCGATGGACATGCCGCCTAAGCTCGGCATCGTTGCCGGGGGCACCGCCTTGCCGGGACTTCTTGCCCGCAGTGCCATCGAAGGGGGCAGGGAGGTTTTCATCATCGCCCTCAAGGGACAGGCAGAACCGGACGTCGTCGAGACGTTCGACCATGTCTGGGTTCGCATGGGCTCCCTTGGCAAGGCACTCGAACATCTGCGCCGCGAGAGTGTGGAGGAGATCGTCCTCGCCGGACCTGTCACAAGGCCGACGCTGGGGGAACTTGTGCCGGACGGTCGTGCTGCACGTTTTCTTGCGACCGGCGCCTTCTCCAGGGGCGACGATGGTCTCCTGTCTGCGATCGTGCGTCTTCTCGAGAAGGAAGAGGGATTTCGGGTCGTTGGCATCCCGGATATTCTCGACGGCATCGTCGCGCCACCTGGCGTTCTCAGCGATCGGGCCCCCGATACCAGGGAAACGGCGGATATCCGGCGCGGCATGGCTGTCCTCGAGGCCCTTGATCTGGCGGATGTCGGTCAGGCGGTCGTAGTGCAGAACGAGGTCGTTCTCGGTATCGAGGCTATCGAGGGCACAGACGCACTCATCAGCCGGACAGGGGAGCTTGCCCGGCCCGGAGCAGGACCGGTGCTTGTCAAGTTCTCCAAGACCGGTCAGGAGTTGCGCGCCGACCAGCCGGTCACCGGTCCCGGGACCGTGACGTCCTGCGTGAACGCGCGTTTCAGCGGCATTGCCGTCGAGACCGGTAGATCGCTCATCGTCGATCTCCCGAACACCATCGCTGCCGCCAATCGCCACAATCTCTTCGTCACCTCCCTGTCACGCCAAGACGCCGAGGCATGACAGGGCCATTGGTCTATCTCGTGGCCGGTGAACCCTCCGGAGATGCTCTGGGCGCCGAACTCATGCGCGCCCTTGTCAGGGAGACTGGAGGTGCCGTCGACTTTGCCGGTGTCGGCGGACCGGAGATGGAGGAGGAAGGACTCGCATCGATCTACCCCATGTCGGAACTCTCAGTCATGGGACTGGTCGAAGTAGTTCCAGGTCTTGCCAGGGTGTTGCGACGCCTGGCGCAAACTGCGCGCCATCTGCGCGCAACACGTCCCGGTGTTCTCGTCACCATCGATTCCCAGGCATTTTCCCGACGTCTGGCCGAGCGCATCCATCCGGCCCCCTTTCCGGTGGTTCACTATGTCGGACCCACGGTCTGGGCCTGGCGACCATCGAGAATCAGGAAGGTTTCATCTGTCGTCGACCGATTGCTCCTGCTCTTTCCCTTCGAGGTGTCCTGTTGGGAGGACTCCGGCGTCGATGCCGTCTATGTCGGCCATCCCCTGGCCGACGGAAAGAACACACGCTCATCCTGCAGAGAAGGCAAGGGGCCATGCATCGTGCTTCTTCCCGGTAGCCGCAGGGGGGAAATCAGGCGTCATCTTCCTGTCTTCCGCGAGGTCGCAGAACGCCTGGCCCGGAACATCCCGGACGTCACGATGGTGCTACCGACCGTCGCCCATATCTCCAAGGACGTTCGCCATGGCACGCGTTCCTGGTCCTGCCCTGTCCGGATCGTGGAAGGCCCGAGCTCCGAACGCCTTCGGGTGATGGCGGGCGCCGACGCAGCGATCGCCGTGTCGGGAACGGTGGCGCTGGAACTGGCATCCCTGGGCATCCCCCATGTCATCGCCTACAGGGCCAATCCACTCACGGCCGCCATAGTTCGCCGCCTTGTCACCGTCCGGTACGCCTCTCTGGTGAACATCATGGCGGACAGGGACGTGACTCCCGAGTTCATCCAGGAAGAGTGCCGCGCCGATGCCATTCACGACGCACTTCGGCGCATCCTCGACGATCCCCGGGAAGCCGAAACCCAGAAACTGCACATGGCCTCGGTCATGCAGACACTCCGTCATCCCGATGGGCCGCCATCCTCCGTCGCCGCCCGCGCCATCCTGGAACTCATCGCAGGGCACGACAGTCCGTGAAGCCGTATCCGGGATAGGGGCACATGCCACGATAACAGCAGCCCTGGACGCCTTCTGCTGGCGGACGAAGCGGTGCGGTACTCTGCCGGTCCGGATCTCCTTCTTCTCCCTTGCGAACGCCTGTCTGGCCAGTTCACTGTTTCCTTGTGTCCACCTGCCGCGAAGCGTACTGCCGGGGACGAGACTCCGGTGTTGTCACTGTCGAGAGATCCGGCATCTATGAATACCGGCCTTGACGTTTGATCGTGCGCTGCCGGAGCGATCATGGCACAGTCCGCGAGACCGAGGTGATGGAGGTACAATCAATTGCGGGAGGTGCGCCTGGTCTGATATGGGCGCGCAGGCGATTGGAGAGGGGTTGCATCATGGCCGCTCATGACACCGGTGCCCTTGTGGAGAAACTGTCGTGCCTGGCGGAGCGTGATCTTGCCGATGCATCGACCATGCCAGGCGAGGTCTACGCCTCCCGGGAGTTCTTCGACCTCGAACTGGAGCGGATCTTCGCCAGGGAATGGCTCTGCGCCGGGCGCGCCGGAAGCATCCCGCAACCGGGTGACTACCTCACATGGAGGATCGGTGCACAACCCGTTGCCGTGGTGCGCCAGAAAGACGGTTCTCTGATGGCATTCTCGAACGTCTGTCGCCACCGCATGATGAGGCTTCTTTCCGGATCCGGGCGGTGTCGCCGCATCGTCTGTCCCTACCACGCATGGACCTATGATCTCGACGGCCGCCTGCTTGAAGCACGCCACATGGACAGGACCCGGAGCTTTGACGCTTCAGCGGTATCATTGCCTCGGATACGCTGCGAGGTCTGGCAGGGATGGATCTACCTCACGCTGAATGCCAGCATTCCGACGCCTGAGGAGAGGCTTGCGGGACTCGACCACGTGATCGCCGATTACCACGCGGCCGACTATGTTGAGGTCGACAGGCAGGACCACGTCTGGAGGACGAACTGGAAGCTTCTCACGGAGAACTTCATGGAAGGCTATCACCTTCCGGTCACGCACCGCCGGACGGTGGGCGCGTATTTCCCGGTCGAAGAGACACGCTTTGGCGAGGATGATGCGGCCTTCACCTTCCAGTGGTTCACCAAGACGCCCGATGCCCCGGTGGGAACGGCTCATCCGCAGAACCGCAGACTGCAAGGCAGGGCACGCTCGACATCGGTTCTGGGTACGATCTTTCCCTGCCACATGTTCGTCCTTGCCCCCGACCACCTTTGGTATCTGAGCCTGCAACCCAGGAGCCCAGGTGAGATCGACGTGCGTTACGGTCTTGCGTTCGCACCCGAGGTCATGGCCGACCAGAATGGTCTTGACGCCCGGATCGAGGAAGCGAAGGCCTTTCTTGACGCCACCAACGAAGAAGACCGCGTGGTGGTCGAAGGCCTCTGGGAGGGCGTGCAGGCGCCGCTTGCGGAACCTGGACCACTGAGTTGGCTGGAAAAGGAAAACCTCGACTTTCTACGCTACATCCTGAAGATGGTGACAGCCTGAACGCTGCACGACGTCAACCGGGTCAAAGGCTTACCACGCACCTGTGTTCGGCATGGAAACCCAGGGTTCGCAGGGCTCAAGTGCCGTTCCCTTCTGCAGCAGTTCGATGGAAATGCCGTCGGGCGAACGCACGAATGCCATTCTCCCGTCACGTGGAGGACGGTTGATGGTGACCCCGTTTTCGGCCAGCCGGCTGCACATCGCATGAATGTCATCCACCTCGTAGGCAAGGTGGCCGAAGTTGCGACCTCCAGCATACTCCTCATCGTCCCAGTTCCACGTCAGTTCGACCTGTGAGTCGGGATTCGCCTCCGCCCCCAGAAAGACGAGCGTGAAGCGTCCGGCACTGTTCTCGTGGCGATCAATTTCAACGAGTCCGAGCTTGCGACAATAGAAGTCGAGCGATTCATCGAGATCCCTGACGCGTACCATGGTGTGCAGGTATTTCATGTCTGTATCTCTCTTTGCGTGAGTTTCAGCGGGCATCCATGCCGATGTAATCGCGCTTCTGGCTCCCCGTGTAGATCTGGCGGGGGCGGCCGATGCGTTGTGACACGTCGACGTGCATCTCGTTCCACTGTGCGATCCAGCCGACGGTCCTGGCGACGGCAAAGACGGCCGTAAAAAGGTGCCGTGGAATGCCCATGGCCTTGAGGATTATCCCGGAATAGAAATCGACATTGGGATAGAGATTACGGGAGACGAAATAGGGATCGTCGAGAGCGATCCTTTCGAGCTCCATGGCAATTCTGAGATGGGGATCGTCACGCACATCAAGTTCATCAAGAACCTGATGACACGCTTCACGCATGATCTTGGCGCGCGGATCGTAGTTCTTGTAGACGCGATGCCCGAAACCCATGAGACGAATCGTGTCACCCTTGTCCTTTGCCCGGTCAAGAAACTCCGGAATCCTGTCGAAAGTGCCGATTTCCTCCAGCATTTGCAATACCGCCTCGTTGGCACCCCCGTGGGCCGGTCCCCAAAGGCTGGCAATGCCTGATGCGACGCTGGCAAAGGGATTGGCGCCCGATGATCCCGTCAGGCGGACCGACGACGTGGAGGCATTCTGTTCATGCTCGGCGTGGAGGATGAGGATGAGATCCATTGCCCGTGCCAGGACAGGATTGATCGTGTAGTCTTCGCACGGAACCGCAAACATCATGTGAAGGAAATTTTCTGCATAGCCAAGTTTGTTCTTGGGATACATGAAGGGTTGGCCGATCGACCACTTGTAGGTCATGGCGGTAATGGTCGGCATCTTGGCGAGAAGTCTGTAGGCCGAGATCATGCGTTGGCGTTCACTCGTGACATCGGAACTTTCCGCATAGAATGCGGAAAGCGCACCGACCACGCCCACCATCAGGGCCATGGGATGTGCATCCCTGCGGAAACCGCGGAACAGGAAGCTCACCTGCTCGTGCAGCATCGTGTGGTGGGTCACATCATGGCTGAATTTCTCGAAATCCCCGCGTTCCGGCAAGTCGCCGGTCAGGATGAGATAGCAGACTTCCAGGAAGTTTGACTTCTCCGCCAACTGTTCAATGGGATAGCCACGATAGAGCAACTCACCCTTGTCACCGTCGACGTAGGTGATGGTGGATTCGCAGCTCGCCGTGGCCATGTAGCCGGGATCATAGGAAAACATGCCACTCTGGGCATGGAGCGTACGCACGTCGATCACGTCGGGACCCATGGTGCCACGCAGAACCGGCAGCCTTGCAAGGCGCTCTCCGGTACCGGGATCGACGAGGTGGACAAAGCCATCCGGGGTAGGCCCCGGCAGGACAGGTGTTGCAAATCCCGACATGTTCTCTTCCCCTTGTGCTCGAGCGCCTGTCCCCCGTCACGCAACCCGTCGAAGCTGTTCTCTGAGGCAAGGCCTATAGCAGTTGCGGGACCTGTCCGTCAAGCAAACATGTCCGAGACGCGAGTGTCGAACGGACAAATATTACGTATATTCCGAATGTTATATTCCAATTATAACATACATGTGCGATCCGCACCGACGAGCGGTCAGGGACTGGCGATCTGTGTGACATCCTTGATTCTGGCAAGACACTCGTCGCGGCCAAGGAGTGCGAGGACGTCGAATATGGGTGGCGAAACGGTGCTGCCAGTCAAGGCGGCCCTCAATGGCTGGGCCACCTTGCCCAGGGAAATGGATCGCTCCTCGCCGAACTCGCGCACGCACGCTTCAAGTGATGTCACGTCCCAGGATTCGAGGCGATCGAATCGGGACAGCAGTTCGGCGAGACACGTGACGGCATCATCACCGAGTAGCTTCGCTGCCTTCGGCTCTATCAGAAGAGGGCGTACATGAAAGAGAAAACAGGCATGCTTGGCCAGTTCCACCAGGGTTTTTGACCTTTCCTTGAGAACCGGCATGGCCCTTAACAGCAAGGCTGTTTCGCCATCATCAATGTTCCGCGCCAACTTGCCGGCGACGTGAGGGGTGGCGAGGCGGGCGAGCGCCGTGTCGTCGGTGTTCCTGATGTAGTGCCGGTTGAGAGTGGACAGCCTGTCAGGATCGAAACGGGCCGGGGATTTGCCGATCGCAGGAAAATCGAACCAGTGAACCGCGTTTTCCCTTGAAATTACTTCCTCGTCACCGTGGCTCCAGCCCAGGCGCAGCAGGTGGTTGACGAGGGCATCGGCGAGAAAGCCCTCCTCACGGTAATGCTCGATGCCGGTTGCGCCATGGCGTTTCGACAGTCGGGTTCCATCGGCTCCGTGAATCAGGGGGATATGGGCAAATTCCGGCGGCGTCCATGCGAGTGCCTGGTAGATCTGGCTCTGGCGGGCTGCGTTGACGAGGTGCTCGTCACCACGGATCACGTGAGTGACACCCATTTCATGATCATCGACAACAACCGAGAGCATGTATGTCGGGGTGCCGTCGGCGCGCAGGAGAACCATGTCATCGAGTTCGGCGTTGGCGATTGCCACCTCACCCTGCACATGATCATTGATGATCGTATGCCCTTCGCGGGGCGCTTTCAGACGGATTGCGGGAGTGACGCCAGGGGGGGCATCGCCAGGGTCCCGGTCACGCCAGGTTCCATCGTAGCGCCAGACGCGGCCCTCATCCTTCGCACGTGTCCTGGAGCGCTGCAAATCGTCACTTGACATGTAACAGCGATAGGCATGGCCGGAATCAAGCAGGGTCCGGACGATCTCCCGGTGACGGGCCGAACGCGCGAACTGGAAGACAGGTTCTCCATCCCAGTCGATTCCAAGCCAGTCGAGGGCATCGAAGATGGCCTGAACCGACTCTTGTGTCGATCGCTTGCGATCCGTGTCCTCGATGCGCAGCCGGAACGTGCCGTGGCAGTGGCGGGCATAGAGCCAGTTGAACAATGCCGTGCGAGCGCCGCCTATGTGCAGAGTCCCCGTCGGAGACGGGGCAAATCGCGTCACAATGTTCATGAAGAAATCAGTAGCGGCGCAACAGGCCCACCAGGCGGCCCTGGACCCTGACGCGATCCGAATCATAGCGGTTCGTACGGTATGCCGGATTGGATGCTTCAAGCGCGGTTGTCCTGCCGGATCGGCGCAGCCGCTTGAGTGTCGCCTCGGCCTCATCGATCAGAGCGACAACGATGGTGCCGTTTTCTGCGGTCTCGGCGTGCTCGATGATGACCGTATCGCCATCGAGAATACCGGCGCCGGTCATGGAATCACCCTCGATCTCCAGGGCATAGCACTTTCTTGCGCCGACAATACCTGCCGGGATCTCGACATTCCCGGTCGGATCACGCAGTGCCTCGATGGGCGTGCCTGCCGCGATCCGGCCGTGCAGCGGCAACATCACGGTATTGTCATTGGATGCCGCCGGGGAGTCGCCAAACACGGTTTCCATGTTTGCGGGCATGTCCCGCTGGTTGTGTGGCTCAGGTGGCATTTTCAGGATTTCTAGCGCCCGGGCACGATAGGGGAGGCGCCGCAGGAACCGGCGCTCTTCCAGGGCCTTGATCATGCGGTGGATTCCGGATTTCGACCTGATTCCCACCGCGTTCTTCATTTCCTCGAAGGAGGGCGAAATTCCGTCCCTGGCGAGACGGCTGTTGATATAGAGCAACAGTTCCTGCTGTTTGGGTGTCAACATGTCCAGATCACCTTCTCGCGGGAGGGATGTTGCCATTTGTTCTAGTAAGGTTCACCTTATGTGTCAAGTCTCATGACAGTCACATGCCCGCCTGCAGGAACAGCAGGAGCATGGGGGGCACGAATGATGAAGCAGGATGCTGATGCGAGCACCGCCACCATGGAACTGTCTTGCCTGTCGAAAGTCGTCACTTCGAGCTGGCCGGAGGCACTCCGTGCGTGGGTCGCCCTCAGGTAGTCCTGCCGTTCGTCGTTGACGGCCAGATCGGTCGTGGTGATCGCCGTTTCGTCCCCGATATCACCATCGACGCGACCGAGCATGGTGTGTATGGCCGGACGCAGGAACAGATGCCCGCACACCAGAGTGGAGACTGGATTGCCGGGAAATCCGAGAATGGGCATGGAATCCAGAAGGCCGAAGGCCAACGGCTTGCCCGGGCGCATGGCAACCTTCCAGAAATCAAGGTCCATGCCCTGATCATCCATGACCTTGCGGACAAGGTCGTGTTCGCCCACGGACATTCCGCCGGTCACGACAAGCATGTCGCTTCCAGCCGCGTGGCAAAGACAATCCAGTATGGACTGCCTGTTATCGCGGGCGATGCCAAGGTTGACCGCTTCGCCGCCAGCCTGGGTGACGAGCGCTCCGAGCACCAGGGAATTCGAACTGACGACCTGGTCGGGGCGCGGAACATCACCCGGGCGCACCAGCTCGTCGCCAGTGCCCATGATGGCGACCCTCGGTCGTCGGGCGACCCTGACCCAGGATGCATTCATCGAAGCGATCAGGCCAATCTCGCGTGGCCCCAGAAGGCGCCCGGCCAGCCCTGCCGCATCCCCTTCGGCAAAGTCGAGACCACGCCGGCGCACGAATCTTCCTGCATGGACCGACTCTCGGACGGTCACCCTTGAGCCGTTGCGGACAGCGTTTTCCTGGATCACCACACTGTCGGCTCCAACCGGCAATACACCACCGGTGAAGATCCGCACGGCCTCACCGGGTCCGATGGATCCGGTGAGGGCATGGCCGGCCGGGGCCTCGCCAACGATGTCGAGGATGGTCGGGACGGTGGCCACATCGATGGCCCGCACCGCATAGCCATCCATGGAGGAAACGGCGGCAGGAGGCTTGGTGACAGAGGAAACGACATCAACCGCCAGAACCCGGCCGGTGCACTGTGACAGTGCCACTTCCTCGAAGGGGACCCTCTTCAGGTTCCTTCGAATGCGTGTTCCGGCTTCGTCAACGCTGATCATGGCGCCAATCGTCGGAGCGTCCGCCCGACTTCTCGACGAGGTGGATTCCGTCGATCACCATGTGCCGGTCAACCGCTTTCAGCATGTCGTAGACCGTCAATGCCGCCACCGAAACAGCGGTGAGAGCCTCCATTTCCACTCCGGTTCTGCCCGTCACCCTGCAGGTGGCGACGATCGTGATGGCGGAGTGCTCCGTGTCGGGTTCGAGCATGACGCTTACCGAGGTCAACCCCAGGGGATGGCACAGCGGAATGATCTCCGATGTTTTCTTGGCCGCCATGATGCCAGCGATGCGGGCTACCGCGAACACGTCCCCCTTGGGAACGTCGCCAGCGACGACGAGATCGAGCGTGCGCCGATCCATGGTCACGCGGCCAAGGGCCCTGGCCACCCTCTCGGTCACCGCCTTGTCCGAAACATCAACCATGCGCGCCCGTCCACTGGTATCGAGATGGGTCAGTGAGTCGTTCATCGCATGGTCTCCTTGCGCTACAGCCGCCAACTCACGACGAGTCGCCGAGGAGGGCACGCGTGGCGGCGCCGATGTCAGCCTGGCGCATGAGGTGTTCGCCGGCCAGGAAACGTCTGATCCCCGCCCGCATCATGGTCACCAGATCTCCGTGGGATCTGAGCCCGCTTTCACAGACCACGTCCCGGTCCGGCGGCACAAGGGGGCCGAGCGTGAGTGCCGTCTGAAGATCCACACGGAGTGTCCTGAGATTGCGGTTGTTGATGCCGACCAGCCTGGCATCGAGCGACAGGGCCCGTTCCAGCTCTCCGCGATCGTGAACCTCGACAAGCACATCGAGATCATGGTCCCGGGCTGTCGCCACGAGTTCTCCGGCAAGCGCATCATCGACGGCGGCAAGGATGACGAGGATGCAGTCGGCGCCGATGGCTCTCGATTCGGTCACCTGGTAGGGATCAACCATGAAGTCCTTGCGCAGGCAGGGCAGGCCGCTGGATTTGCGGGCAGCAGAAAGATCGTCATCCCGTCCGCCAAACCACGGTGTGTCGGTCAGAACCGAAAGGCAGGCGGCTCCGGCCGTCCTGTAGGTTTCGGCAATGGCCCGGGCGTCGAAGTCCTCGCGAATCAATCCGGCACTGGGCGAAGCTTTCTTGATTTCGGCGATGAGCCCGATCCCGTCCACGGCCTTCGCTGCCAGCGCTGTTGCGAACCCGGCAGGTGGGGCCAGGGTGCGGATCGTTGCCTCGAGATCCGCGAGCGGGCGGCTTGTCCTGCGGCGCGCGACATGGTCCCGCTTGTCGCGGCAGATGCGTTCGAGGACATCCGACATGGCGGTCAGGCGTTTCCGCCGGTAATCGCCACCAGGCGATCAAGTGTCTGCCGGGCGGCGCGGTTGTCGATCGACGCGCGGGCCAGTGCCACTCCCTCCGAGAGAGTTGCTGCCCGCTTCGCAACGCAAAGCGATGCGGCGGCATTCAGAAGCACTGTGTCGCGGAAGGCGCCGGGCTCACCCTCGAGAAGACCGGTCATGGCCGAGGCGTTTTCTTCGGGCGAGCCACCGGCGATGGCCCGAAACGGGGCCGCCTCCAGGCCGGCATCGGCCGCACTCACCCTTGTCGTTCGGATTGTCCCGTTGTCCAGGATCACCACGTGATTGTCCGACGTGAGAGTCAGCTCGTCGCACCCATCGGCGCTGTGGACCACCCAGGCGCTCCTGGCTCCCAGTTCCCGCAGCACGCGGGCGAAGGGTTCGGCCCACTCCTGTGCCGCCACGCCCATGAGGTAGAGACCGACCCGGGCTGGATTGGCCAGCGGTCCGAGGAGATTGAAGATGGTGCGCACGGCAAGTTCCTGCCGGGCCGGCATGACGTGGCGCATGGCTCCGTGATGACGTGGCGCCAGCATGAAGCCGATGCCTGCGTCATCGATGGCGCGTTGCACTGTCTCGTGATCGGCGGCGAGGTCGACGCCGAGAGCCGAAAGAACATCGGCCGCGCCCGAGCGTGACGATGCAGCTCGATTCCCGTGCTTTGCCACAGTGACACCGCAGCCGGCGACCACGAGTGCGGTCGCAGTCGAGATATTGAGCGTTCCCTTGCCGTCTCCTCCGGTCCCGACGATGTCCATCGCGCCATCGGGCGCGGTCATGCGGACCATACGCGAGCGCAGGGAACGCGCTCCGCCTGTGAGTTCGGCGACCGTCTCGCCACGGACTGCAAGAGCCATGAGGAAACCGCCCAATTGCGCCGGTGTGGCATCCCCGGACATGATGACATCGAAAGCCCGGGACGCCTCGTCCGCGTCGAGGGTCGCACCCCCTGAAACACGCGCGATCCATGGCTTGAGCCCCTGGGATGTGTCTGTCACGTGTGTTCTCCCGTCTCCAGCATGTCGAGAAAGTTCCCGAGAATGCCATGGCCATGTTCAGATTCGATGCTCTCGGGATGGAACTGGACGCCATGAATGGGCAGTTCCCGGTGGCGCACACCCATGATGATTCCGTCTCTTGTCCTGGAGTTGACTTCAAGGCACCCAGGCACGCTTCCCGGGCACAGAGTCAGTGAATGGTAGCGTGTTGCCCGAAGCGGTGTGGGAATTGCGTCGAACACGCCGTTTCCATCGTGTTCGATGACCGAAAGCTTGCCATGCATGGGACGGGGCGCGCGGTCGATGGTGCCGCCGAAAGCCTGGCCAATGGCCTGATGTCCCAGGCAGACGCCAAGAAGGGGCAGAGACTCGCGGGCCGAGCGCTTCACGAGTTCGAGACAGATGCCCGCCCGGTCGGGATCACATGGTCCGGGGGAAATGACAATGCCCCGTGGCCGCATGGCCATGATCTCGTCAACGGTGATCGCGTCGTTGCGATGGACATCGCATGAGGCACCCAGCTCTCCCAGGTAGTGCAACAGGTTGTAGGTAAAGCTGTCGTAGTTGTCGATCAGCACAAGCATGATCACCCTTTCACTGCCGGGGACAACCGCTCCAGGTCGGCATCGGCGGACTATGCGTCAGGTCTGCCTGGGGTTGAAGCCCCGGGTCTGGCTGGCGAAAGCCACCGCTTCCTCGGCCGCCCTCAGGAGCGCGCGTGCCTTGTTGCGGCACTCCACGTGCTCGGCCTCCGGATCGCTGTCCGCGACAATGCCCGCGCCAGCCTGGACATGAAGAACACCGTTTCGGATGACGGCGGTGCGCAAGGCGATACACGTGTCCATGGTGCCGTTTGCCGAAAAGTAGCCTATGGCTCCGGCGTAGACACCACGGCGGTCCGTCTCGAGTTCGTCGATGATCTCCATGGCGCGCACCTTCGGCGCACCGCTCACCGTGCCGGCTGGGAATCCCGCGACCAGGGCATCGATGGCATCACAACCATCCTTCATTTCGCCTTCGACGTTGGAACTGATGTGCATGACGTGACTGTAACGTTCGATCTGGAAACTCTCGGTCACATGGACACTGCCGATTCTGGCAACACGCCCGACGTCATTGCGCCCGAGATCAAGCAGCATCAGGTGTTCGGCGCGTTCCTTGGCATCTGCCAGCAACTCGTCACCGAGTTCCTGGTCCTCGGTCGCATCACGTCCCCGACGGCGGGTCCCCGCGAGCGGGCGGATGGTCACGCGGCCGTCTCTCACCCGCACAAGTATCTCCGGGCTCGATCCGACGACGGCGAAACCGTCAAGATTGAGATAGAACAGAAATGGCGAAGGATTGACCCGTCTCAACGCCCGGTAATAGGCAAAGGGAGGCAGGGTGAAGGGCAGGTCAAACCGTTGTGAGAGCACGATCTGGAAGGCATCACCCGCGTTGATGTAGTCCTTGGCCTTTTCCACCATTTCCAGAAAACGCTCATGGGGCGTATTGGAGACGGCCGTCGCCGGACCATCATTGCCGATCGCGTATCCACTGGCAGGGAGTGGACGGTCGAAGTCCGCCACGACATCGGAAAGCCTTTCACAGGCTCTCGCATAGGCAGCGCGGGCAGGGATGCCTGCAGTCGGCCAGACCGGCGTGACGATGGTGACCTCATCTGCCACGTTGTCGAAGATGGCCATGATTGTCGGGCGGATGAGCAGGCCGTCGGGCACATCGAGAACCCTCGGCGCCGTGGTTGGCAGGCGTTCCATGAGGCGTACCATCTCGTACCCGACATATCCCACCAGCGCTGACGCCATGGGCGGCAGGGTTTCCGGCAACGGAATCGCGCACTCCCTGACCAGGCGTTTCAGGGACTCGATCGCGCCGACATCTTCCTCAACGAAGGCATCCGGTTCGTAGCGCGCACGCCGGTTGACATCCGCCTTGTTGCCGCGACACCGCCAGACGAGATCGGGGCGCATGCCGATGATCGAGTAACGCCCCCTCGATTCGCCTCCCTCGACGGATTCCAGCAGGAAGGTGTTTGTCTGCGACCCGGCAATCCTGAGCATCGCCGAGACGGGTGTCTCGAGATCGGCCACCAGTCTTGTCCACACGACCTGGGGCGCGGCATTTCGATACTGCTCCTCGAACAGCGGATAGTCGGGATCGTATTCTGCCATCTCAGAATGACTGATCGATCATGTCGTCATTGATGCTGACCGTAACGTCTTCGCGCAGGCTTGAGACGAGTCTCTCACTGATGTCGTGAATGACGCCCTGCCGGAGCCTGTCACCGACCGCCGATACGTCCTCCGGAGAGTGCTCCGCGTCGATGATGTCCACCAGACGGGCTACCACCTGGTGACGGCCATCATCGGAAGTCCGTACCACCGTCTCACCTGGTCGTGCGTCAAAGAGGGCCTCCACCGTCGTGAAGGAAAGACTGGCAACCGGCGACATGGAATGACGCATGAAAGGCTCGGTCACCGCGAAGGCGACACCCGCAAAGTCGAAGACATCGTTGAGATCACCCGTCGAACCGGCGCTGCGGGCAAGCCGGTCCGCTTCACGTGTCGCCAGTTCTGTCTGGCGCTCAGTCTGCCAATCCGCAAGAACTTCGTTGCGCACCTCATCGAGTACACGCGCGCGTGCCGGCACGATCTCCGTCACCTCGACAACCAGCAGACCGCCGTCGTCGGTTTCCAGGACAGTCGAGACGAAACTGAGGCTGGCAAGAAAGACTTCCTCCAGAAATTCGGGCGTTTCGGGAACGATCTGGAGGGAGCCGACATTCTCGGTCTGGCCACGTGCCGACACCCTTTCGATTGTCTTCATTTCGAGGCCCAGGGTCGATGCCATGTCCGCGGGGGAGGCACCGCTGGCAATCAGATCATCGAGATCGTCGGCAAGATCGAAGAGGGCGTAGCGTGCCTGTGCGAGAGCAAGTTCGCCACGAATGATGTCATGTGCCTCCTCCAGGGGCGTCACGACCTGGTCTTCAACCTCGTCGATGCTGTAGATCAGCCAGCCGCCCAGGGGTGACTCGACGGGGCCGGCAACATCGCCGACAACGGTGGCGAACACCGGTTCGGCCAGTTCCTCAAGGAGATCGCTGCGGCGCAGCCACCGTGCCTCGCCGTCCACGGACACGATCTCGTCAAAGGGCAGGGCGAGTGCTTCCTCAGCCTCCTCGCGTGTCGTGAAGCGGGCCTGCCTGACCAGACGGCGTTCCGGCTCGATCCACCGGTCAGGTGCCACGTCATAGGCCGCCACGATCTCTTCGGACGTGATCTCGACCGTACCGGCAATATCCTCGGCGTGGATCAGAAGATAGGACGCCGAACGGTATTCCGGCGCTTCGTAGGCACCGGCCCGGTCGGCAAACCACGACGCCAGTTCGCCTTCCTGCGGCTCGGGAAGGGCAACCAGCACATCGTTGGATATGACCGCCATTTCGGCCGTTCTCTCTTCGTGACGGTACTGCGTGATTCTGCGGACCAGTTCATCGGGCAGCGTGGGCAGGGCGCCCAGGCTGGCGATCAGCTGGCCGCGGGAAATGTCCCGGCCGAGGCTGGCGAGATAGATTTCCTCGGTGAGTCCGTTCATGGACAGAATGCCGGCAAAGACATTGCCGTCAAAGTTGCCTGCCACGTCATGGAACATCTCGTTGTTGACGATGGCGTTCCTCAAGGTGGCGTCGCTCGTTGTGATGCCGAATGTGTCTGCCGCCTGATCGAGCATCGCATCCTGAACAAGCTGTTCGAGAGCCAGTCGTGCCTGCCGGTGTGCCAGGTCGGTGCCAGGGTCAACCCGGATACCGCTGGATTGCAGGGAACGGACACGGTTGCGGTAGGCCACCTGCAGGTCCCGGATGTCAATGGCATCGTCGCCTACCTCGGCAACCGTGGTCTCGCCCCGGCTGACAAAGATGTCGCCGACACCCCAGCCCACGAAACTGAGAGCGACGACGCACAATATCACCTTGGCGGGCCATGAAGAGGCGCCTTCACGAAGTTTTGTCAGCATGGAGAGATCACGACTTGCAACGTGTCATTCTAGGTTCACCGGCAAGCTTGGACAACAGTGTTGTCAGACACGCAGGTTCGAACGGCGCGGCGATCTTGTTCAGGGGCCGGCATCGCTCTATTGAAGGAGCACATTACGGGTTTCACGGCGTCCATGCGCTCACTGATAGCAGGCAACTGGAAGATGCACGGCACCCTCGCCTGGGCAGAGGACCAGGCCCGCAGGCTTGCCGAAAAGGCGAGAAACGGCCTTCCCTGCGATGTCCTCGTCTGTCCTCCGGCGACGCTGCTCAACTCGGTGGCGGGACTGCTACGCGATACCGGCATTCTCGTGGGTGCCCAGGACTGCCATCACGAGACACACGGCGCGTACACCGGCGACATCGCTGCCACCATGCTGGCGGATCTTGGGTGCAGCCATGTTCTGGTGGGTCATTCGGAGCGTCGAACGTCTCACGGGGAAGGCAGCCGCGACGTCAGGAAAAAGGCCAAGGCCGCCCACCAGGCCGGTCTCGTCGCCATTATCTGCATTGGAGAGAACCGGGATGAGCGACGGGCGGGAAAGGCCTTTGATACAGCGGCAGACCAGTTGGCCCGCTCATTCCCGGTGAGCGCCACGGCGGCCAATACCGTCATCGCCTGGGAGCCTGTGTGGGCCATCGGTACCGGCGACACCGCGAACGCGGCGGATGTGCTCGCCATGCACCGGTTTCTCAAGCAGCAGTTGATGGCGCGGTTGGGGGAGGGTGTGCGTCTTCTATACGGCGGCTCCGTCAATCCGTCGAACTCCCGCGAGCTTCTCGCCATCGAACCTGTAGATGGTCTGCTCATCGGCGGAGCCAGTCTCGACCCCGACAGGTTCTGGCAGATCGCCACCGACGGCGCGCCGGACTGAAGTGTATGGCACTGCCGGGTACGCTGTGCTACATCGGCGACGCGGTGAACATGTGCGAGGCCTGCCGTGCAGACAATCCTTCTCATCCTGCATGTGCTCTTCGCCCTGGCCATTGTCGGACTCGTCCTTTTGCAACGGGGCGAGGGCGGCGGCCTGGGCATGGGCGGCGGTGGCAACATGCAGGGGCTGATGTCCGCACGTGGTACGGCAAGCATGATGACGCGCGCCACGGCGATTGTAGCCACGCTCTTCTTCGTCTCGAGCCTGGCGCTCAGCATTCTGGTGTCCGATCGTGGCGAGAGCACCTCGATTGTCGACGACATCGAGACGCAGGCTCCGATCGAGACCATTCCCACCGTGCCGACTTCGGAATGACGCCTGGGGGCACAGCGGACCGTTTTTCCACAACTGGCTTGATCTTCATCACTTTGTCCGGCGGGGCCGTGTGCTACGTTGGGCGTCCATGACACGATACATATTCGTGACCGGCGGCGTGGTGTCCTCCCTCGGCAAGGGGTTGACGACGGCCGCGCTGGGCTCCCTTCTGCAATCTCGTGGCTACTCGGTTCGGCTGCGCAAGTTCGACCCCTATCTCAACGTTGATCCCGGGACCATGAATCCGTATCAGCACGGAGAGGTGTTCGTCACCGACGACGGTGCCGAGACCGACCTCGACCTGGGACACTATGAACGGTTCACCGGTGTACCGGCGCGTCGTTCGGACACGGTGACAAGCGGACGGGTCTATTCGGATGTGCTGACCCGCGAACGGCGTGGCGATTACCTCGGTGGCACCGTCCAGGTCATTCCCCACGTTACCGACGTCATCAAGGAGTACATTCGGGCGGACACCGATCATGCCGACTTTGTTCTGTGCGAGGTCGGTGGCACGGTCGGTGATATCGAGGGTCTGCCATTCCTGGAGGCGATGCGGCAGATGGTGCAGGAACTTCCCCGGTACCATTCGATCCTCATTCACCACACTTTGGTGCCCTACCTGAAGGCATCCGGCGAACTCAAGACCAAGCCAACCCAGCATTCCGTCAAGGAACTGCGGTCGATCGGCCTGCAGCCGGACATTCTGGTGTGCCGTTGCGAACGCGACATACCGGAAGGTGAACGCAGCAAGATTGCACTCTTCTGCAACGTCCGGGAGTCGGCAGTCGTTCCGGCGCTCGATGTCGACACCATCTACCAGGTGCCCGTTTCCTATCACGAGGCGGGACTGGACCGCGAAGTTCTGAAAGCATTTGCCATGAGCGATGAACACGCGCCCGACCTCGAGTCATGGCGCCAGGTGGTGAAGGGCATCCGCAGTCCCGAGGACGAGGTCACCATCGCCGTCGTCGGCAAGTACACGGGCCTGGCCGATGCCTACAAGTCGCTCAACGAGGCGCTGTCACACGGGGGCATCGCCAACCGCGTGAGGGTCAGATTGCGCTGGATCGATTCCGAGGTGTTCGAGCGCGAGGATGCTGTGGCCCATCTCGATTCGGTGGATGGCATCCTGGTGCCCGGGGGATTCGGCTCGCGTGGCACTCGCGGCAAGATCGCCGCCGTTTCCTTCGCCAGGGAACACCGCATCCCCTATTTCGGAATCTGTTTCGGAATGCAGATGGCGGTTATCGAGGTGTCGCGGAACATGGCCGGAATAGAAGGGGCGTCATCGACGGAGTTCGGCCCGGCTCAGGATCCGGTGGTCGGTTTGCTGACGGAGTGGGCCGACGGCGACAGGGTCGAGACGCGTACCGGCGACGGGGATCTCGGTGGCACCATGCGTCTTGGCGCTTTCGACTGCGCCATCGCCAAGGGCACCCGGGTGGCCGACATCTATCGCAGGAACCTCATCAGTGAACGGCACCGGCACCGCTATGAGGTCAACATCAACTACCGTGTCATTCTGGAACGGCACGGGCTGGTGTTTTCGGGACTGTCGCCAGATGGCCAACTGCCGGAAATCGTCGAGTTGGGCGATCACCCCTGGTTTGTCGGGGTTCAGTTTCATCCGGAGCTCAAGTCGCGTCCCTTCGATCCGCATCCGCTTTTTGCCTCCTTCATCGAGGCGGCCGTGACACAATCGAGACTGGTCTGAACCATGGACAGTGGTTGTCATGTGCGTGCCGGCTCCGTCACCATCGGCAATGATCTTCCCTTTGTCCTGATATCCGGACCCTGCCAGATCGAAAATCGCGATCACGCGTTCTTCGTGGCGGAGCGGCTGTTGACCATGACGACCCGGCGGGGCATTGGCTTCATTTACAAGAGCTCCTTCGACAAGGCCAACCGGACGAGCCTCGACGGTGCCCGTGGCGCCGGCATGGACGAGGGTCTGCAGATCCTGGACGACGTGCGATCCCGGCTGGGCTGCCCGGTCCTCACCGATGTTCACCTGCCCGATCAGTGCCCGGCCGTTGCCGGCGCGGTTGACGTTCTGCAGATCCCGGCCTTTCTGTGTCGGCAGACAGATCTCCTGGTGGCGGCGGCGAAGACCGGAAAGACCGTCAATGTCAAGAAAGGCCAGTTCCTGGCACCCTGGGACATGGCCCATGTCGTGAACAAGATCACGGCATCGGGAAACTCTCATGTCATGGTAACAGAACGCGGTACAAGTTTCGGTTACAACACGCTTGTATCCGACATGCGCGCCATTCCGCAGCTTGCAGTCGATGGGACGCCGGTGGTGTTCGACGCCACCCACTCTGTCCAGCAGCCCGGGGGCAGGGGCGGCGCCAGCGGCGGTCAGCGGGAGTATGTTCCACTCCTGGCACAGGCGGCCGTTGCCGTCGGCGTGGCGGCGGTTTTCATGGAATCCCACGAGGAACCAGACAGGGCGCCTTCCGATGGGGCCACCATGATGGCGCTTGATGACTTGCCGGTTCTTCTCGATCGTCTCCTGGCAATCGATACCCTCACAAAGGGACGAAAGCCTTGACGGAAAGCTGCCAGGAGCGGCCCGCGGTCAAGGGTTGTACAACGAGTCGCGCCGATACCGGCAGGAACGACAGGGGATGACCATGACCGCCATCATTGACGTCCGCGGCAGGGAAATCCTTGACAGCCGCGGCAATCCCACCGTCGAAGTCGACGTCCTTCTCGAAGACGGCGCCAGTGGACGCGCAGCGGTTCCCTCAGGCGCCTCGACGGGAACCCACGAAGCAGTGGAGTTGCGCGATGGCGATCGCACGCGCTTTCACGGCCAGGGTGTGCTGAAGGCCCTCGACGGAATCAATGGTGACATCTTTGATGCCGTTCGTGGCATGGACGTACACAGCCAGCGAGAGATCGATGAGTGCCTGGTGTCGCTCGACGGCACCCCCGACAAGGCGCGCCTCGGTGCCAACGCCATTCTGGGCGTAAGCCTTGCCGTGGCCCATGCGGCGGCAAACCAGGCTGGCATTCCCCTGTGGCGCCATGTCGGCGGCCTCACGGCGCGGCGTTTGCCAGCGCCGCAGATGAATGTCATCAACGGTGGCGCCCATGCGGACAATGCTCTGGATTTCCAGGAGTTCATGATCCTGCCCGCCGGGTGCAATTCGTTCAGGGAAGCCGTGCGGGCGGGCTCCGAGATCTTCCATCAGTTGAAGCACACACTCCAGGCCCGGGGTCATTCGACCAATGTTGGTGACGAGGGCGGATTCGCACCGCAGATCACGGATGCCCGGGAGGCCCTCGACCTCCTGATGTCGGCCATCGACGGCTCGGGATACCGCGCAGGCGAGGATGTCTTCCTTGCCCTCGATCCCGCGGCAAGCGAACTGTGGCGCGACGGACGCTACGTCTTCAGCGCCGACGGCCGCAAGCTCGATTCGGCGGCCATGATCGAACTCTACAGGGAACTCCTGGAATCCTACCCGATCGCATCCATCGAAGATGGCCTTGCGGAGGATGACTGGGAAGGTTGGCAGGCGATGACAGAGGAACTGGGCGACAGGGTCCAGTTGGTGGGTGACGACATTTTCGTGACAAGGCAAAGCCGCCTTGAACAGGGGATCGACAAGGGCGTGGCCAATGCCATTCTCGTCAAGGTCAACCAGGTGGGAACGCTCAGCGAGGCGATGGAGGCCGTGGCGTGTGCGCACGAGAGAGGTTATCGATCCGTGATGTCGCATCGCTCTGGAGAGACGGAGGACACCACCATCGCCGACCTTGCCGTCGGGCTGGGATGCCGGCACATCAAGACCGGTTCACTCTCCCGTTCCGATCGTACCGCGAAGTACAACAGGTTGTTGAAAATCGAGGAAGAACTTGACACCGGGGCCATCTGGTCCGGGCGACCATGATCAGGGACCTGACCATGGACGATCTTGACATATTCCCCGGCGCTGTGGTTTGTTGACGCCATGCGCGGCCTGCATGAACGCTTCCGCTCCACCCTTCGTTCATTGCCTTTTCTTCTTGGCATGTTCGCAGTCGTCTACTTTGGCTACCATGCCATCCAGGGTGAAAACGGCATTCTCGCAATCATGTCCCTGGAACAGCAGATCGAACGGGTCGAAGCCGAACGCATGCAGCTGACTGCCGTGGAGCAGAGGTTGTTGAACCATGTCACGCTTCTCAACCCACCGAGCATTGACCGGGACATGCTTGATGAACAGGCGCGTCGGACCCTCAATCTGGCGCATCCCCATGAGCTCGTGATCATGAGAAGCGATGATGCCGCATTCGACTGATCTCCTGTCTGTCCACCGTTCTGCTCCGCCCTGTCGCGAGGGGGCATGATGGCCGCTGCACCTGCAGACGATCCCGCTGTCCTGGTGGACTTCTATCGCACCATGCTCCTGGTGCGCCGTTTCGAGGAAAAGGTGGGCCAGATGTATGGCATGGGCCTGATCGGCGGCTTCTGCCATCTCTATATCGGCCAGGAAGCCGTGGTGGTCGGCATGGATGCCGCCATCAGGACGGACGATGCCGTGATCACCAGTTACCGCTGTCACGCCCACGCCCTGGTGCGTGGTGTCCCGCCCGCGGCCATTATGGCCGAGCTGACCGGCCGTGGCGCCGGCGTTTCGAAAGGCAAGGGCGGTTCCATGCACATGTTCGATATCGAACGCGGATTCTACGGTGGCCACGGCATTGTCGGCGCCCAGGTTCCACTGGGCGCCGGTATTGCCTTTGCCCAGAAGTACCAGAGGCGTGACAACGTCACTCTGGTCTTCTTCGGTGAAGGGGCTGCCAACCAGGGACAGGTCTACGAGACCTTCAACATGGCGAGCTTGTGGAAGTTGCCCGTGATCTTCGTCATCGAAAACAACCAGTACGCCATGGGAACGGCTGTCCGCCGCGCCAAGGCGGGAACGGAGCTCTGCCATCGTGGTGAAGCCTTCGGCATCCACGGCGTTCAGGTCGACGGCATGGATGTCGTGGCGGTTCATGAGGCCTCCAGGGGCCTGGTGGCACGGGTGCGCGACGGCGAGGGTCCAATGCTGGTCGAGATGCAGACCTATCGTTACCGGGGACACTCGATGTCGGATCCGGTCAAGTACCGGACCCGGGACGAGGTCCAGAAGGTCCGTGAGCGGCAGGATCCGATCGAGCAGTTGCGGGCCCGGGTCGCCGGGGGCGGGACCATCGCCGGTGCGGAGCTGAAAGTCCACGCACTGGTCCTCCAGAAAAACCCCGGGGGGGGGTGCGGCTCGTCGAGGGCGGAACCATCGACGATGCGGCGCTGAAAGCCATCGATCGGGACATCAAGAAAACCGTGGCGGAGGCAGCGGAACACGCCCAGACAAGTCCCGAACCCGACGTCAGCGAACTCATGACCGACGTCATGGTCGACGCAGACGGTGGGAGCGCATGATGGTCGAGATGACGGTGCGCCAGGCTCTGCGCGATGCCATGGCTGAGGAGATGCGGCGCGACGAACGGGTCTTCCTGATCGGCGAGGAAGTTGCCGAGTACCAGGGCGCCTACAAGGTGAGCCAAGGTTTGCTCGAGGAGTTCGGCGCCGGCCGGGTCATCGACACGCCCATCACGGAACACGGCTTCGCCGGCCTGGCCATCGGCGCCGCCATGGCCGGCCTGAGACCCATCAACGAGTTCATGACCTTCAATTTCGCCATGCAGGCGATGGACCAGATCATCAACTCGGCGGCCAAGACACTCTACATGTCTGGCGGTGAGGTACGGTGCCCCGTCGTCCTTCGCGGGCCCAACGGCGCCGCGGCAAGAGTGGCTGCCCAGCACTCCCAGGACTTCGCTTCGTGGTTTGGCCATGTTCCTGGACTGAAGGTTGTCACGCCGTGGTCGGCCACGGATGCCAAGGGACTCCTCAAGGCGGCCGTACGGGATCCGAATCCGACCATCTTCCTCGAAAACGAAATTCTCTACGGCGTATCGTTCGACGTCAGCGATGGCGATGTCGTCCTCGAGATCGGCAAGGCGGCAATCGAACGGCCGGGCCGGGATGTCACCATCGTCGGCTACTCGATCACGGTCAGCCGTGCTCTCGAGGCGGCCAGCATGCTGGCCGAGGAAGGTGTCGAGGCCGAAGTCATCAATCTGCGCACCATACGCCCCCTCGATGTTCCGACCATAATCGCTTCCCTTGCCCGCACCAACCGGCTCGTTGTGGTGGAGGAGGGATGGTCCTTTGCCGGAATCGGCGCCGAGGTGATCGCTGCCGTGTGTGACCGGGGGTTCGATCACCTCGATGCTCCACCCGCTCGGGTGTCGGCAGCGGACGTGCCATTGCCTTATGCTGCCAACCTGGAGGCGGCAGCGCTGCCCCAGGCGGATCGGATAGTCCGGGCGGTGCGCGACGTCTGCTATGTCTGATTGCGGCTGAGGAAGACCGGTATGCCGATCACCATCACCATGCCACAGCTTTCACCCACCATGGAGGTGGGCACATTGGCGCGGTGGCTGGTCAAAGAGGGAGACACCGTCGCTTCGGGTGACGTGCTCGCCGAGATCGAGACCGACAAGGCCACCATGGAGGTCGAGGCCATCGATGAAGGAACCGTTGGCCGTCTTCTGGTCGACGAGGGAACCGAAAACGTCCCGGTGAACCAGGCGATCGCCCTCATTCTGGAAGAGGGCGAGGAAATTGCCGAGCATGAATCCGGCAGGGTTGATGTCGCCCCGCCATCGACCGGTCCCGCGCCGGAAGAGCTCGATGCCGAACCGGAGAACGCGGTCGTCCGGGGCGGGACTGGCGAGCAAGCTCCGAGTGGCCGGAGAAAGGCCGCCAGTCCCCTTGCCCGCAGCATGGCGCTCAAGGCCGGGTTGTCGCTCACTGATGTCACTGGCAGTGGCCCGGGGGGCCGCATCGTCAAGCGCGACATCGAGCAAGTGCTGAAGGCGGGTACGTCCGCCCGAACGCCGGCCACGGCAAGTGCGTGGGAAGAGATCAGGGTGACCGGGATGCGCCGCATCATCGCCGGCCGCCTGCAGGAGGCCAAGCAGACCATCCCGCACTTTTACCTTTCGCTGGACTGCGATATCGATCGACTGCTTGAGGCGCGGCGCGAGATCAACACGGCGGGACATCGGGTTTCGGTGAACGACTTCATCATCCGGGCGCTTGCACTCGCCCTGAGGGACGTCCCGGACGCCAACGTCCAGTGGGGAGGCGATGTCATCCGGCGATTTGCCCATGTCGATCTTTCTGTGGCTGTTGCCGTCGATGGCGGGCTTGTGACCCCAGTTATCCGAGATGCGGCCTCCAGGAGTCTCCTGGACGTCTCGACAACCATGCGGGATCTCGCCGGTCGCGCCCGCGACGGCAAGCTCATGCCGGAGGAGTACCAGGGCGGGAGTTTCACTCTGTCGAATCTGGGCATGTACGGGATCAGGGAATTCGATGCTGTCATCAATCCGCCGCAGGCCGGAATTCTGGCAGTCGGTGCGGGCTATCCGCGACCGGTGGCAAGGGATAGAGCGCTCGCCGTGGCAACGCTGATGAGCACGACGCTCTCGGCCGATCACCGGGTCATCGACGGCGCAACCGGCGCGGCTCTGCTGAATACCTTCAGAGATTTCATCGAATCACCGATTTCCCTTCTCTTGTAGAGGAACACCTGATGGTCCAGTCGCGTTACGACCTTGCTATCCTCGGCGGGGGTCCGGGAGGGTATGTTGCCGCCATCCGCGCTGCGCAGCTCGGGATGTCGGTCGTGGTCATCGAACGCGACCATCTGGGCGGCGTGTGCCTCAACTGGGGATGCATCCCGACGAAGGCGCTGCTGCGTTCGGCGGAGGTGATGCGCCTGGCGCGTCATGGCGACACGTTCGGCCTCGACATAGACAGCCCGCGCTTCGACATCGCCGCCGTGGTCGGGCGAAGCCGCAAGGTGGCCGACCGTCTTTCACGGGGCGTCAGGCACCTGTTGTCCAAACACGACGTCACGGTCATCAAGGGCGAGGGGCAGCTGGCGGGACCAGGAAAGGTCCGCGTCGGCGAGACCCTGCTGGAGGCCGGTCACATTGTACTTGCCACGGGCGCGCGTCCCCGGGAACTGGCCAATGTGAAGGCCGACGAAAGGATCATCTGGACCTATCGCAAGGCCATGGTGCCCGAGACCATGCCGGCGTCGGTCATCGTCATCGGCTCTGGCGCCATCGGCATCGAGTTTGCCAGTTTCTACCGTGACATGGGAGCAGACGTCACGGTGATCGAGGTGGTCGACCGCATACTTCCCTTGGAAGATGAGGAAATATCGTCCATCGCTCGCAAATCATTCGAGAAACAGGGAATCAGTGTTCACACAGGAAGCCTCGTCCACGAGGTTGGCACATCAACGGACAGCGCCTCGGTCAATATCACGGATGGTGCTGGCGAAGAACACCTGTTGTCGGCCGAACGTGTCATCCTCGCCGTTGGCATTGTTGGCAACACGGAGAACCTCGGACTCGAGGATACCGGCATCAAGGTTTCGCAAGGCCATGTTGCCGTCAACCGCTGGCTCGAAACGGGAGAAGAGGGGGTGTTCGCCATAGGCGATCTTGCCGGTCCGCCCTGGCTTGCCCACAAGGCCAGTCACGAGGGTATCATCGTCGTCGAGAGGATTGCAGGTCTAGACCATGTCGAGCCACTCGACACCGGAAACATTCCAGGTTGCACCTACTGCCACCCGCAGATTGCCAGCGTCGGTCTCACGGAAGCGGCTGCCCGCGATGCCGGGCACGCCGTCCGCGTCGGACGTTTTCCATTTCTCGGCAACGGCAAGGCCATCGCCCTGGGTGACGACGAGGGCATGGTGAAGACCGTGTTTGACGCAGACACCGGCGAACTTCTCGGCGCTCACATGATTGGTGCCGAAGTTACGGAACTGATCCATGGATTTGCCATCGCCCGCACCCTCGAAACCACCGAGGCCGAACTCATGACCACCGTGTTTCCCCATCCGACCCTTTCGGAAATGATGGGTGAATCGGTTCTTGCGGCCTATGGTCGTGCCCTCCACATCTGACGCGTCATGACCAGGCTCTCGCGTGTCCAGCCCGTTCGTGAACGCCACCCCGAAAAAGCGTGGCGGGATCCGGCTGCCGTTCCCCGCAAACCGAAGTGGATCAGGGCCCGGGCGCCAGGATCGCCGGAATACCACGCGACGCGCCAGCTCGTCCGCAAGGCGGGGCTGTCGACAGTGTGCGAGGAGGCCGCGTGTCCCAACATCGGTGAGTGCTGGTCGAAACGGCATGTCACCGTCATGATTCTCGGTGACATCTGCACTCGGGGCTGCACTTTCTGCAATGTCACCACAGGCCGGCCCGGTCCGGTCGATAACGATGAGCCACGGCGTCTCGCGCAGGCCATCCGAGAGCTTGGTCTCAAGCACGTGGTCATCACCTCGGTGGACAGGGACGATCTCGATGATGGCGGGGCCGGGCAGTTTGTCGCCTGCATCAACGAGATACGCCGGGTGTCTCCGGCCACGACCATCGAGGTCCTGACCCCCGATTTCCTGCGCAAGGAGGGGGCGGTCGAGCAGGTTGTCGCGGCGCGTCCCGACGTCCTGAACCACAACCTGGAGACCGTTCCCAGGCTCTATCGCGACGTGAGGCCCGGCTCACGGTACTTTGCCTCCCTCAATCTGTTGTGGCGTGTCAAGGAGATCGATTCTGGGATCTTCACCAAGTCGGGGCTGATGGTGGGACTCGGCGAGACCAGGGACGAGGTCATGCAGGTCATGGACGACATGCGTCAGGCGGATGTCGACTTCCTGACAGTCGGGCAGTACCTGCAGCCTACGCCACGCCACCATGTCATCGACCGTTTCTGGGCGCCCGAGGAGTTCCAGGAACTGGAGACAATCGCCCGGGCCAGGGGCTTTCTCATGGTGAGCGCCAGTCCGCTCACCCGGTCATCCCATCATGCTGACCGGGATTTTGCCATCATGCAGGCGCGCCGCCATGCCGGAGGCTGAAGGTGGCCCGGCATCGCGAACAGAAACTGTTGCCGTGGACGGCTGAGCAACTCTACAGCCTGGTGGCCGATGTCGGCCGGTATCCCGAGTTTCTCCCCTGGTGTGTGGCGGCGCGTGTCACCAGGCGCGACGGCAATGTCTTCTGGGCCGATCTGGTGATCGGTTTTCGCCTCATCCGGGAAAGCTACACGTCCAGGGTGACCCTGGTTCCCGGTCGGGAAATCCACACGGCCCACACCTCGGGTCCGTTCAGGAAGATGGAGGGAATCTGGCGTTTTGTTCCCCGGGACGATGGGGGGTGTCTCGTCGAGTTCGCCATCGATTTCGAGTTCAACTCGCGTCTCCTGCAACGGACCATCGGTGTCCTTTACCTCGAGGCGGCCCGGCGTCTTGTCCGTTCCTTCGAAGACCGGGCCCGCGACCTCTACGGTCCGGTGGTCATGGACGAAGACAGTGTGCGATGAGCATCAGGGCATCGCGTACCGAGGCCATTCTGACAGCGTGACGCCCGATGTCGCCGTAGCGGTTTTCCGTAACCAAGATCTCGCCGTCAACCGCCGCCGCCAGGTACACAAGACCCGCGGCCTTGGCCCGGGAATCGCTGCCCGGACCGGCAACCCCGGTGATGGCGACCCCGGCGCGACCCGGATGGTGGTTGCGTATGCCTTCGACCATGGCCCGCGCGACCTCCTCGCTGACCGCGCCATGTGCGTGGATGAGGATGGCAGGCACCCCGAGAAGTGCTGTCTTGGCGGAACAGGAATAGGTCACGTATCCGCAATCGACGACGTCGGAGGACCCGGCAACGGCCGTGAGTGATCCTGCGAGCAGCCCTCCGGTGCAGGATTCGGCGGTGACAACCATCATCCTGCGTTGCCGGCAGAGGTCGAGGACGCGCCCGGCGGCATCGAGAATCGCCGCATCAAACATTGGCCCATCCTGTCCAGGAGAACGCCCAGACACATGCCGCCGCCGCAGCGCCTGCGGCCACGTCGTCCAGCATGACGCCCCAGGCGCCCTCAAGCCGCCGCTCGATCATGCGAATGGGTCCGGGTTTCCAGATGTCAAAGAGCCGGAAGAGGACAAAGGAGAGAATCCACAAGACGGGAGAAAGCATGGCCGGGATAAGGGCAAGAAACTGGCCGCACGCCTCATCGATGACGATGGCGGCGTGGTCCGGGTCTGCTCCTGCCTCCATCGTGGCGGCAACGTGTCGGACGGCAACGAGCCCCGCCACGAGAACAACGAGCGATGCCGCAAGAACTGCCCATGGCCCTGCAAGCCACATGACAAGGAAGGCGGGCGGCAGGGCCGCCAGGGAGCCCAGGGTTCCAGGCATCGGACGAAGGAGACCGACGCCGCCCAAGGTCGCCACCCACGGCGCGAACCCCGTCATTGCCGGATTGCGGCGCATATCACGGCAGCGGGCGGCGAATGGTGACGGTGGCCGCAGCCGCGATGCCCTCGCACCGGCCCAGGAAACCAAGACCATCGGTGGACGTGACCTTGATGTTGACCCGTGACTCCCCGACGCCGAGAAGACCCGCCACCGCGTGGCGCATCTCCTCCTGGCGGGGTGCGAGGCGTGGTTTCTGGCACATCAGGGTGATATCGGCATGGAGCAGGGTTGCACGGCGCTCCGTCATCAGATCCCGCGCCACCCTGACAAGATCGCCCGAGGGACGTCCACTCCATGTGGCATCTCCCACAGGAAAATGCCGCCCGAGATCACCGCATCCGAGCGCCCCGAGAACGGCATCGACAAGGGCGTGGAGCCCGACATCGCCATCCGTGTTGCCTTCGAGGGTCCGGTCGTGGTCGATACGCACACCGCACAGCATGACATGATCGCCAGCCACGAGCGCATGGGCGTCATAGCCCGTACCGGTGGAGATTTCGGTCTGGTCAGAGGGCACTGAGAAATCCTCGGCGTGCGTTATCTTGATGTTGGCCCTGTCGCCGTTGACGGTGACGACAGTCATGCCGGCGGCTTCGGCAACGGCGGAATCATCGGTGAACGTCCGTCCGTACGCCTGCTGGTGGGCCGCCAGAATCCCGGCATAGGGAAATCCCTGGGGTGTCTGCGCACAAACGAGCCGGTCCCTGTCGGCGGTACCTGTCACCTCGTTGCCGGAACGGTACTTCACGGTATCGGTTATGCCCGTCACAGGAATGACACCACACCTCCTTTCCCGGAGAGTCCGCACGATCTCGTCGAGAAGGTGCTCACTGACAAAGGGCCGCGCCGCATCATGAACGAGTACAAGGTCCGGCGCGTGAACGCGCAGGGCCTCGAGACCATTCAGCACCGACTCTTGGCGCGTGGCGCCGCCATGCACGGCAGGGGGAAGATCGAGCCCGGCGACAGATTCCTCGTGAAGAGCCGCGAAGTCGGGATGAATGACGGCAAGGACCGGGTGAATTGCCGGGTGAGTCGCAAGGCGGCTGAGCGACCAGTGGATGAGCGGCCGACCGTCCAGAGGGAGGTACTGCTTGGGCACCGGCCCGCCCACACGCTCGCCCTGGCCGGCCGCCACGACGACAGCTGCAATCGAATGCGCCGACTTGCCCATGTCGGCAACCTAGCGCGTTCGCGCTCTCCGTGAAACCGCCTGCAGCCCGCCCCTCATGCTGCGCGCGGGATTGCGGCAACGGATTGAATTGGCGAGGATGCGTCCATGATCTTCTGGCATCATCTGGTCCCTGTCCTGCTGGTTCCGGCAGGTGTGTTGCCGTTCCTGGGCCGCTTCGAGAAGGGGCTGCACTTCTGGGGAGCCTTCGGTCTGGCGGCGCTTGCCGCCACGGCATGGACAGCGGCCCAGTTCAGCAACTCATGGCCCACGGGGTTCGGGCCCGCGATCTGGTTGACGGTGTCGGCCTGTCTGGTGCTGTTTCTCATCCTTTCTCTCCTGGTTCCGGAATTCTGGCGGCTGGGGGCCATTCTCGGACCCTGGATCCTCGTCATGGCGGTTCTGGCACTGGCCTGGAACCAGGCAGAGACGCCCCGATCTCCCGGGATTGACTCCGTCTCGGAATGGATCGGCCTGCACGTGGTCCTGTCAGTCACGACCTATGTGTTCCTCACAATGGCGGCGATCGCGGGTCTCGCCGTCATTCTTCAGGAACGCTCTCTCAAGCGGCGCAGGCCGGACCGGCTGGCACCGCTGTTGCCGTCCCTGGCCGATTGCGAGCGACTGGAGATCCGACTGCTGGTGACAAGCGAGATCATCCTTGCCGCCGGAATCGCCACAGGACTGGCGGCCACTTCGACGGCGGATGTCATCGCCGGCATGAACCACAAGATCGTCTTCACGGTGGCCGCCTTCGCCGTCATTGCCATGCTTCTCGTGGCCCGCCAGCTTTGGGGAACACGGGGCCGCAGGGCGGCACGCCTGGTGCTGACCGGCTATCTCCTGATGACTCTCGCCTATCCCGGGGTCAAGTTCGTCACGGATGTCATCATCGGATAGGGATGGGTCGCAGGGTGCATGTCCCGGGCGGCGCCTGTATGATGGCCGGGGCTGATTTCGGGGGCTCCACCTTAATCCATGAGTCTCGAGACGACCGGCGGGCACGCTCCGCAGCCGGAAGCGATGCACTCCCCGGGGGACCCGATGAGGACGACACCGCCCAGGCTGTTCGGCTGGTTCCGCAAGCCGACGGGACGATGGTCGCGCAGCCGGATTGTGAACGTGGTTCTTGCGGTTGCGGCGGTGCTGTCCGGCCTTGCGACCTATGGGGCGCTCACAGGTTCGGGGCCGTTTGAGCCGGACCAGAACACCCTCATCGTTCTCCTGAACATCGACCTGGCCCTCCTCCTTGCCTTTGCCGTCATCATCATCCGCCGCCTTGCCGCCATGTGGTCGCAGCGCAGGGAGGGGATGGCAGGTTCAAGACTGCAGGCGAGGCTGGTCGCCGCCTTTGGTCTGGCCGCGACGATCCCCGCCGTGCTCATCGGCGTCTCATCGGCGACCTTCTTCAACATGGGCATTGACTCCTGGTTCAATGAACGCGTCCAGACCGCCATTGCACAGTCAACCAGAGTTGCCGATGCCTACCTGGAAGAACATCGCATCTCCCTTGGATCCGGCGCACTCGCGCTCGCCCGCGACTTTCACCTCTACGTGCCGAAGTCGAGTGGCAGCATGGAGGAGTTCACGGCCTACCTTGAGGACCGCGCGGGGGTGAGAGGCATCTCGGAGTGGGTCGTGATGAGCAGCCTGGGCCAGATCATCATGCAGGGCTCCCTTTCCACCGGCCTCAGCATGGAAGCTCTCACGGCACACGAGATTGAGCGCGCCGATGCCGGTGACGCCGTCATTCTGAAATCAAGCGTCAGGGACAGGGTGCGCGCCCTCGTCAGCCTCAGCCGGGGCAGCACGTACCTGCTGGCGGGAAGCAGTGTCGACCCTGACGTCATCGAGAGTACCAGGAAGGTCTTCGCGGCCGCATCCTCCTACAGAAAGCTCGCTCTTGAGCGAACCAACCTGCAATTGACCTTCTCGCTCTTCTATGCCGTCGCTGCTCTTTTGCTGCTGTTTGTTGCGGTGTGGTTCGCACTGCAGCTTGCATCTCGCCTGGTCGGTCCGGTCGTGGCACTGGCCAATGCCGCCGAGAAGATCCGCCAGGACGACCTTTCAGTGCGCGTGCCGCTGAGTGGACGATCCGACGAGATTTCCCTGCTTGGCCAGGCCTTCAACCGCATGGCCGACCGGATTGCCGAACAGCGCCATGCTCTGGTTGAAGCCAACAAGGATCTCGAGGGACGGCGGCGCTTCACCGAGTCGGTCCTTTCCGGCGTCAGTGCCGGTGTCATCGGACTCGATGACACCGGGATCATCGAACTCGTGAACCGCCGGGCGCTGGAATTGCTCAATGTGACCGAGACCGACCTCGTCGGCGCCAACCTCATCGACACCATGCCCGAGGCTGACAAGATTCTCTCGCAGGCCATGAAGACGCGCGCGGCATCGGGCAGCGTCGACCTCGAAAGCGATGCCGGGCTGCGGCGTCTCTTTGTACGTATCGGCAATGTCGAGGGTGATCCGGAAGGACCCGTGCGACGCGGCGGGTTCGTGATGACCATCGATGACGTCACGCCGCTCGTGCTCGCGCAGCGCAAGGCCGCGTGGAGCGACGTGGCCATGCGGGTAGCTCATGAAATCAAGAATCCGCTGACCCCCATCACGCTTTCCGCAGAGCGACTGGAACGCAAGTTTGCAGGCGGAGTCACGGAGTCGCCCGAAGTGTTTCTGGAACTCACCGACACCATCAAGCGGCAGGCGATGCACATGACCCACGTGGTCAACGAGTTTTCCCGCCATGCAAGGATGCCGACGCTCATCATGGCCCTGGAAAGTGCCGTTGACATTGTCGAGAAAGCCATTCGGCTTCAGGAGATCTCCGATACCCGGATCATCTTCGAGCGCAGTTATCCAGAGACCCCGCCAGTGGTCCATTGTGATGGCGACATGATTTGTGCCGCCATTTTCAATATCGTCAAGAATGCGGCGGAAGCCTTCCGCATGGACGATGTGGAGAGGGTGGAGGGGGATATCGTGAAGGCCACCATTGCGGAGGAGGGTGCATGGTGTGTTATCAGGATCGATGACAATGGTCCGGGATTCCCCGTTGAGCGTCCCGAGACACTCCTCGAACCGCATGAATCCCATGGCAAGGATGACGGCTATGGCCTCGGTCTGACGATCGCACGATCGACGATCAGGGATCATGGCGGAGACCTCGTGTTGCAGAACAGGAAGGAAGGCGGTGCATCGGTGATCCTGTCACTGCCTCTGGAACGGAAAGACGGCTGATGAAGCATGACATCCTCATCGTCGATGACGAGCGCGATATCCGCCGGACTCTGGCCGATGTTCTTGAGGATGAGGGCTACCAGGCGCGCACGGCATCCGATCCCGATTCCGCCGATGCCGCGGTCGCCGAACAGGTGCCGTCCCTGTTGATCCTCGACATCTGGTTTCGCGGGGCACGGCGCGATGGTGTCGATTTGCTGCGCGACTACGTCGCCCACCATCCGTTCATGCCCATCATCATGATCAGTGGCCACGGCACCATTACCACTGCCGTCAAGTGCACCAGGATCGGCGCCTACGACTTCATCGAGAAGCCGCTTCAGACCGACAAGGTGCTCCTGGTGGTCAAGCGGGCACTCGACGAGGCGAGACTGCGTCGGGAGAACGAGGAATTGCGGCGCTCCACCCGTGTCCTCGACGATCTCGTCGGCGAGTCACGGGCGATGGCGCAGTTGCGAGAAGCCATTTCCCGGGTTGCACCCACTGGCAGCAGGGTCCTGATCACGGGGCCGGCAGGTTCCGGCAAGGAACTCGTGGCCCGGCATATTCATCTGCAGTCGCCGCGCACCGGTGGACCGTTCGTTGCCATCAATGCCGCCACAATGGAGCCCGAGAGGGTGGAGGAAGAACTCTTCGGAAAGGTAAGCCGGACATCACAGGGCGCGCCGGTCATCACCCACGGAGTGTTCGAGCGCGCCGACGGAGGCACGCTGCTCCTCGACAACGTCCCGGACATGCCGCTGGCCACACAGGGCAAGATCCTGAGGGCGCTCCAGGATCAGGTCTTCACCAGACTGGGAGGCGACACGCCGGTCAGGGCCGATGTGCGGGTCCTCACGTCCGCAAGCGGCAACATCACCGCAGCGGTGCAATCAGGCCATTTCCGAGAGGATCTCTACTACCGCCTGAATGTCGTGTCGATCGACGTCCCGCCACTTTCGGAAAGGCGGGAGGATGTGGCTCCGCTGTCGCAGTACTTCATCAGACGCGCCGTGCGCCAGCAGGGTCTCAGCGCACGGACGCTGACGGGCGATGCCGAAATGGCTCTGCTGATGGCCAACTGGCCGGGCAACGTGCGGCAGTTACGCAACGTGATCGAATCCCTGCTGATCATGACGCCGGAACGCGAGGACGGGGCAATCACGGCGGACATGTTGCCCGGCGAAGTGAGGCAGACCAGTCCGGCGCCGGTCCTGTTTCACGATTCCAGCGAGGTGATGTCCCTTGGGCTGCGCGAGGCAAGGGCGGCCTTCGAACGCAAGTACCTGTTGACCCAGCTGGCGCGCTTCGGCAACAACATATCGCGGACGGCCGCGGCGGTTGGCATGGAGCGGTCCGCGTTGCACCGGAAACTGAGAGCACTGGGTGTCAGCGTCACGGAACGCGACACCGGAGGCTGAATGCCATGCGTGTCATTGTCTGTGGAGCCGGACAGGTCGGCTACAACATTGCCCGCAGACTGGCGGCGGAAGCCAACGATGTCACGGTAATCGATTGCGACGTGTCCCGCATCGCCAGAGTGACGGAGAACATTGACGCGAAGGGTCTGGTGGGGTTCGCCGCCCATCCGCCGGTACTTCAGCGTGCCGGTGCCGAAGATGCAGACATGCTGATTGCCGTCACCTATGCCGACGAAGTCAACATGATCGCCTGCCAGGTGGCACATTCGATCTTCGACGTGCCCACAAAGATCGCCCGGGTACGCCACCAGTCCTATCTCGATCTCGCATGGAGCAATCTCTACAGCCGGGATCACATGCCGATCAATGTCATCATCTCACCGGAAATCGAGGTGGCGCGCGCCATCATCAGGCGTCTCGAGGTGCCAGGCGCCCTCGATATCGTGCCCATGGCCGATGACCGGGTGCGGGCCATTGCCGTGCGGTGCCATGCCGATTGCCCGGTCCTTGACACACCCCTCGAGGAACTTACGGAGCTCTTTCCCAATCTCAAGGTCTTTGTTGTCGGCATCGTGCGCCATGGCGAACTGCTCATCCCCACGGGCCGGACGGAAATGCGCGAGGGGGATGTCGTCTACTTTGTCACCTCGACCGACCACATGCACCGGTCGATGTCCGTCTTTGGTCATGAGGAACCCGAAGCCCGCCGGATGATCATCGTCGGTGGCGGAAACATCGGCCTCTACGTCGCGCGCGAGATGGAAAGACATCATGCCGACGTGCGTTGCAGGGTCATCGAGATCAATGAAAGCCGGGCCCGGGAGGTCGCCGACCAGTTGACACGAACAACGGTGCTTCTCGGCGATGCACTGGAACGCAAGCTCCTCGAGGAGGCCGGCGCCAAGGATGTCGAGACAGTGGTTGCGGTTTCCAACGACGACGAGGTCAACATTCTTTCGTCGCTCCTCGCCAAGCGGCTGGGTGCCAAGCGGGCCATTACACTGGTCAATTCGGAGAGCTACGACCCGTTGGTCGAGGATCTTGGTGTCGATTCGGTGGTCAATCCGAGGGGTTCCACGGTCTCGACGATTCTTCAGCACATACGTCGTGGCCGTGTTCGCAGCGTCTACAGCATTCATGAGGGCGCCGGTGAATTCATCGAGGCCGAAGCTCTCGAGACGACCCGGATCACGAACCGGAGAATACGCGACATTCACCTCGCCCGGGGCATCCTCATCGGATCCATCATACGCGGTCAGGAGGTCATTGTTCCCGACGGCGACACGCGAATCCAGGTAGGTGATCGGGTGGTTCTCTTCGCCAGAACCAACCTGATGAGCAAGGTCGAAAAGCTCCTCTCCGTGGGCCTCGAGTTCTTCTGAGATGTCTCGCATCGCCTATGTCAATGGCCGGTACAGCGCCCACTCCCGGGCCAGCATTCATATCGATGACCGCGCCCATACCTTTGCCGACGGAGTCTACGAGGTCATTCTCGTGGTCAACCGCCACATGATCGACCTGGACGATCATTTCCGGCGCCTGGATCGTTCGCTCACCGAACTCGACATTCCCCGGCCGATGACAGAACGCGTTCTCACCCACATCATGAACCGCACGATCCACCTGAACAGGGTGGTTGACGGTATCGTCTATCTCCAGATCAGCCGCGGTGCAGCGCCCCGCAACCACGTTTTCGACAATGCGTCCCTGACACCGGGCGTGGTGTGCACGGCGCGGCGTCTGACAGTGCCGGCAACGTCGCGTGACATTTCAGGGGTCGAGGTCATCACGCTCCCCGACACGCGCTGGACACGTGTCGACATCAAGAGCGTCTCGCTTCTTCCCAATGTCCTGGCGCGCACGATGGCAGCCGGGCGAGGGGCTTACGAGGCCTGGTTCGTCGACGGCAAGGGCCTTGTGACCGAATGCGCCGCCTCCAATGCCTGGATTGTCGATTCCAGCGGATGTCTGGTGACGCGGTCGGTCAGGGACGGGATCCTGCGCGGCATCACCCGCGAACGGCTGATGGCCCTGGCCAGCGAGTTGTCCATCGAGGTCGTCGAACGCCCTTTCAGCGTGGCCGAGGCGAAGGGGGCCCGTGAAGCCTTCCTGACCAGCACCACCTCCATCGTCAAGGCCGTCTCGCGCATCGACGATACGGTCATCGGCAACGGCCATCCGGGGCACGTGACCTGCCGGTTGCTCGATGCCTACCTCGACTTCGCGCGCCGCCAGGCGTTGCCGGGCAGGGTTTCCTGACGGCCATTCGCGTGTAGTCTTGGGGAGAAAGGCACGGGTCGCCATCCTCCCTGGTTGCGACACATGTCAAGGCTCAGCATGCGGGATACCGGTATCATGGCACAGACAAAACAGCAGAACCTCCAGGACACGTTCCTCAATGCCATCCGCAGGTCGAAGATTCCGGTGACGGTCTATCTCGTGAACGGCGTGAAACTGCAGGGCATCATCACCTGGTTTGACAGTTTCTGCCTGCTCCTGCGCCGGGACGGCCATTCGCAGCTGATCTACAAGCACGCGGTTTCAACCGTCATGCCCGAGGGAATGGTGAATCTGCAGCTCACCGGTGAAGGAGAGACGCACGACGATGCCTGAGGCATCGCGCGAAGCCGCGATCACGCGAACCAGCGTCATTCACCCCTGGCTCGGCGGTGGACATGGCAGACGCAACGGCCCCGAGGCTCTGGAGGAGGCGATCAGCCTTGCAAGAGCCATCGATCTCGAGATCAAGGACGCCCGCGTTCTTCCCGTGAAGCGCCCTCGGGCGGGTACGTTCCTTGGCAAGGGACAGGTTGAGGAGCTCAGGTTCCAGGTCGCTTCGTCGTCGATCGATCTTGTCTTTGTCGACACGGCCCTGTCACCGGTACAACAACGAAATCTGGAACAGCAGCTTCAGGCCAAGGTCATCGATCGCACCGGGCTGATTCTCGATATTTTCGGGGCCCGTGCCGCCACGCGCGAAGGCGTGCTGCAGGTGGAGATGGCGGCGCTCACATATCAGCGCAGCCGTCTGGTGCGGAGCTGGACCCATCTGGAACGCCAGCGTGGCGGGCTGGGCTTTGTCGGCGGACCTGGCGAGTCCCAGCTCGAGATCGACCGTCGACTGATCGGCCAGCGCATTGCCCGGCTGCGTCGCGAACTCGATGGGGTCGCCGCCATGCGCGGCCAGCACCGCAATGCCCGGCGCAAGGTGCCGTGGCCAACCGTCGCCCTGGTGGGTTACACCAATGCAGGCAAGTCGACGCTCTTCAACCGGTTGACCGGGGCCGGCGTCTATGCCGACGACAGGCTGTTTGCAACACTCGATCCAACCATGCGGGCTCTTGACCTCGGGCGCGGGATGCGTGCCATCCTCTCCGACACCGTCGGATTCGTATCCGACCTTCCCGAGACTCTCGTTGCCGCGTTTCGCGCCACCCTGGAAGAAGTCACCGAGGCATCGCTCATCGTTCACGTGCGCAATGCACACCACCCCGAGCATGAACTCCAGGCCGCCGACGTGATGGCTGTACTGGCGAACCTCGGAATCGACGAGCTCGACGCGTCCGAGAGGATGGTCACCGTCTACAACAAGCTCGACCTGCTCGATGACGACTCGGCGTCACGGCTGCGCGCGTGTGTCGGGCGCCAGGGCGATGCGACCGTCATCTCGGCCCGGACGGGGGAGGGGCTCGACGATCTTGTCGACCTCGTCACCCGCCACCTGGGCGGCAGTCAGCGCCTCGTCGAACTCAGTGTACCCGTCAAGGATGGCGCCGCCATCGGATTCCTCTATCGCCACGCCGAGGTCGTCGAACGCAGCGATGGCGACCACGACATCCGGTTCAAGGTCCGCATCCAGACCAGCGACCTCGGCCGCTTCCACAAGCGCTTCCCGCATCCGGCCCTCTCGTGCCCCCAGTGACCGAGGTGATCATCATGCCGTTCGTGCTTGAGTGATTGACCGGTCCCCACAAGGGGATGATCTTCCGCGTCATTGTGTCGGCTCCTGACACCCGGGAGCGGTATGTCTGACTGAACGTTTGACAAGAATTGTCCGAGAGCGACAGAGACCATTTGTCCGCATAGATGTGCAGCCATTCCAGGCGAGACCGGAAACGGTTTGAATGGGTCATGGCAGCGCGCGTCGCGCGCCTCACCTGCGGGCGGCTTCCTCATCCTTGGCAGAGGTCCACAGGGCGTCAAGTTCTTCAGCCCCACAGTCACTGATCGTCCGGTTGTCACGGCTCAGGCGGCGTTCGATGAAACGGTAGCGCGTCTCGAAACGGGCGGCACTGCGGCGCAATGCGCGCTCGGGGTCGACATCGAGATGACGGGCAAGATTGACGGCGGCGAACAGAACGTCGCCGAGCTCATCGGCAATGCGTTCGGGTGAACCGTCCGCCATTTCGCGTGAAAGCTCATCGACTTCAGAGATCACATCGTTCAGCGCCTCGCCTGGCGAAGCGAGGCCGAAACCCTGACCCGCCACGCGGTCATGGATCTTGCGGGTACGGGTGAGGGCAGGGAGGTTGGCGCTGATTCCATCAAGCGCGGACACATCTTCATTCCTGGCCCGGGACTGCTCCCGGCGTTCCCGTGCCTTCAGTTCTTCCCACTTCACCGTTTGTTCGGCCGCCGAGACCACATTCTCTTCATCTGCGAAGACATGGGGATGGCGCCGCACCATCTTCTCCGAGATCGCCTCGACCACGTCGTCAAACCCGAAGAGGTCACCCTCGCATGCCATGCGGGCATGAAACACCACCTGGAAGAGAAGGTCGCCGAGTTCCGTCTTCAGTGCCGGCCAGTCTTCCCTGTCGATGGCATCCGCAACCTCATAGGCTTCCTCGATAGTGTAGGGAGCAATCGAGGTGAAGGACTGTTCAACATCCCACGGGCAACCGGTGACGGGATCACGCAGGCGGGCCATGATGTCGAGCAGCCGGGCGATGGATCCGATATGATCCATCGCCCGTCAACCGGAGACGCCCGGCGCCGGTAGCGCCGGGCGATCCTTGCAACAACACTCCTGCATCAGGTCCAGGCGAACTTCTGCATGTAGAACTGCCAGCCGTTTGGCCGAATTGACGGTGAGAGATCCTCACGGTGGATGATCCCGACGGGCTCATGAGTGATCCACACATAGGCTCCGGTATCTTCCATGATGTCCTGCATGCGCAGATAGATCTCTTCACGTCGCGCCTCGTCGGTCTCGCCAAGTCCTTCGAGGAACAGTGCGTCGAATTCGGAATCCTTCCACCGTTCCCAGTTCCACACGCCTACCTGGGCTTCGACATACCACTGTGACATCTGGCTGGGGTCCGGAGCATCGCCGTAGCGCATGATCCACAACTGCAGGTCTTTCCAGTCGTCGCCTGAGGATTCCAGTCCCAGGTTCCAGAAGGGCCCCGGATCCAGCGGAATGACATCAAGCTCGATCCCGACATCCGCCAGGTTGGCCTGGATCACGGTGGCGGCCGCCATGCGGTCCGTACGATTGATCGTCTTGAGTTCCAGTTGAAGGCCCTCGGCGCCAGCCTCGGCGATCAGCGCCCGCGCCTCATCCGGTGCGAAGCTGTAGTTGCTGGTTGTACGGTGGCCCAGGACACCGGGAGGTACGATGCCGTGGGACTTTGGCGCCACGCCGGCATAGGCGGCTGCGAGGATGGTATCGACGTCAATGGCCCGCTGGATGGCCTTGCGAACCCGGACGTCCTGAAGCTTGGGATGCTCGGTATTGATTCCCATCCATGTCCACAACAGTCCCGGATAGACCTTGAGAACGGTGTTGTCCGGCGCCCCGTCGCTCTGATAGCGGGCCAGCGTGTCCGTGCTGATATGGGTGAAGTCGACATCGCCGGCTTCATAGGCAATTTCTGCCGTCTTCTCGTCTTCGATGATGAAGAACCGCACGGTGTTGATGCCCGCGGGAGTTCCGGTCCAGAACGGATTGGCTTCAAGTTCATAGAACTGCTTGGGCGACCACTCCTTCAGGCGGAAGGGACCGATATAGAAGTTGAACATGCCGTCGTACTTGCCGCCGGATGCCTCCACCGACTTGCGGCACAGGATGGTGCCGGTGCCGGAGGCCAGCCACGTGTACCAGACCGGTGCGAAAGGCTGGTTGAGGTGGATGATGCCCGAATGGGAACCCGTGACCTCGACATGATCGAGTGCGGCCGCCTTGTCCTTCCATTCGGACTCCTTGATCCGCTCGAGCGAAAACTTGACGTCTTCGGCATCAAGCTCGCTGATGACCTCATGCGTCGTGCCGTCATACCATTGGATGCCCGTCTTGAGTTCGAAAACGATGGTCTGGGCGTCCACCTGCTCGACATGTGAGACAAACTCGCTTGGCGACCAGGACCAGTCCGGCCCTTCGTTCAGGGTCGCCAGCTGTGCCAGGCAGGCGTACTGCAGAACGGTTTCCATGCCACCGACCATGTAGCCTGGATCCGTCGACACGATCGTGCGGTTGGTGCGCATGCGCAGGAGCCGCTCAGGCGTGACCGAAGCCTGTGCCGGCGCCATCCACGACTGCACCATCGCCGCAGCCGACATCGCCGCCGTGGCTCCCATGAGCGTACGGCGGTTGAGTTCCAGTTGTTTCATTGGGCAATCTCCCTCAGGTGTTTCCTAACCCGAGAACATTACCAACTTTGTTAACGTAGAACCATGACAGAGACTGATGCAGGACCGAAATCAATGTCTGAGATGAACAGGGGAGGGGATAGACGTGGAAAGGTTGAAGATTGCCGTCATAGGCCTCGGCTGGTTTGGTGAAATCCACTGCGAGACCATAGCCGGCATCCCGGAACTCGAACTCGCCGCCCTTGCTACCAGGCGTCCGGACCGTCTGCAGGAGATGTCGGCGAGATTCGGTGTCGGGAAGACGGCAACGGACTATCGCGAGATCCTCGCTGATCCGTCCATAGACGCCGTTTCCATTGTCACCCAGTGGCATCAGCATGTGGAACCTGCCTGCGCTGCCCTTGGAGCCGGCAAGCATGTGTTTCTCGAAAAGCCGATGGCCATGGACCTTGCCGAATGCCGGAGAATTCTCGATGCGGCACGCTCGGCCCGGGGCATTCTGCAGGTAGGACATATCTGCCGTTTCAATCCGCGCTACCGCATGGCGAAACAGGCCATCGAGGAAGGCCGGATTGGCAGGATCGTCGCCATGAGTTCAAGAAGGAACATTCCCCTTGCCTGGACTCACGAAATCATCCGCAAGATCGGCCCCGTTGTTGGAGACGGTGTTCACGACACCGACCTCATGCTCTGGCTGACTGGTGATCGCATCATTACGGCTTATTGTCAGACGGTTACCGTCAGAGGTCTGGAAAATCCAGACGTCGGCCAGACCATGTACAGGTTCGAGAGTGGCGCCACGGCCACCATGGAGACCGCCATGTGCATGCCCGAACAGACACCATTCGATATTGACGAGCGCCTGGCGATCATCGGCAGCGAGGGGATCATTCACGTACAGGACACGTTTCCCAATCTGGCAATCGTCGATACCAGCAAGCTTGCCAGCCCGGACACGACGTACTGGCCGATGTTCGATGGCGTCAGGACTGGAGCACTGCGTGACGAACTTGCCTACTTCGCGCGGGCAGCCCTGGGCGGCAAGGCGCCAGAGATCGGCCGGGCGGAAGACGCAGCAGCAGCGGTTGCGGCAACCCTCGCGGCCGAACGGTCATCGCGGACGGGCAAGGTCGAGCCTGTGGAAAAAGTCGCATAAGGTATATTATGGAACATTATGTGCGGTGTGCGGCGCGGAACAAGCGGAAGAAGTTGTCGGTCGTGACAGCGGCGAGGTCGCCTTCGGAAAGCTCTTTCAGACCGGCAACGCAGCGGGCCGTATGGACGACGAGTGCCGGTTCGTTGCGCTTGCCACGCTTCGGCACGGGAGCAAGGAACGGGGCATCGGTCTCGACCAGAAGACGATCCGAAGGAATGTCCCTGACAATGTCACGCAGGTCGGAGGCGTTCCTGAATGTCACGATTCCTGAAATCGAGATGGAAAATCCCAGCCGGAGACTGCGTACGGCGAGATCCCGGCTGGCGCTGAAACAGTGAATGAGGCCTGGAAAGGAACCGGCCGTTTCCGTTTCTTCCTCGAGGATTGCCATGGTGTCCTCGTCAGCAGAGCGCGTATGGACGATGAGTGGCAGGCCCGTGCTGCGCGAGGCCCTGATATGCTCCCTGAAGCTCTGCCGCTGGGCCTCGCGCGGGCTGTTGTCATAATGGTAGTCGAGGCCGGTCTCGCCGATACCGATGACGTGCGGACAATCGGCGAGAGCGGTGATCTCGCACTCGGCCCGGATCCCCTCCTCGGCGACATTGTGGGGATGAACTCCGGCTGAACAATAGATGCCTTCGTGGGCCTCGGCGATCGCCCTCACCTCGGAGAAGCGGCTGAGACGCGTCGAGATCGTCTGCATGACCGAGACACCGGCATTCCTGGCCCGGGCGATGACATCATCGAGTTCATCGGCGAAGTCCGGGAAATCGAGGTGGCAATGGCTGTCGACAAGCATCATGACTCGTTGCCGGCAAGACGCGGGAACACACCCTCGGGCTCGGGCAGCGGGCAACCGGGCCGCAGTCTGTGTTCCTCGCCGATTGAGGCGAAGTCGCGCCTGTCGCCGGGAATGGCGAGCTGATCGAGAAGCCGGGCCGATGATTGCGGCATGAAAGGCTGGGTCAGCAGTGCGAGGACGCGGATCAGTTCGGCAGTACAGTAGAGCACGGTCTCCATGCGTTGCGGGTCCGCGGCCTTCAGTTTCCACGGCGCTTCGGCATCGATGTACCGGTTGGCAGCACCGATGACGTCCCAGATATCCCGCAACATCAACTGGAAAGCCTGAACGTCGACGTGTTGGCGAAGACGATCGACGAGCCCCCTTCCCTGCACAACGAGTTCGCGGTCCTGTTCGTGGAACGTGCCTGGTGACGGTACCTTCCCTTCACAATTGCGGGCAATCATCTTCAACACACGCTGTGCCAGATTGCCGTAGTCGTTGGCCAGATCATGGTTGCACCGGAGCACGGCCCCGCGATGAGAGAAGTCGCCGTCGTTGCCGAAATTCACCTCGCGCATCAGCGTGTAACGCACCTGGTCAAGCCCATAGCGTGCAACGATTTCGGACGGCACAATGACGTTGCCAAGGGACTTGGAGATTTTCCGGCCCTCGCTGGTCCACCAGCCATGGGCGAAGATGCGGCTGGGCACATCGATGCCCGCGGCCATGAGAAAGGCCGGCCAGTACACCGCGTGGAATCTCAGGATGTCCTTGCCGACCATGTGCAGGGCGGGCCACCAGGACGTGAATGATTCTCCTGTTTCATCAGGATATCCGGCCGCAGTGATGTAGTTTGTCAGCGCATCGATCCATACATACATGACGTGGCGCGGATCACCTGGAACCGGGATTCCCCAGGTGAAGCCCGTACGTGAAATCGACAGGTCGTTGAGTCCGCCGCTGACGAAACTCACCACCTCGTTGCGTCTCACCTCGGGCAAGATGAAGTCGGGCCGGTCCTCGTAGAGCTTCAGCAGACGGTCCTGCCACGCGGACAGGCGGAAGAAGTAGCTCGGTTCCTTCACCCACTCCACCGGAGCGCCCGATGGCGCCACCTTGCGACCCGCGTCATCCACGCCAAGTTCGTCCTCGGTGTAGAACGCCTCATCGCGGATTGCATACCAGCCGTCGTAGGTTCCGAGATAGATCTCGCCGGCCTCCTCGAGGCGCCGCCACAACGCCTGAACAGAGCGGATGTGGCGCTGCTCGGTGGTTCGGATGAACTGGTCGTTGGAAAAGTTCCATTCACTGGCAAGGGTACGGAAATTCTCCGAAACCTGGTCACAGAATGCCGCCGGATCGGTGCCGGCCTCCCGTGCCGCCTTTTCGACCTTCTGGCCGTGCTCGTCGGTCCCTGTCAGGAACAGCACATCATACCCGTCGAGACGTTTGAAGCGGGCCATCACATCACAGGCGAGCGTGGTGTAGGCATGTCCGATGTGCGGATTGTCGTTGACGTAGTAGATCGGCGTCGTGATGTAGAACTTGTCGCGCATGCCTCTTGGCCCCCCTGGCCTGGCGGATGACGGTGTCTCAGGTCCTGACAGCCGCCTGCAGGGTACCGAATACCGACAGGATGGACTGCCTGCGATCCAGATTGAGTGACTGGACTGTCTGGCGCAGGTGCGCGACCTTTTCCCACACGGCTATCCAGCGTTCAAGGGCGGGGTCAACGGCGATGCGCGCCAGTGTCTCGGTTTCCTCCGGCAGGACTGCCGGCACGGCCTTCCCCGTGGCCGCCTTGCGAATCATCGCTGCGGACCAATCCGTGAGAAAATCGAATGCCAGGCTCCAGGACGCCTCGCTGCCAGGCCGGGCGAGACGCTCTGCGAGGCGATGGAGTGCCGCCGGATCAATGTCCGGAGCCGTGCCAACCAGGCCGATAATCTCGCGATAGAGGGCGAGACCATCCTTCTCGGCCAGCAACAGGGCGCGGCCTGGACTGCCACCTGACAGTCGCGCCAGCGAGTCTCGCTCTGCCACCTCCATATCCGGCAGATACTGCTCAAGCAAAAGGCTTACCTGCTCGCTCAAGAGAGGGGAAAGCGGGAGTTTTCTGCACCGGGACCTGATGGTGGCCGGTAACGAGGAGGGCACGGCGGAGACGAGCAGCACAACCGCGCGACGAGGGGGCTCCTCAATCACCTTGAGAGCCGCATTGGCCGCATTCCTGTTCATCAGGTCGGCGTCGTCGATGATGGCGATTCGCCAGCCATCGTTGCCGGCTGTCCGGGCGAAGAAGGGCCTGATGCGGCGTACATCGTCGATGACGACTTCCTGGCGACGCCTTCCCCGGTCATCCTTGGAAAGCTCGATACCAATGACGTCACCGTGCGAACGTGCCGAGATCCAGGCCGCAGCGGGATCGCCGGCATTGAACTCCAGGGCTGCCGGCGGTTCCCCGAACAGGTCCTCGCCCGGGCCGCACAAGAGGTGCCGGGTCAGGCGCCAGGCCAGTGTCGCCTTGCCGATGCCGGCCTTGCCACCGAAGATCCAGGCGCCAGCGATGCGTTCGTCCGCCACCAGAGAGGCAAGCTGGCGCTCGGCCGCATCGTGTCCGATGAGTTCCTCATTCGCCCAGGGGGCCGGTACTGCGAGTTCAGGGAAGTCCGGATGCTTGCGGATATCGACCGGATCGTCCCTCATGGCACCTGACGGCCGGACACGCCCGAGGCCCCTTCCCTGTCAACCTGGCTGCCCGTCATGGTATCGGCCATCGTCGTGACACCTCTGATCCAAGACGCCCGGCCACCTCATCTTCGCTGCCGGAGGCATCCACCACCTTGATTCGATCGGTCTCCTTGCTGGCGATGGTGAGGAAAGCATCGCGCAAACGTTCGTGGAAGGCTTCCCCCATGCGTTCGTAGCGGTTGGTGGTCCCGCGGTTTTCGGCCCTGGCGAGTCCCATCCCGACCGGAAGATCAAGCAGGAATGTGAGATCCGGCCGCAGCATGCCAATGGCGAGTCGACCGATGCCATCAACGAAATCGAGGCCCGCGCCCTGCACAATGCCCTGGTAGGCTCGTGTCGAATCGGAAAAACGATCGCAAATCACCCAGCAACCCTCTGCAAGGGCCGGACAGATTCTTCTGAGGACATGCTCACGCCGGGCCGCAACATGCAGAAGAACTTCGGTTCCCGGATCCCATCGATCCGTGGCGCCGGCAACGACCAGTTCCCGGATTGCCTCTGCGCCCGGTGCTCCACCAGGCTCGCGCGTGACCACAACGTCGACCTCATATGCATCGGCGATCCAGGATGCCAGACGCCGGGCCTGGGTCGACTTGCCGGCCCCCTCCCCTCCTTCAAGGGTGATCAGCCGGCCTCGCCTCAAAGCGCGCCCATATCGCCGAAAATCAGATAACCGAGAACCGTTGCCATTCTCAGCAGTATGGATGGTTTCCCGACATCACTGCCGGCCAGCAGAGGCTTGTCGATGGTTTCCACACCAGGCGCCTCGATCACCAGTCGGGCAATCTCCTGACCTTTTTCGATCGGTGCCGGCACCGGTCCTTCATAGACGATGCGGGCACCGAGCGAATCCCGGGTTGCGCGAGGCAGGGTGACGATCAGATCGTCGGCCAGAACGAGCGGCACCGTATCCGAATCGCCAAGCCAGACCCTGGCCGTGCCCACTTCGTCACCGGAGCCAAGGAGATTGAAGGAGTCATACTCCCTGAATCCCCATTCGATGATCGCCTGGGACTCGCGCGCCCGGGCTGTGGAACTCTCGAACCCGTTGACGGCGAGGATCAAACGACGGTCTCCTCGCACTGCGGAAGCCGTGAGGCCGTATCCCGCTGCACGGGTGTAGCCGGTCTTGAGACCGTCAGCACCAACTCCACTGTAAAGCAGAGGATTCCGGTTGGTCTGCCGGATGTCGTTGTAGGTGAACTCCGTCTCGGCGTAGTAGTGATAGTATTGAGGAAAATCCCTGATTGTCCGGCTTGCGAGAAGGGCAAGGTCGCTCACAGTGGTCACATGCCCCTCTTCGGGCCAACCCGAAGAATTGCGAAACGTGCTGTCGTTCATGCCGAGTTCCCGGGCCCGTTGCGTCATGAGTTCGCCGAACGCGCCTTCGGACCCCGACAGTCCCTCGGCGACCACGATCGACGCATCATTGCCGGACTGGACAACGATCCCCCGCAACAGATCTTCGACCATCACACTGTCGCCAACCTCGACGAACATCTTCGATCCACCCTTGCGCCACGCCTTCTCGCTGACCGGCAGGGCATCGTCGAGAGCGAGCGTTCCCGAGGCGAGTTTCTCGAACAGGAGGTACACCGTCATCAGCTTGGTCATGGATGAAGGTTCGGTCGGTACGTCGGCGTTCTTCTGGTAGAGAATTGTGTCGGTCGTCTCGTCGATGAGGATGGCCTCACGCGCCGAGATCTCGAACGCCGCCAAGGGCGCCGACAAGCCGACAGTGGCAACGAGGCCGACCAGAACTCGCCAGATCATGATTATCCTTCCCCTTACCACCGCAACCGGGACACTCCCGGGTCCGTGCCGTCAACCCGAGCGCGGTGAGAGGATACCGCTTCGCCCTACCGCACGTCGATACCACGAGCCTCACTGGCAGCACGATGCGGCATTCCTGTGACAGGATTCCTCATGGTGCCTCATCAGAAGTTCAGGTGCTCGCCCGGAGTACGATCCGGACATGTCTACGTACCAGCGGCCGGGCGGGATCGGGGCTACTGGGAATGGATGCCCCTGCATCGTCACTGACATGAAGAAGTTCAACATTACGCAACGTGAAAGACATGCAGGCCCTTGCCATTGATCTCGCCGCACCCCGGACGCCGGCACGCTGTCAGGTCACATGGCGGTGACAACGATCGCGTCGTGATAGCCGAGGTTCATCACCTGTTCGCGAATGCGGTCGGCCTGAGCGCGAGCGACGAAGGGACCGACGCGGACGCGGTAGAAGACCCGGTCGTCAACCACGGCTCGGATGACATGGATATCGCCGGTGCCGATCAGCGCATTGCTCACCACGAAGGCGTTTGCCGCGTTTGTGAAGGCTCCTGCCTGGACGAACAGACCACCACCGGGGTCCTCATGGATCAGATCGATGGCAGGTGCTGCCGTGCCGTCTGTTTCCACGGGCTGACGACCGAGTTCGGCCCAGGTTCTGCCACTTTCCTGATCAACGGCCTGAACCCTGACCCGGGCCGTTCCCTTCCCTTCGAAACCGAGCAGCTGGGCGCCACGGCGCGACACATCGATGATACGTCCGGCAATGAAAGGCCCGCGGTCATTGACCCTGAGGACAAGGCTCCGGCCATTCTCCAGGTTCGTGACCCTGACGTAGACAGGCATGGGCAGTGTCTTGTGCGCCGCCGTCAGCTCGTTCATGTCATAGATTTCACCGTTGGCAGTCAGTTGGCCGTGGAAGGGTTCGCCATACCACGAGGCGATACCCTCCTCGTCGTAGAAGGGATCCTCTGCAGGGTGGTACCAGACTCCCTTGATTTCATAGGGTTGCCCGACCTTGTAATGCCCCCTTGTCTCCTGGCCACCCGACTTCATGACCGTGGCGGCCAAGTCGATCTCGGCGCAGGCAGTCAGGAAAAGGGCAAGCAGCACGATGCCAGCGGTTTGCCCGGGTGTCATGATCATCGGGAAAGCGCATCCGCGATGGCGATAACCGACATCGCGAAGTAGTCGGATCGGTTCCATTTGAGAATCGCCCGGTAGTTGTCGAACACGAGGAAGGCAGGACCGCCGGCACCGGCAGGCAGGACGAGCGATGCCGCAGCATCCGGAGGAATGACGGGAGCCTCACCCTGCCATGTCACGCCCCGTGAGAGCCACGTTTCAAGAGGCTCGACACCGTCTCGCGAGAGGTCGTATCCCTCGGGCACGATAACCACACCACCCCATGGCATGCCGCGCTGCCATCCCGAACGCGCCAGGTAGTTGGCAATCGATGCAAAGACATCCCCCCGGTTCTGCCAGATGTCGCGGCGCCGGTCGAGATCCCAGTCCACTGCGAACAGGTTGAAACTCGACGGCATGAACTGGCTCTGGCCCATGGCTCCCGCCCACGACCCCGTCATGTCGGCGCGGGCGATGTGTCCCTCATCGAGAATCTTGAGAGCATGAAAGAGTTCATGGCGGAAAAAGGCACTGCGCCGGCCATCAAAGGCGAGAGTCGCCACAGCGGCTATCACGTCGAAACCGCCGGTGTAGCTCCCAAACCTGGTTTCAACAGCCCAGACGGCAACGATGTATTCGGCGTCGAATTCATAGTGGGAGGCAATCGCCTCCAGAAGCGGACGGTGTTCGACGTACTTTTCCTGCGCCCTCGCAATCAGGGATTCGGGCACCCGGCTTTCCATGTATTCATCGAAAGTCAACAGGCCTTCGGGCTGGTAGCGATCGAGTTCGATCACCCGAGCGTCCGGCTCCAGTTCGGAGAGTGCCGCATCGAGGGTCTGCTGACTGATGCCGAGTGCAGTTGCCTCGGCCCGCACATCGGCGAGAAACTCCTCCCACCCTGAGGCCCGGGCTGAAGTCAGGGCAAACAGAAACAGGACGCTGCAGGCCAGCGCCACTGCCGGCAATCGAAGCAGATCAGACAACACCGCGCCGCTCCTCGCGTGGCGGACGACCGAACAGCTCGCGATAGCGGTGGCTGAAATGCGAGGCTGACACAAATCCTGCGGAAAGGGCGATCGACAGGATCGAAGTCGATCCCTGCAACAGCATCAGGCGGGCGTGATGCAGTCGGAGTTCCCGGTAGTAGCGCGAAGGGGACCGTCCCAGGTGTCTGATGAACAGGCGTTCAAGTTGCCGGGTCGAAAGTCTGACACCATTGGCGATGTCGGGAATCGTCAGCGGCTCCTCGAGATTGCGTTCCATGACATCGATGGCGGCCAGGACCTTCGCATCACTCACCCCGGTACGCGAGTGGAGCGCCATCCGCTGCCGGTCGTCGGATTGCCGGATCCTCTCGTGAATGAATTGTTCGGAAACCCTGCCAGCCAGTTCGACGCCGTGATCGAGCTTGATGAGATGAAGCATCAGATCGAGCGAAGCCGTTCCACCCGAACAGGTAATCCTGTTGCGGTCGATCTCGAAAAGGTCGTCGGTGACTTCGATATCCGGGTACTGTTCTGTGAAGCTCTCGTGATCTTCCCAATGGATGGTGCAGCGATGCCCCCGGATCAGGCCGGCGCGGGCAAGAATGTGCGTTCCCGTGCACAGGCTTCCCATGACGGTCCCCTGGCGCGCCAGCTTGCGCAGCCATGCCATGACCGACCTGTCGGCGAAAGTCTGGGCATCGATGCCCGAACAGACGAACAGTGTCTCGCAGGTAGAAACATCCTTCATCGCATGATGAGGCACGACCTCCATGCCGTTGCTTGCCCGCACCGGTCGGCCGTCGCGAGAAATGAACGTCCAGCGGTAGTGGGAGACGCCACTCATGCGGTTGGCCGAACGCAGCGGCTCGACAGCGGCAGCGAAGGCCATCATCGAGAAATCCGGGATCAGGAGAAAAGTGAAGGATCTCACAACCACTATCCCTGAAGCGTGCCGAGCATACCAGTGGGTGCGCGCGCTGGGGAGCGCCTTGTCAATTCCGGCATTCAGGTTTCCCCGGCGGCGTCGAGACGGACGTAGGCCGGTGATGTCTGGCCACCACGGATTTCGCCGAAATAGACCGTCATGTGCGGATAGGGAATCTCGATACCGGCCTCGTCGAATCCCAGCTTGAGTCGCCTGAGATACTCGCGGCGTACGCCCCACTGGTACCCGGCAAGGGTGCGGATCCGGAACCTGAGGGTGACCGCCGAGTCACCCAGGTCATTGACGCCCAGCACCTCGAGGTCTCCGGCGAGACGCTCGTTGAGCGTGTCGTCGCTGCGCGCTTGCTCGTCTATCCGCCGTACCACGTCGATCACCTTGTCCGTGTTCTCCTGGTAGGCGACGCCGATGTCGATCACCGCGTACCCGAAATCCCGCATCATGTTGGTGACAGAGGAGATGTCCCCAAAGGGAATGGTATGCACGTAGCCGCTCAGATCGCGCAGCTGCACTGTACGTACGGTCACGCTCTCGACTCCGCCCATCTTGCCGCCGACCTCGATCCAGTCACCCACCGTGAACTGGTTCTCGAACAGGATGAAAGTGCCGGTGATGATGTCCTTGATGAGGGACTGGGCGCCAAACCCGATGGCGAGCCCGACCACGCCGGCGCCTGCGAGCAATGGCGTGATGTCGAGCCCGAGCTCTCCCAGTATCGTCATGACGGCCACACTCCCGATCACGACGATGAGGATGTTCCTCGCCAGAGGGAGCAGTGTGAGGATCCGTGGGTTGGTCCCTTCTCCTTGACTGCGTCTGAGCTGGTTGGCGATGACGCCGTCACCGAGCTCCCAGGCCAGCACTGCGATCACGACAATCACGATGACAGCGATCAGCCGCCCAAGAAGATCGAGCCCCTCGGACGACAGGAAGATGTGCGTCGCCTCGACGCCCCAACTCTCCAGCGCGGTGACGATGGCGACCGTCCAGATCAGCACATTGGTGAAGGCACCGACAAGATAGAGATAGTGATTGCTGCGCCGTTCGAGGTCCGGAAATCTCTCCTGCAGGTCGGCGCCGATACGAAAGAGCCTCGACAGGGACCGCCGTGCCAGGGTGCTGGCCAGTGCCCCGGCCAGTCCGGCAAGAAATGTGAAGGCGAGACCACGGAGGATGAACGCTGCACCCGATCGCGCCTCGAATACCCAAACGGTGAACGTGATGGCAACCGCAAGAATGGCCACGACATGCCAGACATCGCCGAGGCGGGAACGCATGAAGTGTGCCCGGCCATCCCCCCGGCCGCCGATCCAGGTGGCGACGGCAACCCGGTTCTGCAGGATGACGACAATCGCCATAACGGCGAGGACCAGCCCGACAACGCGCACCAGAGAGCCGATGCTCGCTTCCGGCGCACCCATCGTCAACAGCAGGTCCGTGGCCAGAAAACCCGCGAGTCCAACCGCCCAGAAGCGGTTGAACCAGACCACCAGGTAGGCTGCCTCGCGATCGGCGATCGGCAGCAGCCGGATCTCCGGTCGCAATGGTGACAGGATGACGCGGACAAGACCGACGGCAATGGTGTAGAGCCCGACGATCGTGGCTGCCGTGACGATGACGGCCATCGCGACGGTGTCAGGCGTCAGAACGACGATGGCAAGCCAGGTCACGAGGAGGAAGCCCACGACCGGCGCAATTCCAAGCAGAAATCGGGAACCGGCATCGAACAGCCGTTCCATCACGCTTCCGCCCTCGTCCTCCTGCAACCTCCTACGTGGCGCGGCCGTGAGACCGAGGACTGCCAACCAGGCAAGGATGCCAGCGCCAAGGGCCAGTCCGGTCTGCCACGCGATCCGCAGAAGCCCGGAACCGAAATCCTGACTCGACACCCCGCCGATGATCCAGCCCGTCAACTGCCTGCCATCATCAAGATCTGCCAGGAGGTCCTTCATTCTCCGATCGAGTCCGGAGATACCGGAGACGGTCACCTGTTCGAGGACCTCGTCTCCGGTCGCTGCCAGCGCATTGAGCTTGTCGATCAGTTGCTGGCGCTTGACGGGATCCTCAAGGACGGACACGAGCCCGGGAATGGTGTCGACGGTCTCCTGTGCGGCGGCTGGCACAAGGGGTACAGCGATCATCCAGAGTGCGAGCAGCCCCGGAAGCGGGAGATGGCGCAACACAGTCAGCATGAACTGGTATCCCGGATACTGGGCCAGGTGAGTGTAACGATGCCGGGAGGGCAATCCAGTCGTCAGGACAATCCCGCGTCAGAAGCGGTGGATTGCTCCGCTGATATCGCGGAACGCACATGCTTTGGCCGTGCAAGGGTGGCCGACATCAATCCGCCTTGCGATACGATGCTGTTGCCGTCCGGTCCGGATTCGGCAATCGGTCCTGCAGTCATCCCGCTGCTGTTACCCTTTGAAGGAGGGTGAGCAACCGCTCGCAATCTAGCCCTCTCACGTGCTTGAGTGAGGGGCTCCCTGCCGATACAGTCCGCGCCGTTAGTGAAGACAATCCTATCGGGGATCATCCATGGCCGAAGTCATCGCCGACTGGCAACGTGCCGACAGCGAGCACCTTTCCACCTACAAGCGGGTCATGCGACTGACTGTGGCATCGACGGTGTCGTGCGTTGTCATTCTCGTTCTTCTTGCCGTTTTTCTGCTTTGAAGATCATCTCCGGGGGACAGACGGGCGCCGACAGGGCGGCACTCGATGCCGCGCTGGCCCATGGCGAGGCGGTCGGCGGGTGGTGTCCCAGGGGACGAATGGCTGAAGACGGCGCCATTGATGACCGTTACCCGCTGACGGAAACCTCCCGGCGTGACTATGCCCAGCGCACCCGTTTCAACGTGCGCGATTCCGACGCCACCCTCATCGTGGCGCGACGGCCACTGACGGGAGGCACCGCGCTCACCGAAAGACTGGCCCTGGCTTGCGGCAAGCCCTGTCTCGTGGTTCATCCCGACGATGTGCCGGATGTCATCGCCGTCTGCCGGAACTGGATGGAACGGCATGGGGTGCAGATTCTCAATGTCGCCGGTCCCCGCCACAGCACCGCCTCCTCGGCTTACTCCGACACCAGGCGCATCATGGATGCCCTGCTCGTCCCCTACTCCTCTTCGCGCAGCAGCCGCAGGTAGATCTCCATGCGGCCCGCCGGAATGGCGCCCGAGCGGACTGCCGCACTTACAGCACATCCCGGTTCGTGGTCGTGGGTGCAGTCGCGGAACCGGCAGCGGTGCCCTGCCTCATCGATATCGGGGAAGAGTGCGGAAAGCTCTTTGCGGGTGATGCCGGCGAGTCCCAGGGAACGGATCCCTGGAGTATCGATGAGGGATGTGCCCCCGCCGAGGTCGTAAAGCGATGAACGGGCGGTGGTATGCCTTCCCTGCTGCCGCCGTCCGCCGAGACCGCCGACACGTGCGTTCTGCGAGCCGGTCAGCGCGTTGACAAGGGACGACTTTCCGACACCGCTCGGCCCGGTGAGGACAACGCTCTGCCCCTCGATGCAACTGATCAGCCGGTCGAGTCCCTCCCCCGTTGCCGCGGAGACTTCAACGATCATCAGTCCCGCCCTGCGGTAATCGGCAAGGTCCGGCCGTGGCCTCTCGAGGTCGATCTTGTTGAGCACGACGGTGACCCCGATTCCGCCTCTGGCGGCGATGACCGTGTAACGGTCTATGATGCGGGGATGAAACGGCGGGTTGGCCACCGAGACGACGACAAGCGCGCGATCGATGTTGGCGGCGAGAACGTGTTCACTGGCATTCGCGGACGGGCGTCTGGTGGCATCGCGACGCCAACGGGCCAGCACTCCGTGTCTCTCAAGCACCGTGTCGATCCTGGGCGGCCTGGTCCCCGTTGTGACGCGCACCCGATCGCCAACCACCGGATAGGGATCGATGCCCGGGCGTGGCGAGCAACGTATCGGGTCACCGTCCAGTTCCACGGTGACGAGAATTCCATGCACCTCGATGACGCGGCAGACACGTCCATTGCCCGTTGTCGGCTCTTTCACCGTGTCAGCGGCCTGTACCTGATCCGATGGGGTTCGTGCGCCCCCAGGCGCCTTGTCCTGTCTTCTTCATAGGCTTCATAGTTGCCCTCGAACCACTCGACATGGCTGTCGCCCTCGAAGGCGAGGATATGGGTGGCGAGGCGATCGAGGAACCAGCGGTCATGGCTGATGATCACGATACATCCGGCGAAGCCCATCAATGCTTCCTCGAGCGCCCTCAGGGTATCGACATCGAGATCGTTGGACGGTTCGTCAAGAAAGAGCACATTGGCTCCGGACTTCAGCATGGTGGCGAGGTGCACGCGATTGCGTTCACCTCCCGACAGTTCGCCGACCTTCTTCTGCTGGTCAGGCCCGCGAAATCCGAAAGCGCCGACATAGGCGCGGCTCGACATCTCCCTGGAACCCAATGGAAGTGTCTCGGCGCCGCCCGTGATCTGCTCCCACACGGTCGCTCCGGGATCGAGGTCGTCACGGTCCTGGTCAACGTAACCGGTGACCACCGTGTCGCCAATGGCAATGGACCCGCCATCAGATTTCTCGCGACCGGTCAACATCTTCACGAGTGTCGACTTGCCGGCGCCATTGGCGCCGATAATGCCAACGATCCCGGCCTGGGGCAGGGTGAAGTTGAGACCGTCCATGAGCAATCGGTCGCCAAACGCCTTCGACATTGATTCGACACGGATCACCAGATCGCCGAGACGTGGCCCCGGTGGAATGGCGATGCGGCCACGTGCCGGCCCTTCGGCACGGTTGCGGCTCTCGGCCAGAAGGTCTTCATAGGCACCGAGGCGCGCGCGTCCCTTCGTGCGTCTCGCTCCAGGTGACGAGCGAACCCACTCCAGTTCACGCGCGAGCGTCCTCCGGCGCGCCTCCTCTTCCCTGCCTTGCCTTCGCAGCCGTTCCTGCTTGCTCTGCAGCCAGGTCGAATAGTTTCCTTCGAAGGGAATGCCTTCACCGCGATCGAGTTCAAGAATCCACCCCGCCACGTTTTCGAGAAAATAGCGATCGTGCGTCACGGCCACGACGGTTCCCTCGTATGCAGCGAGATGGCGTTCCAGCCATGCCACGCATTCGGCATCGAGGTGGTTGGTCGGCTCGTCAAGGAGAAGAAGATCGGGCTTCTGCAGGAGCAGGCGGCACAGCGCCACCCGCCGCTTCTCGCCCCCGGAAAGATGTCCGACATCGGCGTCGCCCGGCGGCAGGCGCAATGCATTCATGGCGATCTCGAGCGTACGTTCAAGATCCCAGCCACCCGCGGCATCGATCTGTTGCTGGATTTCTCCCTGTTCCTCGATCAGAGCATTCATCTCGTTGTCATCAAGGGGTTCGGCGAAACGTGCGGATACCTCGTTGAAACGCTCCAGCAGGGCTTTCGTCCCCGCCATCGCTTCCATGACATTTCCCATGACGTCCTTCGAAGGGTCGAGTTCCGGTTCCTGAGGCAGATATCCGACCGTTGCCTGGGCAGCCGCCCAGGCCTCGCCATCGAAGTCCTGTTCCACACCGGCCATGACTCTCAGGAGTGTGGATTTCCCGGCGCCATTGGGCCCGAGCACACCGATCTTGGCGCCCGGCAGGAATGACAGCCAGATGTTCCGTAGAACGGTTCTGCCGCCGGGCCAGGTCTTGGTAAGGCCCTTCATCACGTAGACAAACTGGTAGGACACGATCGGAGAGGCCCTCTGCACCTGATGCCGCGTCATGTTAGCGACGACACGAACATCGGCAAGGCGTGTGGATGCCTGTGGATTCTTGGCAACCGGTGGGCAGGATGCCTTATGCTTGTCGGGTGAAGACCCTTTGCCGCATCTGCGGCCATCGACCGCAATCCGGTGCCGAGGCTTGCGATGCCTGCGGATCACCGCGCATCGTGCGCCATCCGGAGCTTGATGACCTTGCCATCGCCCATCTCGATTGCGACGCCTTCTATGCGGCCATCGAGAAACGGGACCGGCCGGAGCTTGCCGATGTGCCGGTGATCGTCGGCGGCCGTCATCGCGGGGTTGTTGCCGCCTGCTGCTACATCGCCCGATCCTTCGGCGTGCGCTCGGCCATGCCGATGTTCCGCGCCTTGAAGCTGTGTCCCGAGGCCCATGTGATCCCCCCTGACATGGGAAAATACGTCGCCACGGGGAATGAGGTCCGCGCCTTGATGCAGAACGTGACTCCGCTGGTAGAGACACTCTCCATCGACGAGGCGTTCATGGATCTCTCCGGAACCAGCACCCTGCATGGGGGTTCGCCTGCACGGACGCTTGCCCGCCTGGCCAACCAGATCGGCCAGGAACTGGGAATCACGGTTTCCATCGGACTGAGTTACAACAAGTTTCTTGCCAAGATCGCCTCCGATCTCGACAAGCCTTGCGGGTTTGCGGTCATCGGCCGCGGCGAAGCGCGGCGCTTTCTCGCCGACAAGCCGGTCAGCCTTCTCTGGGGCGTGGGCGATGCGACACGCCGCCGTCTGGCCCGCGATGGCATCACCTTGATCGGCGATCTCGCCCGCATGGATGAGGCTGAACTGATCTCGCGCTACGGCAAGATTGGCCGCCGCTTCTTCCGGTTCAGCCGGGGCGAGGATGATCGCGCGGTGGAGCCGGAAGGCGAGACCCGGAGTATCTCTTCCGAGACCACCCTCCATGACGATACGGCGGAGCTCGCGAGACTGCGCCGGATACTCTGGCAGCTTTCGGAGAACGTGTCCGAACGCATGAGGAAGGCCGGATTGGCCTCAAGGGGGGTGACGCTCAAGCTGAAGACATCGAACTTCCGGATCATCACCCGCAATCGCCACCTGCAGCATCCCACCCGGTCGGCCGAGGAGATCTTCCTTGTTGGTGAAGCCCTGCTGGGCCGCGAAACCGATGGTCGGACCTTCCGCTTGATCGGCATCGGCGTTCACGACTTCGTCGATTCCGGGGATACAGCCTTCGGCGACCTCTTCGATCACGCGCGCAAGCAGTCCAATGTCCGGGTCGATGAGGCGCTCGATGCCGTCCGGCAGAGATTCGGAAGGGACTCCCTCGTCAGGGGCCGGGCCTTCGGCGATCCTTCAGAGCGGTAATCCGTCGGGGCGCCAGACGTGATGCCGGGCGCCCCGACGCGATATGGAGAGATGGTGTCAGGCTGCCTGGCGCGGATTCTCGATCTGGCGCGGGTCCTGGCCCGTCGAAATCCTGATCGTCCGCGGCTTCAGTGCCTCGGGCACCTCACGTACGAGGTCAATGTGAAGCAGTCCGTTCTCCAGTGCCGCTCCGGACACATGGACATGGTCTGCCAGCTGGAAGGCGCGCTTGAAGCTCCGGCCCGCGATGCCGCGATAGAGATAGGTGCGCTCCTTGTCACCTTCGGCGTTGACCGAGCCGGAAACCGTCACGGTCCCGTCCTTGACCTCGATCGTGAGATCATCCTCGCCGAAGCCGGCGACGGCCATGGTGATGCGGTAGTCGTTGTCGCCCTTTTTCTCGATGTTGTAAGGCGGATACCCGTCTTCGCCCGTACGGGAGCTGGCTTCGAGCAGATTCATCATGCGGTCGAAACCGACAGTCGAACGAAACAGGGGAGAGAAATCGAAGCGTGTCATTGTACATATCCTCCGGTTGAGCGGTATGTGTGATCGGTCCCCCCGAAGGCAGGACCTCGTTGCTTCCGTCTGGTCTTCCATATGAGGCAAGGGACGGTCGCACCCGGTGATATGGGATGCAAAAAGGACGCTTTCAAGGCTCCGGCGATGGTCAGACGGCACCCGTGCATATCAGGGCTCGCGATGACGTCGCAGCAACCCCGTCACCTGTCAGCCGGCCGGGTCGTCGAAGCCCCTGGCGATGTTGAGGCAGGGGACAAATCCCGGTGACGTCATGGCCAGGGCCGCGTGGCGTGCGTACATGGTCGAGCATGGACCCGGCTTTGTTCCCAAGGGCCTCCCAGGCTTGTGGAGGCGTGACATCTCCCTGGCAGTCACCACAAATCGCGCATCACGGAAGGCTGTCTGCATCGTTGGCCGTCTGATACCAATGGCGGTGGGAAATGCTGGAGATGACGGGTATGCCGGAAACCTTCGATCTGCTCGCTCTGGGCGGCGACGGTATCGGTCCGGAAGTGACCGGCTGCGCGCTCAAGGTTGTCGAGAAGGCCTGCGACAGCGACATTCGTGTCGACGTCACCGAGGATCTCCTGCACGGCGCCTGTTACGATCAAACGGGGACCTTCCTCAAGGAGACGACTCTCGACCATGCCAGAAGGGCTGATGCCGTTCTCGTCGGTGCCACGGGAGGCCCTCGTTGGGACCACGTCCGCCTTGCCGGAGAGACGGCCATGGCGGACGGACTCATGCAGTTGCGCATGGAACTCGACACCTTTGCCGGCCTGCGCCCGGCACGCGCGATTGCCTGTCTCGAACCCCTGACCCCCTACCGGCCGGGCCTGACGGGCGGTGCCGATGTGCTGGTGCTGCGGGAAATGACCGGTGGCAACTTCTTTGCTGCCAAGAGGGGGGTCGACCGGCCGCCGCAGGCCCCCAGGCGAGGATACGATCTGGGAGTCTACGACGAGCACCAGATCGCCCGCCTTGCCCATGTCGGCTTCCGCCTTGCGGCAAGACGGCGCCGGCATCTTGTTTCGGCCGACAAGTCCAACGTCATGGAAATGCACGTCCTGTGGCGCGAGGTGGTCTCGGAGGTCGCCCTTGAGTATCCGGGGATCACCCTGGAACACCTCTACGCCGACAACGCAAGTTACCAGCTCGCCCGGGATCCAGGACGATTCGACGTCATCATGGCCGACAACCTCTTCGGTGACATGCTGAGCGACCAGGCCGGTGTCATTGTCGCCAGTCTCGGCATGCTGCCGTCCGCCTGCCTGACCGGACTTCCCGACGACGCCACGCGAATCCGCGGTATCTTCGAACCGGTTCACGGATCCGCTCCCGACATTGCCGGCAAGGGACTGGCAAACCCCATCGGCGCCATACTCTCGGCCGCCTTGATGTTCGACTTCGCCTTCGGCCGTGCGGACATCGCAAGGATCATCGAAGGCGCTGTAACGTCTGCTCTCGAGGAAGGCGCCCGGACACGGGATCTTGGAGGTAGCCTCACAAGCGCCGCCATGACCGAGGCCATTCTCGCGCAACTCGATGCCTGATGGAGAAGCAAGCACATGACGAACCGGATGACATGCGGTGAAGCGACAATCCGCCTCCTGGGACGGTATGGTGTCCGGGAGGTCTTCGGCATCCCCGGTGTCCATACCCTCGACTTCTGCCGAGGCCTCGATACCGGAGAGGTCCGGCACATCCAGTCCCGCAATGAACAAGGCGCGGGATTCATGGCCGAGGGGTACGCCCGGGCCACCGGCAGACCCGGAGTTGCGCTGGTCATCTCCGGACCGGGCGTGACGAATGCCGCCACCGCCGTCGGCCAGGCCTGGGCCGATTCACTGCCCCTTCTCCTGCTTTCGGCGGAGGCATCCAGCGAGACCATCGGCAAGGGTTGGGGTGTGACCCACACGGTCAACACAGATACGGCGGAACCAGGCGATTAACGACCCATCTTGCCTCCCGCGAATATCTCACATTATCCGAAAGATGACTGGTCTGTCAACGGCCTTGTTGCGCGGTCATGATAACCACAAGACATCGGTTCGACATCAGTTAGGAGTTGCATTTCCGGAATTAACACCATCATCAATATATGATACGCATGATGCCCGCTGTTCCGCGTGTTTCAGACGCGTACTCCATTGTCCGTGACCGATCACCCTGGGTAAACCCAAGGTAATAGCACGCTCTGCCGGACGCCCTTACGCTTACACGCTTCCATTTGTGGCCGCAGATTCCAGACCTCTGAATGGCGGTGCCGGGCGTCCATCCGGGATCTGATCGCCAGACCACAAGAAGACCATAGAAACGTGAGACGGCGTGGTTTCCCGAATGACCACAAGAACGCAACAAGCAGGGCAGATGCAACCGGTCGCGGTGACCACAACCTGACCACAGACTAATGTACGGCGCCACAAGCAATGCACGGTGATGAGCGATATCGCATGACAGGACTTCAAGGAGACCGCGGCGGCCGTCGGCATGCGTGTCCGGGCTTTCGTCACCCACCGCCGTGCTCGGCGTGGCGATGCGCCTGCCCGGAACCTCGACCTCGCGTTGCAGTGCGCCGCGGCTCTTCAAGGGACCCGCCCGGTTGGCGGACGACGGCCCGTGCGGAGCGATGCGTGGGGCCGAAGGCGCGCCGAAATCCACACGAAATTTTCTGCTTCGCACACTGTCATCTCACAATCACTCCATTATACATTGCAGCTGACAATCTCGCCGGTCCTTTCGACCGGCAGCGGATACGGAGACAGCCGATGCAGCTTCAACGACCGGAACCGACCCCCATCCGCGCGGCCCTTGCAGCCGTTTTCCTCCGAGGCGGCGGTGTCGACGAAAGCCGCGATGCATCGCCGCCGGGGGCCGGTTCCGGTGCTCCGGCCGGGCAGGCGAATCGACGCTTGACATCAACCGAGGGTCCGCGCTTGTATAATGAAGCCAGCGGCCCAGCGGCCCAGCGGCCCAGCGGCCCAGCGGCCCA
>MPMV01000044.1 GCA_002238685.1 bacterium EF100-94H03 bin56
AACGGTTCCCTGTTCAAGAATTCGCCCGGACATCACGGCAGGCGCCCGACTCGGGGAACACGCGTGTTGATCATGCGTTGACAGTTCAAATTCGCGCGAACCCTGGAATCGGAAGGCCCCTGGAAACATTGACGTTTCCAAGGGCTTCTATGATGGACGCGAAGTCCTGACCGTCAAATCCGGGCGACGGGGCGGCCAAGCGGCACGGCGGAATCTGGAAGCCCACAGTGCAGAAACTCACCTCGTCCCGGCTCGGCCAGTATCTCGCCTTCCGCCCAGACCACTTCCCCGCGCGACAGTGTGATCGCCGGCCATCCCGTGATCTTCATCCCCTCGTAAGGCGTGTAGTCAACGTTGTGATGAAGCAGGTCGTTACTGATGGTCACCTCCCGTGAATCATCCCAGATGACTAGGTCGGCGTCACAACCGACCGCGATTGTACCCTTTTGGGGATACAGCCCGTAGAGCTTGGCGGGCGTCGTGGCTGTCAGTTCGACAAATCGCTCAAGATCGATGATGTTCTTGCCGACTCCCTCAGAGAAGAGAAGCGGCATGCGGGTCTCGATGCCCGGCACACCGTTCGGGATCCAGCGAAACGAAGTGTCTTCACCGTGTATCTTCTTTCCGTCGGAACCCTCGAAACGGGTCGGGGCATGATCGGAAGAAAACACGTCAAAGGTTCCGTTGCGAAGTCCATCCCAGATCACCTGCTGGTTGGCCTTGTCCCGGGGCGGTGGACTGCAGATGCACTTGGCACCCTCGAAGCCGGGTTTGTCGAGGTCATCCTCGGTAAGGAACAGGTACTGAGGGCAGGTTTCCGCAAACAGTTTGAGACCTCGGGCTCGAGCCCTGTGGATTTCGTCCACCACTTCACGAGCGGAAACGTGCACCAGCAGTATCGGTACATCCAGGAGTTCGGCCAGGGTGATGGCCCGGTTCGTGCCTTCGCGCTCGACGGGCCTCGGTCGCGAATGGGCATGGTACTTCGGCGAAATCTTGCCCGATTGCTCCAGCCGATCGGTCAGCCAGCTGATGCAATCGCCGTTCTCGGCATGCACCATCACGAAAGCCCGTTCGCGGCGCGCCAGCGCCAGCACGTCCAGGATCTCGCGGTCATTCAGCATGAGGCCGTCGTAAGTCATGTAGACTTTGAACGAGGTGTAGCCGTCTCGTATCAATCCCGGCAATTCCTGGCCCAAGACCTGCTCGTTGGGATCGACGATGATCATGTGAATTGCGTAGTCGGCTAACGCACGGTTCTCGGCGCGTCCGCGGTACTCGTTCACGGTCTCCCTTAGACTCTGGCCTTTGAACTGAAGGGCAAAGGGAATCACTGTGGTCGTGCCGCCCGCAAGCGCTGAGCGCGTGCCGGTAAGAAAGTCGTCGGCGCACACTGATCCATCCATGCTGGGCTGATCGATGTGACAGTGGCTGTCAATGCCACCGGGAGTCACCGTTCGCCCCTCGGCGTCGATCACATTGTCGGCACCATCCAGCGAATCTGCCAGCGCCGCGATGCGACCTTCGCGAATACCGATATCACACCTAACGACGGCGGCTGACGTCGCCACCTTTCCTCCACGAATGACGGTATCGAATTTGCTCACGGGTCTCTCCTCCTATTCCTGGTGGCATGACGGACTGACAGGCGCGACGGAGTTCCCGGCACGGCGAGTTCAACGCCGGAACAATCCGGGGTCGATCCGCGGCCCCTTCGACGGCAGACCGGACAACGTTTCGCGGCGGCGTCCCGACTCCGTGCCGGACAAAGTCCTGAACTGACCGGCGAGCCTACGGCGGCGCCACGCCGAGCTGCCTGCCGATCCCCAGACCGTCTTCCCAGCAGTGGCGGTCGATCCGCACCTCGCCGTCCTCGAGCGCACGCTTCCGGCGTGCGGCGCTGCCTTCGCCGGGATACCGGATTTCCGTCACCCCGGGGGCCTTCCTGGAGGTCTTGACCGCTTCGATGCGTCCACCCACGGAGCGCTTGAAGTCCTCGATACTGCCGAAGATCTCTGGGTCGATGGCGATGAATAGGTGACCCTTGCGGGCCGCATCTTTTTCCACGTGATCCGCACCCATGTCACAACCGACCAGGGCGCCCGAGAGGAAATCGATCAGCAGCAGCAGACCGTAACCCTTGTGTCCGCCCGGATCGATAGCGCCGATGTCGCGAGTGTAGTTGAGGCCGTCGCACACCAGGTCGGGGTCGCGCGTGGACCGCCCGTCCCTGTCGTGGGCCACCCCGTCGGAGAGCCTGCCCTGGTAACGCCGGGAATAGCGCACGTAGGTGGGAAGCGTGGCGCAGGGCGTGAAATCGGCCAGGAATGGCGTGCTCCCGGTCGGCACCGAAAACGCCATTGGGTTGCTTCCGATGATGGGCTCGACGCCCCCGACCGGGTGGACGACCGGGACGACGTCGTCGCTGAACACCATGCCGATTGCATCACGGTTCGCCATGCGCTCCGCGTACAAGCCCGCATGAAACAGGTCATGGCTGTTTCTTACCCCGACGACCGCGCACCCGGCGTCTTTCGCCTTGGTGGCTGCGACATCGGCCGCCAGAAGCGCGGCCAGCGGGCCCGGGCCCGAGTTTCCGTCTATCAGCGCAAAGCAGGCCTTTTCCCTGACGATGACAGGTCTTGCGACCGGGTCGGCCTCGCCCTTCCGGTAGTACTGCAGGTGGCTGTTGATCAGGTGATTGAAGCCCTGCACGCCCACACCTCTCAAATCGGATTCGAGGTGCACGTCCGCCACCGTGGCCGCGGCCTCCCGTTCGAGCCCCACCGCTTCCAGGAGACGCTGCATGTAGGTCCGCAGGACATCGATCCGAACCGCTCTCGTTTCATGGCCAAGCATGATGTCTCCTCCCTTTCAATCGGTATGGTTACCATGAGCGGGGTGCAATGCCGGATTCAAAGACAGTAACCCGCAGCGGATAGACCGGAATTTCCGCATCGCTCCATTCCTGAGGCTCTACCGTTCCATCCCCGTAGGGACAGATCGAAATCGCGACAACCTGTGCGATCTCGGCGTAGAACTCGATGTAGTCACCAGGCTCTGCATCGCTGGTCCCGAATACGTAATCGCCGCTGCGAGGTTCGATGGCGACCTTGTAGAACAGGTTGAGATTGTCGTGAACCGCGCGCTGGCCGAATCCCATCATCGCCATACCCGCGCGCAGGTTGTCGTAGCAGGTTCTCGGGTGAATGCCGGCATACTGCATCCAGTGATGCGCGTTGCAGTGGGCAGCGTGGGAAAGGTGATCACGGGCATGATCGCCGTTGTCGTGCCAGCGCACGGTGTCAGCCAAGCAGGTGCACAGGGGCCGCGAATTCGGGGGCGTTCCCCAAACCCGCGTGAACTTCGTGACACGGCCGCCCTCAAGGGCGATTTGGGCGGCCGGATAATAGTGCTCAGTCGGGTCGTCCGGGTTCATCACGCAAACGTCCAGGGCATTCGTGCCTTCAACCACCGTGAGTCGCCACACCTGACCCGCATCCGCCCTGAATCCGTAGCCGCTCCCGCGCGGCATCTCGTGCTCGAACACCGTCTTGAAGGAACTTCGGCGCGAGATCACACTCTCGTAGAAATCAGTGTCGAAGGAATGTTTCCGCCGTTCCATGGGTGCTGGTTCAGTCATGTTCAGCTCTCCCTCCCCGGTGTAGGCAGCGGCTTGTTGGAACGCCGTCCATGGCTGTTTTCATAGAGAGAAAGATCGGGGTATAGGACACCCGGGTAGGGCCAACCCAGGGCGATCGCGACCGGATGGCTCACCGCGATCTTCACGGCGCGAGGCCGTGGCTCGCTGATTTCGGCGGGGGGACGCGAACCGTCGATGTACGGGCTCAATACCAGCAAGACATTCAGGTCGATTTCGGCGAACAACGTCACCCGGTCGCCGCGCCTCGCATCGGAAGGGTGGATCAGAAACTGCTGGCTCGGCCCATCGACCTCCATCCTCTGGAATAGGCTGATGTGTCCCTTGTCCAGCAAGGACGGTTCGAGTGAGCGTGACTCAAGCGCGTCGGAAAACTGCTCCCATGTTGACTTCACACCCTGCTTGCCGCCTTGAAGCCGCCAGTCCGCAGGGGTTTCGAAACCGCCGAACAGAAAATGGTGCCTGCTCTCGCCGGTCCGCGCGGCAACCGTGTCCTCGATGAACGTCAGCAACGGGCGATATCGGGCCATCGTTCCCCACAACCGGTTGAACAGCGTAAGGTAAATCCCTTCGATCAGACACATGTCCTGGGTCCAGATACGCTCGTCGGGATCTTGGGAATTGAAGGCAAACAGATTGACGATCTGCGCGCCTTCGGCGAGTTCGATGGTCAGCAACTCACCTGCAGCCATTTCGACACACAGTGCTCCTGTCTCGGCCAGCGTCCGGGTGAATCGAAACTCCGCCAACCTGAGCTGTTTGGTAAGAGACTGGTAGAACGTCCTCTGAAAAGGGCGCGGGTGCGCGGAGTTCGGGGGGTAAAGCTCGTAGTCCATCTGTTGCCTCTCCGGTCGCGAGGATTCCTGCGTCATGAACGCGTGCCGGTCCCATCCGGTACGTCAATCGTCTGCATTGACCATGGCTTCACGGCGCATCATGCGCATGATCTTCCGGTCCAGTCGGCCATACTCGGGATCTGTCAGAATATCCTCCTTCTGGAGAAACTTCACCTCGCGCTTGAACGCCACGGAGATGTCTTCGAGAACCCTGCCCGGGTGGCGGGTCATGAAGACGATTCGATCGGCTAGGAATATCGCCTCGTGAATATCATGGGTGACCAACAGCACGGTGGTGTTCGATCTCTCGATGACCTTCAGGAGCAACTCCTGCATCCGCCAACGAGTCTCGGCATCGAGTGCACCAAAAGGCTCATCCATCAGCAGGAGCGCGGGCTCGTTCGCCAAGGTCCGTGCGATCGCGACCCGCTGTTTCATGCCCCCAGACAACGCTTTCGGAAAAACATGCCTGAATCGCGTCAGATCGACGAGATCAATGAAGTGTGCCGCGCGTTCGGCACGTTCGGCCTTCCCCATGCCCTGCAGCCTGAGACCGTATTCGACGTTCTGCTGAACATTCAACCACGGAAACGAGGTGTACGTCTGGAAGATCATTCCGCGGTCGGGACCTGGTCCGATGATCTCTGTCCCATGCAGGTAAATCGCTCCCCGGGTAGGTTCCTCGAGGCCGGCGACGAGGCGCAGCATGGTTGACTTCCCGCAGCCGGACGGTCCCAGCAACACGCACGATTCGTTCTTGGCGACGCTGAAGGACATGTCCGACAACGCGGTGATGCTGGCGTCACCGTTCAGCTGGAATTCCTTCGTGACGCGGTCGACCGTCAACATGACCTTGTCGCTTTGAGAGTACATGCGTGGCCGCTCCCGTTCGCTCACTCTGATTCTTCCAGGTAGGAGAACATCAGGCGATGCACCAGCCGGAAGAGCAGGTCGAACATCAGCCCGAGCAGACCGATGACCAAGATCCCGGCCATGATTTCGTCCACGTGGATAAAGCGTCTGGAACGCATCATCATCGCACCAATGCCCGTGGTCTGGGCGGTGATCTCAGCGATCACTAGGTAGGTCCAGCTTGCCGCCAGCATTTGACGCGCCGAGGTGACAATGTCCGGAGACACCGCCGGTAGGACCACGGTCATCAGCACCTGTTTGCGAGTGGCGCCAAGTGTCAGTGCCGTTTCGATGAGTTCAGCGCGAACGGCCTTGGTGTGGTCCATGATCAAGGTAATGAGGAACCACACCGCTCCCAGAAAGAGTATGCTTATCTTGACCAGTTCGCCCGTTCCAAGCCACATCAGGAGCAGGGGTATCAAGGCTGCCGCCGGGACGTAGCGCCAGGCGGATACCAACGGATTGAAGAACCCCTCAACAGTTTTGAAGGAACCCATCAGGACGCCGAGGGGGGCCGAGACCGCGCACGCGGCGGCAAATCCCACCACCACCCTCCACACGCTGGTCCAGATGTCGTAGAGAAAACCCTTTTCGACAATCAGTTCGTAGAGGGCTGTTATGACCTCGGGAGGTGCGGGCAGGATGATGGCTGGCGCCCAACCACGTAGATTGGCGATGTGCCACAGTCCGAAGAAGATCGCCCATATGGAAATCCCCAGAAAGATGCTCCAGGAGACAGGAATTTGCGACTTGTACTCGAACCAACGCCTTCTCCGCCGACTCCGGCTCGGTACGCTCTCTTGGTACTCGCTCATGTCTGCCGTCCTATCTCCCGCTTCCTGAGATGACGGCTTCCCGGCTCGGGCAGCGGGCGCTAGAAATCGATCGTCGCGCCGGCACGGGCGGACAGAGACCTATCGGCGACCGACCGTTTGCGCACGTAACTGCTGCGTCTTTTTATGATCGACAGTGCCCGTTTTGTCGAGCACCACGCAGTAAGTTTCCCTGGCGCGCTCTGCGGTAACATAGCCCTCAGCGACATCACGCTGGACCCGAACCGGGTCGCGCGTTCGGGGGTCGCCATAGCCCGCTCCACCGCAGGAGATACCGATGATGCTCTCTTCGGCGGTGAGTGTCAGATCGCCATACGGTGGAATGGGAGTGTCTTTTCCGGAGGCCTTGCGCATCAGCGTCCGGGCAGACGTTCCGGTTAACCCACCGCGAGTCCCGAGCGGCGCATTAATTGTGCCGTCGGTGACATAGATCACTCGCAGCGAGCAGGCGACCGGACTGAACTCGACAAAGGACGAGGGTGCGCCGCAATACTTACCTGCACCCTCGCTGTCAGTGACGATGCGGCGCTCGGTGACACGAATGGGATAAAGCGTCTCGTCGACCTCGACACTGTCCCAAAGGCATTGCCCGGCGCTGCCCGCGCCGAACAACGTCAACCAGCCGTCTTCACTGGGTCCGGCTGCGCCCAGGGTGTCTCCGAGTTGCAGTTGGTTCACAAAGGCCCTGTTGTCATTGCGTGGGTCGAAACCCGATATGACCGCGCCTGCCGGAGATTGCACCGCACCGGTTTCGGCCATGCCGTAACCTTCGGCAAATTCTGCAATGGCGCGCTGAACCGCATTGGTGACCCGGTCAGCGACATTGGTGGTTGCGATTGAGCAACTGGCAGGATGACGGGGAATGCCGACGACGCAGTTTTCGCGCAGGTGAACACAGATCCGCCTGAAGCTGCCGGCGTTTGGTGGCACGCCGGGCTCGATGCTGTTGAAGATACCGATCATGGCGGCCGTGCGGGCGCAGGCCTCGCTGAGATTCAGACCACTGGGCAGACAGTCCATGTTATCGCGCAGGTCCACTTCGATGCTGCCAGCTTCAGCGTCCATCTCCACGGCGAGGGTCACCGGGATTCCGTCCGGTGGTGTTCCCGGAAAGGGATCGTGAGTGCTGCAGGCCCTGGTGCGACCGCTCGGTAGTTTGCGAAGTGCCCCCACCATGCGCTGCTCGCTGTAGTTAAACCACTCGCGCTGATAGGCGTGGAGCACCTCCCAGCCGAGTTCGTCGCCAAGTGCCAGCAACTCCCTTTCTGCTATCCGCGCTGCGCCCAGGGCCGCCAGGTAGTCTCCGCGCCACTGGTCCGGAACCCGGATGCGCAACATGCACATCCGAATGATGTCTTCGATATCCTGGTAATCCTCCTGCACCTTCACGGACGGGAAGATGAGCGCCCCTTCTTCGTAAACGTCCTTCGCCGAGAACATGTAGGTGGTTGGCATGGCGTTGCCAATGTCCGCCTGGTGCGCCTTCGCAATGGCCGTGAACCTGTGTACCCCCTGGTCGTCAATCACCGGCACCAGGATGGACTGATCGGCGGCGTGGGAGCAGCCGTGGTAGGGCGAGTTGTGAATGAAGGCATCCCCGCGACGGAGCTGTGGGTGCAAATCCTTCATGGATTGGGCCATCATGTCGGATCCCACCATCAAGTGGATGGGTAAACTCTCCCCTAAGGTCAACAGCTCCGCGTCTCCCGTGACGATGCAGCAGGAGAAATCCCGCCCATTGTTGATCACTCCCGAACGGGCCGTGCGCAGCAGCGTGTTGTGCATCTTGCGAACTATTCCTTCCAGCCGCTTGGAAAGAACGGCAAGCAATACGCCGTCGATCACAGGGACGTCCGCGGCGTCCGGTTCCAAAGTGCTTACCACGCCATGAGATCCCGTTGCGTTTTCAAGGTATGATCACCAGGTTGCCTTGGAGCGTTCGACGGATTTCTGCACCGGGGTCGACGACCACGGTGGTGAACGGAGATTCGACGATAGCCGGACCCGTCACTGCCTCGTCGGGCTGCATGGCTTCAAACCAAACTATGTCCGTCTCGAGCATGCCGAAACCACCGAAGTGGCATTCGCGAGTGCCATGGTCAAATCCTGCATTGTGCCGGGTCCGTTCCATGGAACCGACCGCCGACTCGCGCAGTTGACAGCGCACTCGGGCATGCCAACTGACTAGCTCGATCTCGGAATCGGGATCGCTGAACGCGAAGATCTGCTCGTGAACTCTATGGAAGTCCTCGGTGAGCGCATCCACATCCTGCTGGGAATCGAAGCGCCCTTGGCGCAAGGGCACATCGATCTCCCAGATCTGGTGCAGGTAGCGTCCCTCCACGAAAAACTCGATGGATTGATCGAACGAGCGGGCTCCGGGCCCGTCGATAAAGCACTGGCACCTTCTTTCCAAGTTACCCAGGGTACGATTAGCACGGTCGCGGTCGAAACCAGTGGTGGTGGTGAACAACAACTCGGCATATTCGCTTGTAAGATCAGAGATCAGGGCACCAGCTGCGCTGAGTCCGGCCGCCACGTCAGGGATCACGATCTCCTTGCATCCCAGACGCCTAGCCGTGGCGATAATGTTGAGTCCTGCTGCGCCACCGCCGCCCACGAGCACTGCGTAACGAGGATCGATACCTTGGTGAATGGTGATTTCCTCGATGGCGGTGACCATGTTCTCAGTGAGCAGGTCGATAACGGCGACGGCCGCCTGATCCAGCCCGATGGCCAGCGGCCCGCCGACGTGCTCGCCCATCGCCGACCTTGCGCCAGCGACGTCCAGGTCCATGGTGCCGTTAAGGAACCGAGCCGGATCAATGTAACCCAACGTGACGGCGGCGTCCGTGACCGTTGGACGGGTGCCGCCCCGGCCGTAACACGCGGGGCCGGGTACCGAGCCGGCGCTGTCGGGACCGACGTGAAGAAGGCCGCCGGTGTCAACCCAGGCAATGCTGCCACCGCCTGCCCCGACGCTGGTCACGTCCACGGAGGGAAATCCGGTCATGTGACCAAGGTAAGGACGCCCGATCCACGTTTCCCGTGTCCAAGGAATCTGGCCCTTGCGAATCAGACTCACGTCGTAAGTGGTGCCGCCCGCGTCCGCAACGATTGCCGTTTGCGACCTCGACTCGACACTTGCGTAATGACGACCGGCGACGGGCGCCATGGCAGGCCCGGACTTGATTGAGTGAATGGGAGCCTGCGCGACGTCCGACGCATCGAGGACACCGCTTTGCGACGTGATCACGAGAAGGCGCCCTCGAAAGCCCGACTCGCGCAACTCGTCACGGAGGTCGTTAAGATATCGACTGAGCAGGGGCTTGAGGGAGACGTCGATGCACGTAGAGGACGCGCGCCGGTACTCGCGCAACGAAGGGTTGATTTCGTGGGACAGCGAATAAGGAACGCCGGGTAGATGTGTTTCCAGTAGTTCGCCTATCCGTTTTTCGTGCACCGGGTTCACAATGGACCACAGCAGACAGACACCGACTGCCTCCACTGAATGTCGTTCAATCTCGAGAAGACTCTCGATCACGGCATCCTCGTCCAATGGCGCGACCACCGTACCATCCATGCCGATTCGTTCCGGAACCTCGAAGGTCAAAGCTCGGGGCACATACGGTTCCGGATACGGAATCGCGTAGTCGAAGGTGGAAAGACCGATGCGCCCGCCTTCCCTGATCACGAGGATGTCACGATGACCCCGGGTGGTCAGAAATGCCGTCCTGGCCGTATTTCGGGTCAGGATTGCATTGGTGGCAATGGTGGTACCGTGCACCAGCAAGTCAGCTCGGCCGAGCAGAGTCCGCGTTTCAATCTCCAGATCCGCACTCGCCGCATCAATGGCCGCCCGTACACCCCTGACCGGATTCTCTGGAGTGGTCGAGGCCTTGTACATGCGAAGACCGCCGCTATCCTCCTCTACGATCAGGTCCGTGAACGTGCCTCCGGTATCAACTGCAAATCTCAACGTCTGCCCCCACGATCGGATTGGGGCGCCGAATTCCGTCTTGGGGCGTGGAGCATCATTCGCCTCTGTAACCCGAGTCGTACAGTGCGTTCATGACACTGCAGTCGACGGCACTTCCCGGATCGATTCGCTTCGTCATCTGCCCGAACTTGATCCACCAATCGTTGATAGTTTCAACGGCCGTATACGCATGGCCGTTTTTCTGCCCGAACGGGCCATCGCCTGGAGCACCAGCGCAGATGCGTGCGGCTTCCATGAACGAATACTGCCAGATGGTGGAATCCTCGCGAGTGCCAGTCACGCCGTTGATCGCGTTGATGTCGGCCAGGTCCCACTGCAGTATGTCCGACAGCATCTGGTTGGCTTCCTGCGGATTTGTCTGCCAGAACGCCACCGCTTCCCAAAAAGCCTTCATGGCCTTTGCCGCCAAGACCGGCTGTTCCGCCAGAAACTTGTCCGACATGTAGACGGCATCCGTCATGAAGCCCTTCTCCAACCAGTTGGGCTTTCGGGTGCTGCCCAGAATCATCGACCCCCCGAGCTGCTCGATGACTTGCTCTGTGTAGGGGGAGAACAGATACGCGAGGTCAATGTCCCCTGCCAGCATGGCGGATGCAGCCTGATCTCCGGCGAGGTTGATCCAGTTGACCTCATCGACGTTCACTCCCTGCTCGGCGAGCCAAATGCCGACCATGATCTGCCCTAGATATCCCTCGACTGCGGCCACCCTGGAACCCCGAATGTTGGTGACATCGTCCATACCCTCGATGCCTACCACGTGGTCCGCGCCGTAAGATATCGTTGTAAACGCCACCAGCTTGATCGGAACCTCTTGTTCGGCTGCGATCGGCGCGTACTCCATGGTCGCATGAACAATGTCTGTCTGCCCTGCACCGAGAAGCGTCCAGGCGGCGAACGGGTCATTGATGGTGCTGACCTCCAGTTCGAGGTCCGGCACCGGATCCAACTCCGCCGCCAGGTTCCACATCGCATAGGCTGGCCATTCGATGCCCAGCGCGACTCTAACCTTGTCTTCGGCGGAACTGGAACCTGGCAGCGTAACACCGAATGCTACGGCCAAGGTCGCTACGATCAATGCACGAGAAATGCTTCCACTTTCCAATCCTGTAGATGACATTGTCCTCTCCCCGTGTGGTTTGGAAGACGATCTTGAGAAATGGTAGTCTATCATTTACTTTACCTGTGATAGCTCGACCATACTAGGAATATCCCGATGGTCCTCGCCGACCGGTTTGAAGTGCTTGACGTTGGCGCTGTCTCGACGGCGCAATCCGAGAGACTGCACCGGGAGGCATGGCAGTACGCGCCCGCAGGCGTGCAGGGAGACGGGCGCTATTACAAGCCGTACCCCCTCTATATTCGCCGTGCAAAAGGCGCGCGCCTGTGGGACCTGGACGATAACGAATACATCGATTTCCACGGTTCCTACGGGCCCGCGATTCTGGGGCACTCCGACGACCGCGTGAACAATGCAGTCAAGGAAGTCATGGATAACGAGGGCGTGCTGTTTGCCTTGCCCCACCCCAGAGAGGTGGAGTTGGCGAAGATTGTGACCGACGTCATACCTTCGGCCGAGAAAACCATTTTCACGAATTCCGGGACTGAGGCTGTCTACCATGCCGTGCGCGTCGCCCGCGCCTTTACTGGGCGAGACCTGATCGTCAAGCTTGAGGGTGCCTATCACGGCTGGTTCAACGACGTGGCGGTGAGCATCAAGCCGGAACTCAAGGAAGCCGGGCCCGCCGCCGCACCGCATACCGTGCCGGGATCCGCAGGCATCCCCGGAGAGTATCTCGAAAAAGTACTCGTCCTGCCCTACAACGACCTCGGCGCGATCGAAAGAACGCTCGAGAGAAGGCGCGGGGAAGTCGCCGCCGTTCTGGTTGAACCGGTGGTTCACAGCTGCGGCTGCCTGAAGCCTAGGGATGGATATCTCGAGGGACTGAGGGAGCTTGCCTCGTCCCATGGCGTGGTTCTCATCTTTGACGAGGTCATGACCGGTTTCCGCCACCATCAGGGCGGTTGCCAAGCGGTGTTCCGGGTAACACCGGATTTGACAACCTTTGGCAAGGCATTGTCGAACGGTTATGCCATCAGCGGCGTCACCGGCAAGAACGAGATCATGTCTAGGATCGCACCCGAAGGCGATGTCTTCTTCTCCGGGACGTTCAACGGACATCTGCTCAACGTAACGGCGGCTTTGCGAACCCAGGAAATCCTTCGCGATCAGTCCATTTACGAACGGCTGTGGAAGCTCGGACGAATGGTTGAAGAAGGAATCAACACCGCGGTTGAGAGCCTTGGCGTGAAGGCACGGTGCGAGTCCTTCGGTTCGGTCTGGTCATTGTACTTCGGCAATCGGGAAGTGCGGGATTACCGGGACCTCATCGAGGTGGCGTACAGCAAGGATGATCCCGTGATGAGAGCCTACCTCAGTTCGCTGTTGAACAACGGCATTTACGTTCAACCCTTCTATGTGGTGCGTTCCTTCATCTCGGCGGCACATACCGAAGATGACATGCAGAAGACAATCGATGTCACCGTGAGATTCCTGGAGGAAAACAGGATCGCATTGTCCTGAGCGTGACTGGCGGGCCACCTGGAGTACTCGATGTGAAACGCATCGGAATTGATATCGGCGGCACCTTCACCGACCTCGTGTTGTACGACGGCGACCAGAACGTCATCTCCAGCGCCAAGACACTGAGCACTCCCGAAGCACCCGAACAGGCTGTCAGACAACTGCTGGCAGATGTTGGCATCGGCGAGGGTGAATCGTTTCAACTCATGCACGGCACCACGCTCGTGACAAATCTGATCGTGGAGCGGTCCGGTGCGAAAGTCGGCCTCGTGACCACCCGTGGTTTCAGGGACGTGCTGGAATCCATGCGCGCAGACCGGCAGCATCTGTACGATCTTCAATGGGACAAGCCCAAGCCATTCATCCCGCGCTACCTGCGTGTTGAAGTCAACGAACGCCTGGACCACCGTGGAAACGTCCTGATCGAGCTGCACGACGAGGATGTCCGCAACTCGGTCGGGTACCTGCTCGAGCATGACGTCGAGGCGGTGGCAGTCTGCCTTTTGCACTCCTATGCCAATCCAGTCCACGAACGGCGGATTGCGGACATCATCGAAGAGATGGCCCCCGAGCTTCCGGTCACAATATCGTGCGATGTCAATCCGGAGATTCGAGAGTACGAGCGAACCAGCACGACGGTCCTCAACAGTTACGCATTGCCGAAGACCAAGGCTTACGTAGCCCGGCTCGAACAGGCCTTCAGCCGCACCAGCGTGATTAGGTATATGCACAGTGGCGGCGGGCTGGTGTCCGCCGAGGTGGCGCGAAGCATGCCGATACACTTGGCCTTCTCCGGTCCGGCTGCAGGGGTCCGGGCAGCAACGTGGGTCTGCCAACGCGCCGGAATCTCCGACATTGTCACGGTCGACATGGGCGGAACCAGTTTCGACGTATGCCTGGTGCAGGATGGCGTGCCGGAAACCACGGGCGAACTGGAAGTCGAGTGGGAAATTCCCATCCGAGCGCGCGCTCTCAACATAAACTCCATCGGTGCCGGCGGTGGCAGCATCGCATGGATCGATGCCGGAGGCGCGCTACGGGTGGGACCACGCAGCGCGCGAGCGGATCCAGGACCGGCCTGCTACAACCGCGGGGGTACCGAGGCGACCGTGACGGATGCCAACATGGTCCTGGGCTTGCTCAATCCGGCCGGGTTTTCCGGCAGCAGTCTCGTTCTGGATGCCAACAAGTCCACCCGTGCGTTGCAGTCACTTGCGGAACATTTCGACCAGCCGGTAGGAGAAGTGGCCAAAGGCATCTACAGCATCGTGAATGCCAACATGGCCCAGGCCATTCGCGAAATCACAATTGAGAAGGGTATCGATCCCAGGGACTTCACCGTCGTATCCTTCGGAGGCGCAGGAGGGCAGCATGCCGTCGAAGTGGCCAAGGAAGTGGGCGCGCGCCGGGTTGCCTTTCCCGCGCTGCCGGGGACGTTCTCGGCACTCGGCCTTCTGGCGGCCGATATGAGGTATTCGCGCTCCAAGAGCATGGTGGCGTGCCTCCTTGACGTTCCCATGGGCCAGCTTTCGGAGGCGCTTGCCACCCTGGAGCAGCAAGGGCTTTCCCTACTCGCCTCGGAACACGGGATGGCTGATCGATTCAGCGTCGAATGCAGTGCCGATCTCCGCTACGTGCAACAGTCTCACGAGATCAATGTCGACCTCGACCCGGACGATTTGACCCATGAGAGAATCTACGCCGCCTTCGAGACCATGCACGAACGTTTGTACGGCACCAGACTGGAAGACCCGTTGGAGATCATCAGCCTTCACGTGACCGTCTCGGGCCGAGTCCCGCGCCCGAGCCTTCCGGAGGAGGAACCGGGACCGAAGGCCTTGCCGGAACCGGTGCGCCACACCAAGGTGGAGTTCTTTGATGAGCCTATCGCGGTGTTCGCCCGCGAGGCCATGCGAGCGGGGATGGCCATCACCCGGCCCGCTCTCATAGAGGAACCCGATTCTATTCTGTATGTTCCGGACGACTGCAGCGGGCGGATCGACAGATACGGGAACATCACCGTTGAACTGAACTGAACTGAACTGAACTGTATGCCGGAAGATCCATTCACCAGCGAAGTGATTCGCTCCTATCTCGCATCCACCGTCCGGGAAATGGTCAAGGCCACCACCCGAACTGCCTACTCCATCGTGTTCAGTGAAGGAGCAGATTTCTCCTGCGCGCTGTTCGACGGGCAGACGAGATGCATCAGTCTGGAATCAGGCAATCCGGTGCACATGGCTTCGCTGCCGAGTGCTTTGCAAGCGCTCATGGAGAGATATCCCGAAATCGATGAGGGTGACGTCCTGCTCACCAACGATCCCTACAGGGGGGGCACCCATCATTCCGACGTGGTGGTCGTCAAGCCGATCTTCCACGCGGAAAAGCTGGTTGCGTTCGGCATCAACCGCGGCCACTGGTCGGATATCGGAGGCATGTCCGCCGGCGGCTTTTCCGGCGCAGCCCGGGATGTGATCCAGGAGGGTCTGATTATTCCGCCCATCAAGCTCTATCGGGGCGGCAGGCTGGTGCCGGAGCTTAAGGATCTCCTGATGTCGAACGTGCGAGTGAGCGACCGGGTCTGGGGTGATCTGCAGGCTCAGATTGCCGCCGTAATCACAGCGGAAAGACGCGTGAAGTCCCTGATCGCGAAGTATGGCCTGACTGCGGTCATCGATGGCATGGACTACGCCATTGCCTACAGCAAGCGGCGGTTCCTCCGCGGAATGCAGGCCATACCCGATGGTGACTATCACGCGGTTCAGTTCATGGAGGATGATGGCGCAGTTGATCGTTCGTACCGGATCGAGGTGCACATCACCAAGGAGGCGGACAGGTTCACGGTAGATTTCAAGGGCTCGGACCGCCAGGCGCTTGGACCGATCAATGCGTCGCTCGCGGTGTCGATGGCATCCTCTTTTTGCGCGCTCACCGCCGTGGTCGATGCCTATGCACCACTGAACCAAGGCGTGTTCGATCTGGTCGATGTGATTGCACCCAAGGGAACCGTGGTCAATCCAACCTATCCGGCACCCTTGTACGGAGGCAACTGCGACACCGCCGCACGGATCTTCGAGGCCGTGGTGAAGGCATTCGCCGACGCGATGCCGGAGCGCGTGATGTCAGGGCATGTGGCGTCCGGCATGAACACGACGGCCTGGGGCCAGGAATCGGAAACCCGAAACGAGTTCGCCTGGTACATGTTTCCAAGTGGCGGCTGGGGAGCACGGGCGTCAAAGGATGGCAACAATGACGTGTTCCATGCCATGGGCAACTGCATGAATCAGCCCGTTGAGGTGTGGGAGACACGCTATCCCACCCGAATCGAGAAATGCGAACTGCGAGCCGATTCAGGAGGGGCCGGCAGGTTCCGGGGTGGTCTGGGTATAGAGCGCCACCTGCGGATGCTGGCAAGGGAAACGCTGGTGTCGGCCTTGGCCGATGGCTGCACCCAACAACCGTTCGGCCTGGATGGCGGCCAGGCCGGAAGCTCCAATGCCTTTGAAGTGATTCGCGCCGGCGACGGGCCCAGGCCCTTGCGCGAAGTATACGACTTGCCGTCCTGGGGAAAATTCTCGAATGTGCCGTTGCAGCAAGACGACGTTTTGTCCATAAAGTGTGCAGGCGGTGGCGGTTTCGGACCACCGGAAGAACGCGATTTCGAGGCTCTGGAGTGGGACGTCCTCAATGGCTACGTGTCGCCCGAGGCCGCCCTGAAGGAGTATCGCGTCTGTATCGACGAATCCACCGGCAAGATCGATCGTAAGAAGACCGAACAGCTCAGGAGCCGCTCCACCCACCGGTGACCGCCGAAACGCAACCCGATCGAGACAGGACCTTCAACATGCAGATTGTGTTCAGCCGCACCTCACCGTACGCACGCAAGGTCATGGTGCTCGCCCATGAAACCGGCGTGATCGATGAGTTCGAGATCATTGAAAGTGGTGATTTGTCAGCAGTGTCAAGGAACGAGACCGTTGTTGCAAGAAATCCCATCGGAAAGATACCGGTGCTGGTGCTGAACGATGGTTCGTCCATGATTGATTCTCGGGTTATCTGCGAGTTTCTCGACGGTCTGCACGCGGGTCCAAGGATGTTTCCAACTTCGGGCAGGCGCAGATGGCAGATGCTCACCCGCCAAGCTGTCGCGGATGGAATCCTGGACGCGGCTGTGAACACGCGTGACGAGATCATGCTGCGTCCCGAACGGTACCGGTGGCCGGAGTGGATAGATGGCCAGATGCTCAAGGTCCGACGCGCGCTCGACCAACTGGAGACGGAAGTCGGCGACATCGATGCCGCCGTGGACATGGGCAGTATCGCCGTTGCCTGCGCACTTGGCTACTTGGACTTCCGGTACAGGGACGAGGGCTGGCGGGACAGCCGACCCGGGTTGGCCGAGTGGTACCGGGAGTTCTCGGCTCGGCCGTCCATGCAGGCAACCACTCCGGAGTGAGCGATACGACCATGCTCCGGATCAATGCCGGACCATTCGAATTCGCCGCCAGGATGGAGAAGGAAAGCGCGCCTAGAACCTGCGCGGCGTTCGAAAAGATGCTGCCTTTCGAAAACAGGCTCATCCATGTGCGCTGGAGTGGCGAGGCCGCCTGGATTCCGCTCGGTGACTTCCGGATGGGGGTGGGGTTCGAGAACCACACGAGCTATCCCTCGCGAGGCGATGTATTGCTGTACCCGGGTGGCATCAGCGAGACAGAAATCCTTCTTGCATACGGCAGCACCCGCTTTGCCAGCAAAATGGGGCAACTGGCCGGGAATCACTTTCTCACCATCGTTGGAGGTCGAGAGCATCTATTCAAACTGGGCCAGCTGGTGCTTTGGGAGGGTGCACAGAACATCCTGTTCGACAGAACGTGAGTGATCACGACGAAAGAACCAGGGCACGGAAGAGCGGTTGCGGCATGAAAGCGAGTGGACGGCCGATTCCGATCACCTGCCTGATGCCATCGGAACATTCAATCCGGACCGGTCGACGGGGGCAGGTCAAATGAAGCCGCGAAACTTGGGGGGAGCGCATCCACAACGATGCAGACTGTGACCCGCAACAGACTACTCGCTCATCTCCCGTCGCGATCCCCGATCAGAATGAACAGTCGAACATTTGTGTGGATTTCCTCCCCGGCAGCAGCATGAACGGGATCGACGTCTTCCATGACGTCAACGGGCAATGCGTCTGCACAGGGTGTGTTCGCGGATGAACTCCTAGTCACCATTCCTGTCAGAACGGTGTCAGGGTTGTTGTGCTGCCCGCGAGCCTGATCGGCCACTCCATCACATGCCGGGAAGGTCGAACGCAGGCGCGTCCGAGTCATCTAACGCCACCTGGTAGGGCTTGTGGTCCAAACCATCCGGGGTGACGTCGACCCACGCCTTCGAGATGATCCGCGCGAGGCCCCCACTGACGAAGCAGTAATCGAGCCGCATGGGCGTGGCGGTCGCGCGTTCGGGCGGGTCCGGCCACGACGTCTCGGGACCGCCGACGGTCTTCCGCGCGGCCTCTCAGGTGCCGACGAGATCGTCGGCCCGTGCGATCCAGTCCAGGCATTCCTGCAACGTGCTTATCATCCCGACCCGTCTCAGTTTCCCGCAGACCTCGACCTGGTGGACTCAACTGAGGTCCCTCCTAGGCGCGGTCCGCTCGACCAGGGCACAAAGGTCGGCCGCCGATGCCCTGAGCTCCTCGGCCATAACATCGATGGCCGTCCAGGACTGCTCCTGATCGGAACGCTATCACCACCTGAGTCGCCGCCATGCCGACTCCCTTGCGCCGTCCACTGAACGGTTCCCTGTTATGACAGGGCCCGACTCGGGGAACACGCGTGTTGATCATGCGTTGACGGTTCAAATCCACGCGAACCCTGGAATTGGAAGGCTCTTGGAAACATTGACGTTTCCAAGGGCTTCGGTGATGGACGCGAAGAAATCCGGCCGCCGATGCCCTGAGCTCCTCGGCCATAGCATCGACGGCCGTCCAGGACTGCTGCTGATCGGAACGCTATCACCCTGCGGCCGGATCAATTCGAGCACAGAGGCGGCGATCCTGCGGGGCGCCTGGACGGATCGCGACCCCCAACGACGCTTTGCGCGCATCGGGACAATGAGCCCGAGCGCAACGCCGGTTAACTCCACGTGTGCGAGGCCGGTCGCCGATTGGCAGAAACAGGCGTCCATGCGGCCTGCCCACGTTCGCATACATGTCCGGACCATAGACCACAAAATACAGAACGCCCCCACGAAACACTGCGGCCGTACTGCCACCACTACCCCTCGGTTGCTCAACATGCCGCCGCCCCGTCTCCGGGCGATAGAACATCTAGGCGTTCCCCGCCAGCGAACCGCCTGACGCCCACTGCAGTGTTCGGCGGGTAAGCCCGGCAGGCTCAGGCCGCCATGATGGGCAGCATGAAGTTGATGGCGGCTGTGACCCTTCGCGCCGCGAGGCTCCGGCGCTTTCCTGACGTGCTGCATGACTGTAGGATCGGGGTACTCGATGGAGGGTGACGCATGCTGATCAAGAGTCCGCGCCGGTGGGAAATCGCGGAGAACCAGGTAACATCCGAAGACCACTGGCTCGACCGCCGCCGCCTTGTGAAGGCGATTGCTGCCGGACCGGTGCTGGCGGCAGGATGGCCCGCCGTCGCTCCGGCCGCCCCCGATGTCGTGGAGCTTGCCCGAGAGCAGGCTGCTGGCGATCCGACCGGTGATCTCTACCCCGCAGCGCTCAACCCGGCCTTTGCGGATGCCGGACGCGAGGTGACGGTGGAAGAAGAGAATCTCACTTACAACAACTTCTATGAATTCGGCAGTTTCAAGCAGATCTGGCAGCGCGCCGCGGATCTCCCCCGCCGCCCCTGGTCGGTCACCATCGACGGCCTCGTGGAGGAAACCCGGACGATCGACATCGACACCCTGATCCGCTCGTTCAGCCTCGAGGAACGGATTTACCGGCATCGCTGCGTGGAAGCGTGGTCCATGGTCGTGCCGTGGACAGGGTTCACCATGCGTGATCTTGTCGATTTCGCCCGGCCGCTCGGTTCGGCGCGCTATGTCGTCATGCAGACCTTCCATGACCCCGATGTCGCTCCCGGCCAGGCGGGATCTTGGTATCCCTGGCCCTACACGGAAGGTGTCACCATCGAGGAAGCAACCAACGACCTCGCCTTCATGGTGACCGGTGCCTACGGGCAGCCCATGGCCAACCAGTTCGGCGTGCCGCTGCGCCTCCACCTTCCCTGGAAGTACGGATTCAAGTCCGTCAAGTCCATCGTCAGGGTGTCGTTCACCGAGGAACGGCCGCTGACATTCTGGGAAGAGGTGGCGTCGGCGGAGTACGGGTTCTGGGCCAATGTCAATCCCGAAGTGCCCCACAGGCGCTGGAGTCAGGCCATGGAACGCGTCCTTGGCACCGGAGAAACCGTTCCCACCGAGATCTACAACGGCTATGGCGCCGAGGTGGCCTCTCTCTACACCGGACTGGAGGGCGAACCCCTCTTCATGTAGCCGGCACCGTCGTTCAGGTACTGTCCTCGCGGACCTTCTCGACGAGGAAGTCGCGGAAGGCGGCGATCCGTGCCGATCCCCGCTGTTCCTCGGGATAGACGATGTGGGCGGTCAGACTGGGAAGGGGGGCCTCGATGTCGATCCTGACCTGCCGGTCGGTACTGCGCAGGACGTAGTCGGGAAGAATGGCGATGCCCAGGCCGCTTTCCACGGCGTTGCGCATGCCGAGGACCGAATTGACCGTCAGGGCGGGATGGCGCTGGGGCCTGTCGACCCCGAATGAGCGGGGCAGCCACGCCGGATTGACGAGATCCCGCAACGGCCCGTTGTCATACATGATGATGCGGTGTTTCTCGAGATCCTTGAGGGATGCCGGTGTTCCCCACGCCTTGAGGTAGTGCGGCGAAGCGTAGAAGTGAAAGCGGATGGTCTTCAGGCGGCGCTGGATGAGATCCGGTTGTGTCGGGCGGAAGAGGCGAATACCGACATCCGCTTCTCCCATGGAGAGATCAAGTTCGCCGTCATCGATGAGGAGCGAGATCGATATCTCCGGATAGCGGTCCATGAATTCGACGATTCGCGGCATCAGCCAGATCATCGCGAAACCCGTCGTGGCCGTCACCGAAAGGTGGCCGGCTGGCCGGTTCTTGCTGTCGGCGAGCTTGGACTCGACCATGGCGACCTTGCCGAACACCTCGCGGGCCGTGGCATAGAGCAGGTCTCCCTGTTCGGTCACGAGGAGACCACGGGCATGGCGGTGAAACAGCTCGACGCCCAGTTCCATCTCGAGGGAGGCAATCTGCCGGCTGATGGCCGACTGGCTCAGATTGAGGTGCCGGCCGGCCTTGGTGAAACTTCCCGCCTCCGCCACATGGAAGAAGACCCGCAGGCGATCCCAGTCCATCCCGGCCTCATCTGCCTATTCGGCAGCCTCACGGTGGTCCGCCGCCATATGGGCGAGGTACTTGTCCGCCTCCAGGGCTGCCATGCAGCCGGTGCCGGCTGCCGTGACCGCCTGGCGGTAAACCTTGTCCTGGACATCTCCGGCGGCAAAGACTCCGGGAATGGCCGTGGCCGTGCTGTCAGGCGCCGTCACGATGTAGCCTTCGTCGTCCATGTCGAGAAGCCCGGCGAAAATTCCGGTGTTGGGCCGATGGCCGATGGCAATGAAGACTCCATCGAGCATGAGGTCGCGTTCCTTGCCGGTGGTGACATTCCTCACCCTGGCGCCGGTCACGCCAGGCGGTTCACGGGTGCCCAGAACCTCGCTCAGCACGGTGTTCCACAGGATCTCGACACGCGGATGGCGAAACAGTCTTTCCTGCAGGATCCGCTCGGCGCGCAGTTCATCGCGCCGGTGGATCAACCGCACCCGGGCGGCCAGCTGCGCAAGATAGAGCGCCTCCTCGACGGCGGTGTTGCCCCCGCCGACGACACACACCTCCTTCTCCCTGAAGAAGAAGCCATCGCAGGTGGCACAGGCCGAGACCCCGAATCCCTGAAACCGCGCCTCGCTCTCGAGGCCCAGCCACTTCGCCTGGGCGCCGGTGGCAATGATGATCGAATCCGCAGTGCGGATGTCCCCGGAGTCGCCCGTGACAACGAAGGGGCGATGGGAGAAGTCGACTTCGGCAACAAGGTCATCGACCATTGCGGTGCCCACCGCACGGGCCTGGTCGGTCATCTGCTCCATCAGCCAGGGGCCCTGCACGACATCCGCGAATCCCGGGTAGTTCTCGACGTCCGTGGTGATGGTCATCTGGCCGCCAGGTTGAATTCCGTGAAGCAGAACCGGTTCGAGACCGGCCCTTGCCGCATAGATGGCGGCGGTCAGGCCGGCTGGGCCTGAACCCATGATGAGTACCCTTGCGTGTTGGTGTTGCGGCATGGCGTTCCGTCCGGGAATCGCGATCACCGACAATCTAGTGAAGGGCGCCGTCGCGTGAAAGGCATGAGGCAAAGATTGGGGTGGACAGTCTCATCCGCGCTCTTGCCACGCACGCTGCAAGGGACAATAGTACGTTCATGGACGATCCAGACACCAACGACGAAGGCTTCCGCGAAGCGAGGTTCTGCATCGGTGATGTCGTCAGGCACCGGCACTATCCGTTTCGCGGTGTGATCTACGACGTCGACCCGGTCTATGCCAACACCGAGGAATGGTGGCTCTCCATTCCCGAGGAAGTGCGTCCCTCCAAGGATCAGCCGTTCTACCACCTGCTGGCCGAGAACGAGGAGTCGACCTACGTCGCCTACGTTTCCGAACAGAACCTGGTGACAGACGAGAGCGGTCTGCCGGTGTCGCACCCCCATGTGTCATTGATGTTCGCCGAGCTCAAGAACGGCCGCTACATTCCGACGGCGATCCAGGCAAACTGAAGCGCTCTCCAAGGCGATCCCTGACCCTTTGCGCCACCCAGGTCGCGTCATCGAGCACCACAGGCGTCCAGAAGGGATCGAGTGCGCCTTCGAAATTTCTTGCGTGCCCACCGCGTTTCAACGCCTCGTGAAACCGTGAGAACTTTGCCGAACCTCCTGGCAGCGCGGCGATGAACACCGGCTTGCCGCTGATGCAGGCTTCCGTGGCCATGTTCACGGAATCGGACGTCACGATGATGAAGTCGGCGAGACCGAGCCAGCCTTCGTAGGGATTGCCGTCTCCGCCCTGCCAGATGACGGAGCGCGCCGGGTCGAGTTCCTTCTTCAGGGCGTCGGCGGCTTCCGGCGGGGTGCGCCGCGAGACTGTGACCATGAGCCCCCCCTCCAGCGCGCCAAGTTTCCGGCCGAGATCACGGGCATCGGCTCGGGTGAATCGGTAGACCCGGTTGGGACCGCCAATGGCGGCAAGGATCAGGGGGCGCGGAAGGTGGGCCACCTCTCGCTTGCGGCGGCAGGCTGCTTCGTCGAGGGTGCGCCTCGTCAGGCCGTGCAGCGAGCCGGTCGTTGCAATGACGTTGGCGCCCTTCACCTCGTCGTGACGGGGCGCAATGACGAGGTCGAAGTAGGCCGGGTTGATGGTGGGGTCCTGGATCTGGATGGTGACCGTGCGGCCATCGGTTTTCCGGCGGATGGCGGCCGTCGGCGCCACGGACTTGCGGCCGCTGGCGATTACCAGGTGAGGCCAGGGAGGGCCAAGCCGGTCCCCTCGGGGCGACAGCGCCGACAGTGGTGAGGGCCAGAATGCAGGGGGAAGCGCCCGCCAGGGATGGCGGATGACGATTGTCCGGTGTTCAGGCTCGAGTCCGAGCCGCGTGGCAAGTCCGCTGCACTGCCGTACCAGGCCGGCAGCGCCGTCGGTCACGATCCAGGATGACAGGCCATTCACTAAGAGCTCCCGGAATAGGCCTGGAGCGGCTTGACATCGAGACCGCCGGCCTTGAGAGCGGCAATGGCCTCGATCACCGCCCGGGCCCCTGGGATCGTCGTGACATACGGCACCTTCTTCATCAGCGCAGTGCGCCGCAGGCTGAAGCTGTCCGTGATCGATTTCGAGCCCTCGGTGGTGTTGATCAGAAGATCGATGCTGTCGTTCTTGAGGGCATCGACGATGTGTGGCGATCCCTGGAGAACCTTGTTGATGTACTCGACCTCGAGGCCGGCCGCAGTCATCTCGCGCGCCGTGCCGCGCGTGGCGACGAGTCGAAATCCCATGTCGGCAAGCCGCCTGCCCAGTGCGACGGCGTGCGGCTTGTCGCGGTCGCGTACGGAGATGAAGACACAGCCCTTGCAGGGAAGGGCGCCACCGGCCGCCAGCTGTGCCTTGGCAAATGCGTGTCCGAAGTCGCCGTCGAGCCCCATCACTTCGCCGGTGGACTTCATTTCCGGGCCCAGAATGACATCCACTCCGGGAAAGCGGTTGAAGGGGAACACCGCTTCCTTGATGGCGATGTGGGTGACCTCGGGCGGGCTGAGACGGAAAGCGCCGAGAGATTCTCCTGCCATGACCCTTGCGGCAATCTTGGCGATCGGGACACCGATGGCCTTGGCGACAAAGGGAACGGTGCGGCTGGCACGGGGATTGACCTCCAGAACGAGGACCTTGCCGTCCTTCACCGCGAACTGGATGTTGATCAGTCCCACTGTTCCCAGTTCCAGGGCCAGGGCTTCGGTCTGCTTCATCAGACCTTCGATGATGTCGGCTCCCAAAGAGTAGGGAGGAAGCGAGCACGCGGAGTCGCCTGAATGGACTCCCGCCTCCTCGATATGCTCCATGATCCCGGCAATGAAGACATCCCTGCCGTCCGACAGCGCATCGACATCCACCTCGACGGCATCCTGGAGAAAGCGATCGACAAGAATGGGATGGTCTCCCGATACGATGACCGAGCGTTCCACGTAGACTGCCAGGGCATCATCGTCGTGGACGATTTCCATGGCCCTGCCGCCGAGCACGTAGCTGGGCCGCACGACAACGGGATAGCCAATACGCTCGGTGATCCGCAGGGCTTCATTGAGCGACCGGCAGGTTCCGTTGGCCGGCTGTCTGAGGCCGAGATCATGAAGCAGCGCCTGGAAGCGCTTGCGGTCCTCCGCACGATCGATGGCATCGGGCGAGGTGCCGATGATGGGAATGTTCTCCTCCTCGAGCGCCCGCGCCAGGCCGAGTGGAGTCTGGCCGCCAAACTGTACGATGACGCCGATGAGGATTCCCCTCGCCATTTCGGTGCGGGCGATCGCCACGACGTCCTCGACGGTCAACGGTTCGAAGTAGAGGCGGTCAGAAGTGTCGTAGTCCGTCGAGACGGTCTCGGGATTGCAGTTGACCATGATGGTCTCGATCCCGGCTTCCTTCAGACCGTAGCACGCGTGGACGCAGCAATAGTCGAACTCGATCCCCTGTCCGATCCGGTTGGGACCGCCACCAAGGATGATCACCTTCCTTGAATCGCTGACGTCCGATTCGTCTTCCGCAGGGACAACGCCGTCGCCTTCGTAGCAGCTGTACATGTAGGACGTGCTCGCCGGAAACTCGGCGGCACAGGTATCGATCCTCTTGAACACCGGCGTCACGGCGAGACGTTCCCGACGCACCCTGACGCAGCGTTCCGTCACCCCGGCCAGGGCAGCCAGCCGGCGGTCCGAGAATCCGAGTTTCTTGATCTCGAGGAAGCCCCGCGCGTCGTCGGGAAGACCATTGCCGGCCACCGTTTCCTCAGCCTCGACGATGCGACGGATCTGGCCCAGGAACCAGGGGTCATAGCGGGTGATGCCATGAATGGTGCCATCATCGAGACCGCGACGCATCGCTTCGGCGATGGCGAGAAGACGGTCGGGAGAAGGACGCGCCAGACGGGCGACGATGCCGTCCTTCGACGCGTCATCGAAGACGACCGGATCGAGGCCCGTGAGACCCGTTTCCATGGAGCGCAGCGCCTTTTGCAGAGCTTCTGCAAAGGATCTACCGATTGCCATCACCTCGCCAACGGACTTCATGGACGTGGTGAGTTCAGCCTTTGTCCCGGGAAACTTCTCGAAGGTGAAGCGCGGCATCTTGACGACGCAGTAGTCGATGGTCGGCTCGAAACTCGCCGGCGTCACGCGCGTGATGTCGTTGCGGACCTCGTCGAGGGTGTAGCCGACGGCGAGTTTGGCGGCGACCTTGGCAATGGGAAAACCGGTCGCCTTCGAAGCCAGTGCCGAAGACCGCGACACGCGCGGATTCATCTCGACCACGATCATGCGGCCATCGGCGGGGTTGATGGCGAACTGGACGTTGGAACCGCCGGTGTCGACGCCGATCTCCCGCAGCACGGCGATCGAGGCATCGCGCATGATCTGGAATTCCTTGTCGGTCAGGGTCAGTGTCGGTGCCACTGTCACGCTGTCGCCGGTGTGGATTCCCATCGGATCGATGTTCTCGATGGAGCACACGATGATGCAGTTGTCGACGCGATCGCGCACGACCTCCATCTCGTACTCCTTCCAGCCGAGGATCGACTCCTCGATCAGGACCTCGCTGGTCGGGCTCGCCTCGAGTCCCCGGCGGACGATGTCCGAGAACTCCTCGCGGTTGTAGGCGATGCCACCGCCTGTTCCGCCGAGCGTGAAGCTCGGGCGGATGATGGCCGGCAGACCGATGTCCTGGAGAGCTTCGCAGGCTTGATCAAGTGAATGGGCGAGGACGCTGCGGGCGCATTCGAGGCCGATTCGGCTCATCGCATCGCGGAAGAGTTCCCGGTCCTCGGCCTTGTCGATCGCCTCCCTGGAGGCACCGATCAGTTCCGTGCCGCAGGCATCGAGGACCCCCATGCGGGCGAGACTCAACGCCGTGTTGAGGGCGGTCTGTCCCCCCATCGTCGGCAGCAATGCGTCGGGGCGTTCCCTTTCGATGATGCGGGCGACGATCTCCGGGGTCACCGGTTCGACGTAGGTGGCGTCCGCCATGGCGGGGTCGGTCATGATGGTCGCCGGATTCGAGTTGACAAGAATGATGCGGTATCCCTCGTCCTTGAGGGCCTTGACCGCCTGTGTGCCCGAGTAATCGAATTCGCACGCCTGGCCGATGATGATCGGTCCGGCGCCAATGATCAGGATCGATTCAATGTCGGTGCGCGCTGGCATGACTCTCCAGGATTCCCGGGACGTGGCCCCGAAGGGCGGCCCCCGGTGCTGACCGGTCCGCACCCGTGCGGGCGATGATTGCCTTGTCCGTGCGGTCAGGCATGGTTCTCCATGGCGTTGATGAAGGACCGGAAGAGGTAGTGGCTGTCCTGTGGTCCGGGACTCGCTTCGGGATGGTACTGGACAGAGAAGACGGGCTTTTCCCTGATCCTGAAGCCGGCCAGAGTGCCGTCGAAGAGTGATACGTGGGTGATCAGGGCATTCCCGGGAAGACTGTCGGGGTCGACGACAAATCCGTGGTTCTGGCAAGTGATCTCCACCTTGCCGGTTTCCAGGTTTCTCACAGGGTGGTTGGCCCCGCGGTGACCGTTCACCATCTTCAGGGTTCTCGCACCAAGCGCCAGCGCCAGCAGCTGGTGGCCCAGGCAGATCCCGAAAACCGGTTTTCCGGTTTCCAGGAGGTCTCGGATCACAGGTACCGCCCATGTTCCGGTGGCGGCGGGATCGCCTGGCCCATTGGAAAGAAAGATGCCATCGGGACGATGACGCATGATGTCAGCGATGCCGGATGTTGCCGGCACGACTGTCACCCGGCAGCCCAGGGAGACGAGATGGCGCAGGATATTCCGCTTTACCCCGTAGTCCACGGCGACGACATGGCGGTGCGGCGACGGCCCGACGGCATGGCCACACTGCAGCGACCAGGTGCCTTCGGTCCAGGTGTAGGTCTGCCGGCAGGTGACTTCGCGGGCAAGATCCATGCCTTCGAGTCCCGGCCAGGCAGCGAGTTCATCGGCGAGCCCGGGGCAATCGATGATGCCGTGATCGATGCCGGCCGTCTGGAATCCGCGGGATCGCACCAGCCGGGTAAGGCGGCGCGTATCGATTCCGGTGATGCCGACGAGCTTGTTGGCGCGCAGCCATCCGTCAAAATGCCCGCTGGCGCGAAAGCTCGAGGGATCGGTGATCGCATCGCGGATCACAATGCCGCGGGCCGCAGGTGTCAGTGCCTCGATATCCTCGCCGTTGGCGCCGGTGTTTCCGATATGGGGGAAGGTGAAGGTGATGATCTGTCCGGCGTACGAGGGATCCGTGACGATCTCCTGATAACCGGTCATCGCGGTATTGAAACACAGTTCGCCGATGGCGCGGCCGGTGGCGCCGATTCCTTGACCCCAGAACACCGAACCATCCGCGAGCATGATGCACGCCGTGGCCCACGGCGGCGGCTGTGAAACGCATGGGGACATGGAAGTCGGCCAAGGAGTGACGTTGCCGGACTATAGGGATGCACGGTCTCGGGGTCAAGCGCACATGGAGGAATAAACATCACATTATCACGTCGTTGGAATCTATCCACCGGAGTCGGATGCAGACCGTGCGAGGGAAACGACTCGCCCTTGGCGGCAATCTGATGTAAGGCTCAGCCACCGTTGCAACCAGGTGGTCAAGATCAGCGCGATGTCCATCAGGCAAGAGATCACTGGAGCCCTCAAGCAGGCAGTCAAGACCCAGGATCGGCTCGCGACGTCGACATTGAGACTCGTCATCGCCGCCCTCAAGGATCACGAGATCGCATCACGCGCCAACGGTGTCAGCCAGATGGTGAGTGACGAGCAGGCGATCGGCATTCTGGCCAAGATGGTGCGTCAGAGACGGGAGGCGGCCGAGCAGTTCCGCAAGGGAGACCGGACGGACCTGGTGGACCGGGAGGAAGCGGAGGTCTCCATCATCACACGTTTCATGCCGCGCCCGATGGACCCGGAAGAACTGGCCCGTTGCGTTGATGTCGCCATAGTCGAGTGTGACGCCTTGAGCCTCAAGGACATGGGCCGGGTCATGGCCTTGCTCAAGACATCCTATCCGGGACGCTTCGACGGCGCTGCAGCGAGTGCTCTGGTCAGGAAACGGCTCGGCTGAGGAGGACCAAGGTGCTGTTCACCCCGGAATTCCTGGAAGAGATCAGAGCGCGCATACTCCTCTCCGAGGTCATAAGCTCCGCAGTCCGCCTGGAGCGCCGTGGCAGCGAGTATGTCGGGTTGTGTCCCTTTCATCAGGAAAAGTCGCCGTCCTTCACGGTCACCGACTCCAAGGGTTTCTATCACTGCTTCGGCTGCGGCGCGCACGGTGATGTCATCCGCTATGTAGTGGAGACCGAGAACCTGTCGTTTCCCGAGGCCGTGGAGAGGCTTGCCGGGCGGGCCGGTCTCGCGATGCCTGAACGCAGTCCGGAGCAACGGGAGCGTTATCGCCGCGCCGCAACCCTCCACGATGTCCTCGAGGAGGCCAGCCACTGGTTTGAACGCCAGTTGGCCGGCAGCGCCGGAAACCGGGCCCGGGCCTATCTTTCGGAGCGCCGCGTCAGCGACACCATGCGGGAGCGGTTTCGTCTGGGTTACGCGCCAGACGAGCGCAACCGTCTGATGCGTCATCTCACCGGCAAGGGCATCTCGCGGGAACTGATCATCGAGGCGGGCCTTGCCTTCGTTGGCGACAGCGACCGCGAGCCGGTTGACCGCTTCCGTCACCGGTTGATTTTTCCCATCACCGATCGCAATGGCCGTGTCGCCGGATTTGGCGGCCGGGCGATGGGCAACCAGAAGGCCAAGTACCTCAATTCGCCGGAAACACCGGTCTTCCACAAGGGCCACCTGCTGTACGGCTTCACCGAAGCGCGCAAACCGGCGCACGATGCCGGATCGGTGGTTGTCGTCGAGGGCTACATGGATGCCATCGCTCTCGTCCAGGCGGGGATTCGGCACGTCGTCGCTCCTCTCGGGACCGCACTGACCGAGGGCCACCTCGCCCTGTTGTGGAAGCTGGCTGATGAACCTGTGCTTTGTTTCGACGGTGACACCGCGGGATACTCCGCTGCCTGCCGCGCCATGGAGAGGGCGTTGCCCGTTCTCAGGGCAGGCAAGTCCCTGCGTTTCGTGCTGCTCGCAGACGGCATGGACCCCGACGACATCGTCAGGGTCCGCGGGGCCGAGTCCATGCGGGAGTTGATCGACCGGGCGATTCCCCTGATGGACATGCTCTGGCAGAGCCGCACCCGGGGACGGACACTGGAGACTCCCGAACGCCGCGCCGGTCTGGAAAGGGAGCTGATGACTGCGGTCGGAACAATCGCCGACCGGGCCGTTGGCCACTACTACCGCGGCGAGGTCAGCCAGCGACTGAAGGCCGCCTTCGGTCCGCCGCGATACAGGGGCGACCGCCTGCGGCCGGGAGAGCGCCGCCGACTTGACCGCCGGAGGAGGGAGTCATGGACATATCACCGCGGTGTGGAACCGGTACCCGGCAGCGTTCCCGGCGGCGGACCGGCGGGTGACGCTCACCTTGCCGAGCGGGCGCTTGTCGCCATCCCCTTCCTCTATCCGGGGCTTCTCGACAGGATTGCCGAGTCCCTTGCCGGTGTGACCTTTCTCGATTCACGCCACGAACAGCTGCAACAGTGTCTCATCGGGGCCTGCGAGGCCGATGGAGACCTTGACAACCGGACCATATCGGACCACCTGACAGCGGCAGGTCTTGCAGACCTGATGAAGGATGTGGTTCAGGCGGGGAACTTTTCCTGCCTTGTCATGGAAACGGTTGGCGAGGCGGAAGACCTGTGGCACCACGTCCACGATCTTCACCGGTGCCGCAATGTCCTGGGCCAGGAGATTCGTGCCGATGCCGATGCCTGGGAAAACGATCCCACGGCACAGGCCTGGCAGCGGCTGGTGGCCAAGATCGAGGAGAGAGAGGGCTGGCAGGGACGGGTGCTCGCCGATGATGACGCGCAGGAAACCGGATGATTCCCTGAAGGGTTGTACAGTGGCCCCATCCAGCCGGGGTGCCGATTCGTGGTATACTGTCGCGCGTCAGATTCGCGGTTAGGGAGAGTTCGGACATGGCGACCTATACGGCCGAAGTCGAATCCGGTGACGGTGTCGAGGATCCTCTGCTCGACAACGTGAATGTCGCCATCAAGAAAATGCTGATGCGCAGCAAGGAACGAGGCTACGTGACCGTTGACGAGATCAACGAGACGCTTCCTTCCGAAGAGTTCTCGTCCGAGCAGATCGAGGATTCGATGACCAAGCTCTCGCAGATGGGCATCATCGTCGTCGAAAGCGAGGAGCCCGAGGAGCCGGTCGAGGACAAGACAAAGGTGGTCGTTCAGAACAAGACGCCTGCCCAGGCATCGTCTACGGCGGAATTCGGCTACACGGACGACCCGGTGCGCATGTACCTGCGTGAAATGGGCCGGGTCGACCTGCTCTCCCGGGAGGGGGAAATTGCCATCTCCAAGCGCATCGAGGCCGGCCGAGGGCGCATGATTCGCGGCATCTTCGAGAGCCCGATGACCCTGGGGAAAATCGTCGACTGGCGTGACGACATTGCCGAGAAAAGCAGTCTGTTGCGCGAGATCATCGATCTCGATGCCACCTATGCGGCCCTCGTGGAAGCAGCCGACAAGCCGGAGTCACCGGCCGATGGAACCGGAGAGGCCGACAGCGATTCCGAGGACGACGTCGACGATGACGGCAACACCATGACTCTGGCGGCGATGGAGCAGGCCGTCATGCCGGAGATTACGGCGACGTTCGACAAGATTGCCAAGCTCTACCAGCGTCTGGAAATCGCCCAGGAAAAGTACCTGGATGCACGGTTCAGCGGACGGGAACCTTCTCCTGCCGTCAGAGCGCGTCACAAGAAGCTGCGCGATGACGTTGCCAAGGTCGTCCGCACGATCAGGCTCCACAACAACTGTGTCGAGCTCCTCGTCGACATCCATCAGGGAACCATCCGCAAGCTCACCAAACAGGAGAGTGCACTCGTCCGCGCCGCCAGGCGGCGCGGTATCAAGCGCGAGGAATTTCTCGAGGAGTACGTGGGCCGCGAGCTCGATGTTTCGTGGCCGGATCGCATCGCCGCACTTGATGATCCCAGGTGGCGAAAGTTTGCCGGCGCCGATGCCCGGATCATCGCTGAAGCCCGGCAGCAAATCGCCGAGGTGGCCGTCGATTCGGGTCTCGATATCAGCGAGTTCAAGCGCATCGTGCGCGTTGTCCAGAAGGGGGAGAAGGAGGCAAGCCAGGCCAAGAAGGAGATGGTGGAAGCCAACCTGCGGCTGGTCATTTCGATTGCCAAGAAGTACACCAACCGCGGCCTGCAGTTCCTCGACCTGATCCAGGAAGGCAACATCGGCCTGATGAAGGCGGTCGACAAGTTCGAGTACCGGCGGGGCTACAAGTTCTCGACCTACGCCACCTGGTGGATACGTCAGGCCATCACGCGGTCGATTGCCGACCAGGCGAGGACGATCCGTATTCCGGTTCACATGATCGAGACGATCAACAAGCTCACCCGGACGAGCCGGCAGATGCTGCATGAGGTCGGTCGGGAACCCTCTCCCGAGGAGTTGGCGGAGAAGCTTGGCATGCCTCTGGAGAAAGTGCGCAAGGTGCTGAAGATCGCCCGTGAACCCATCAGTCTGGAGAATCCTGTTGGCGACGACGAGGACAGTCATATCGGTGATTTCATCGAGGACAAGAATGCGGTCCTGCCGATCGATGCGGCCATCGCTGCCAGCCTGCGCATTTCCTGTGCGGAGGTCCTCTCCACCCTGACGCCGCGCGAGGAGCGGGTGCTGCGCATGCGCTTCGGCATCGGCATGGAAACCGACCATACCCTCGAGGAGGTCGGCAAGCAGTTCTCTGTCACCCGCGAGCGCATACGGCAGATCGAGGCCAAGGCATTGAGGAAGCTCAAGCATCCAAGCCGCAGCCGCAAGCTCAGGAGCTACGCCAGAACTGACTGAAGGGCGGGAGAAGGGCCTGTAGCTCAACTGGTCAGAGCCGGCCGCTCATAACGGTCTGGTTGCAGGTTCGAGTCCTGCCGGGCCCACCAGTCCGCCCGTTCTTCCGGAGTTTCCTTGAACACCATCATGCCCGCCGACCAGGTTCGTGATCTCGCCGACATTGCCGCGCTCGAATGCCTGGCAGAAGAACTTGGCGACATCCTCGGACCAGGTGACGTCGTGCTGCTCGAAGGCCCCATCGGTGTCGGCAAGACCCGCCTGGTGAGCGCCTTCGTGGCGGCCCTTGGATCGACTGACCAGGTGACAAGTCCGACCTACACGCTGATGCATGTCTACGAAACGCCCAGCCTGCCGGTGTTGCATCTCGATGCCTACCGTCTGTCAGGGGTGGCCGAGTATCTCGACCTCGGGGCGGGGGACTTCGCCCACGATTCCATCACCATGGTGGAATGGGGTGACAGGGTTGCGGACGCCCATCCCGAACACCTCGGACTCGTTCTCGAGTTCGGCCGATCGGGCGAGACGTCCCGCCGCTGCACCATCAGACGACGCGGCCGGTCGTGGCCGCTTCCCGACACCCCGTGACCGCGATCCTCTGCATCGAGACTGCGGCGCCATCGATCATGGTGGCGTTTGGCGACTCCGATCGGGTTCTCTTCGAGGACAGGCCCGAAGGCGGAAGGGTCGATGGACCGGTGTACCTTGCTGACGCGGTGCGCCGCGGTCTTGCCTGGACCGGTCTGCGGAAAGGCGATATCGATGCCGTCGCCGTCGACCTCGGACCTGGGGGCCTCACCGCGACACGCGGTGGTGTGACCTTCGCCAACGCGCTGGCCTGGGGCCTGGGAATCCCCCTCGTTCCGCTCGACTACTTCGATCTCGTCACGGCCGAGACCAGGGCCTCCTCCACGGTCGTCTGCATCAGGCCGACGACCGCTGGTCAGGGGTTCTTCAGGGAGGGGGAAGAGCCACTCATGGTCGACGACCTTGCCACGCTGGCCCGGAGTTGCCGTGACCGACAGCCGGACATCGTCCTGGCAGGCATCGTCACACCGGACGTGACGGCACTCTTCCCGGGTACCCGCATCGGCGCGGTTGCGGCAAGTGCCGTCACTCTGGTGCGCTGTGCGGGCGAGGCCTTCGCCGCCGGGCACTGCACACACGAACCCCTCGAGCCACTGACGGCGGCTTCCCTTGCGGCCGGAGGTGATGAGCGTGGTTGACATCCTCGCCGCTGGTGGACGTGATACCGTGGAGAGGACGCGCCGCGTCCTCGGGGCAGGTGGCGTTGTCCTCCTGCCTACGGATACGGTCTACGGTCTCGCTGTCAGTCCCGAACACGACGACGCCATCGATCGCCTGTTCGTTCTCAAGCAGCGGCCCCGGCAGAGAAACCTCCCGGTCATGGTGGATTCGCCGGTTCGCCTCTCTCCTCTGGGCGTCAGAATCGGCGAGGGAGCCCGCCGCCTGCTTGAATCCGACCTGATGCCGGGACCATTGACGGTGGTCCTGGGATTCGGCCACGAGGGTCCCTGTTCATGGCTGCAAGGACGCCGCGAGGTGGCGGTCCGCATTCCCTCGGATCCGTTCATGCTAAGTCTTCTCCATGCTGCGGGACCCCTGCTTGTCACCAGTGCCAATCTTCACGGGTTGCCGACAATGCAGACGGTGCCGGAAATCCTTCTTCAACTCGCACGCGAACCGGCGCTGGCGGTTGACGGGGGGCGTCGCGAGGCCGTGCCCTCCTCCCTCGTCAACTGTGCCGTCGACCCACCCGTCATCGAGCGCGAAGGCATCGTCAGCGATTCCAGGATCAGGGAAATCCTGGGGTGAGCGGAGACCTCATCCTGGGGATCGAATCCTCGTGCGACGACACGGCTGTTGCCGTCGTCGACAGGGGAGGGGAGGTGCTGGCGTCCGGAGTGGCGCGCCAGGATGCCATCCATGCCCGGTGGGGTGGTGTGTGGCCCGAGCTTGCGTCGCGCGCTCATGTGCGCGCCATCATTCCGGCCATTGACCAGGTGATGCAGGATGCGAATGCATCGCCCGACCGGCTTGCCGCCATCGCGGTAACGCGCGGGCCAGGCCTGATCGGCTCTCTCCTGGTGGGGCTCAACGCGGCGGCAGCACTTGCCATCGCCTGGGATGTTCCCGTGATTGGAGTCAACCATCTCCGGGGTCACCTGCGCAGTGCCGATCTCGAGAGCGCCAGAGTGACGTTTCCGGCGACGATTCTCCTGGTGTCGGGAGGACACACCTTTGTCGCCCACATGGAAGACCGCCGGAATGTGCGGGTTCTCGGGGCGACGCGCGATGATTCCGTTGGTGAGGCCTACGACAAGGTCGCCCGCCTCATGGGCATGGGGTTTCCGGGGGGGCCGCTCATCGACCGCCTGGCGACGCAGGGCCGGCCCGTGATCGCCCTGCCGCGGCCGATGATCCGCGAGGGCCTGGAGTTCTCCTTCTCGGGGCTGAAATCGGCCGTTGCCCGCACACTCGAACGTTCGCCGACCACCGATCACGCGGATCTTGCCGCGTCCTTTGTCGATGTCGTCATCGACGTTCTCGTCACCAAGTGCCGGCGCGCCCTCAACACCGTGCCGGGCCGTTCCCTGGTGGTCGTCGGTGGTGTCGCTGCAAGCCCGCAGCTGCGCCGCAGCATGGGCGAACTCGCTGCCGACGCCGGCGTCGAACTCTGTCTACCGCCATTGAAGTGGTCGACGGACAATGGCGCCATGATCGCCCTGGCGGGCTGGGACTATCTCGATGCCGGAATCCGTCCTCCTCCTGCAGCCACGCCCCGCCTGCCTGTGACCGAGATGTAGGCAAGGTCTGCGCGTAACCGCTGAAGTCGCCTTCGACAGGGATGGACGGGGGAGATGTGCTTATGGCTGTTCCGCGGATTCGGGAGTGTGGCATGCTGGCAGGTTCTGCCGCGCCGGTCCTCGGAGTAGGCCCATGACACATCGCAACTGGTTCGTACGCCCGTTTGTTGTCATCGTGGCGCTGGCTGTTTTCAGCCTTCAAGTCGCCGCCCAGAGTCTCGACAATGCGATTGATCTCCATGATTCAGGAGAGTTTGCCGCGGCCATCGACGAATTCCTTGTACTCGCCACCAGCGGAGAGGTGGCGGCTCAGTACTATCTGGGTCGCATGTACCACAATGGAGACGGCGTGGTCCGCGACGTTGGCATGGCGGTTCGCTGGTACAGGCTGGCCGCAGAAGGAGGGCACTATCAAGCGCGGCTGCTGCTCGGGCAGATGTTCAAGACAGGAGAGGACGTTCCCCAAGACGGAAACGAGGCCGCGAAGTGGTATGGCTTGGCCGCTGAACAGGGACAGGCCGAAGCCGAGAAGTGGATCAACTTTGCGATAGAACCTGGCGTCGTTGAAAGCCTACCGCTACCTGGAATCGAGCTCGGTCTGACGAGGACCACGCCCGCTGAACGGGAGACGGAACTCGGCCAGACACAGGCTCGTCTCCAGGATGCGCACGGCAGAGAGGAGGAACTCGCACAAGCCCTCGCGTCGGAGCGCAGCGAACTCGAACGCCTTGCACTCCTGCTCCAGCAGTCCCGCGAGGCGGAGGAGCGGACAGGCGAGACACTCGCAACAACGGAAGTGGAACTCCAGGATGCGGGCGAGAGAATCGACCAACTCATCGCCTCACTGTCCTCTGTGCGCGACCGCACCCGGGAGCTGGAAGACGAACTTTCCACTGAAGAGGAACGCACGCTTCTCGCCCAAATGGAAGTGGCCGACAGCAACCGACAGCTCGACGAACTCACACGGCGTCTCGGCATCGTCGAGGGCGAGCGGGATCTGGCCGAGGAACTGAGTGGTTCGCAGGTCCAGCAGATTGCCGACCTCAGAGACCGGCTGGCCTCGCTCAACAGCGCCCTCGAG
>MPMV01000045.1 GCA_002238685.1 bacterium EF100-94H03 bin56
CGAGTTCGGACATCATCCCGGCGATCAGGCGGACATGCCGTCGTATGCTCCCCTCGCCGATGCCGCGATGGTGTTCGAGCCACACGGCGTATCTCCGGAGACGAGCGGGCGGCGCCTGCTCGACAGGAGCCGGCTCCAACGGGGCAATCCGCCCGGTCGAGACGAGGTGTTTGAGGAACCCGCGCAGCTCAGTCCCGTAAGCCGTTCCGGGTCGCGTCCTCCCGCGGCCGCATGACACCCCGGGGATAGAGCAGACGAACTCCCTGTTCTCGAAGCGCACATAGACCTCGGAGGTCAGATCGCAAAGCCGGATGCGAGAGAGATGAAGCCAGACAATGAGATCGGTGCATCCATACCGGTAGTGCCCGACCGTTGCCGCCGCGTAGCCGGCGTCGCGCAAACCGGCGAGGAACGCGTCCAGCAGCCGCAGATTGTCGTCCAGCTCGCCGGGCGTCTCGATATGCCCCGTCCGCTCCAGGAACCGGATGAACGCCATGAGCTCGGGGGACGTGCGGCGTTTGCGCCAACGCCGGATGTGAACCGGCGCGCACCATGCGCCACAACGACAATCGTGCTGCAGAAAGCGATCGATGATGGTGCCGTCGACCGTCTTGAGTTCGATACCGGTGAGTTCAAGCCAGATCAGGAAGTGACGGGCGATACGCCGGTACTGGCACAACAGCGTCTCCGAAATCTCGGCTCGGCGACGGAGATCACAAATGAAGGCAAGGATGATGGCGGCGAAGCCGGCCAGAGTGGCGCTCGCCAGGGATCGGGTTCCGGACAAAACAGGCACTGTTCGTTCTCCACTTGGTTGATAGAACGAACAGTGCTTGCCATCACGGCCCGATGTAATGCCGAGTCAGAGGGCGGAAAAACTCCTGTGTCGCGCCGGTTCCCGCTCGTCACTCGGCATTACAACCCGCTCGGCATTAATGCCGTAATCCTGAGTCGGGATTACGGCGTGACCCTGGACACCGACGGCATGACGAGACGACAGCAGCAGGGTGGAGACGGCGGCCTTCTGGCCGTCGTTGAGGGTACCGGCCTCAAGGTGGCGTTCGACGCGTCCGGCATCAACGGCGAAGCGGCCGGGGGCATCGCTCGTCTTCTTCATCCAGCGCAGGACGGCGCGTTCGGCCGCCACGGCCCGGTCGGTGACGAAGGCAAGATCGGAACGTGCCGCGGTGGCCTCGACGAGGTGACCCTCCTCGCGCAGCCGGCCGACCGCGGCGTCGATCTCCGGCAGTGTCCAGTGGCCCGGCGCCAGGGCGAGGGCGCGCAGCATGTTCGCGGTGAAGACTGTCCGTCTCTCCTCGAGATGCTCGACAGCACGGCGGACCGCGTGGAGGGCAGACGGGGACTGCCGGTTGATGGCATCCCGGCGCTCGAGATGCCAGCGCTCGCGGTCGAGCCGGGTGTGGGAAGCGGAGCGACCGCGGGAAACGCGCCGGTTGCGGGGCGCCAGCTCCGCCATGCGGGCCTTCCAGATGCCGCTCAACTCCTGGCGTGAAGGCTCGTCCTTGCGTTTGCGGGTGTAGAGCACCGCTTGCTGCATGATGGCCGCTGAACGGTAATCGAGGTTGCGTTCCTTCACCCATGCCAGCGCTTCCGCCCGGCGGGTCGAGAAGGCCTTCAAGGTCGCCCTGTCGTAGCCGGCAATCTCGAAACCGGGCACGCTTCCCACCATGGTCTGCTCGGTGGCGTAGCCCAGGGCCTCCAGGCGGCGCTTGAGTTCGCTGCGGTAGTGGGCGCCGATCAGGAGCTTGGCGCGCTCGAGCTTGATGAAGTCGGCGCTGCGCCATTCGCCCTCGGCATTCCGCGTCATGTTGGCGACGACCGAGTGCGTGTGGAGCTGAGGGTCGAGATTGCGGCTGGCGTAGTGGCGGAAGGTGGCCGCCACCAGGCCGTGACCCTTGATCCGGGGGCGTTTGCGTGTGGCAGGGTCCCAGCCCCGGGTCTGCAACATCTCGTTCTCGATGAAGTCGAGAGTGGCCGTCACCGCCTCGTCGTGGGCGCGAATGACACGAGCGGACGCCTTCGGGGCCGCGTGCACCAGGGCCTCCAGCGAAACCGACTTCGGCGCGGAGAAGGTGATGTCGAGACCCGGACGGTGCTCGTGCTTGCCGTCTCGCATGCGGCCGAGGCGGGTGGAGGTGCCAGGGATGCGTCCCGACAGCACTTCCTCGAAGCGGCGGGGTTTGACGGGGCCGTGAAGGCCCAGGGCCTCGACGCCCTTGCCGTACCACTGGCTCGCCTTGCGGTGCTCCGGATCATTCTTCGCGTAGTAGCCGTCCGCCTCGAAGTAGTGGACCGTCGAGGCGGCTTCACTCAGGCGGGTGACCGTGGCGACCATCCAGAGGTTCTGGCAGACAACACGATAACATTCAAATTCGACGGGCTGTCCATCTCACGTCACAGCGACGAATGCATGCGACGAAGTCGTGTCACGAGTTTCTGTTGGCTGCCCCGCTGCCAATCGGACAGAGCCTGCGCTCTCTGTCGTCGACTGAGTCCTGAACAGGTTGTTTCCGGCATGCGAAGCGATTACGTATGGTTGCTGTTGATTGCCTTCGATTGAATTCTCTGCCACGGATTGCGAGCAACAGGATGGCCAGCGTTTTTGATGTCGCCGCCTACATCCTTGAGCGGCAGGGTCCGATGACCACATGGAAGCTTCAGAAGCTGGTCTACTACTGCCAGGCATGGTCGCTCGTGTGGGACGATGACGTCATCTTTCCTCAAGAGATCGAGGCGTGGGCCAATGGGCCGGTGGTGCGTGAACTCTATCGCGCCCATCGGGGCACGTACCGTATCGCATGTCTGCGCAAGGGGAGCCCGGAAACGCTGACCGGGACCCAGCGTGAAACCGTTGATGCAGTGCCGACGTTCTACGGGAACAAATCTCCTCAATGGCTGAGCGATCTCACCCATATGGAGGCGCCTTGGCAGTCGGCACGACGCGGTATTCCTGACGGTGAGCGTGGCAACCAGATCATTCCGAAGGAGTCCCTGGCCGAGTACTACGGCAGCCTGTAGCCTCTACCGTGGCCCGGAGGCCGGCGAAACAGCCGCAGGCGCAAGCTCTTCCTGCCAGCGTCAAGCAGCCTCGCACTGCCTCGCGCGACGATCCCACACGCTCCATGATCGCGAGACGATTGTCTGGGCTTTCGGGATCGTGGACCTCGATGGTCCGTGGGGCTGGCGCACTACGGCCGCCAGAGTGTGGTGGACCGAAATCCTGCCCAAGCTCCGTGACTTCGAGTCGATGACATGGGCGGAGATCATGCGCGCGGCCGGCGGGCGGGCGAGAGGAAACAACAGCCATTTCGTCGAGGTCCGCAATCTGACGGGTCTTGCCAAGGCCCGTCTCGCCGAGATCAGACAGGACGACGTGTCGGAACTGTTCTCGCTGAGGTTGAGCGCGACCGTACGCATCTACGGTATCCGCGACCGAAGGGCGCTGAAGCTACTGTGGTACGATCCATATCACGGATCGAACGCTCGGGCAGTCCACCCCGTCCGCCGGCGCTGAATGGGCCGAAGCTGCTTGGTCTGCATTACATGCGGGACCGGTATTGACTTCGGGCGTATCTTCCGCTGGTTCCGGACGCGACTGGAAAACTGATACTGCGACATAGCGGAGAATCGGGGTAAGGACACATGCAGTTCGTGCGAGGAGGACCGGACGTCCCGGAGCGGCTACTGCAGTCGCATGAGGATGGACGTGTGGTCTTTTTCTGTGGTGCCGGAATCTCCTACCCTGCGGGATTACCCGGATTTGCCGGGCTGGTGGACGATCTCTATTCCCGCTTGGAGATCACCCCGAACGCTGTGCAAGCCGCAGCCATCAAGGCCAAGCGTTATGACACCGCTATTGGCCTGCTGGAAGGGAACATCGTCGGTGAACGACGAGCCGTGCGCCAGATGATCGCGAAGATTCTACAGCCGGACACATCGTTACCCGGTGCGACGGCAACCCACGATGCGTTGCTGACACTTGGAAAGTGCCGCGAGCGGCGAATGCGACTAGTCACCACGAATTTCGATCGTCTTTTTGAACATGTAATCGAGACCGAGGGACTGCCGACAAAGCGCTTCGAAGCTCCACTGCTTCCGGTGCCGAAAAACCGCTGGGATGGACTGGTCTATCTCCACGGTCTGCTTCCTGAAGACCCGCAAGGGGGCAACCTCGACAACATTGTTGTGTCGAGCGGCGACTTCGGCCTTGCCTACCTAACCGAGCGTTGGGCCGCTCGGCTCGTTAGCGAATTGCTGCGGAACTTCGTCGTGTGCTTTGTCGGTTACGGCATCGAAGACCCGGTCCTGCGTTACATGATGGACGCACTCGCGGCGGACCAACTGCGCGGCGAAGCGGCGCCGGAAATGTTCGCATTCGGCAGCTATTCCAAGGGCAAAGAGGACACACGTGCGAACGAATGGCGCGCCAAGAACGTCACACCCATCCTTTATCGGGAGCGTCGGCGTCATGCCTACCTGCACGGGACCCTTCGCGTCTGGGCAGATGCCTACCGCGACGGAGTGCGCGGCAAGGAAAGAATCGTAACCGAATACGCCATGGCTCGCCCGAACACGGCGACCGGTCAGGATGACTTTGTCAGCCGCATGCTGTGGGCCCTGAGCGATCCAAAAGGTTTGCCGGCCAGGAGATTTGCGGATCTGAAGCCCGTCCCTTCTCTGGATTGGCTCGAGCCGCTCAGCGAGGACCGTTTCGGATACGCCGACCTGATTCGATTTGGTGTCCCGCCCAAGATGGGGGCGGAAGATAGGCCAACCTTCAGCCTGATGCGGAGACCTGCCCCATACGACCTGTCGCCAAGGATGGCCCTCTCGGATTGGGATTCCCGTCACGGACGGCTCGACGCGGTGATGTGGCAACTTGCTCGCTGGTTGATCCGTCATCTCGGCAACCCCGCGCTGCTTCTCTGGCTGGTAAAGCAAGGAGCAAGGCTGCACCCGGATTTTGCAGATCGAATCGCATTGCGCATAGCGCAGCTCGACGATCTTGAGGATCGTGGCGAGAACGATAAATTGGACCACATACGGAAGGACGCACCGGACGCAGTACCGGACCCGCGCATGCGCACGCTTTGGAGCCTTCTGCTGGCCGGTCGGGTAAAGCTACAGGGACCGGATCGCGACCTCTATGAATGGCGTCGCCGCTTCGAAAAGGACGGCCTCACTACCGCCTTGCGACTGGAGTTACGCGATTTGCTAAGTCCCCGCGTTTCGTTACGCGAGCCGTTCCAATGGCCATTTGACGAGGTTGAAGGTCCTGAAGAGCCGCGAGGCATTCGGCAACTCGTTGACTGGAACATCGTTCTTTCGACCAGCTATGTGCATACCGCTTTGCGCGACCTGGATGGCAAGGAAGGGTGGGCTGCCGCCCTGCCGATGCTGCTTGCTGACTTCACCGGGCTGTTGCGCGATGCGCTCGACCTGATGAAAGACCTTGGCGGCGCTGACGACAGAAGCGATCTGTCTTATGTGTGGCAGCCTTCGATCAGCGAGCATCCGCAGAATTCGTCTCTCCGCGACTGGACGGCCCTGATCGAACTGAATCGGGACGCTTGGCTGGCTATGACTGCGGTATCGCTGAACCAGGCGCGGCTCGCGGCGGACGATTGGTCTCAGTCGCCCTATCCCCTGTTCCGACGCTTGGCATTCTTCGCCGCCGCCCAGCACGGCGTTGTCCCCGTCGATCGGGGACTCGAATGGCTGTTGGCGGACCATGGTTGGTGGCTATGGTCGGTCGAGACCCAGCGAGAATCCATGCGGCTGCTGGTGGCCCTGGCTCCCCAACTCGATGAAGACGACTTTGCCATACTTCAGCGTGCCGTTCTCGCAGGACCGCCACGCAACATGTACAGGGCCGACATCAACGAGGACCGTTGGACGCGGATACAGGAAAGCGAAGTCTGGTTGAGACTGGAGAAAATCAGGCAGACCGACGCACAACTGGACGCAGCTTCACGGGATCGTCTGGAAGCACTCTCCGCCAAACACCCGAATTGGCGGCTCGCTAAGATTGAGCGCGACGAGTTTCCGACATGGACGGGCGATCCAGGAGAGTTGCGTGTTCACGTCACTACGCCGCGTGATCGAGAACAACTCAAAGAGTGGCTCCGCGAGAATCGCGAACCCGATCATTGGCGCCCCGACGATTGGCAAGAGCGCTGTCGAGTCGACTTTGGCGATGCAGCAACGGCTCTGGCTGAATTGGCAACAGACGGCATATGGCCGGCGGCGCGGTGGCGCGAAGCGCTCTATCAGTGGTCCGACGACGAACAGCGAAAGAGCTCCTGGCACCAATTGGCTCCTATTCTGGTCGACGTGCCGACGGAGACACTGCGGGAGATTTCCCACGGGGCGAGCTGGTGGCTGGAAAAGCTCGCCAGGACCTTTGAAGAGCATGAAACAGCATTTCTCGCGTTGTGCGATCGCTTGTTGGGGCTCGATTACGAGGACGACGATGACGATGACGATCTTGTCGGTCGTGCCATCAATCATCCTGTGGGGCATGTAACTGAGGCCCTGCTTCACTGGTGGTATCGAGACGACCTCAGAGATCAACAGGGTCTAGCCGACGAATCGCAGCGCAGGTTTACCCAACTCTGTGACACGGCAACTCGGAAGTTCCGCCATGGCCGAGTGTTGCTGGCAACTCATGTAATTTCATTGTTCCGGGTGGACCGCGAATGGACGGAACAGTTCATGCTGCCGCTCTTTGATTGGGAGAACTCCGAAGTAGAAGCGCGTGCGGCATGGGAGGGGTTTCTATGGTCGTCCAGGCTCTATTATCCCTTGATGGAGGTACTGAGACCCGCATTTCTGAATACGGCGCACCACTACCTGAAACTTGGCCGACATCGAGAACAATACGCTTCGAAGTTGACATTCGTCGGGCTTGAACCAGGAGATGTTTTCCGGACCCGCGAGCTGGTTCTTGCCATGCAGTCCCTGCCACAGGAGGCGCTTGACCATGCAGCCGACACACTGTTCCGAGCAGTAGACAGTGCTGGTGATCAACGAGCTGACTACTGGAGGAACAGGGCAGGGCCCTTTCTGGCCGCAATATGGCCGAAGACATCCGATGCAGTATCAGTGCAAATCTCAGAAAGCTTCGCTCGGGCGTGCATTGCGGCAGGAGACGCATTTCCCGAGGCGTTGGCACAGACACGCTTCTGGCTGCGACCGCTTCAATTCCCGGATGAAATTGCGCATCCCATTCATGAAGCACAACTCGATGCGCGACTCCCAGAGGCCGCGCTCGAACTTCTGGATCGAGTCATTGGGGAGGCAGCTCAAGGGTACTTCCTCGATCTACCCAAATGCCTGAATGCCATACGGGCGGCTCAGCCGGAACTCGAACGTGACCGACGCTTTGAGAGGCTGCAAGAGGTATTGCGAATCAGTGGCGTAGATCTGAATTGAAGAGTTTCCCGTTGGGTGTCCGTTTGTGCTCATATTGCCAACCTTCAGACCCAGACCCGCGGGGAGTATGAGATAAGGTGGCTAGATGCGGGTCGAGCGGGCCAAGCTATCGCGTCATTCCCCTGGCGAAGGCCATGGACTACACTAGGAGCACACTCACCGGCACCCCGCCCGGACTGGTCTGGTAGGCCGTCGCGCTGTTATTCATCTTGTCAGCGCTTGCGCACGTCGCGTTTGGCCCCTTGGACTTGACTCACGTCAACTTAACGCCGGCGCTGTTCCTGAGGATTGCCTCGTGATAGGTTGGAGAACTGACCCGCCACCCGTCGTCAGAGAACAGTTGTTCAACGATTTCCTCGACATCCCTCTCTAGGCACAACATGGTAGCGGAGGCTAGCAGGATCGAGAACGCCGCATTTTAGGGCATCTTGAGGAGGCATCGATTATGCCGACGTTTTCAGCAATATCGAGCATACTGTTGAACATCACTAAAGCTGCCTGGTTGTGGAACCGGATAAAAGCAGCGAACGGCCTGTGGGTAGCCCGACGCATTATGCGCACGTCAGATATCAGGAAGGTAAATCTTCTCTACCACGAGTTTAAGTCGAAGCCCCAGAAAGCGGGTGAACATTACGTTATCGCTGCGCGCGCGATCCAAACGCGGCGTCTGCTCATAGACATTCTTGGTTGGTACGAGGAACCTGACGCAATCTTTTGGCAACTAGCCGACGAAGCGAGCGAATTCTGTAGTTTGAACACCTTTTTGGACTCGATGGAATTACTGGCTACCGAGTTTCCGAGGCCCGATCCCTTTCCGGAAAGACAATTCTCGAATGCCCAGTGGCCACAACCGTAAGGTACGGCCTTAGAGATCCTATGAGGCCCCGTTGGGGAGCCGGCGCTACGGTGCCGTGCTTTCACTCTTGACGAGGAGACCTCGCGATGTCCCCACATACAAGGCACGAAGCCGCGGCGCCGACCGGTGCCGAGGCTACCACGTTGTACGTTGCGATCGAGATCAGCCGGAAGAGTTGGGTAGTCGGAATCAAAAGTCCGCTGGTCGAGAAGATCGGGCTGCACACGCTCGGGGCGGCGGATGTCGCGGGCCTCAAGAGCCTGATCGAGGAGCGCCGCGGCCGGGCGGAGCGGACGATGGGTCAGGCGGTGGCGGTGCGGGTGTGCTACGAGGCCGGCTACGAGGGGTTCTGGCTGGCGCGCTGGCTGGAGCGGACGATGGGTCTGGAGACGGTGGTGCTGGATCCGGCGAGCCTGCTGGTGAACTGCAAGGCGAAGCAGCGCAAGACCGACCGGATCGACGCGACGAAGATGGTGCGCGCGCTGCTGGCGCATGACCGGGGCGATGCGGCGGTGTTGAGCCGAGTGCGGATGCCCAGCGTCGAGGAGGAGGATCGCAAGCGCCTGCTGCGGGAGCGTCAGCGCCTGGTCAAGGAGCGGACCTCGCTGACGAACGCGATCAAGGGGCTCCTCAAGCTGCACGGCATCTTCGACCTGGAGCCGCGCGCAGGCGACTTCGATGCGGCATTCGCGGCGGTGACCACGGCCTACGGCGAGCCGTTCCCGCCGCAGGCGCGCCGGGAGATCGAGCGGCTCGCCGAACGACTGGGGCTGGTCATGCGGCAGATCGAGGCGGTCGAGGCTGAACGCGATGCAGCCGTGCGCCGTACGGAGGCCGACCGCCGTGGGGCGGCGGGGGCGGGAAGCAGGGCCCGGGCCGACGCGTCGATCGCGGCGCTGGCCCGGCTCAAGGGGATCGGCACGAACGATGCGACCCTGCTCACCCACGAGGTGTTCTACCGCGAGTTCCGGAACCGCCGCGAGCTCGCGGGCTGGGCCGGCTTGGCGCCAACCCCGTGGGCCAGCGGCGACGTCGAGCGCGACCAGGGGATCGGCCGCGACGGGCCCGCCTGGATCCGTGCCCAGCTCGTGCAGATGGCGTGGCGCTGGGTCCGCTTCCAGCCCGGCAGTGCGCTGAGCCAGTGGTTCCAGGCCCGCACCGCCGGCGCCCGGGGACGGATCCGCCGGGTCATGATCGTGGCGGTGGCCCGCGAACTCCTGATCGCGCTCTGGCGGTATGCGAACACCGGTCTCGTGCCCACCGGTGCCCGCGTCGCCTGAGCACGAGATCCCGAGTTCCCGGACCGGCCGGACGCGGCAGGCTCTGGGCCGGGTGGTGTGTGACCGACCGCTTGTTGGGCTGAAAGACGCCGATCTCGCAGATGGGTCCCGCCTCCCGGAACGTGGCGCCCGCAAGCAAGCGGGATCGAGGGAAGGACCGGCCATACTGCCGGACACCACCCGGATACAAGTTGGGTGCGCGCCCCAAGGCGCGACCGGTGCAAGCGCGTTCGGACCCGGCAACACAGACGCCGACCCGCTCCTCCAGAGGAGATCTGACCATGCCGTAGATCGCGCCACGACCACCGCTTGACAGCAGGGGTCCTCATACAAGCGTTATCCGATCAGGTTGGATCATATCCGGCGGCGGCGAAGTAGTTTCGACATTCCTGGGGCTGGAAGGTTTCGAGAATGCGAGCGATGGCTTTCCCCAAGCCTTCTACGGTGCGCTCGGCGGCCTTGCGCAAGGACGCTTTGAGCTTTGCATGGAACAACTCCGCGGGGATGCTCGCATACAGTATTGAACGACATTGTATGAGAAATTACACAGATGCTCAAACAGCAGCAGTGCCACTGCAACGCGATTATCAAGTCGCTTCAGAAGGGATCCCCCGAGTTAGGCATTCAATATGGGCGCGTCACTGCGCCCGCGCCCGCATGCGTGACGGAACACACAAATTCCAACCTCTCGTGTCTGCCCCAAACGTCTCCCGCATTGGGCATTGTATGGATGTCTAGGAGGCGCGCAAGCATTCCCAGGACGTACGCGGATCCCTACTACGTCAACCAAACCACATGCACCGCACCAAACCACATGCACCGCATCCCATCGACTTCGGATTTGAATTCATCCAATGCTGTTCAAATTTTTCACTGTAATTCGGCCCTACTCTAGGTTGCCGGACTCATCGTCCATTGTAAAGCGCCTGCTGTGAGCCTCAATGGGCCACTCTTTCTGCAATACTTCTTGACTGACTCCTACCAGTGTCGATCTATCCAAACCGCGACCCTTTGCAGCTGTATTGTGTGCCATTTCAAAGCCAACAAATGTGTCTCTTTCTGCCTGTGTATTGAGAGGACATGGAATTGCTATATACTGATTATCATGATGATACACTACCATAAAGCCCCACTTGTCTCCATTCATCGACGTATGGGTAGAGCTGCCAATACACCCAACGAGCGAACCATCCTTAACGTCAGACTCTACACGAACAGGCCCTCCCATAGTGATTGAATCAATAAATCTGCATGACGCCCAAAAGGGTAAATTTGTTAATGAAATTGATGACTCGCCTCCATCAAAATTAATCTCATCTATAGGTTCTGAACCACCGCATGGCAAAACCACAATCCTGTCATCCCACAACGGCACCACCCAGCATGGAGGATTTGTCAAGAAAAGATGAATCAGACGTTTGTCTTTCGGTCTCGGAATGCTGCCATAAATGACGAACTTCCCCTTCAATATTTTCTTGCTTGGATTCATTATTTGTTCCCTTACGGGCCCAAGTGCAACATTTCTTGCGAACTTGTATCCTCGTCTCCCCATTAGAGAAAAGACCATTAAGTAAGCAGTCTTAATCATGCTAACAAATTCATAGTCATCTCTGTATGGAATTTGAAACGCTAGCCCTTTCTCAGGATCAAGCGCATTTCTATTGCGAATAGGTCCGATGTCCACCTTTCCATTTCGAAACATATGTTTCCTGTACGGAAATGAGGCGTTCGGATTCTCCGGAATGAAGCGAACCTTTCTTGCCTCTCCAAAAAATTTCACTACCAACGGGACTCCTCGACCTGCCGACCAATCGGCACGCGCCGTTTTCGACAAAACCGCATGTTGATCGATAAGAGACGCACCTTCGTTGCACTGCTTGCATGTCAAGCAAATTCCAGACCCACCCAGGGCTTTGGGCGGCGCGTGCTCTATTGTCATCCCTCCATTCAGCGCTTCTTGTCGACTAAAACCAGACAGGCATATTGGACAGAGAACATTCCCTTCTTCGAACAAACGTTCTCTGAATCGACGATCGTGTCCGGCGCGACGTTTACTTTTGGCAGACATAGTTCATATATCCAATTAGTTCGGGATTCCCCATATGGAACCCGCCCAGCCCGTTGAGTGTGACTCGAAACCCTTTGACACGCAATTCGTCTTCGAATGACAGTCATCTTGGCGCTGGTTCGGATGATTGAGTCCCAATTGGTGGCGTTGGCGTTGCGGAGTGGCATTGTCCCCGTTGATCCGGGTGCACCGATCTTGATGAGTTTCTCTCGCAGACTGGACAGGGCGGCTATCCCTTCTCCAACCGCATAAGGAAACCCTTCAGCCGTTCCATGGCCATGAAGGTTTCGGCGGGGTCGGCTTCGAGAAAGCCGGTTGATTGCCGCATTTCCAGGACTCAGTCAGAAACTCAGACGCTTCGCCCCTCGTTGCCGTACGAGGCCATAGCCTGCGGTTCGCGCATACCATCGCATACCCTTAGACTTACAAGATGCCATCCGAGCGGTTGGTCGCGATGCGTCCGCCAGTTGGAATTTGCAAGAAATCACGACCTTCGCACGGCGCGACTTGTCGATGAGCCGGGAGAGGCGTTTCGCCGCGTAACGGCACAGCCGGCCAAGCTGCCGTCAGCGTCTCCGAGGCACCTGTTTCAGTGCCTAGCGAGAGCCAGGCGCGATGTTCGGGGGCTCTCCCCAGCTTGTGTCCCGGCTCCAAAGCCAGAGTACGTGTCGTCCGGTGGCTTACGACGGATCGCGACGCCCTGACGGATAACCCGTCTATGGACGCCCCCGATGATGCAAGCATTTGTTGGTTGGGTTTGGTGCATGTGGTCAGGTGCTGCTTTCGCTTTCGTCTATCCGGCCTCATGATGCGGCTGGTTCGACGCCACGGGCCTCATAGGATCTCTATGGAGAATCGCAGATCGGGTCCAAATCGCTTTCGCGAGCTCGATCGCTCTGCGGACATATGATGGTTTTCCCGACCCCGTCTCATTGACCGTTTGCCCTTACCCGTCCTCCGTCCTGCTCACATCCCCGACGACTTCCTGCAGCATGCCGCCCGATCAGGCGGCGGCAGGTACCCGGTATCTCTGCTTCGTCGTCATCACTGCCCAGGCAATGCGCGCCATCCTGTTGGCCAGGGCCACCGCAACCAGCATCCTCGGCTTGCGCGCCAGCATCCTGGCGAGCCATGGATCCGGCGTTGAGCCTCGGCGGTTCGCATGGCGCACGACCGCCATGGCGCCGGTGATCAGCAACCGTGTGAGATCGCGCTGGCCCCTCTTCGAGATCCCGCCCAGCCTCGGCTTGCCGCCGGTCGTGTGCTGGCGGGGCACAAGGCCCAGCCAGGCGGCAAAGTCCCGGCCTTGCCGGAAGCTCTCGAGCGGCGGTGCAAGAGCCTGCAGCGCCATCGCGGTAATCGGCCCGACCCCCGGGATGGTCTGTCAATTCCGACTGAATGTTTCTCACTTTTGCCGATCGAAAATCTCTCACTGGGGCTGGGTGCAGCTGTGGGGAACTGGCCCGCCGCAGCGACCGCCACGATCCGGTCGAACAGCAGCGTACCCAACGTGCGAACACGATCCGGCAGCGGCAACTCCGGATCCGCCAGGGCCTGTGCCAGACGGTTGACGTGGGCCGGTCCCTGCGGCGCAACGATCCCGAACTCCGCCAGGTGACCCCGCAGAGCGTTGATCGTCTGCGTGCGCTGGCGCACCAGAAGATCGCGCGTGCGGAACAGCATCCCGCTGGCCTGCTGCTCCGCCGTCTTCACGGCCACGAACCTCATGGTGGGACGCTGTGCAGCCTCGCTGATCGCCTCCGCGTCCGTCGTGTCGTTCTTCTGCCGCTTCACGAACGGCTTCACGTAGATCGGCGCGATCAGCTTCACATCATGACCGAGTTCTGAGATCTCCCGTCCCCAATAATTGGCGCTCGCACACGCCTCCATCGCCACCACGCTGCTCGGGTGCGAGGCCAGGAAGCCAAGCAGCTTCCCGCGACTGAGATTCTTGCGAAAGGATACCGATCCATCCCCGCACGCGCCGTGCACCTGAAAGCTCTGCTTCGCCAGATCGATCCCGATGGTGATTACCTGTTCCTTGGACGCCTTCTCCTTCGTCGTGGCTGTTACAACACCGCCACATTGGCACATCGCGATGCCGTCGGGCGGGGGCGTTCACTCCATCGCTTGCCAACCGACAGTCGACCACGAGGATGTACCTGTGCGCCGATTCGGAACATGGTTTCTGAGTCGAAGATCCGCCCGCCCGTGCGAATCACGTCCGATCGGGCAACCAAAGCCTGCCGCCGTTACAGCAAGATGGGCTCGACGACCGCGTCGTGACGCGGACGCCTTTTCAGTTGGCGGCGACGCTCATATGCCATCACAAAAAACGTGATCAGTTGGTCGACGTCACGAGCGACTTCGCGCGTATCGGGAAGTTCGGGTGGCAGGTCGGGTGCCGGGTCGTGCCCGGAGTAGTGCGAACACCGCTTCATCCCCTCGAATATGGCCGGGTAGTCAGCGTCGGGATCAAAGCAGACGTCTTCGAGGCGCTGGGTCATAACTTCGCGACGGAATCGCTGAACTGTGTTGTTGAACAGAACCTCCTCGACGATCCGCTCCCAAGTCTCGCGCATCTTTGTATAGAGACCGATGATCGCCAGACGGAAACTCTGGTGGGCCGGGTCGTACCCACAGTCGCTGAGCAAGGCATGGTCCCGTCCGATCTCGTCAATACGCTCGCGAACGCCCTTCATTTGCCATGGCTGATGGGAGTCGTCGATGAGACCGAATTGGTCGTTCCCAGCGCTGCTCATCCACTCGCGGTGGCACCCGACACTGGCACGCTGAGCCTCGGACAAGAGCATGTGATGGAATACGATGTTATGAGTGAAGACAATGACCTGACGACCTCTGGCGGCCTCCTGCGCAAGTCGCTCCGCCACCGCCTGCATCCGGACGTGGTCAAGAGAGGAAACAGGATCGTCGACAATGATCCCGTGATCGGTGCCGATCTCGTGCAGTTCCGCCAGAAAGCACGCGAGTGCGAGAGCGCGTTGTTCGCCCTCGCTTAAGACATCGCTGTTGTTCCCGAAACGTTGTCGGGCATCGAGCGCGATCTCGACAATACTCTCGGCACCGTCGCCGTGATCCACCAGATCGAGCGGGAGATGGGTAAGGCGCAATCGATCGAGTTCCCCATGCAAGGCGGCCCTGAGCGCAGGAGTGAGGATCTCTCGGCGGCGGCGGGTGATGTGTCTGGTAATGGGTCCCGAGGGACACTGCCTGAGACATTCACCTATGCGTTGACTCTCCTCAAGACGAATACGCCGATCGAGGATTGCTTCGAGCCTTTCGCTCAGCCGCTTCTGATCCGCGAGTTCTGCGTGATGTGTTTCGAGCCTTGCGAATGCCTCAGGGTCGCATTTTGAATTCTCGAGTTCAGCAATCTCGGCACCAATTCGCCCAACCTCCTCTTCAATCAGCCGGACAGGCGAGTCAGCAAGCGGGGCGAGACCGTCGAGATTTCCGTACCGATTCTCCCGGACGGCGACTTGGACAGACTCGAGACGGTCGAGCGCACTTTCCACAAACTCACCAATCGTAGCGACGCCGTCCCTTCCAGAGTCGGAAAGAGCAGCGTAGCCGGAAAGGAGAGTCTCAACCTCACGGCGGCTCCTCATTCGAAATGCCATGATCCTTTCGCGATGCCGGGCAAGAACCTGCGCTGCGGCGTCGCTCTCCTCGGTGGCTCGTCCAGAAATGTAGTCGTCGAACGCAGACAGACGCCTGCTTGCATCATCATCAAGGTCCTGCTGGCAAAAAACGCAGATGCCTCCATTGGCGAACTGCGGGGGCGGCGCATCGGGCAGTACGACGGCAGCGAATTCCTTGGCGTATGCCAGCATCCGGCGCCAAGCATCGGACCCAAGATCGGGAATAGGCTGCTCGCTGAACAGATTCCTGGCCGTTGCTTCGGCGGCCTGTCGCGTCGCGTCGGCTTCCTGCTTCGATTGGCGCAGGGTTGCGACCGAAACATCTGTGAGTACCTGCTCGACCGCCTGAATGTCTTCCTTGACGAGTTCGAGGGCCTGCCTGGCGTCCGCCCGAGGCCGGATCAGATCTCTCGGGTCCCGCTTCAGTTGCTCGGCGACGCCGTCGAGCTCGATCTGCTTCTCCGCAGTCCACGTTCCGAGTAGGCGCAGGTCGTGCTCACTCGGGAGCTCAGAAATTTGGGTTCCTGGTACGAGACATCCGAGCATCGTGTGGACGGCAGTCCCTTCGCGAAATCCCTCCGGCAGACGATGGCTGATCGCGACGATGAGTGTCCCCAGGCGCTCCCTGAACCGGACGTCGAGGGTCCGGCATGCGAGGCCGAGTTTGTTCAGCAGATCGAGTTCGTAGGGGAGGAATTCAATCCGTCGTTCTCTGTCGACATATACACGCGCGGTCGCGGCATCGAACACAGAGATCCGGGCAAGCTCGAGAGGTGGTTCATCGTTGCCGAACCAGACCCGCTCCTCCTTTGGCTGATCATCGCCGCCGACGCGAAAGGCAACCGCAACTTCTGGCGGAACTGGCGCATCGTCGTCGTAGACGTTGCTCCGAAGCGACACCGGGGCCAGGGACCGACAAAGCTGTCTGGCGATGCGGCAATAGCCGCTCTTGCCGGAAGCATTGGCGCCGTAAACGATGGTGATACCGTTTATCGCAAAGCGCAGGGGCGGCTGGTCAGGAACCAGCCGGTCAACGTGACGGACGGGTCCCAAGGAAGCGAGTTCCGTCTTGGGGTCGTTGCTTGCGGCATGACTGAGGTGTTCTTCGGCTAAGGGAACCGGATCCGGCGCATTTACCGCACGAAACCCAGCGGCCCGTTCGATCTCAAGCCCAAGCTGCGCAAGGTCATCGTCGGTGAGTTCGCCGGACAGGGCAAGCCGACGCAGGGCGTCCTGCTGCCAAGGCGGTCGACCTCGGGCAAATTCAAGAAGTTCCTCGTACGCCATTGATACACCCAGTTCACCTGTCCCAAAATACTGGCCTGATTCGCGCAAGGCACGGAGCCAGCAGACTGCCACAACCACCATGAAACTGTGTTCGTCCAGGGATCTGAGGCAGTCAGCCAAAGATCGACGATCCAGCGAGTGAACACAACGTCGCGAACCGTCTAACTCAGCGCGGACGGTCCCGAGTCACCATCAAGCCCGGCTAGGTACGAGTTGGGGGCAGCACGTAGGTGGCCACGTCAACCTATGTGGCTCTTGCTCTTCAAACGGTCGAGCCCCAACTGAAGGCACAGGAGATCCCGCTACCGCATCGGACACCATGGAACTATCCCCGCGCCGCGGGGAAAGCCACAGCCGGAATGCCGGCTATTGTCAAGGGCAAAGGACGGGGGCTTCCATTCGTGACTGACTAGACGGCCGATTGAAGAGCCAGTTGCCTTCGGATCAGGCCAGTTTCAAGCTAATCGTACCCATGATTCTGTCTGTCGCGGATAGTATCTTCAAGATTCTCTGGTAGTGCTTCACATCGTCGAAGGATAGGATGCTGCGCTTTCGATCCTTTAGCCATTTCTGGGCCGGTTGATACCCGCCGAAATAGAGGGACCAAGATATCTCCGGAACCTTGTCAAAATATTGAGTCTTATTGATCCAGACTTTGCCTGTCTTGAAGGTAGGCTTGTCCACCACATGGTCACCCTCCCCCCATGAATGGAAACGGTGTCGGCCCTATTGCTTGCCGTTCCATCAGGTGTAGCCTGCGCAACTCCGCGCCCTTCGTGGAAACATCCCAGAACTCATCCGCGTTGGTCGGCCATGGGATACGGGGGAAGTCGATTCTAAGGAATTCCGCATAGGTCTTGCGATAGGCGGGGCAGTGAAGGACGCCGTAGATGTAATCAAACACCGCCACCTCATCGGGCGGAGTTGCACCTGGTTGCACAGCCAAGTGTTGCAAACGCTTGTAGAGCGTTTGATCGAAGTTAACCCGTCGGGTTTGGTCGAGATCCTGCTCACCAGCGTAGAGATAGAGGGGGCAACAATAGTCTTGACCTCTATTGCCAAGATAAAATGTGCCATGGCAACAGGCTACGTCAGATATGCCGGCATGAGAAAAATTATAGTGAACGTTTTGTCGGTTCACAATCAAGCAGATATTATCCTTCCCAACAACGTGCTGCATAATGGCGCGTCGAGGATAGGCAACAAAACCCTTGGTTCTGCCAGAGTAATAGATGTTTCGAACGTCGAAAGGTTTGTAAAGAAAGGGAACTATCTGGCCTGTGCCGGATCTTACGTCAGCTACGGCCAATTTCATCTTCCAGTCGCGACTATCACCTTCGATTCCATATCTCTTGCGAAGTGTATTCTCGTTCAGGTCCCTGAAATCTTTCAGCCTCTGAGCCAACTCCGATTTATGATGCGAGATACATAGAGCGTCCTGCTTTGTCTGAATGCCTGAACTGAACTCGCAAAAGAAATCTGATGTACTAAACCCAGCCAAGTAACGATCCTTGTGGTGATTGTGCTTTGTTTGCAATCTATGGTTTCCAATAGATCTGTGATTGCCGATAGATTCATAGTTTGTCAAGAATCTATGATCTGGCATGCTGCAATGGATTGCCAAAAATGATCTGTCACTGCAGTCTAGCTGCAACAGCGTTTGATATTTATCATCTCGTTTTCCGCGAATTTCATGGTAATGCACTGTTGCCAGCTTGCCTCTATCAATGGTTTGGTTTGTTCGCATGATGGCTATAGACACGCCTTGCATGATGTCAAATACGTTCTCGTCTTGGCCTGAGGTCGAGTCACCGGTTCTGACATCACCATGCAAGTTAACAATTGATATTTTATCAAAGGTCTCTCGCAGGTGGCGACGCATTCCTCTTTGGGTAACTCCGTCCAGAAAAGAATTATTTGTAATCATTGCGACAATCCCGCCCTCGTTCCTCTCGATTAGGAGCTCCGCTAGGCGAATGAATTTCATATAGTCGTCGTTTAGATTGATCTTACGCTCATCCAGTCCTTTCTTGTATTCGGACATCTCCCGCATAATCCAATCGCCATTGTTGGCGCTGCTCTTCGAATAGGGAGGATTTCCAATCACGCACATGATGGGCATGTCGCGCTTGATCTCGTTGGCTCCTTTGGCCTCCCGGCTGATCCATTGCGCAAATGGCAGAGCTTGGTTGGGCGATTCGCCTTCCTCAAGACTGTTGCTGAGATAAACTGAGAGGCGTGGGGGATTGTCCGTGGGCTTGTAGCCCAGTTCGGTCAGGATCATGTCCAGTTTCATGTGGCACATGGCATAAGATGCCATAAGCAGTTCCAAGCCGTGTAGACGCGGAATCAGGTCTTGCTCGATGTAGCTTGACCACATACTAGGCGCGACACCATGAATCCGGGGGGCGATCTGCTTTATGGTTTCGGCAAGGAATGTGCCGGTGCCTGTAGCGGGGTCCAGGATCTGGACACGGTGGACATCTTTCTTGATCGTGACTGCCTTTCCCTTGTTGTCTGTCTGACCGGTATCCCAGTCGACTGTAACCTTCGACGTATCCGCAAGGCCGTCCTCCAAACCAAACTCGTTCTTCAACACTTCGTCCACCGCGCGAACGATGAAATTGACCACGGGTTCAGGCGTATACCAGACACCGCGAGCCTTGCGCTTGGACGGATTGTAGGCAGCAAGAAAAGTCTCGTAGAAATGCAGGAAAGGGTCGTTCTGGCCAGTCAACTTGCCGAAGTTCTCCATTAACTTTGCCACGTCGCAGGCTTGGAATACGTGAGCCAGATCGTCGATGATCCAGGTAATCCTGACATCGAGGTCATGGCCTGCCACATAGGTGAACAAGGCTCGCAAGAAAGGGTTGGACTTTGGCAGCAGTTCCAGCGCCTCCTGACGGCTGAATGAGTTTAGCGAGGTGTCGTGAAGGCGCGCCGCGAACATGCCGTATGCAATGGTCTCGGCGTAGATGTCGGCGAAGTCTTCAGGTGTGATATCGTGAATCAGGTTTTCCTTGAACGCCTGATACTGAGCGGTGAGTTCAGTCTCTTGCTCATCGATGTCGGCCAATGCTTTACACAGCACATCCTTGATGAGTTTTGCCTTGCCCGCCATGCGTTCGGCCAGATCACGAGGACTCGTGATGGTTTGAGGCCTCTGGGCGGAGAAATCACGAAGGAGGTTTTCCAGCTTGTCGTATTGATCCGGCCTTGGGATGATGCCTTTGTGGATTTCAGCGATGGCGACAGAGGCGACCAAGTTGCCATCCCGGTAGAAGTCCCAGTTGAGAGCATTGGTGTAGATCAAGTTCGACAGCGCGGCTCTGTAACGCTCTTGTTGAGATTTGTTGCCGTTTTTCATGTCCCGGATGTCGATGTGCAGGTCTTTCGCCTCAAGATGGCCGATCACGATACCATCCCTTGATATGAGGAAATCTGGCGCACCGCATTCTACCCGTTTGGGTTCGTTTAGGGCCGTGACGCCGAGTCTGTAAAATAGGGATTCAAAGGCCGAGCGATACGAATGTTCCGTCGCATTGCCCGTGGCATGTACATTTTGAACAGCAGTGACGAAGAGGCGGATCAGATTTACGGTGGTTTCGTTTTCTCGGTTGGGAGCGCTCATTTCCTTGTCCCCGAAGCTTGTCCATTTACGTCGGTTAGCATCTGGTTAGGTAAGACGTTTCTGTCGGGCGTTCGACTTGCTTTTGCGCTTGCCGTCCATGTGGGTGTCGTTCTCTTTCACAGTTCCGCTCATTGGTGGTTCGTCGCCGTCGCGCTGGGAGGCTTTCCGGATGTCCTGCAGCACTGGTCTTGCAGCCAGCGTAGCTGCTCAAACCAGTTACGGGCTGCGTCCTCTGTGGGAAACATGCACATTGGGTCGACGATGGTGAGTCCCTCGCGGAACGACTTCCCGGGTGCTGTTGCCAATTCGCATCCTCCTTGCTACCAATATCGAAGAGAATAGGAGTGCCGTCAAACATGTAGTTCCCCGCTAGAAATCTCCAATAATTGTCCTATCTCATAGGCAAAGTGGGTCGGAATAGGGTGATTTTCGCACAGTTGCACCAGTCCCGTCATGGCAAAGCTACCCATCAGCCGCACCACAACAAGAAGCATGGGCTGACGATCCATTTTGGCGCGCGAGGGAAACGCCAGTCAGTGCCTCAAGTCCGTGGTGAGGTAGTCGTGTTTCGAACGAAATGCGCTTTCTCGCCTTCTGCTCGGCCTAGAGGATGCGGGCAAGGTAGTCCGCATACATTGTGCAAGAAGAGAAGACAACAACTTGCTTCTTGCAGATGTTGCGCTACGCGGGCATGCCGAGCAATTCTGAAATCACCCCTCCCACCCTCTCGGCGGCAGCCTCGGTCTCGCGGTCGCCAGTGTGAGCGTAGCGCAGGGTCATGGTCGTCTGCCTGTGACCGAGAAGGCGCGCGACGACAGGCAGCGGCGTTCCTTGCATGACTGCGTGACTGGCGAACGTGTGACGCAAGTCATGGAGACGGACATCGTCCAGACCTGCGTCCTTGCGAACCCGATACCATAGGGAGAGGCCTTTGTGGATCGGTCGGCTGTTATCTCTCGACGATGGAAACAGAAACTCGCTGCTGTTCTTCAGACGGCGTTCGAGGATGGAGCGAGCTTCGGCGTTCAGGAAGACAACTCTCGGCCCTGTCTTGCTGTCGCGAAGCCGGAGTTGGCTCCCTGCCACCTCGTCTCGGCGAAGGCAGATAACTTCGTTCTTGCGGCAACCGGTGAGAAGAAGCAGCCGAATGACATCGATTTGCTGCCGTTGCGATTGTATGGCCTGTTTTGCGCTGGCGTAACGATCAAGGACGCGGTTCAGTCGGCCGAGTTCTTCTTGTGAGAGAAAGCGGGTGACCTTCTTGCGCGGGTTGGGCCTGACAGAACGTGCCGGATTTGAATCCACGTGCCCGTAAGAGACCGCGTGATTGAAGATCTGCCGAAGAACCCGCAGGCAATGGTTGGCGTTGCCCGGCGCAGTTCTGCTGTAACTGTCGAACCACCGATGCACTCGGTTCGGAGTGATGCGGTCGAGACACAGCGAGCCGAATGCCGGCAACAGACGTTTCACAAGGAGCCAATCACGCCCTCGAATTGTCGATGGCTTGCAGTGGTGAACCCAGGACTCACGCCACGGCCCGACAACGAAGTCCCTGAAGAGTGGCGCTGTGGTCTTGCCCCGGATTCCGCTTGCCGACAGTGCAAGACTATCGTGACGCGCCTGCCCGACGGTCATGAGTGCCGCGGAACCGAGCGACACCTTCCTCCCTTTACCGAAGTGAACGTAGCTGCGGCCTCCGGAAGGATGCACCCGGACACCGAGTGAGGGCGCCATGCTGTCGCGGACCGTGTATTCGCGGTCGCCGGGCCTGAGGCGCCGGACAAAGGCATCGGTGAGTCTTCGCTTCCGGTTCATGCCGCGGACCCTCCAAGGACGGAGCCAACGGTCTCGGCGGCTTCAGCGACCGCGTCATGGGCGAGATGCGTGTATTTCAGGGTTGTGCCGGGATTGTTGTGGCCGAGCAGCCTGCCGACGGTGAGGATGTTCTCTCCCCTCATGACGGCAATGCTGGCGAATGTGTGTCTCAGATCGTGCAACCGGACATCCTGCAGATTGACTTGAGACCGCAGGCGTCTCCAGAAGAACTCGACTGTCTCTGCATGGACGGCGTTCCCGGTTCTGCTTGAAGGGAACACCCACGGTGACGTCCGTGGCAACTCCTTGAGGATTCTCTGAGCCGGAGATGACAGCCACACCATGCGCGGACCGCTCTTGGAATCTTCGAGATGGAGATGGCCTTCCCGGTACTCCCTCCAACGCAGTGTCACAATCTCGCTCCGCCGGCACCCGGTCAGCAAGAGAAGGCGGACGATGGCCACGTACATCGGAAAGCCGGACTCGTGGTGTTCCAGAGTTCTTCCGAGCCGGCGGACCTCCTCTTCCGAGAGGAAACGCTCCCGCCCTTTGCATCTGTAGCGCCTGATGCGATGGCAGGGATTGCTTCCCTCTGGCCGGTATCCGTATGTCTCCGCACAGGTCATGATGACGGAGAGAACCGGTGCCGACCGGTTAGCTGCACCGGGCGTCGCATGAAGCGAGGAGAACCATTCCCTGACATCAGCGTTTGTGATGTCGGTGATCAGCTGTCCCCGGAACCAGGGCAGGATATGGTTGGCGTAGTAATTCCGGTTGACTGCGAGTGTCCGAGGCTTCCAGTTCCTCCCGTAGCGCTTGAACACTTCCTCGGCGACCACTTCGAACGGAAGCGCCTCCGATGAAACCTGAGTATCACTCCGGATTGCGGCAAGCATTATCCGTGCATGCTCGCGGGCTTCGCCTATACTCATGTCGGCGGCATTGCCGACGATCTTCCAGATTCTCTCACCTTCGAACTGGGTTGCTATGAAATAGCACTTGCGTCCTGTCGGGTAGACGCGGATACCGAAGCCCTTGAGGCTGGCGTCCCGGACATCCCGGCTGGCCTTCCGTGGCCGGAGAGCCGTGATGCGCGCTTGAGTGAGTCGTGTTGTGGCCATGGATTCCCCCTTGCCTTGAGTTGCAGGCACGGGAAAATCCGTTACGGAATCTTCCCGCAGTTGCATCGGAGAGGGAAAAAAAGTCGTTAATTCGTTAGGTTAGCACCACAGGTGCGTACCCTCGTGTGACCCACAAGGTCAGCCGTTGGCGCTGAGAACCCGTCCGGCGAGGTAGAGGGACCCGCAGATCAGGATCCGTGAGCGCTCGTCTTGCGGGTCGGCAAGGCGGGAGATGGCCTGTCGGATGTCGGTCGCCACCGTCGCGGCCACGCCTTCGGCCTCGAGAACGGCGCGGGTCGCCGCGGCGTCTAGGGTGTTCTTCTCTCCCGGGATGGCAACGGCGACTGCGCGCCGGATGAAGGGCGCCAGGGGGCGGATGAAACCCGCCGGATCCTTGGTGTTCATCATGCCGATGATCACGTCGAGCGGACGGTCACACCAGGTGCGCGCCATGTCGGCGAGGATGGAACCGGCCGCCGGATTGTGGCCGCCGTCGAGCCACAGTTCCTTCCCGCGGCCCAATCGGTCCACCAGGCGTCCCTCAACCAGGCGCTGCAGGCGTGCCGGCCACCGGGCCTGCAGCATGCCCGTTGCGAGGGCTCCCTGATCGGGCGCCATGCGGCCGGTGAGGCCAAGGGCGACAACGGCGGTTGCTGCGTTGGCCATCTGGTGGCGGCCGGCGAGTGCCGGCGCCGGCAGGACCGTCCGCCTGCCCCCGGGCTCAGTCACCTCGAAGCGGCCGCCGGTTTCTTCGCCAAAGGTGAAGTCGTGGCCCGCCACGATGGCCGGAGCTCCCAGCGCGCCGGCCCGGTCGAGCAGGACCTCCATGGCTTCGTCGTCCTGGGGGGCGATGACGACGGGAACACCGTTCTTGATGATCCCGGCCTTCTCGCCCGCGATGGCGGCAAGTGTGGTTCCGAGAAACTGCTGGTGATCCAGTGACACCGGCGTGATCACCGAGACCAGGGGCTTGTCGATGACATTGGTGGCATCGAGCCTGCCGCCGAGTCCGGTCTCGAGAAGAACGATATCCGCCGGTTCCCGGGCAAACGCCAGGTAAGCGGCGGCCGTGGTGATCTCGAAGAAGGTGATCGGCTCGTTGCGGTTGGCAGCCTCGCATTCCTCGAGCAGGGCCATGAGCCGATCCTCCTCGATCAGGTGGCCGCCGATCTCAATTCTCTCGTGGAAACGAACGAGATGCGGGGAGGTGTAGACGTGGACCGTGTGCCCGGCGGCCATGAGTGCGGCGCGCATATAGGCGATGACCGACCCCTTGCCGTTGGTTCCAGCCACGTGGACAGCGGGAGGCAGATGCCGGTGCGGCTGGCCGAGGTGTTCGAGGAGTCGGTGGAGGCGGTCGAGCGAAAGATCGATGAGCTTGGGATGAAGCTGCATCAGCCTTTCGAGAACGACATCACTTCCCGCCTGGGTGGAGTTCGGCATCGCTCACCGCCGGCTGCGGAAGCTGCCGGGATGTCGCCGGCATGAGGTGACTGAGCAGAATGGCGATGGTGGACCGCATCTTCGGACGCGCCACCACCATGTCGAGCATGCCGTGCTCGAGGAGATACTCCGAGCGCTGGAACCCGGCCGGCAGCTCTTCCCTGATGGTTTCGCGGATGACCCGGGCTCCGGCGAATCCGATGATGGCGCCGGGCTCCGCGATGGAGACGTCTCCGAGCATGGCAAATGAAGCTGTCACGCCTCCGGTCGTCGGATTGGTGAGCACGCTGATAAAGGGAAGGCCGGCATCCTTGACCTGGGCGATCGCGGTCGTCGTGCGCGCCATCTGCATCAGCGACAGGATGCCTTCCTGCATGCGGGCGCCTCCCGAAGCGGAGAAGATGACGAGGGCACTGCGCTCGTCGACGGCGATTCTCGCGGCCTCGACAATGGCTTCCCCGAGGCCCATTCCCATGGAGCCGCCCATGAAGTCGAAATTGAAGACGGCAACGACGGCAGGCCGGCTGTCGATCATGCCATGGGCGACGACGATGGCCTCGTGATGGCCGGTCTTCCCCTGGGCTTCCTTCAGGCGGTCCGAATAGCGTTTCCTGTCACGAAAACGCAACGGATCGGTGGCCACGCCGGGGAGGTCAACATCGGTCCAGGTGCCCTCGTCAAGAATGTCCTGCAGACGGTCGCGGGGCGCGATTCGCATGTGGTAGCCGCAGCGCGGACAGACATTCCGCGATTCCACGAGATCGCGGCCGAACACCATCTGGTCACAGCTCGGACACTTGTCCCACAGAGTCTCCTCGCTCGGTGTCCTGCCGACAAGGTCGCGGATCTTCGGCAGGGTGAGATTCGACAGCCAGTTCATGCCCGCGCCTTGCGGACACCGTGCGAAATCGCTTCGCACAACGCCAGGACATTGTCGATGGGGGCATCGGTGCCCTTGCCGTTGTCGAGGCCGTCGGCCACAGCCTGGCAGAACGCCGAGCCGACAGCCACCGCGTCGGCGATGCGGGCGACGCCGGCTGCCTGTTCGCCGTTCCGGATGCCAAATCCGACAGTGACAGGCAGGTCCGTGTGACGACGCAGGCGGTCGACAGCCGAAGCGATGGTCTGGCGGGTTGCCCCACGGGTGCCGGTGATGCCGGTGATCGAGACGTAGTAGACAAACCCCGAAGCATGCGCCAGGACAGCGGGCAGACGCTTCGAGTCAGTGGTCGGTGTCGCGAGGCGTATCCAGTTGAGTCCGGCCTCGACGGCGGGAAGACACAGTTCCCGGTCTTCCTCGCTCGGCAGATCGACGAGGATGAGGCCGTCGACACCGGCATCGATGGCATCCTTCAGGAAGGCGTCGTTCCCATAGGAATGGATGGGATTGTAGTACCCCATGAGAACGATGGGTGTGTCGTCATCATTCCGCCTGACCTGGCGCACGATGTCGATGGTGCCGGCCAGGGTCATGCCGGCCTTGAGAGCCCGCTGCGAGGAGGCCTGGATGACCGGTCCGTCCGCCATGGGGTCGGTGAAGGGCATGCCGATCTCGATGATGTCGGCTCCGGCTCCGGGCAGACCGGCGATGAGGCGCGCCGAGCGGTGCGGGTCCGGATCCCCGGCCGTCACGAAAGCGGCCAGTCCGGCCCGCTGCTGCCTCGCCATATCGGCAAAGCACCTGTCGATGCGCGTGCCGGTCACAGGTCCACTCCCAGGGCCCGGGCGACGGTGAAGACGTCCTTGTCACCCCTGCCGCACATGTTCATGCAGATGACGTGATCGTTGGGGAGCGCCGGTGCGATCTTCATGACATGGGCCAGCGCATGGGCAGGCTCGAGCGCCGGAATGATCCCCTCGAGCCGGGAACACAAGCCAAAGGCCTCGAGAGCCTCGTCGTCCGTGGCCGACACGTAACTGACCCGGCCCTGGTCCGCCAGCCACGCGTGTTCGGGGCCGATTCCCGGATAGTCGAGACCGGCCGAGATCGAGTGGGCCTCGACGATCTGTCCGTCATCGTCCTGCAGGAGGTAGGTCCGGTTGCCGTGCAGGACACCCGGCCGCCCGCCGGTGATCGATGCCGCGTGTTCACCGCTTTCAAGGCCGCGTCCGGCAGCCTCCACGCCGATGATGTCGACGGTCCGGTCATCGAGGAACGGATGAAACAGGCCCATGGCGTTCGATCCGCCGCCGATGCAGGCGACGACCGTGTCGGGAAGACGGCCCTCGACGGTCATCAGCTGCTCCTTCGCCTCGCGTCCGATAATCGCCTGGAATTCGCGCACGAGTTCCGGATAAGGGTGTGGCCCGGCCACGGTGCCGATGATGTAGAAGGTTGAATCGACGTTGGTCACCCAGTCGCGCAAGGCCTCGTTGAGGGCGTCCTTGAGGCTGCGGGAACCGGACGTCACATGACGGACCTCGGCGCCAAGGAGCTTCATGCGAAAGACATTGGGGGCCTGACGTTCGACATCCTTGGTCCCCATGTAGACGACGCAGGGAAGGTTGAAGCGGGCGCACACCGTCGCCGTTGCCACGCCGTGCTGGCCCGCTCCGGTTTCAGCGATGATCCGGGTCTTGCCCATGCGCCGGGCCAGAAGGATCTGGCCGACCGTGTTGTTGATCTTGTGGGAACCGGTGTGATTGAGTTCGTCGCGCTTGAAGTAGATGCGGGCGCCGCCAAGGTGCCGGGTCAGCCGTTCGGCGAAATAGAGCGGGCTGGGCCTGCCGATGTAATTTCGCCCCAGCTCGTGGAACGCGTCCCAGAACGCCGGGTCGCCGCGTGCCTCCTGCCAGGTCCGGTCCAGGTCCAGAATGAGCGGCATCAGCGTTTCGGCGACGTAGCGGCCGCCGTACCTGCCGAAGTGGCCTTCCTGATCCGGACCCAGGGTGTAGGAATTGTCCGTCATCGTTGGTCTGTCCGGGGGCGAACCTGGCACAAGGGATATCAGATAACCCGGGCCTGCTCCATAAACTCGGCGATCCGTGAGGCAGACTTGTGTCCAGGCGATGTCTCGACGCCTGACGATACGTCGACCGTGGTGGCCCCGCTGACCTCAACGGCGCGGTGCAGGTTGCCGGCGTCGAGACCACCCGAGAGGATCCACGGCGACCGCGGCCGGATGCCGGCCAGCAATGTCCAGTCGAAGGTGGCCGCGTTGCCGCCTGGACGCGTCGCCTCCCGCGGCGGCATGGCGTCGAACATGACCATGTCGGCCACGGCGTCGAAGGACCGCAGGGATTCCAGGTCTTCGGCCGTCGCCACGCGAATGACCTTCATTACCCGGACACCGAATCGCGTGCGGACTTGGTCGAGTCGCCGGACATCCTCGCTGCCGTGAAACTGGACGATATCCAGTTCCGCTGCCGCGATCACGGCGCCAAGCCTGTCATCACCGGCATCGACGGTGACGCCGACCCTCTCGATGCCTTCGGGCACGTGGCGCGCCAGGGCGGCGACTTCGTCGAGGGACACGTTCCGCGGGCTCCTGTCGAAGAAGACGAATCCGACCATGCGCGCCCCGTGGCGCACCGCCGCATCGAGGGCGGGCGGCTCCCTCAGGCCACAGATCTTGACACCGACGGCCACGGTCAGTGCCGGCTCATGTCGGCGACGATGCGTGCCGCGGCCTCAGCCGGGTCCGGGGCCCGGGTGATCGGGCGTCCGACGACAATGAAGGAAGCGCCGGCGGCCACGGCGTCTCCGGGAGTCATGGTGCGCTTCTGGTCGTCGCATCCGACGCCTCCCGGGCGGATGCCGGGGGTGACGACAAGGAACCCGGGTCCGCAAAGACGGCGCACTTCGGCGATTTCACGAGGTGAACACACGACGCCGTCGACACCGGTGTCGAGGGCAAGTTCGGTCAGGCGCAACACCTGGTCACGCACGCTGCCACGCCCACCGGTCACCTCGACGTCATCGTCATCCATGCTGGTGAGCACGGTGACGGCAAGAACCTTCGGCCGTGCGTCTCCTGCCGGCGCCACGGCCTCCATGGCGGCGCGCATCATGTCGGGCCCGCCGGTTGCGTGAACCGTCGTCATGAAGGGAGCGAGGGGCAGGAGAGCACGCAACCCTCCGGCCACGGTCGCCGGAATATCGTTCAGCTTGAGATCAAGAAAGATCCGGACCTGCTCTCCGGCGACCGTCCGGACACTCGCCGCGCCGTGAGCATAGAAGAACTCCATGCCGAATTTGAAGGCCCCGACATGGCCTTCCAGACGCGAGACCAGTGATGACGCCCTTTCGGTGCAGGTGGTGTCAATGGCACAGACGAGGTGCTCTCTGGGGTCAGCCGTTTCCATGCTGCCCTCCGTCGCGATGTCCCGGGACGAACTTCTTGTAGGACGCACGGGACGATGGCGCAAGACGGGCTCGCGGGCCGGCCCCGTCAGTCTCCGGCGGCCCTCGCCAGCAGCCAGCGCGCGGTGCCGAGATCGAGGTGTCCGCCGCCCGAGTTCTTGAAGAGCGTGATCTCGTCCGCGTTCCGCCTTCCGACGACCGTCCCCCGGGACAAATCGAAGAGATCACCGGCGACGTCATCCTCGGTGATGATGCCGGCCTCAAGCGGCTGGGAGATGTCGCCGACGCGATGAAGCGTGAACATGCGGGAATCCATGTAGATCCTGGCGCGTCTCACGCAGTCGTCATCGCTTTCGCGCATGTGTGTCTGGTAGCTTCCGACGAGATCGAGATGGGCGCCCCTGGCGAGCCAGGCGCCACGAATCAGGGGATCGCTGGCCATGGTGGCACAGCTGATGATATCGGCCTTTCGTGCCGTCTCCTCGAGATCGCCGGTCGCTTCCACCGCGAGGGAATCGATGGCAAGGCGCCGGGCCAGGGCCGAGGCCCGTTCCGGCGTGCGGTTCCAGATGCGGACCACTTCCAGGGAAGGACGTACGGCCTTCATGGCCATGATGAGGTGCGGCGCCATGGCGCCGGCGCCCACCATGAGCATGGTGCGGGCATCCTCGCGGGCGAGAAAGCTGGCGCCCGTGGCCGAATCCGCGGCCGTCTTGCGCAGTGTCAGCGCGATGCCGTCGATGAAGGCGAGCGGCTTGCCATCCTTGCCGTCGAAGAGCGCATAAACTCCCTGCACCGAGGGAAGCCCCGTGCCGGTGTACTCGTTGTCGGGAAACACCGTGACGAGCTTGATTCCCACCGCTTCGTCGCGCTGCCAGGCGGGAAGGGCCAGAAACACGTTGTCGGTCCCCGACGGCCCCGGCTGGGACAGGTGAATGTCGCGTACCTCGTCGACATCCTCCAGGTGAAAGCGCTTGAATCCCTCGACGAGCGCTGTGTAGTCCGCCAGTTCGTGGACTTCCCTGGCGGTGATGAAGCGGACCATTGCCGGGTGTCCGTTCAGACCGGTACCGGCGGTGACCCGTGCGGTTGCCGGTCGAGTTCCGACTTCAGCACGTCGCGCTCGCGGGTCACCGAGGCGAGGCTTGTTTCGAGTTGCTTCACGTGGCGCTTGCGCTCGCCTGACAACCGGCGGGATGGATGGCCGCGCATCCAGACGAAGAGGCCGCCGAAGAGGGCCCCGGCGGCAAAGGACACGAGGACGACGAGGAACACCGGAGCCATCACGATCCGCGGGTACGGGAACAGGGAAACCGCCATCTCCGTACGGTTGGCCAGCACGAAGACAACAATGGCGAGGGCGAGAAGGGCGCCAAGCATCCCGACAAAGAGCATGAGGGGATTGCGCATGGCGGTCAGGTTCAGTCCTGCGCGTCCCTTGCGTTGAGGCGGTCGCGCAGGGGTTTGCCGGTCTTGAAGAAGGGCGCGCGCTTGGCCTTCACGTCGACTTTCTCGCCGGTTCGCGGATTGCGCCCGGTCCGCGCCCGCCTCTCGCGGGCCGCGAACGAGCCGAAACCGCGCAGCTCGACGCGCCGTCCGGACTCCAGGGACCGGGCGATTTCATCGAAGATCGTGACGACGAGGCTCTCTGCCTCGTACATCTTGAGATAGGGATAGCGCGCAGCAACGAGCGCGATGAGGTCAGATCTCGTCATGACAAGGGGTCCCGTTTCCCGGACACCGAGTCTGGTGCCGGAATCACTCGACTGTCAATGATCTCCATGGGGCGGACGCCGACGAGGCGCCCGCCCCATGGAACAAGGGCTCAGGCTGTCGGATCCGTGAACCACCAGCGTTCCATCAGGCGACCTCCGTCGAGACCCCAGTTGCTGCCGATGTTGGGTCCGTGGGACAGCGCCGTCGAAGCGGCGTCGACGTTGTTGGCATAGGCCATCACCATGGCTCCGCCTTCCATGGCACAGATCTGCTGCATTTCGCGGTACATCTCGCGGCGCAGCGGTTCGTCGAGTTCGGCGCGGGCCGCGATCAGCAACTCGTTGAAGCGATCGTGTTTCCAGAAGGTGTCGTTCCATGGCGCATCCGCCGAATAGGCGGTGGAGAACATCCAGTCCTCGGTGGGACGGCCTCCCCAGTAGCAGGTGCTCCAGGCCTTGTTCATCCAGACATCGGCCCAGTAGCCGTCGGCGGCTTCGCGCACGACGTCGATCGTGATGCCGGCCGGCGCCGCGTGCTCCCTGTAAAGGACGGCGGTGTCGACGGCGCCGACGAACGCTGCCTCGGACGTCGACAACTCCACGGCGAGGCTGTCGAGGCCGGACTGCTTGAGATACCACTTCGCCTTGTCGAGATCGAAAGAGGCATGCTCGATGTCATCGGCGAAGTAGCGGTTGGCTGGCGTGATCGGCGTGTCCTGGCCGACCACTCCGTAGCCACGCAGGACCTTGTCGACGATGTCCTGGCGATCCATGGCGTGCTTGAGAGCGAGGCGGACATTGTTGTCATCGAACGGTGCCATGTCCGTGCGCATGGGCAGGGTGTAGTGCAATGTGCCCGTGGCCTCGACAAGATCAACAGCCGGATGTTGTGCCAGAAGGTGCGCCGTCTTGGTGTCGACACGGTCGATGACATCGACCTGACCCGACATGATGGCGTTCTGGCGCGAGGCCGGATCGGCGATCGTCGTCATTTCGACGGCGTCGAACCAGGCGTAGCCGGTCTTCCAGTAGTTCGCGTGGTGTTCGAGGACGGCCCGCACACCGGGTTCAAACTCGACAATCCGGTAGCTGCCACAGCCGATGCCGGACAGTGGGTCGGCAATGTTCCCCTCGCCGTCACTGGGCTGAATGCCGAGATGGTAGTCACTCATGATGTAGGGGTAGTCGGCATTGCCTTCCGAGAGCTGGATGACGACCGCATCGCCATCGACACGCATGTCCTCCACCTGCTCGAACAGGCTCGAAACCGCAGAGACCGAATCCTCGCCACGGTGATAGTTGAGGCTGGCGACGATGTCGTCGGGCGTGACGGTCTTGCCGTTGTGGAACTCGACGCCCTCGCGAATTCTGAATGTCCAGGTCTTGGCATCGGGTGTGGCGTCCCACTCCGCGGCCAGTTCGGGTGCGAGCTGGTTCGTTTCGTCGACGGCCGTGAGATAGTTGAAGAGACCGCCCATGCCCATGTTCGACACGAAACCGTTCTCGAATGTCGCCGGATCGAGGGAATCAGTGGTCGAACCGTGGCCAAGGCCGATCCTCAGCGTGCCGCCACGTTGCGGTTCGGACGCCCTTGCCGTGCCTGTTTCCAGCAGGGACGGACCGGCAACGGCCGTGGCGCCGGCGGCAACTGCACCGCCGAGGACGGTGCGCCGTGAAGCGCCTTTCTTGTGGACTGTGTTATCCATGTCTCGTGACCTCCCGTGGTCTTCTCAAGGTGATAAAGCCAATGGCACGGTCGGCATGATGCCGAACTGTGTCGTCATGATGACAGATTCCCCTGTTTCAATCCACAACGTTGACCGCCTGTGAACCCGGGATCGTCCCATGCCCAAGGGAGGACATTCCGTCGCTCCTCCGCCTCGCCCACCTGGAAATGCGCGGCGGTCGCCCGCGCCCTGGGAGGGAGCGGCCGCCGCGCGAGCCACCTGCGAGGACGATGCCGATCAGGACACCGGTTTCTCGCGTCCGGGCCGGCGGTTGATCCGACCTGCTCGCAGCCGGTTTCGTTCTCGCTTGCCGGCCTTTGCCCACCGCGACATCGCAGCCTTCATCGCTCACAAGCCCGATTTCGTGCCCGTAGACCTTGACGACCGTCCCTGCTCTCGCGGTGGTGTCAGCGTGATCGATCATCTGGCGCTGCAAGGTCTCGAGCGAACAAAATCGGGTCCCGAGATTGACCCCGGCAGCTCGATGGGTATCAATCACTGAAGACGCTGAACGGTGTTCAGCACACGCGCCAACATACATCCGGGACGAGGCAAGGCCATGAACGACGACACCACCGCCGACGGTACAAAGGTCCAACTGTATCGCCGGCGTGGCCGCAGCCTGCCCGTGTGGGGCGGGAGCTACGACCGGTTGCGAGCATCGCCCTTCATCCCGTTCTACGAGGACCGCATCGGACCCAACGCCGCTTTCACGGTCTACAGCGGTCACATGTCGCCTGGATACCTGGACGAGGACGTCGAGGCCGAGTACTGGCACCTGCGCCGTCAGGCGACGCTGTTCGACGTGCCCGAGCATGCCATCGAGTTCGTCGGTCCGGACGCCGCCCGATTCCTCGACCACCTGATGACGCGCCGCATCGCGCCGATGAAGGTCGGACGCTGCTGCTACGGCATCATATGCTACGCCGACGGCGGCATCCTGATGGACGGCGTGCTCGTGCGCCTGGCCGAGGACCGCTTCCGCTACGTGCTGGCCGACGGCGAGATCTTCGGCTGGCTCAAGGCGCACCAGCCGGGTTTCGACGTCGAGATCGTCGACACCGAGGATTGGGTGCTGCAGGTTCAGGGTCCACGATCCTTCGACGTGCTGGCGGCCCTGTGCGACGGCGGCGCGCCCGATCCCTTTCCCTATTTCAGCGCGGCCCGGGTCACGATGGCGGGCGAACCCCTGCTGGCGACCCGCACCGGCTGGACGAGCGAAATGGGGTTCGAACTCTACGTGCCCGACGACGCCGACCATGGTGCTCTGTGGGACCACCTGACGGGCGTGGGCGGGCGGCACGGTCTGCGCTTCGCCGCCATGGCGTGCATGAACGTCCGCCGCATCGAGGCCGGCATCCTCAACAACGGTACCGACATGTCCCCCTCGATGACGCCCTACGAGGCGGGCCTGGGACGATTCGTCAATCTCGACAAGGAGGGATTCATCGGCCGCGAGGCCCTGCTGGCGGCCGACCGGCGCCCGCGCCTGGTGGGCTTGAAGGCCCACGACGAGATCCAGGCCGGCATGGCGCTGATGTTCGACGGCCAGGCGGTCGGTCGGCTGACCGCCACCGCCTTCTCGCCCTATCTGGGCCACCACATCGCCTACGCGCTCTTCGAGAGGACCGGAGACTGGATCGGCCGCCAGGTGACCTGCGGCGACAAGCACGTGCCCGGAGAGACGCTGGATCTCCCATTCTACGACCCCGAAAAGCTGATTCCGCGGGGCAAGGCAAACGCACAAGTCTGAGCCGGCTCCGACAGGCGAGGGACGCCGTGAATCCTGCGCAGGAGCCGCGCCAAGAGGGCCGACATGTCGAAGTCACCAACCGGATATCAACGCCAACCCGCGCATATCGCCATGCCGAAGATCGGGTCGTCTGCTGCCTGACAACGTACTGACCTGCGATCCGCGCCGTCGCTCGCGATCAATGCAAGAGTCTGCAGGAAACGTGTTTCCCGCAATCCCCGGGGCCAGGCAGTCGATGACCTCAAAGAGGTTTCAGGGGAGGGTCGTCAGGCCAGGGGGCGATTGCGTGGGGAACTGGTGGAGCCGAGGTCAACCAAGAAAGCGCAATAAACTAATGTTAATACTAAATATACGAAGACTGATGTTCTCAACCCCACGAACTTCCCCACACATGGGATGGCCTCTCGGGATGTTGATGCCGTCATGGGTGACAACAAGACGCCGAAGTGGCTCACCATCATCAAGTCATGCCCAGCGGTAGGTTTTCACTCCGTTCGGGAGCATAGTCGCGTCGACTTGCCCAAGGATTTGGGTCGAGCCCGGGATTCCGGCGAGCGGACACGACGTATCCAACCAGCCTCCCCGGCCGGCAGGTCGCGGCGGGGCCGAGGCAGCAGAGGGCGCTGGGCCGACGCCGCGTACGTTGAAGATCCAGGCGTGGCTCTCCTCGTCGTCACCGAGTTTGTTGGACGCCCGCTTCACGTGGGCGCGCTCGATTTAGGGAATGCAGTTGGGGCGTCCGGCCCAGACTTAACGCAGCAAGGCTTCGTGGTTCAGGATCCGATCGGCGCCCTGAGAAATAGCGCACAGAAGCTCATACTCGGTCACCTTCAGCTCGAGCGCGCCGTCACCAGGCGGTGGGCGTAGTCAATGGCAATGGTGCTCAGAGTGATCGGCACGGGGTCGGCGCGTCGGTGCAACACCACCCGGATTCGCGCCGTCGGTTCGGGGCACCATCTGTTCGCACCGGCTGTTCTGATGCAGAGAGAGCTCGAATCCTTCGCCATCGATGCGGGAGAATTCGTGGAATTCGTGTCGATAAGTCAACCGCGCGCAGCGCTGGTCCAAGTGGGGAAGGCGCCGGAACCGCCGGATGCCCCTGAGTGGAACGCGCCCACTGTCGACGATCTGAATGACGATACCGGCCGGGCGTTCGATCCGATCGGTGTCCGCCGGACGAGCCCGGAAGATCGGGCACGGCTCGAGCCCGATACGGCGGCGGGGATTGCGGTGGCTCGGACCGACGAGGAACGCCTCAGGGACCTGGGCATATGCCGGTTGTTGGTGATGGATGCGGGGGACGATCCGGGATCCGACGAGCGACGTGGGCGGAGGCGGCGTTGACGGCGTGAGGCCGGCTGGCGCCCGGTCCAGGCGAAAGGGGTATGGCGCGCGGTGACGGCGTCCGGGTGTGCCCCATTCCGAGGGTCGTCGGGAACCCGCGCAAGCACATCAGTAAGTACCCGGAAGAGAAGCGCGAGCGCTTCCTGAGCGCGGCCGAGCTTCGTCGTGTCGGCGAGGTTCTGCGAGGATGGCCGGCGTCGCTTCGTCAGTGCAGGTGTGGACGAAGTTGTTCACGGCCCAGAAGATATCTAGGGTATCCGATGCGAGGCCCCACCCTTCGGGCAGAGACCTCGATTGAAATTCACCACTTGGATGCACCCATGACGTGGGTTTCCATATGGTCGTTCCCTTCCGGTTGGGTGGAACCGTTTGGGCCGGTAGTGATGGGCAGTCAGGCATCGGGGCTTGACGTACCCGAGGTTAAGGGAAGGACCGGGGTGCTGCGGCCGTTATCTGCCCAACGTCAAGGAGATAAATTCCGATGAGTCTCGGAAAACGCAAACAGCATGTACCAATCTTCGTTGGGTCTACCTTCGACGACATGAAGGACTACCGCAGGGCGGCACAAGACGCCTTAGTTCAGCTTGAGACGATCGTTAGCCCGCATCCATCACCAAGGGGAACGATAGCCTCATATTCGGCCCGGGGCGCAAGCGATGATCACCTTGAGTACTCTGCTGGTGGATTTTTGCCGTATTTC
>MPMV01000046.1 GCA_002238685.1 bacterium EF100-94H03 bin56
CCGTCGACGGCATGCAGTGATGAACCCAGGACTCGCGCCACGGCCCGGCAGCGAAGTCCCTGAAGAGCGGCGGCACCGTCTTGTCCGGGATGCCGCCTGCCGACAGCGCAAGACTGGTCCGGCGCGCCTGCCCGGCGGTCATGAGTGCGGCGGAACCGAGAGACACCTTCCTCCCCTCGCCGAAGTGAACGTAACTGCGGCCTCCAGTCGGATGCACCCGGACACCGAGGGACGGCGCCACGGTATCGCGAACCGTGTATTCGCGATCGCCGGACGCGAGACGCCGGACAAAGGCATCGGTGAGCTTTTGCTTCCGGTTCATTCCGCGGACCCTCCGAGGACGGAGCCAACAGTCTCGACGGCATCGGCGACCGCATCATGGGCGAGATGCGTGTACTTGAGGGTCGTGCCGGGATCGTTGTGGCCGAGCAGCCGGCCGACGGTGAGGATGTTCTCTCCGCTCATGACGGCAATGCTGGCGAATGTATGTCGCAGGTCGTGCAACCGGACTTCCTGCAGACTGATTTCGGATCGCATGTTCCTCCAGAAACGCTCAACCGTCGACATGCTGACGGACTTCCCGCTGCTGCTTGACGGGAAGATCCATTGCGACTTCTGTGGTTGCTCCTCGAGGATCCGCCGCACCGGGGATGACAGCCACACCATGCGCGGACCGGTCTTGCTGTCCGCGAGGTGGAGATGGCCATCCCGGTACTCCTTCCAGCGCAATGTCACGATCTCGCTCCGCCGGCTTCCGGTCAGCAACAGGAGGCGGACGATGGCCACATACATCGGATAGTCGCTCTCGTGGCGTTCCAGAGCCCTTCCCAGCCGGCGGACCTCCTCTTCCGAGAGGAATCGCTCCCGTCCCTTGCGCCTGTAGCGCCGGATGCCGCGGCAGGGATTGCTTCCTTCCGCCCGGTACCCGTAGGCCTCAGCACAGGTCATGATGACGGAGAGAACCGGCGCCGAACGGTCGGCTGCAACGGGTGTCGCGTGAAGCGAGGCGAACCACTTCCTGACATCGGCGTTTGTGATGCTGGAGATCGGCCGTCCCCGGAACCAGGGCAGGATGTGGTTGGCGTAGTAGCCCCGGTTCACCGCGAGTGTGCGGGGCTTCCAGTTCCTCCCGTAGCGCTGAAACACTTCCTCGGCGACCACCTCGAACGGAAGTTCCTCCGGCGAGACCTGCTCGTCGCTCCAGATTGCGGCAAGCATTGCCCGCGCCCGCCCGCGGGCTTCGCCTGGACTCATGTCGGCGGCATCGCCGACGATCTTCCAGATTCTCTGCCCTTCGAACTGGGTTGCTATGAAGTAGCACTTGCGCCCGGTCGGGTAGACGCGGATACCGAAGCCCTTGAGGTCGGCATCCCGGACATCCCGGCTGGTCTTTCGTGGCCGGAGAGCCGCGATGCGTGCCTGAGTGAGTCGTGTCGTGGCCATGGAGTCCCCCTTGCCTTGAGTTGCAGGCACGGGAAAATCCGTTGCGGGATCTTCCCGTAGTTGCATTGGAGAGAGGGCAAATAGTGTCTTTATTCGTTAGTTTAGCACCGCAGGTGCGTACGCTGGTGTCGAGCGAGGAGCTGATTGCGGGCGGCACGACGCGGTTGCGCGCCCGGGGCGATGCCGCCTTCACGGAGGCCGAGATCGATGGCTCGGGCACGATCGGGGCGGCGACGCTGGAGGCCGGCCGGCATCGGCTGGCGGTCGAGGGGAGTCACACCCGGCACCTGGCGTCGGGGGCGATGTTCACGCCTTCTATCGAGGTTGGCATGAGGAGGGACGTCGGCGACGGCGAGACCGGCAGCGGCATCGAGGCCGGGGGCGGCGTGCGCTATGCCGACGAGGCGACGGGTGTGACCGTCGAGGGCCGGGTCCGGACGCTGCTCAGTCACAGCGGCGACTCCGAGGAATGGGGGATGAGCGGACTGATGCGGCTCGATCCGGGGCCTGAGGGCCGGGGTCTTTCGCTCAGCGTGCAGCCGTCGTGGGGCCAGACGGCCAGCGGCGTTGATCGGCTGTGGCGGAGCGGCGTCGCCCCGGGAGCGCCATGGGCCGGCCAGGAGAGTGGACGGCTGGGAGCGCGCGTGGGCTACGGGATGGCGGTGTTCGGCGGGCACTTCACCGGGACGCCGGAGCTGGGTGTCGGGCTTTCCGAGGCCGGCCGCGACTGGCGGCTGGGATGGACGCTGCGGCTTGCGCAGACGACGTGGGTTCCGTTCCATGTCGGCTTCGAAGCGACCAGGTGGGAGCCCGCGAACGACAACGTTGCGCCCGAGAACCGGATCGGACTCACCGCTTCCATGCGCTGGTAGGATGCAACCAGGGGAGGACTCCCCGGATACTGTCAATGGCAAACGCCAACCCGACGGCTCAGGCGTGAGTTCGATTCGCCGGGCCCCGTGCCGGGGTGTTGAACTCGGTGGAGATGTGGTTCACCGACCCGCCACAGTGGGCGGCTTTCACAGAAACCGTCCTTCTTGTCGCGGGGGAAGCGGCCCGGTCATGCGAACCGCTTCGTGGCGTGTCGTGATGCTCTCGCATGACAAGGGGTCACGACGCTTGCCGCGCCGTTGATGAAGCGGCGACCAATCGGTCGAGACGCTGTGCCACATTCTGCCTTGCGGCGCCTTCGGCCCTGAGAATGCCGTCGATAAGGGTATGGGTCAGAGGATCGGCGATGGCGTCGAGGGTAGCCAGACCGGCCTCCAGTTCGGTGATGATGACATCATGGATATCGCGGGCTGTCCATTCGGCGGCGGCAGACCCGCTTCCCATGATGAGGCGGCCATGGCGGCGGTGGTCCGGCAGACCGCCGAGATCAAGAAGGCGTTCGAGGAGAGCCTCGGCCCGGGCCATGACCTCAAGGGCGGCGACAAGTTCGCGTTCCGCGTCCTCATTCCTGCCGGCGCAGCCAAACACAAGACTGTGCAGGAAGATCTGGCTGACAGCGGCGACGAGGGGACGAAGCGCCCGGTTGAGTGCCTCGAGCGCCATCGGCAGGGCACCCGGCTTGGGCAACAGGTGCTTGGCTTGACGTGTGCCTTCCGGCGGCCCCTCGCACCACGCCCGGAGTCGTGCGGCGTGCGCCTCTTCGCTGGCCACGATCTCGTTCATCAGTGACCGCATGGCGCTGTCGGGCAATGCCACGGCCGCATCCCCGGCGGTTCTCGCACAGCGTTCCGCCTGGGCGGCATCGGCGGCAAGGACCGCCCCGGCATTGCGTCCGATAACAAGGTCCGACGCCGGCTTGTCATCCGGGCGGAGGCCACCGGCGGCCATGGCCTCGACCAGAGATGACGCCTGGCGCATCTGCAGCATCCAGTGGCCATTGGACTCCATGGCTTTCGAGTGACCCCAGGCCCTCAGCATGCGGGAATGGAAGAACGACTGGTTGATGGAGTCGATCAGGACGGCAAGAACCTGCCCAGCACCGTGGGACCGGCTTGCCGTCACGGCGTGTTGCGCCGGACGCGCGCCCAGCTGTCGCGCAGACTGACCGTGCGATTGAACACCGGACGCTCGCTGGTGGAGTCGGCGTCGACACAGAAGTAGCCCTGTCGCTCGAACTGCACGACATCCCCCGGTGCCGCGTCGAGAATGGCCGGTTCAACACGGCAACCATCGAGGACGACACAGGAATCCGGGTTGAGGTCGGCGACGATGTCGCCGTCACTGCCCGGTGTCGGCGACGTGAAGAGACGATCATAGAGACGGACATCGGCACTGACGGCATGGTCGGCCGAGACCCAGTGCAGGGTGCCCCTGACCTTGCGTCCGTCGGGAGAACCGCCACCCCTGGTTGCCGGATCGTGGGTACAGCGAAGTTCCACGATGTCACCATCGGCATCCTTCACCACCTCCTTGCAGGTGATGTAATAACCGTGGCGCAGCCGGACCTCCCGGCCCGGCGCAAGGCGGAAGAACTTGCGCGGAGGATCCTCCATGAAGTCGTCGCGTTCGATGTAGAGCGTGCGCGAAAAGAGCAGTGGGCGCCGCCCTGCTCCTTCATCCTCAGGGTTGTTGATCGCCTCAAGTTCGTCGGTCTGCCCCTCGGGCCACGTCTCGATGACCACTCTCAGCGGCCGCAAGACCGCCATGCGACGCGGCGCCGTACGGTTGAGATGGGCGCGCACACAGTTGTCGAGCATGGCCGGGTCGACGAGATTGTCTGCCCTGGCAACACCAACCCTCGAAATGAACTCGCGGATCGCCTGCGGCGGAATGCCCCGGCGTCTCATGCCGCGCAGCGTCGGCATCCTGGGGTCGTCCCAGCCGTTGACATGGCTGTCGCGGACAAGGGCGATGAGCGCCCGCTTCGACAACACCGTCGAAGCGAGGTTGAGTCTGGCGAATTCATACTGGCGGGGCACCCGGGGCACCGGCAGATGGTCGATCAGCCAGTCGTAGAGCGGCCGGTGGTCCTCGAATTCGAGGGTGCACAGTGAATGGGTCACACCCTCGATGGCATCCGACTGGCCGTGCGCATAGTCATAGGTCGGATAGATGCACCATGTCCTGCCGGTGCGCGGATGGTGCGCGTGAAGAATGCGGTAGAGTACCGGATCGCGCATGTTCATGTTGCCCGAGGCCATGTCGATCCTTGCTCGCAGCACGTGTGCGCCATCGGAAAACTCACCGGCCCGCATGCGTCGGAAGAGATCGAGATTCTCCTCGGGCGAGCGGTTCCGCCATGGACTGTCGCGACCCGCCTTGTTCCAAGTGCCGCGGGCCTCGCGCATGTCGTCGATCGACTGGGAATCGACATAGGCATCGCCGTTGAGGATGAGATGTTCAGCCCAGGCATAGAGCTGCTCGAAGTGGTCCGAAGCAAAGTAGAGGTGCTCGCCCCACTCGAAACCGAGCCAGCGGACATCCTCCTGGATGGCCTCGATGTATTCCTGCTCCTCGCGCACCGGATTGGTGTCGTCGAACCTCAGATGACAGCGTCCGGCAAACTCCCCGCCGATGCCGAAGTTGAGGCACATCGACTTGGCGTGGCCGATGTGGAGGTATCCGTTGGGTTCCGGGGGAAACCGCGTAACGACGGTACCGACACGGCCTGCGGCGACATCATCGGCAACGATCGCGCGAATGAAGTCATGAGCCCCCCCGGGTGCGGGACCTTCCTCGACACTCATGGCGCGACTCTCCTGCGACAATGGTCTGCTGTGTGCCAAAATCACCCGGACTTGCCAACCCCGGTCAATCGACGGCGCATTCGGCCACCGTCCGCGCGGCGCACGCTGTCAGGGCACTGCCACCCCGGGCTCGTGGCATCCAAGGCGCGTCAGGAGGACCCTGGCCGTGGCGAGATCGTCCGGTCTGTTGACGTTGAAGAAGGGGTCCACCGGGTCGTCGCTGAACGACGCCTCGGCCACCCGGTAGCGGCCGGTCCAGGCATCGATCTTGCGCACGCCCTCCATGATCAATGCCTGACGCAGCTCGTTTCGCAGGTGGACCGGCCACAGGCCAACGACCGGATGGCGTCGGCCCGCGGAGGCCGCACAGGCCAAGTCGGCACCTGAATCCTTCACCGCCGTGAACAGTCTTTCGACCAGGTCCACGGGCAGGAACGGCGTGTCCGTGGGCACCGTGACGATCCAGTACAGGCCTGGCACATTGGCAAAGGTCCAGTCGAGTCCGGCCAGCACACCGGCAAGGGGCCCGGGGTGCCCCGGCAGCATGTCGGGCGCGGTTGAGAGCATGGTTGAGTCGAGGCGCGGGACATCGTCATTGACGTTGAGCGCCACCATGCGCACCTGGGGCCGCAAGCGGGCGATCACGTGATCGAGAAGGCTGCGGCCATCGAGGTCCAACATGCCCTTGTCCCGGCCCCCCATACGTCGCGCCAGCCCGCCAGCGAGCACCGTCCCGGCCACGTCGTTGCGAAGTGCCGTCACGTCCATCACCCCTCTCCCGATTCAGAAAGGGGCGGATCATCCCAGCACACGCGATGCGCGCCTGCGGCCACCATGAACCGTCTGCCACGCAAACGGCCGATGAGTGTCATGTCGACCTGGCGGGCGAGTTCGACGCCCCAGGCCGTGAACCCCGAGCGGGAAATCAGGACGGGAATGTTCATCCTTGCCGTCTTGATCACCATTTCGCTGGTCAGCCGGCCGGTTGTGTAAAACAGCTTGCCGGTGGGCGGAATGTTCTCGAGGGCCATGTAACCGGCGATCTTGTCGACGGCATTGTGCCGGCCGACATCCTCCATGTAGACCAGCGGACGGCCACCTTCACAGAGCACGCAACCGTGGATGGCGCCGGCCTTGAGATAGAGGCTCGGCGTCGCCGTGATCGTCTTTGTCAGCGCATGGAGCCACGCGGTGCGAACAACCGCATTCCTGTCCAGATTGACGGACTCGATCTCGTCCATGAGATCCCCGAAGACCGTCCCCTGGGCACACCCCGATGTCAGCGTGCGCTTCCGGAGCTTTTCCTCGTAATCGGTCTTCCGGCGGGTGCGCACGACCAGAGTGGCGATCTCCTCGTCATGGTCGATTCCGGTGACCTCGTCGATTCCCTCCAGCATTCCCTGGTTCAGCAGGTAGCCCAGGGCCAGGTAGTCCGGAAAATCCCCGATCGTCATCATGGTGACGATTTCCTGGTCATTGAGAAACAGCGTCAGGGGGGTCTCCACGGTCACGGCCCGATCGATCCGGTTGCCGTCCTGATCGATCCCGGACACCGAACGCGTCAGACGCGAATCGTCGGGATTCGGCCTGAGAAGATAGGGCGGCGCTGCCGTCACGGGCCGTATCCGGCGGCAGCTTCGCGACGCGGCAGGGGCGTGTGTCCTCGTATCATGTCCGCTGCCTTTTCGGCGATCATGACTGTTGGCGCATTGGTGTTTCCCGTCACGATTATCGGCATCACCGAGGCATCAACCACCCTGAGGGCATCGACACCCCGCACCTTCAGCTGTTCGTCCACAACCGCCAGCGGGTCGCCGGACGCCCCCATTCTGCAGGTTCCCGACGCATGATATCCCGACAGGGCGTCGCGGGCGACCGCCGAGAGAATGTCGCCATCACTCAAGACATGCTCCCCGGGGTCCATCTCGGCACCGCGATAGGGAGCCAATGCCGGCTGGTGCGCGATGTCGCGCGCCCACCTGACCGCATCAATGAAGTCCCGCCGATCCTCCTCTTCGGCAAGGTAGTTCGGTTCGATGACGGGGTGATCCTCGGGATCGGCGCTCTTCAGCCGGATGTGGCCGCGCGAGAGCGGATGCATCTGGTTCACATCGAACTGGAAGCCGTCTATGGCAGTCTTCATCCCGTGACGCCGACCCTCAGCGATAACCATGGGTGTGAAAAAGACCTGGAATCGGGGAAAGTCAGGCGCTTCGGCACCGCCTCTCGAAAAGGCACCAGCCGACCAGAAAGGATGGGCTCCGGGTCCCGCCCGCCCGCCGCTGGCAAACCACGAAGCGCCGAGCATGAGAGCCATCAGTGGGCGGGCCCAGCGGGCCTGGGTCTGGCGCGGCCGCTGACAATGGAACCGGACCGGAATGTTGAGGTGGTCCTGCAGGTTCTCCCCCACTCCCGGACTCGCCACCCTCACCTCGATTCCGTGCCGGCGCAGGTGGTCCGCCGGGCCGATGCCCGACAGCATGAGGAGTTGCGGCGAACCGATGGCGCCCTGACAGACGATCACCTCGCGGGAGGCATGAACCTCCTCCACGGCGGACCGCCGCCGATACCGCACGCCTTTGGCACGATGCCCCTCGATCACCAGGGATGTGACAAGACTTCCAGTGCGGACCTCCAGGTTGGGCCTTGATCCGGCAGGCCCGAGATAGCATCGCGAGATGCTGGAGCGCCGGCCATCGCGAACGGTCACGTCGAGCAGACCGGCACCAACCTGGCCTGCCCCGTTGAAATCCGGATTGGCAGGCAGTCCCGACTGGAGGCAGGCCTCGACGAAGGCGTGATCGATTGGCAGCGGCCGTCCTGCCGTTCCGGTCAGCAAGGGCCCTGAACCGCCGCGCCAATGATCGCCACCACCTTCCCTGCTCTCCGCCTTGCGGAAGTAGGGCAACACATCGGCCCAGGCCCAGCCTTCGAGACCGAGCTGTCTCCAGCGATCGTAGTCGGCGGCGTTGCCGCGTATGTAGATCATGCCGTTTATGGCGCTTGACCCCCCGAGTCCGCGCCCCCGGGGCCAGTGGATTCGGCGACCGGCGAGATGCGTCTGGGGTTCGGTCAGATAGCACCAGTCGAAGCGCGGGTTGCCGACGGCGAACACGTTGGCCGCCGGCATGGCGACACGAAAATCCCGGTTCGTGCCTCCGGCCTCGAGGAGAAGGACGCGGCACGACCTCTCCTCGCTCAAACGAGCGGCGAGGACAGACCCGGCCGATCCCCCACCAACGATGACAAAATCAAAGACGTCGACCACCGATGTCCGCCAGTTGCCACAACCTAGTGGAACGGCCGGTCGCCGATGACCGTGACACGGTGCATCATGCGATGTCCCGAGAAATCGGAAGATGCCAGATGCATGGTGCACCGGTTGTCCCAGATCGCCAGATCACGGGGCTTCCATGACCGGCGCACCTGGTAGTTGGGGTGCTCCGCAAACTCGCACAGCATTCTCAGGATATGGTCGCTTTCGATCCGACTGAGTCCCTTGATTTCCTTGGTGAAGGTACGATTGACGAACAGCCCCTTCCTTCCGGTTTCAGGGTGTGTTCGCACTACCGGATGTTCCACGGGCGGTAACTCGACGATGTCCCGGGCGAGTTGCTGGATCCCGCCCTCGCCTGCCAGAACAGAGGGCCCGAACGACATGTAATAGTCGTGAATCGCCGTCAGGTCCTCGATCATGTCGCGAACCCCCGGCGACAGCGCCTCGTAGGAGGCGTAGAGACTCGACCACAGCGTGTCGCCACCACCTCCAGGAGGCGTTACCTGGCAGTGCAGGATCGAGGCCATGGCGGGACGCTCGCGAAAGGTCACATCGGTATGCCAGACATCGTTGTAGAGGCTGCCATCGCCGTGCTGTTCGATGATCGTAACTTCGGGCAGGCCCGCCACGTTGCCGAACACGGGATGGGGCGGCTCGATATCTCCGAACTGGCGCGCAAGGACGAGATGTTCGCCAGGACCTATATGCTGGTCCGGGAGGAAGACAACCAGGTGGTCGAGCAGAGCCTGGTGAATCACTTCAAACACGGCGGAATCAATTCCCGCTGCGAGGTCGAGTCCGTGAATCTCTGCGCCGATCACAGGACCGAGCGGGCGCACCTCAATGGAATTCCGTGTCAAGGTTTCTTCCCTCCATCGTCCACCATCAGTGGATACCCTGCGCCCGGTTATCGTCAAGATGCGATCCCGGCCATGCCTGTCGGCCTCGCGGCGACGTCGTCGGCGGCAGATTCGCCGCAGGACCGGGCAAGACCTTGTCACGTTCGCAGCAAGGGGGGAAGATGCCGGCGAATCATGTGACGGGAGGCCCATGACCGAGCGCGACATCATCCGGACGAGTTGTCCCCGCGATTGCTATGACGGGTGCGGCATCGCCGTGGTCAGGCGCAACGGCAAGATTACCCGGGTTCTGGGCGATCCCGATCATCCGGTGAGCCGGGGAAGCCTGTGCGGCAAGTGCGCCATTGCCTACAACGGCGTCTGGCTCGACCGCGACTCCCGCCTCCTGCATCCCCTGCGCCGGACCGGACCGAAGGGATCGGGTCTCTTCGAGCGTGTGAGCTGGGAGGAGGCGCTTGGCACCATCGCTTCACATCTTGACACGATCATTGCCGAAAACGGCGCCGCCTCCATTCTCCACACGCACTACACCGGCACCTGTTCGGCCCTTGCCAACGCCTTTCCGGAACGGTTCTTCAACCGTATCGGCGCCACCGAGGCCATTCCCGATTCCATCTGCAACAACGCCGGCCACCAAGCTCTTCACTATGCCCTGGGCTCCAGCGTCACCGGTTTCGATCCCGCGACAGCCAGGGACAGCGCCTGTATCGTCGTCTGGGGCGCCAATCCGGCTCACAGCGCTCCCCATGCCCACAAGCACTGGCTGAAGGAGAGCCGGGCGAAGGTCGTCGTCATCGATCCGGTGCGTCACCTCACGGCCTCCCAGGCCGATATCCATCTGCAGGTCAACCCCGGCAGCGATGCGGTGCTGGCCTTTGGCCTGTGCCACATCGCCCGCCGCGACGGCCTGCTCGATGACGCCTGGATCGCCAGCCACGTGAAGGGTTACCATGAGGTCGAGGAGACAATCGCTGCGGCAGACCCCGAATCGACATCCCGGGCGACCGGTGTCCCTGTCAGTCTCATCGAGGAGGCCGCCCATCTCTACGCGACGGGGCCATCCCTTCTGTGGCTGGGCCAGGGCCTGCAGCGCCAGTTCCGCGGCGGCAACATCTTCCGCGCCTGTGCCATGCTTCCTGCGCTGACCGGCAATATTTCAAGACCTGGAACCGGGATCTTCTATCTCAACAGCACGCTCGACATCATGGCCCGCAAGGGAGCCACGCCTCCCTTGCCGGTGGCCCGGGCGACCGGCCCCTCCATCAGCCAGATGGACGTCCCCGCCGCACTCGACACAACGGACCGTTTCCGTGCCTACATGGTGTGGAACTGCAATCCCCTTGCCTCGAATCCGGCACAGAAGGTGCTCGCCGGGGCGCTGACGCGCGAGGATCTGTTCACGGTGGTTGTCGACTGCTTTCAAACGGATACAACCCGTTACGCCGACATCGTGCTGCCGGCCGCTTCCTTCCTCGAGTTCGACGACGTGAACGCAAGTTATTTCCACCTCCTTCTTGCCGCCCAGGTGCGGTGTGCCGAACCCATGGGTGAGAGCCTGCCCAACCAGGAGATCTTCCGGCGCCTCGCCCGGGCCATGGGCCTGGAGGACGCCGAGCTCCATTGCACCGACCGCGAACTGATCGACGAAGTGCTGGAGGGGACCGGAGTATCGTGGGAAGAGCTGAAGACGCGTGGCTGGGCCGCAGCCAGCGATGAGCCGCTGGTGCTGTGGCCCGGGGGCAGATTTGCGACTCCCTCGGGCAAGATCGAGATCGCCAGCGCCAGCGCAGAGGCCGACGGTCATCCGCGTGTGCCCGAGGCCGTGGCAGATCCGCCACCGGAGGACGGCCGGTTCCGTCTGTTGAGCCCCGCCGGCCGCTGGCTGATGAACTCCTCCTATGGCAACGACCCGCGCATCGGTGAACTCCTCGGCTCGCCGACGGTCACGCTCCACCCGGACGATGCCGCGACATGTGGTGTCAGCACCGGTGACGAGGTAAGTCTCTCCAACGATGCCGGTTCTCTCACCCTCATCGCCGTGGTCTCGGACGCCGTGCCGTCCGGAGTCCTGCTCACCGACAAGAGCAGGTGGCCCGGGCCCGGTGGAACCAACATCAACAGCCTGCACATTCCCCGCAAGTCGGACATGGGCGAGAGTACCTGCGTCCACGGCGTGGAAGTCACCCTGACACGCTGATTCCCGTGATCTGAGAAGCATCTTCACGCTGGCGCATTGCCATGCGGGTCCGGAAACAGCATGATCGTCCCCTACAACCCTGCAAACAGGCGGCGTCAGCATGTGGATAGGAATACTCGTACTCATCACCTTCGGAATCTGCGCAGTCGCCTGTCTCGTGATATCGATCCGCGGAGCCATGCAGGGGAAGTGGCACATATTCATTGCTCTCCTGATCCCGGCCGCGGGGATCGGGGGCACCATCATCATGCTGGTGGCACGGCCGATTTCCCTGGAACTCTTCGGTGACAGCAATCTCGAGGTTCTTCCCGAACGCGCCGTGGCCATCACCGGCGACGACCTGCTGGCCGTCCACAACGGAACCTGGCGATTCGGCTTGTCCTACGACGGGGATACACAGCTTTTCCACTGGTACGACGAGGCCTTTGCCGATGACGGCGGATTCTCCGGACGCAACGACACAGGCCAGGCCTGGTCGGGCGGATGGGATGTCGTCGAGGACGGGCTCTGCCTCACCCGGGGACAGGACACCGAGTGTCTCAGTGTCTGGCAGGACGGCGATCTCTGGTACCAGACCAACCATCGAAACGAGATCGTCAATCGCTACATGGTGATGGAGGCCTTCCAGGCTCCCAAGGGGCATCCGACACTGTCGCAGGAAGTTCTGCAGGCGATCATTCCCGGGCGCACGCTTGCCGGTGAACTGCGGTTCCATTTCGGTGAGCCATTCTACAGCGCCTCGTTTGACGCCGGCAGCGACGCCGTCACGGTACTCCGGGGTGACACCGCGGCATCCCTCGAAACGGAGGAGACCGGCACCTACAGGATCGATGAGGATGACTTGCTGTGCCTGGCGGGTGTGCTCCACATCGCCGATGCCTGCTACGCCGTCGTTCCGCGGCCCGGTGGTGCCGACATCGTTCGTGACGACCGGCGCATTGTCGCCACCGTCACGGAGCTGAAGTAGGCCTTTCTCCGGGGTTCTCTCCTGGCGTTCCGGGCACCTTGACAGTCCGTTCGGCCGCGCCGTATCACCCTTCTCCGGGAGGGCGCGTAGCTCAGCGGAAGAGCACTGTCTTCACACGGCAGGGGTCGCTGGTTCGAACCCAGCCGCGCCCACCATGCTTCAGGCATGTCGAATGACAGCCATGGATCGATATCGCATGTGCGTCTTCCCTCAGGCGCACGTGATGCCCTGGCAGGGTGTGTGGCCGGCCATCGACAACACAGGCCTTGTCCTTCCCGGCGCGGCGCTCATCGGTGATGTGGTGATGGAGGCGCAAAGCAGTGCCTGGTTCAACGCCGTGATTCGTGGCGACGACGGACCTGTGCGCATCGGCGCCGGCACCAACGTCCAGGACGGATGCGTCATCCACGTTTCCGTCGAACGCCCGACCATCATCGGCCGCGGCGTGACAATCGGTCACATGGTCCATCTTCACGCCTGCACCCTGGAGGACGACACCCTGGTGGGTTCAGGCGCCATTGTGCTCGACGGAGCCCGGCTCGAACGCGAAAGCCAGGTCGCTGCCGGTGCCCTGGTGGCACCTGGCAAGGTGGTGCCGAGCGGCGAACTGTGGGGCGGAGTTCCGGCACGAAAACTGCGCGATCTCGCTCCGGGCGAGATCGACAGCATCCGGGACAACGCCGCATGGTACGTCCACGAACTTGACGCCTGGCGGCAACAGCTGGAGGTACAGCCATGACTTTTGACGGAAAACGCGTTCTCGTCACCGGTTCGACCAGGGGGATCGGTCTCGCCACGGCGCGAGCCTTCCTGAAACGGGGCGCCAGCGTTGCCATCAACGGCCGCAAGGCCGCCGATGTCGCCGCCGCCATTGCCGGTCTTGGCGGCGAGAACCTGGTCGCCGCATCCGGCGATCTCGGCGGCGCTGCAGCCTGCCGCCAGGTCGTCAATGCAGCGATTGACGGCCTGGGTGGTCTCGATGTCCTCGTCAACAACGCCGGAGTCTATGTCGGCGGGCCTGTCGAGGAGGTGAGTGACAAGACCTACGCGTGGCTGATGGACATCAACGTCAAGGGCTGCTTCTTCTGCAGCCAGGCGGCGATCCCGGAACTGCGCCGCAACAGTGGGGCCATCGTCATGACGGCATCGGAGTCTGGACTTTCCGGCAACCACGAGAGCGCTCTCTACTGCACCTCCAAGGGTGCGGTCGTGAACATGACGCGGGCCCTCGCCCACGATCTCGCGCCCGACATCAGGGTCAATGCGGTGTGTCCGGGGGCGGTCATGACCGACATGCTCGGAGCCGGCGACGACGCGGAAGCTCTCCGCGGAATTGCGGAGTTCTCGCCAATGAAGACCATCGCCACCCCGGAAGAGATTGCCGACGCAATCTGCTTCCTGGCCGACCCCGATCAGAAGTTCATGACCGGAGCGCTGCTCTCCATCGACGGTGGCGCGACGGCGTGCCGCTGACCTACCGGGCCGCCACGCACATGATTTCCACCAGCAGATCGGGACTCGCCAGGGCCGCTTCGACCGTGGCGCGGCACGGTTTGTTGCCAGGATCAATCCAGGCGGTATAGACCTCGTTCATGGTCGCCCAGTCAGCAATGTCGGCAAGCCAGATCTGCACCGAGAGAAGCCGTGATCTCGAGGTGCCGCAGGCCTCGAGCGTGGTGTCGATCTGCTCCAGGATATCCCGGGTCTGTTCCCGGACATCGCCCGTAGGATCGGAGGCCACCTTGCCGGAAAGCCAGACCGTGTCGCCATGGATGACGGCGCCGCTGAAGAGTTCACCTGGTTGCAGGCGCTGGATTTCGGCCATGATCACCTCCCGTGGACGATGTGAGTCGTCGAGAGAGCGTAACACGAACTGGAAACACCATGTCGAGTGAGATTCCCCAAGACGGTCTCGTCCTGGTTGTCCGGGAGAACTGCCCGACCTGTCGGCTGATTGCACCGGTGGCGGCGGATCTCGAGGCACGTGGCGCCATGGCCGCCATCTACGCGCAGGACAATCCCGATTTTCCCGGCGGATTGCGGGTTCGTGACGACCGTCATCTTGAAGTTTCGTTTCGCCTCGCCATCACCATCGTGCCGACGCTGATCCACTTCCAGGGCGGAGTGGAGACGGCCAGGGTGATCGGCTGGTCCAGGCAGGAGTGGAGCAATCTTGCCGCCCTTGACGATCTCGGCCCCGGTCTGCCGGACGAACGGCCAGGATGCGGGTCCCTGAGCGAGGAACCGGGGTGGGCAGAGGAACTCCAGGCGCGTCACGGCGAAACAGGTCTCGATGCCGCGACTGTCACCCTGCAGTTTCCGGAAGATCCCTTCGAGATCATGGATGTCCGTGGATGGTCCGATGGCCTTCCCGTGGTCCCGCCGACACCGGCACGCGTCCTCGCCATGCTACGCGAATGCACTCTGGCGCACGATCATGTCCTCGGGTCGATTCCGCCGGCGGGGGTGGAACTGACGGTGGAGAAGGCCGCCATCAACGCGGTCATGGCGGGATGCCGTCCCGCCTACTTTCCCGTGGTGCTGGCCGCCCTCGATGCGGCGCTCGACCCTGATTTCGCCTGGCAGGGTCTGCTGTCGACCACCATGGGGGCAGGTGTCGCGGTCATCGTCAACGGGCCCGTCGTTCGCCGAATCGGTCTCAACAGCGGGTTCAACGTCCTTGGCCACGGCAACCGGGCCAACGCCACCATTGCGCGCGCACTCGTCCTCATCGCCATGAATGTCGGTGGCGCCCGGCCAGGCGGTACCGATCGCTCGACCCAGGGCCACCCCGGCAAGCACGGCCTGTGTTTTGCCGAGGACGAGAGTGATCCGGCCTGGCAAACCCTGGCCGTCTCCAGGGGAATCGAAGAGGGACGGTCAGCTGTCACTGTCTTCGGGTTTTGTGGCACCTCGATCATGAACGACGAGACTGCGCGCACGGCCGAGGATCTCGTGGTCAGCCTCGCACGGTCACTCGAGGCAATGTGCCAGATTCGCTCGTCCAGGCGTGGCGGCGGGATACTGCTTGTGATCGCCGGCGAGTTCTGGCGCATTTTCCGGGAATCAGGGTGGAACAGGGCTCGAATTGAGACGGCCCTGCACGACGCGACAGCAGGCCCTGGCGGGAAGACGCCGATGTTCGGACCCGGCGATCTTCTCGTCACGCACGCCGGTAGCCATGCCGGACTCTTTTCCACTATCATCCAGGGATGGGGCAGCGGCCCTGCGGGGAGTCAACCCGTCACAAGGGAGGTGGAAACTTGACCACGATCCTTCTCGATCCCACGGCGGCGCACGCCGCACCGGCACGTCAGCGCGTGGCCGGACACCGGTCCCTCGAGGGCCTCACCGTCGGCCTTCTCGACATTGGCAAACGCCAGGGCGACGTCGTTCTCGATCACCTTGAGAGGCTGCTTGGCGAACGCGGTATCCGCACCGGTCGTTATGCCAAGCCGACATTTACCAAGCCGGCGCCATCGGCTGTGATCGATCGGGTCACCGCGGAGTGTGATGCCGTCGTCGAAGGCCTTGCCGATTGAGGTTCCTGTACGTCGTGCAGTCTGCAGGACATGCTGGACATCGATCGCATGGACACGCCGGCAGTGGCGCTGGTTTCCGAGGAATTCAGGAGCGGTGTTGCATCGTGGAGCGGCCTCCATGGCTACGACCCGGCCGTGGTGTATGTCCGTCATCCGATTCAGCCCCTGAACGAGGCTGAACTGCGTGGCCGCGCCGAAGACATCGTCGACGCCGTCATTGGCGCCCTCACCCGAACCTGACGGGCAGTCGGCCAACGGCCCGTTGGTGACCTTCCACGGGGTCCGGTCCGCTCCCCACGACGGACCGGCGACCCGTGCTTTTGGCGGTCATTCAGCGTGTATCGCCATCTCGGCCCGCAACACACTGATGATTCTCGATGCCGGCTCCGGCATGCGCACGTGCGGACTGTCGCTGCTCGGCAAGGGGCCTTTGGAGGGACACGTTTTCTTCAGTCGGCCCACAGTCGTTCGCACCATCGGAATTCCATTTTTCGCCCCGGCCTTTTCGGCCGACAATCGCTTCACGCTCTACAGCACCGGCGGGGTCATCAGATCGGAACTCAGACGGCTGATGTCCGATCCCGTGTTCCCCGTCTCTCCCGATATCTTCAACGCCACCGTCACCTTCCATGACCTTGAGCCAGGCACACCCGTTGCGCTTGCGTCGGGTATCACGGTCACCACCCTGGTCCTTGGCGGGCCGATGCCGGGAACAGCCTACCGTTTCGACGGTGATGGCTGGTCGCTCGCCTGGGCAGCAGGCATCACCCACCATGATGACGCAAATGCGCTCCGCCACTTCGCTGGCGGCGCCGACCTTCTGATCGCGGGCGGCGCTCCCGAAGCCATCGACCTTCTCATGCGGGGAACGTCAGCCACAAGGCTGGTGATCACGGATCATCCACCGGGTCTTGAAGATGACGAACTTGCCCATCGCGAAGAAGCGCTTCAACGTCTCGCTCCCAACGCCACTTTTGCGCGACAGGGCGAGTCCCTGCTCCTGAGTTAGGGTCCTCGTGTCGAAGCGGGAGAATCGGAACGATGGAAACGCGCCGTTCCGGACCGTGACCGTTCGTTCGGCAAATCGTGGAGCCCCTGCCGAGGTATCCCGGGTGCGGCGGCCAACCCTGTCGCCCTTCAATGAGTCAACTGACGCCGGGACGGTTCGGCCTTTCGGCCGCCTCCAGCGCTGACATGATGCACCGGAGCCTCTGCACCCTCTCGCTGTTCAGCCCCTCCCTGTCCGAATGCTCCCATGGCGTCCCGTCACGGTGGAACAGCGGGCAGGCTCAGCGTTCGAGGAGCTCCCCGACTGTGCTTTCCACGGCATCGACCGCGATATCGTTCATGGACCCCGTCGTGCTTGTGACCACCGCAGCGTGATTGCCCCAGGGGGCATAGGTTTCGACCGGAGTCGGGCCGAAGAGGCCGACTGTCGGAGCTCCGCTGGCGGCAGCGAGGTGCATCAATCCACTGTCGTTGGCGATCACAACGGTGCATCGCCGCATCACCTCGGCGAGAGTCAGGAGATGTTCGCTGCCGGTCAGATCCGAGGTCGTCTCGCGTGGCAGCGCCTCGACGATCGGCTGGGTGAGACCATGTTCTGCCGGCGCTGCCATGATGACGATGCGCCCGCCCGCCAGCGCACCATCGGGGGAAGTCAGCCGTCTTGCCAGCGCGACGTAGTTTTCCCAGGGCCAGATCTTCCCCCGCCCGCTGGCAGTAGGGGCGAGACCGAGCACGGGGCCTCCGCATGGCACAAGCCGGGTGGCATGGCGATGGTGGGTCCCGCTGGTCCACACCCTTGGCGACGGGACCGGTTCGACACCATACCAGCGCGCCAGGCTCTGCACGCGATGGCCGGCGCCGCCTCTGAACTTGGTGCGTCGCTTGTTCCGTATGAGAACAAAGGGAACAGCCGAGGCCCTGAGATCGACGACGAGATCCCACCAGGTGCCCACAGTCTGCCGCCACAGGCCGAACCAGTGCCCCTTGCGCGGTTCCTTGTCGAGAACGATCACCCGCTCAAGTCCCGGCAGGCATTCGAAGAGTTCCGCAGCCACCGGCCCGCACACGACGGTCGTCTCGACCCCTTCACCGGCCACGAGATGACCGAGCAACCCCGTCGAAAGCACCGCGTCACCCAGCCGGGTCGACGTGATGAAGAGCAGTTTCACCGACTCATCACAGCGTTGTGGAGAGCTTCGAGTTCGGCCGCCGCATCGTCCCAGGATCTGTCCCGCTGAAGATCGGCCGCGTCCTTCGAACGACCGCGGTAGACGAGTTCCTCCTTGAGACAGAGGATGGCACAGTTGGCAAATGCAGCGTCATCGGGCACCAGGAAACCTGATCTGCTGTCCTTGATACGCTCCACGGCAGCTCCCGTCTTGAAGGCCACACCTGGACAGCCGGCTGCCTGGGATTCGGCGAGCGTCGCCACGTAGGCTTCACGCAACGATCCGGGATGAAGATGGACACGGGCATGACGGAACTCCCCGGCCATGTCGGCATCCGGGAGCGGTCGCCGGACCACCACGCCGGCACTGCCGAGACCCTCGATGCGGCGCCACAGCCTTGCCAGATCACCCTCCACCACCTGGCCCGAGGCCGCCCTGGCAAGCAACCCGGAAAACACATGCAGTTCCGCTTCGTCAATCATGGGATGGATCTTGTCGACCCAGAGATCAAGGAGCCACGAAAGACCGCCGCGCGGGTGCATCGTGGTCACCGCCCTTGGCGGCCAGTATCCCTGGGGGGGCTCCGGCGCAAGGTAGGCCGGAGCAATGCCCGGGCGCAGGACCACAGCCAGTTCTTCATCGGCGCTCCATGATGACACATGGTGGTCACCCATGAAGACGATGCGGTCGATTCGGCAGGCACCAGCCCTGGAAGCGAGTGCCGCCGCGCCGCTATCGTCCAGTTGATCGGCCACCCAGAGCACCCGACACTGGCCGGATGGAACATTCTCCAAGAGCCGCGGGTGCCTGAGCGCCACGACAAGATCGGACTCAGGCACCTCCCCATCGGCGATACTCTGCCAGAACACGCCCCGGATGGTGCGCGCGCCATCGCAGCGGTTCATCACCGTGACCTCGTGGTGGCGTTTGGCCAGAGCCTCGGCGAGAAAGACGAGGCCCTTTTGCGCGCCACCCATGGGATCGTTGCGCGGCGTGTAGCCGTCAAAGGCAAAGGAATCGTCGAGAAAGAGGATCTTCATCATCCACCAGGGGAGAAAGGGCCGGGTATAGAACCGCCCCGAACCGGTTCAGGCAACCCCTGGCAGTCCATGCGCGGTCCCCGGGGGGCTTGCCGTAGGGCGGAGTCATCGCCATCCTTGCCCGGTTTCAGGATCCGGAGGATGCGGGAATGACGGACACATCGCGTGTCGCACTCGAGGGTCGCGGCGTTCTCGCCATCGACGGCCCGGATGCGCGCGCTTTCCTCCAGGGCATCATCACCAACGACATCGACCAGGTGGACCGGGCGTGCGCAATCTATGCCGCCCTGCTGACGCCCCAGGGCAAGTTTCTCTTCGATTTCTTCATTGCCGACGATGGCGACGGCGGCCTCCTCCTCGACACGAGACGGGATCGCCTTGACACTCTTGTCGAGCGACTCGACTTCTACCGGCTGCGGGCAAAGGTGCGCATCCGCGATGTCTCCGAAGACTGGCGCGTCAGCGCCCTCATCGGCGACGAAGCGGCCAGGATCGCCCGCCTCGTCTCCCGCCCGGGCAATGCGCGCCGGGCAGAATGCTCCATCATCATGATCGATCCCAGGCTGGCGGCACTCGGCGTGCGTGTCATTCACCCCGTCAACAAACCCGTGTTTGCGGAGATCGCCGACATGTCGCCAGACGCCTACGATGTGCACCGCCTGGACCTTTCTGTTGGTGAGGCCACCCTGGACTTCATCGTCGAAAAGTCCTTTGCCCTCGAGAGCAACTTCGATCATCTCAACGCCATTGATTTCACCAAGGGCTGCTATGTCGGGCAGGAACTGACGGCGCGCACCAGGTACCGCGGTACCGTGAGACGGCGTCTCTACCGGGTCGTTTCGACCGATGACGGGAGCCTGCCGGATCCGGGAACGCTGATCACGGCGGGGAAGACCGAAATCGGCGAGATGAGAAGCAGCCGGGGCACCACCGGCATCGCACTCATCCGCATGGACCGGCTCGAGGAAGCCGGTGACAGGGAGATCCGCGCCGGCACCGCTGCCCTCGTCGCCGAACGACCCGGGTGGTTTCCGCAGGATTCCGCCCCCGCCGACTGAACTACAGCTCCCGGCCGCGTGCGTTGGCCGGATCATCGCGCGAGTCCGCGAGCCTGTGTGGATGGTCAGTCAGGCCGGGTCGATGCGGTCGAGGAGGTCAACGACATCCTTCATGTGAACGACCGAAAAGGTACCCTCGATGACATCGGCCCCCTCCGGCGCCCACTTGTCACCGTGTCGTGCGACCCGGCAACTCGTCCAGCCGCGGGCGTTTGCCGGCACAATGTCATGGAACCGGCTGTGAGCGACGTGAAGCAGGTCATCCTCGCCGAGTCCCCGTTCCCCGAGGCTGGCAACGAGAGTATCGAAGTGGCGCGGACCGGGCTTGTAGCCCTTGACGTCGTCTGCGGTGATGAGAATGTCGAACTCCCGTTCGAGTTGTGCTGCGCTGCCGGCAAAGAGATCGCGGTCAACATTGGAGATCACGCACAGGATCCGCCCCTGGCGCGCCAGTGCCTCGAGGGAGCGCGCCGAATCATCGAAGGCCGGCCAGTCACCCACACTTTCCGCAAATCGGGCGCACACACCTTCGTCTGCCGGAATGCCGCAGGATTCGGAGAGGCACGCGAGGGACCGGGAGAGCACACTGCGATAGGAAAGGAACGTATCGTGCCTCTGTTCGACGACCTGCGCATCGAACAGGCGGCGGACCAACTCCTCTCCCGGGACATCGAGTCCGTTGCGCTGCGCCCAGGCGCCCAGCCACTCCGCGATTCCGCGTTCCCAGTCGATCAGCGTGCCATAGCAATCAAAGGACAGTGCCCGGTACTTCATGATGCATCCTGCTCCAGTATGGCCGCCTGGGCCGCTGCCAGGCGGGCGATGGGTATCCGGTAGGGGGAACACGACACGTAATCGAGACCCGTCCGGTGACAAAAGGCGATGGAAGCAGGATCGCCGCCGTGCTCACCACAGATGCCCAGTCCGAGGTCGCTCCTTGTGCGCCTTCCCCTGGTGCTGGCAAGCGCCACGAACTCCCCGACACCCTCTGTATCGAGAGTGACGAAAGGATCTTCGGCGAAAATGTCTTCCTCAAGGTAGCGCTCGATAAAACGGCCCGAGTCGTCGCGGCTGATACCGAACACTGTCTGCGTCAGGTCATTGGTTCCGAAACTGAAGAAGTCGGCCGAGCGGGCAATGTCACCGGCCTGAAGGGCGGCGCGGGGCAACTCGATCATGGTTCCCACCTGGTAGTGCGGACACTCACCTGTCTCAGCCGCGACAGCCGCAGCCACGGCGTCGACCGCCTGGCGGATGATCGCAAGTTCGCGGCCTGTAGCGACCAGCGGCACCATGATTTCAAGATGCACCGGTTCACCTTCGGCGCGTCCTGCCTCAAGAGCCGCCTCGAGAATGGCGCGAGCCTGCATTTCGTAAATCTCCGGATGGGAGATTCCGAGCCGACACCCGCGATGCCCGAGCATGGGGTTGAGTTCCCTGAGCGAGGCGGCGCGAAGACGCACATGCTCGACGTCGGTCCCGGTGTGACGCGCCAGTTCCTCGAGCTCCCGCATGCCGGTCGGCAGGAATTCGTGCAGTGGCGGGTCGAGGAGGCGCACCGTCACGGGCAGACCCGCCATCGTGCGGAACAGCTCGACAAGGTCCGCCCGCTGCATGGGCAGGATCCTCTCGAGCGGGCGACGTCGGCCCTCGACGTCTTCTGCCATGATCATCTCGCGCATGGCGATAATGCGGCCGTCCTCGAAGAACATGTGCTCCGTCCGGCAAAGACCGATGCCGTCCGCGCCAAACTCCCGCGCTCTCGCCGCATCCGCCGGTGTCTCGGCATTGGCCCTCACACCCAGAGTCCTCTCCTCGTCGGCCCACTCCATGAAGATTTCGAACTCTCCGGACTGCTTCGGTTGCCGGGTCGGAATCTCTCCGGCAATCACCTCACCGGTGGATCCGTCGATGGTGATGATGTCGCCCTTCCTGATCGTCACATCACCAGCCACAAGGAGATCTTGCCCCGGGTCGACGCGGATCCCGCCGGCGCCAGTCACGCATGGACGACCCATGCCACGGGCTACCAGCGCCGCATGGGAGGTCTGGCCACCATGGCGGGTCAGGATACCGCGGGCCGCGTGCATGCCATGGATATCCTCCGGACTGGTCTCGGGGCGGACCAGAATGACGGCCCTGCCCTCGGCGCCGAGCGCCTGGGCGTCATCGGCGTGGAAGACCGCCATGCCCGAGGCCGCACCGGGCGAACCGGGCAGGCCACGGGCAATCACATGTCGCGGAGCGCGCGGATCGGGGACCGGATGAAGCAGACGATCGAGATCGCGGGGATCAATCCTCATCAGCGCTTCCTGGCGTGTGATCAGGCCCTCCGAAGCCATGTCGACAGCCACTTTCAGCGCCGCCTGGACACTGCGCTTGGCGTTGCGGGTCTGGAGCATGAACAGACTGTGGCGCTCGATGGTGAACTCGATGTCCTGCATGTCGCGAAAGTGCTGTTCCAGACGATCCATGACAGCCACAAGTTCGCCCCAGGCATCCGGCATCCTCTCCTCGAGCGAGGTGCCGTCACCGGCTGATGCGATCGGCCAGGGCGTTCTCAGGCCCGCCACGACATCCTCACCCTGGGCGTTGGCGAGATACTCTCCAAACGGCGTCGGTGCACCCGTGTCCGGATTGCGCGTGAACGCGACACCGGTGGCACAATCCTCCCCCATGTTGCCGAAGACCATCGCCTGAACGTTGACAGCTGTTCCAGGGGTGTCGGGAATCCCGTGAATTCTCCGGTAGTCGATGGCCCGCCGGTTGTTCCATGACCGGAACACGGCGCGCACGGCGCCCCAAAGCTGTTCGAAGGGATCCTCGGGGAACGGCGCTTGAAGGCGTGATTGCGCATGGTGACGGAAGCGCGCGACGATTTCCTTCAGGGAATCGGCAGACAGGCCTGAATCCTCGCTGACTCCCTCCTCGTCCTTGACCTCATCCAGGATGTCCTCGAAATCGCCATGATCGAGGTCCAGAACGACTCCACAGTACATCTGGATGAACCGGCGGTAGCTGTCCCAGGCAAAACGGTCGCTGCCGCTGGCTCTTGCGAGACCCTCCACGGTGGTGTCGTTGAGCCCGAGATTGAGAACCGTATCCATCATGCCGGGCATGGAGGCCGGTGCGCCCGAGCGCACGGACACCAGCAGGGGATCGGTAGCGCTGCCAAAGCTCCGTCCCATTTGCGTTTCTACTTCACGAAGGGCTTTCCTCACCTCCCTCGCGACCTCCCCGGAAAGGTCGAGGGCACCATCGGCAAGATATGCCTCGCAGACCTCGGTGGTGATCGTGAAGCCGGGTGGCACAGGGAGGCCGAGAGCAGCCATTTCCGCGAGATTGGCCCCCTTGCCCCCGAGCAGGGTACGCATCGACGCGGCACCATCGGCGCCTCGAGGACCAAAGGAATAGACCCGGGAAACGGTCATTCAGCCTCCGATCCTCGAAAAGTCGGCAACACGATCCATGGATGCACGGATGCGCCCGAGCAGGTTGAGACGGTTTTCCCGCAAGGCGGGGTCCTCGGCGTTGACAGTGACCGAATCGAAAAACGCGCCCAGGGGTGGTCGCAGTGAAGCGAGGGCTTCCATGGCACCGGCAAGATCCTCGGCAGCAAGGGCATCGTCCATGGCCGCATCCGCCGTCTCAAGGGCCGTCACGACCGCTCGCTCGGCCTCCTCCAGCAACAGGTTCTGGCTGACGTTGCCGCCGGTGAAGGTACAACCGTCCTTCGCTTCCTCGATGCGCAGGATGTTGGCGGCGCGCCGATAGGCCTCGAGCAGGTCGCCGCCGTCGGGCGATTCAATGAATGAATCGAGAGCCTCGATTCGCCGCACAAGGCGCACGAGGTCGCCGTCCCGCGTGCCGGAGAACACCGCATCAATGAGATGATGCCCCAGCCGGCGCTCACGCAGATGAACCCTGAGGCGATCGGCCACAAACTCAAGGACCTCGCCGGAAACATCGCGTCCGTAACCCTCTCCCGCCGCCTTCAGGGCCTCGAGAAGATCGAGGCGCAGTCCGTTCTCCAGGACGAGACGCACGGTGCCGAGCGCGGCGCGGCGCAGGGCCAGGGGATCGCGTGAGCCCGATGGTCTCTCGCCGATGCCGAAGAATCCGGCAAGCGTGTCGAGTCTCTCGGCCATGGCCACGGCCACGCTGACCGGCGCCGAAGGACAGCGGTCGGAAGGTCCGGCTGGCCGGTAGTGTTCCGTGATGGCAAGCGCGATGTCGGCGTCCTCTCCGGCGGCACGGGCGAGATGCCCCCCCATGATTCCCTGCAGTTCCGGAAACTCTCCCACGGTGTCACTGACCAGATCCGCTTTGGCGAGCCATGCCGCCCGGCCTGCCTGATCACGGTCGCATCCGGGGATCGCCGGTGCAAGCCAGCGGGCCAGGGTCTTGAGGCGGTGAGCCCGTTCCTCAAGAGTGCCCAGGCGGGCGTGAAACACCACCGTCGAAAGGCCGCTGATCCGGCTCTCGAGACCCACCCGAAGGTCACGGTCCCAGAAGTGCCGGCCATCGGCCAGGCGGGCCGCCAGAACCCTCTCGTTGCCCTTCCTGATGGACCGGCCACCATCGCGGCCCTCCATGTTGGCGACAAACAGGAATCCTGGTGCCAGGTTGCCTGAAGGTGTACGCAAGGGCATGTAGCGCTGGTGGTGAACCATTTCCGTGGTCAGCAGATCGTCGGGAACCTCCATGTATCCACCATCGAAGGTGCCGGCCATGACCACTGGCCACTCGACGAGACCGGCAAGTTCGTCGATGAGACGCGCCGGTGCGTCGGCCACGAGGCCAAGGTCGTCGGCGACGGCCCGGGCCCTCTCCTCGATCAGGCTCCGCCGTTCGTCGTGATCCGGGATGACACAGGCGTCACGCAGCCTGGCGCGGTAGTCGGCGTAGCTGCGGACCTCGAAGGGTGCGGGGTGAAGGAAGCGATGGCCCCGGGTCACGGCGCCCGATTCACAACCAGCGAAGCGGAAAGGCACGACATTCCCGGCGAAGAGAGCGAGAATCGAAACCACGGGACGGACCCAGCGTGTCTCGCCGTCGGCCCAGCGCATGGATTTCGGCCACGCAAGGGCCGTCATCGCCTCCGGGACGACGCGCGCCAGCACCCCGGCGGTGGCCTGACCTCCCTTGCGGGTCACCGCAAACCAGAATTCGCCCTTCGACGTTGTCCTGCGGATGAGATCGTCGATCCCGACCCCGGCCGATCGGGCGAAGCCGGCGACCGCCCGGGTCGGGGCGCCGATCCTCGGACCCTTGCGTTCCGTCTCGAATGATGGCTGACACTCCGGCAACCCCTCGAGATGGACCACCATGCGCCGCGGCGACACATGGGCACGCCTCGATGAGGCCTTGAGATCCTCATCGGCAAGGCGCTGCTCCAGGAGATCGCCAAAGCGCTCCAGCGCCCCTCGCTGCATCGATGCGGGAATCTCCTCGGAGAGGATTTCGAGAAGAAAGTCGGCCACGATTCAGGAAGGCTCCGGATGTTCGAGCCACGCCGCAGCACAGGCTCTCGCGAGGGCGCGCACGCGACCGATGAAGGCGGCGCGTTCAGTGACACTGATGACGCCCCGGGCGTCGAGCATGTTGAACGTGTGACTGGCGTGGATGCACTGATCGTAGGCCGGAATGACGAGTCCGGCGTCGACAAGACGCGTGCAGGATGATTCGGCATCGTCGAACTGGCGCTGCAGCATGCCCACGTCCGCCATCTCGAAATTGTACCGGGACTGTTCCCTCTCGCTTCTCAGATGGACATCACCGTAGGTTGTTCCCTCACCGTTCCAGTCGATATCACGAAAGTGGTCGACGCCCTGGAGGTACATCGCCAGGCGCTCGAGACCATAGGTGAGTTCGCCTGGAACCGGCCGGCAATCAAAACCACCGACCTGCTGGAAGTAGGTGAACTGGGTGATTTCCATACCATCGCACCAGACCTCCCAGCCAAGACCCCAGGCGCCGAGTGTCGGGCTCTCCCAGTCGTCCTCGACGAAGCGGATGTCGTGGTCGAGAAAGTCAATGCCGATCGCCTCCAGACTGCCCAGATAGAGATCCTGGAAGTCCGCCGGAGACGGCTTCATCAGAACCTGGAACTGGTAGTGCTGCTGGAGGCGGTTGGGATTGTCACCGAACCGCCCGTCGGCAGGCCGTCTCGATGGTTGGACATAGGCCGCCTTCCAGGGTTGCGGTCCGAGACTCTTGAGTGTCGTGGCCCAGTGAAAGGTCCCGGCCCCCATCTCCATGTCATAGGGTTGCAGAATGACGCATCCCTCGCCCGCCCAGTAGCTCTGGAGTTCGAGAATCAGGTTCTGAAACGGCAGACCACGGCCTGTCGTGCCCATTGCTGGTCAAACTCCCCGGGGAAGGTGGTGCCGGAAACTATGAAGTGGACGTGCGGTGGTCAAGCGGCCATGGACAGTCACTGCGGCCGCAGTGGCCATCCGTCGCCACCCAGTTGCGGCAGGCCGGACAGGACTGCATCTCGACCTCTCCCGCCGGCCTCGGACCCAGTCCGAACCACTTTCGTTTCCTGCGCCGCACACGCTCGCGTTCTTTCTGCTGGCGTTCGAGGTTGCGCACGAAGCGAAAGCCGAGCCAGAGAACGGCAAGAATGACGGCAAAGACAGCGAGTTTCTGGAGAGAGAACATGGCACTGATTGTAGGGCGTCAGGTCAACCCGGCAAGGTCCGTGTCCGGCTGGACTCGATCAGGGCCCAGGGGTATAGGGTCCGCCACACAATTCCATCGCCGGGGACGATCATGAGTGACGGTGCCAGCATCTATGCCATGTCCCACGACACGGTGAAGATCAGCACGAAGCGATTTGCCTTGTCCCCGTGGAGTCCTGCCTATCTCACCGACGACATTCTCATGGGGATCTACAGCCGCCGGTTCTATGCTCTTGGCGCGACGCATGATCCGGTTGCCGACTATTGGCACCTCAGAAGGGGTGTGGCCCTCTTTGATGTACCGGAACACCCCATCGAGATTGCCGGTCCGGACGCGTTGACCCTCTTCTCCAGGGTGTTCTGCCGAGATGTCTCCAATCTGCGCGAGGGCCGCGCCACCTACGCCATCGCCTGCAATCACCAGGGCGGCATCCTGATGGACGGCGTTCTGATGAAAATCGCTGAGGACCGTTTCTGGTATGTCCTTGCCGATGGCGAGTTCCTGCCCTGGCTCGAAGCCCACGCCGGTGGTCTTGACGTCGCCATCACCGATCCCGAGTCCTGGGTGTTGCAGATACAGGGGCCGAAAGCACTCGATGTCATGCCGGCCATTCTGGACACCATGCCGGAGGCGCCCTTCACGTACTTCTCCGTGCACCGGACAACCATAGACGGCCATCCCTTCCTCATATCCCGCACCGGCTGGACAGGAGAGCTGGGATTCGAGCTCTATCCCCTGTCACCGGACTTCGACGGACCGAAGCTCTTCAACCTGATCCTCGGGAGAGGGGCTGAACACTCCATGGTGTTCGCCAGCCTGGAGTGCATGGGCGTCAGGCGCATCGAGGCCGCCATCATGGACAACGGGACCGACATGGATTCCTCGATGACGCCCTTCGATGCAGGACTGGGACGCTTTGTCGATCTTGACAGTGATGCCGACTTCATCGGCAAGGCCGCGCTGCGGTCGGCACCGCGCGAACCACGTTTCTTCGGGATGGTGGCATCGGGGATCACGCCAATCGCCGGATCACTCGTCTACCATGAAGACCGGCAGGTCGGTGTGGTGACGGCGGGCGCCTGGTCTCCCTACCTGGAATCGGGCATCGCGTTCGTGCGCTTCAGGCAGGCCGAAGACTGGGTGGGGCGCGAAGTCACCGTCAACACACCTGATGGCCCCCCGTCCGGAGCGACGATCGTGGCATTGCCATTCTACGACCACGAGAAGCGGATCCCCCGCGGCCTCTCCAACGAAATCCCCTGAAACCGTCGTACGTCAGGCCAGTACCGGACGGTCCGCAACAGCCAGCTTCTAGCTGGCGATGACCTGCTCGATGCTCTCGAGAGCCTCATTCGCCCTGGAGGCGTCGGGTCCACCGCCCTGTGCCATGTCCGCCCGGCCGCCACCGCCCTTGCCCCCCAGAACCTCGACGCCGGCCCTGACCAGATCGATGGCGTTGAAACGTCCGGTCAGATCGTCGGTGACACCGGTGACGATGGCAGCCTTGCCGTTGTCGGTTGCCACCAGGATGACGATGCCGGAACCGATCTGCTGCTTGATCCCGTCGGCCATGCTCCGCAGTTCCCTGCCCGGCACACCATCTAGCGTGCGTCCGACCACGGTCACGCCGGCGATCTCGCGCACTCCCGGAGACGCCGACCCGGCCTCACCAGCCGTCGCAACCTTCTGGCGCAGGGCGGCAACATCCTTTTCCAATGTCCGGCGCTCGGCCACAAGCTGGAGGACACGTTCCTCGACATCCGCAGGGGTTGTCTTCAACTGGTGCGCCAGGCGCCGCAAACGGCGGTCCTGTTCGCCGAGATGGTCAAGCGCCGCGCTGCCCGTGAGCGCCTCGATGCGACGCACTCCGGATGCCACGGCGCTCTCGGAGACGATCCTGAAGACGCCGATATCGCCGGTGCGCGTGACATGGGTGCCGCCACACAGTTCCGTCGACCAGCCTCCCTCGCCCATGGAAACGACCCTCACCTCGTCACCGTAGCGTTCGCCGAAGAGTGCAAGAGCACCGGCCCGCGTGGCCTCGTCGGGCGTCATCAGCCGGGTGGTGACCCCTCCATTCATCCGGATCATCCGGTTGACCTCGCCCTCGACCGCCCTCAGCGAGTCCTCGCCAAGCGCAGACGGATGGCTGATATCGAAGCGCAGCCTGTCGGGGGCGACAAGCGACCCCTTCTGGGTGACATGATCGCCGAGGTGGCGTCTCAGGGCCTCGTGCAGCAGGTGGGTTGCCGAGTGGGACGCACGCAAGCGGCTGCGCCGGTCTTCATCAATCGTGAGAGTCACATGATCGCCTGGCGACAGGTGTCCTTCGTCGATGTGCGCCACGTGGAGATGGATGTCGCCGATACGTTTCTGGGTATCCGTAATGGTGGCGCTGACTCCAGGGCCCGCAAGGCGTCCCTGATCGCCGATCTGCCCTCCAGATTCGGCGTAGAAGGGAGACTGGTTCAACACGATGCCGATGTCATCGCCAGGACCGGCGCTGTCGACCTCGCCGTTGCCGGCGACGAGAGCGACTACCTCTGCCTCGGCGGACTCCGTGGAATAACCGAGAAACTCCGTGGCGCCGCACCGTTCGAAGAGGGCGTACCAGAAGGGGCCGTCCGCGGCGTCGCCGGTGCCTTCCCAGGCCTTGCGGGCCTTCGCCCGCTGCTCGGCCATCGCGTCCTCGAATCCCTGGCGATCAACCGTGCGGCCCTCGCGGCGCAGGGCGTCCTCGGTAAGATCAAGAGGGAAGCCGAAGGTGTCATAGAGACGGAAGGCGACGCTCCCCGGGAGCGGGACGCCGCCTTGAAGTCTTGCGGTCTCCTCGGCAAGCAGCCGCGTCCCCCTCTCCAGCATGGTCCGGAAGCGCTCCTCCTCGTGACGCAGGGTCTCGCCGATCAGCGCCTGCGCGCGGACAAGTTCCGGAAATGCCTGTCCCATTTCGGCAACCAGAACGGGAACCAGACGATGCATGACGGGGTCCCGGCCACCCAGGAAATGCACGTGGCGCATGGCGCGGCGCATGATTCGGCGGAGCACATAGCCACGTCCCTCATTGGAGGGAAGGACACCATCGGCAATGAGGAACGACGACGCCCGCAGGTGATCGGCGATGACATTGAACGAGGGTCGCGCGTCCTTTCGAGCGGCTACGCCGACACAATCCTCGCAGGCGGAGATCAGGGCGGTGAAGAGGTCGGTGTCGAAATTGCTTTTCACACCCTGCAGGACGGCCGCCATCCGCTCAAGGCCCATGCCGGTGTCGACCGAAGGCCTCGGCAGATCGATTCGCTCTTCGGCGCTCACCTGCTCGTACTGCATGAACACCAGGTTCCAGAATTCGAGGAAGCGGTCACCGTCCTCGTCGGCACTGCCCGGCGGCCCGCCCTCGAGTTCGGGTCCCTGATCGATGAAGATCTCCGAACAGGGGCCACAGGGACCGGTATCGCCCATCGACCAGAAGTTGTCCGATGTCGGGATACGAATGATCCTGTCGTCGGCAAGCCCCGCCACGCGCCGCCACAGCGAGGCGGCTTCCTCGTCGGAGGAATGCACCGTGATGAGAAGGCGATCGCGGGGAAGTCCGAAGACCCCGGTCACCAGATCCCAGGCGAGTTCGATCGCGTGGTCCTTGAAGTAGTCACCGAATGAAAAGTTGCCCAACATCTCGAAGAACGTGAGATGGCGGGCCGTGAAACCGACGACATCAAGGTCGTTGTGCTTGCCACCGGCGCGCACGCACTTTTGCGCCGTGGTGGCCCGGCTGTAGGGACGTTTCTCGACTCCGGTGAAGACATTCTTGAACTGCACCATGCCGGCATTGGTGAAGAGCAGCGTCGGATCGTTGTGCGGCACGAGCGGACTCGACTGCACGGCGACATGGTCATGTTCCGTGAAGAAATCGATGAATGTGGAACGGACCTCACTGACGCTGGTCATCACCTGCCTGCCGTTCTGCCCGGCGCCGACTCCTAGGACACGCCGCCTGGCACTTCATCTGATGGGGTGAGCGAGTCCTCGTCGACGAGTCCCGCCCTCGCCCGCACTTCGTGCTCGATGGAGTTGGCGATGCCGGGATTGTCACGCAGGAACACCTTCGCGTTCTCTCGCCCCTGTCCGATACGCTGGTCGTTGTAGGAATACCACGAACCGGACTTTTCGATGATGCCCGCGCCGACACCAAGGTCGATGATCTCGCCGGACCGGGACACACCCTCACCATACATGATGTCGAATTCGACGGTCCTGAAGGGAGGCGCCATCTTGTTCTTGACGACCTTGACCCGTGTCTGGTTGCCGACCACCAGGTCGCGATCCTTGATCTGGCCGATGCGGCGGATGTCGAGACGCACGGTGGCATAGAACTTGAGGGCATTGCCGCCGGTGGTGGTTTCGGGGCTGCCGAACATGACGCCGATCTTCATGCGGATCTGGTTGATGAATATCACCAGGCAACGGGACCGGGAGATCGAGGACGTCAGCTTGCGCAAGGCCTGGCTCATCAACCGCGCCTGGAGCCCGACATGGGTATCGCCCATTTCCCCCTCGAGTTCCGCCCTGGGAACAAGGGCGGCCACCGAGTCGATGACCAGCACGTCGACCGCGCCCGAACGTACGAGGGTGTCGGCAATCTCGAGGGCCTGTTCTCCTGCATCGGGCTGCGAGATCAGGAGATCATCGGTGTTGACCCCGAGCTTGCGCGCATAGGTCGGATCAAGGGCGTGTTCGGCATCGATGAAGGTGGCTATTCCACCGGCCTTCTGGGCCTCGGCGACGGCGTGCAGGGCAAGCGTCGTCTTCCCGGAACTTTCCGGACCGTAGATCTCGACAATCCTTCCCCGTGGCAGTCCCCCGATACCCAGGGCGATATCAAGGCCCACGGACCCCGATGAGACCACTTCCGTTTCGACGGCCTGGCCGTCCTGCCCGAGACGCATGATCGAGCCCTTGCCAAAGGCCTTGTCGATCTGGCTTACCGCTGCCTCGAGCGCCCTGTTCCTGTCCATACCGGTTCCTTCCACCACCTGAAGTTGTGGGCCACTTCTCACCATCGTTCACTCCCGGTTTGCTGCTGTCCACGGCACCATCATGGTGTCCGAATCGGGAATGTACGCAGTTTGTTCTTTCAACGCAAGAACATTATGTGAACAACCGGTGATCCGTTCTCAATCGTCCCGGTGAACGCGCTCACGCCGTTCATGGCGCTCCTGTGCCTCGAGACTGAAGGTGGCGATGGGACGGGCTTCGAGACGTCTGAGACCGATCGGCTCACCCGTCTCCTCACAGAAACCATAGGTCCCCTGTTCGATACGCCGCAAGGCTTCGTCGATCTTGGAAATCAGCTTGCGTTCCCTGTCGCGTGTGCGCAGTTCGAGCGCCCGGTCGACTTCCGCCGTGGCGCGGTCGGCAAAGTCCGGCTGGGCCACCGTGTCCTCCTGAAGATGGCGTATCGTTTCCGAGGAGTCATGGAGGAGCTGGGCTCGCCATGACACCAGCTTGCGGCGGAAATACTCGCGCTGTCTCGCACTCATGAACTGTTCGGTGTCCCCGGGCTTGTAGCCCTTGGGCAACTTTATGGCTTTCGCCGGACATCCGTTCTTGCGCTTCACAGATTTTGATCCCACCAGACATGTACAGGTTGGCGGCGCTCTGTATAGTTTGACACGTGACCCCAGTGCAAGCGTGAACGCCGCCGACACGAAGATCTCCAGCAGGCGGTCTCCCCGCGAGGAGGTGCGCCAGCAACACGAGAATCAGGCGCCGGCCGCCAGTTTTCCTGCGTGTCAGGCGACCTCGGGGTAGCCGCAGTCGCGTGCCATGGCGACAAAGGCACTGATCCGGTCATAGGCCTCCAGCGGCAGGATGGCGAACCCCTTCAACCGGAGACGCCGTCGCACGTCGTCGAGACGCGGGTCCGATGCGGCAGCCAGCAGGCCTTCGCGCAGCGCTTCCACCTCATCGTCGCCACGCTGTGCCGCGGTGACGTAGGGAAGAGCCGGCGCGCAGCGGGTGGTGGCGAGAACCCGGACACCTTCCGTGGCATCGGGCATGGTTTCCTGCATGAGGGCAAAGGAAACGCAGTCGACGGCGCAGACATCGGCGGTCCCTTGCGCGACCATCGCCAGGGAGCCCTGATGGCTTCCCGATACCAGGACATCGCCGAAGAAGGTCCCTGCGGACGCGAGGGGAGCGATGGTGGCCCGAAGGGCATTGTAGCCCGAATGAGAATCGGCCCCATTGATTGCCGCACGGAGGCCACGCAGATCGTCGAGTTCCGCGACCCGTGATGTGTGACGCACCAGGATGAGGCTGCAGTAGTCGCTTCCCTGGCAACAGGGAACGTCGTACCGGGGTGTCGCCAGGAGCCGCAAGCGTCCGGCAAACGCATTCACCAGCGGCCAGCCGCAGGTCTGTGACAGGAGGAGGTCGCGGGATGACCAGTGATCGTGACGATCGGCCCTGTCGAGGCGCACCGGAACATTTTCAAGACCCCGCTCGCGAAAGGCCTGCGCCAGCGCCCGCCACCACGCGTCGGTGGCATCCCGCAGCGGTTCAAGGTCGTACATGGGAAGGCTGGCAAGCACCATCATCCAGACCCGGATGCCACCTGGTCCATGGATCCCCGGTACTCCTCAAGATCATCGGTGATGGCGTACCATGAGGGGCGGTCGGCCGTGAAGATGTGCCGTTGCAGCTTCAGTTCCTGCGGATCATCCAGCGCTCCGGCAGCCACGGCAACGTAACCGGCTGCGGAGGGCTTCCAGAAGAGGCTCGATCCGCACTTCACGCAAAACCCCCGCTTTGCCGAGGGTGACGACTCATACCAGGCCAGCAGCTGTGTACCGCTGATGGCAAGCCTCTCCCGGGGACATGAGGTGTAGGCGGCGAAGTTGCCGTGAAATCTCTGGCACTGGCCGCAGTGACAGGCAATGATCTCGCGCATGTCTCCGGTGACCACGAAGCGGACACCACCACACAGACACCCCCCTGCAAAACGTCGTTCCTCAGACATCTCACCGATACTCCACATGATCGTCCGGGTGAACCGTATCCCCTCCGTGCCGCGGAACAAGAGGGCGGAGTCGCCGGCGGGTGACCGATATGCTATGCGACAGAGGTGACCCTTGGCCAACTTCCTCTTCGATGATTCCCCTTTCCGCGGTCGATGACTCTCACCCTTGAAACAGCGCATCGATCTTTCCGTTATCGGACCGATGCTCTTCGTTTTCCTGTGGAGTACCGGGTTCATTGCCGCCAGGGCGGGGCTTGAGGAAGCGGGGCCCGCCACCTTTCTGTTCCTGCGATTCTCCCTGGTCTCGGTTCTGATGCTCTGCCTTCTCCCGGTGCTGCGGCCGGCCTGGCCGGTCTCGCCGAGGGCATGGGCCCATCTGGTGATCCTGGGCCTCATGATGCAGGTCATCTATTTCGGTGGCGCCTGGATGGCGATGTCGACCGGGGTCGGCGCAGGCACCGCCGCCCTCATCCTCTCCCTGCAGCCCGTCCTCACCGCCGTGCTTGCCGGACCCGTGCTCGGTGAGCGTCTTCAACGCCGTCAGTGGCTCGGCCTTGGTCTCGGGGTCGCCGGTGTGTTCCTGGTTGTCGACCACAAACTCGCCCTGGGACTGGGAAGCATCGCCGGAATAGTCTTCTGCCTGGGGTCGCTGCTGGGCATCACGGCTGGCACGCTCTATCAGAAGCGGTTCTGTCCGGCGCTGGATGTCTTTGCGGGCCTCCTTGTCCAGTTCATCACCGCGACCATCATCTTCCTGCCACTGGCATCCCTGGAGGGCTGGAACGTGACATGGAGCCAGCAGTTTGTCGCCGCCCTGGTGTGACGAGACAATGAAGATAGTCACACCTGTATGAACACATCAGGCACCGTCACGCCCCTCTCTATGCATTTGTTACTACGCTACAATAATGTCTATGTCAAGCACCTCCGACGACATA
>MPMV01000102.1 GCA_002238685.1 bacterium EF100-94H03 bin56
CGATGGCCTCCTTCGTCTCGGCACACCACTTCCTGATCCTGGAGAGCTGGCTCATCGTCCCGGGCGTCGGCTCGTGGCAGGCGCGATAGGCGCCGAGGGCTCGTGCGACACGCGCCGCCGCATTCTTGCGTTCCGCGATCCGCGTTTCGTGGCGGTCGAGTTCCTCGGATGCCTGCTGGAGGGACGACAGCATCACCCCATGGTGTGGAAGATCGGCCTTGAGGGTTCGCAAGTCAGCGGCCAGCGCATCGCCTCCGGGCGCCAGGAAGAGGGATGCCGTGCCATCGGCGGTGCCGGCATCTTCCCACCTCGTGCGGAGGTCTCTCCACTTCAGGTGAAGGTCATGGGCGCGTTCCTCGAAGGCGATGATGTTCTCGAGGACCGTTGCCTCGGTTGAAAGCGCCGGGATCCTCCCGTCCGTCTCCGTCATGGCCTGCCATGTGTCGATGGCCTCCCTCGTCTCGCCGCACCAGGCGCCGATGTCTTTGGCCTGCGCAAGCGGCCTGTCACGCAAACGCGTGTGGCGGGTTCGATAGTCATCGAGGGCCTCGCCGACCCGCGCCGCCGCGCGATCCCGTTCCGCGATCCGCGTCTCATGGCGGTCGAGTTCCCCGGCTGCCTGCTGAAGCGACGACAGCATCACCGCGTGGCGGGGTAGACCGGACTGCAGCGAGCGCAGATCTGCGGCGAGGGAATCGCCTTCAACCCCGACGAACGGATTGGCCTTCCCGTCGTCGCCCCTGGCACGTCCCAACCTGACGGCAACGTCGCGGGCGCGTTCCTCGAAGGCGATGATGTCTTCAAGGGCCGCTGCTGTCTCCAACAACACCGGATCCCTCCCGCCCGTCTCCGTCATGGTCCGCCAGGCACCGATGGCTCTTTCCGTCTCGGCACACCAGCCCCTGATGCCGGAGAGCTGCTCGTCCGTGCTCGGCATCGGCGCGTGACAGGCGCGATAGTCATCGAGGGCTCCTCCGATCGCGGCGGCGGCTTTCTCCCGTTCAGCGATCCGCGTCTCGTGGCGGTCGAGTTCCCCGCACGCCGCCTGAAGTGACGACAGCAACACCCCATGCCGGGGCAGGCCCGTCTGCAGCGAGCGCAGGTCCGCGGCCAGGGCATCGCCTTCGGCCCCGAGGAACGGATTGGCCTTTCCGCCGTCGCCCCTGGCACGTCCCAACCTGACGGTAACGTTGAGGGCACGTTTTTCGAAAGCGATGAGGTCCTCGAGGATCGTTGCCGTCTCCGAGACAGCAGGATCCCTTTCAGCCGTTTCCGTCATGGCCCGCCAGGTGTCGATGGCCACCCTCGTCTTGCTGCACCAGATCATGATGTCCGCGGCCTGCGACCAGGGCAGGACATGGGACTTCGCGTGGCGGGACGCATAGTCGTCGAGAGCCTCGCCGATACGCGCCGCGGCCTCCGCCCGCTCCCCGATCCGGGCCCGGTGGCGGGCGAGGATCGCGGTCAGGGCCTGAGGCGGGATCTCACCGTCCGGCGTGGCGTCGACGAGACGCCGGGCTCGTGTCAGAAGGGGAGCGTTCGTGGCGAGATCGATCGCTTCCTTGCCGCGCCCGGCAGCATCGTTCTCGAAAGCGGCCCAGTCGGCGAGCAGCGCCGCCACCTCGTCGTCGTATTGACAAGCCTCCCCGAGACGGGCCGTGACGACGAACCAGGTGCGTTCCCTTTCGCCTTCCCAGACTTGAGCCCGTTGCCAGGCGTCGATGGCGGCGGCAGCCCGTTCCCGCCACGCCGCGTAGCCCTCAAGTTCGTGAAGAGGCTGGCCCTGCGCCAGGTCCCTCAGCGTCCGCCGTTCGTCCCTCACGGCGCCGAGATCGGCTTCGACCCGGTCGAACAGGGCCAGGGCT
>MPMV01000008.1 GCA_002238685.1 bacterium EF100-94H03 bin56
GAACCGGTCGGCGGAACCACCCGTGACGCCTCCAACATCAAACCGCCGTCGTCACAATCCCGCCCCCGCAACACAACTCCATCAAACTCCGTGACTGAACCACTATCAGATACCGTGCTTGCTCATAGCTGCTTCGCCTGGTGCCGCAGAAGGAGCCGGTCCTGGCGCCGGACGAGGAACGGATGCTGACGGAAGAACCGGGGCTGGATGAGGCCCACGAGAGTCGGGATGCGGAGATCGTCGCGCTTCGCGACGAGACTGCCCGGCTTCTCGTTGAGCACCGGGAGCTGGTCGTGAAAGCCGGCAGTGAACCTCCCGGCGAACTTGATGGTTACCGGGGCTGGTCGCAGCGGTGCGAGAATGCCCGGACGCGTCGGCAGGCCATGCTCGATGATCCCGGAACGTGGCAACCCCATCTCGAGCGCCTGCACGAAGAGGCGGTGGAGACCGCGGAGGCCGTCCGAAGGCTCGCCGATCTTTCCGGACAGGACAAGGCCTGGGCGGAACTCGCCGCCACGCGCCGGAATGTTCTGGAGCAGGCCAAAGAGAACAACTGCATGCCGTTCCATCTTCGAGGATGGCAGGCATTCGTCAACGGAGCCCGCAGGGTGGCCGAATGGCTGGGGATGGCGGACGCCGCCGTGAAACTGGCAGTGCGGGTGCTGGACTACGACCGTGAATGCCGGGCAGCCAGGGCCGCTGTCGAGAGCTTCTTCGAAGACGCCCGGGAGCATGGAAAGCGCTGGAAAGCGCTCAGGGAGGAGGCGCGGCAGCGTACACGCCAAGGCCACGCGACCTCGTTGGCCGATCTCGATGACTACCGCTCTCTCGCGGACTTCGCCCGGCGACTCCAGGAGACGGGCAAGACACTCGGCGAAGACGATAAACGGTACAAGGGCCATCTCGAACGGATCAGGAACGGCCCTGCAAGACTTCAGTCCGAACTTGACAGGCTGAAACGGCACGGCCCGTTCGACCGGTTCGCCAGCGCAATGGAGCGGCTCGAGGATGCCCGGGAGCGTGCACGCACGCCGGGCACTCTGGCGTTCCACGACAATGGCTATCCCGGGGCCATCGACGAGCTCGAGCAACTGAAGCAGGAACCCGGGCTGGACGCGCCGGCCCGGGCAAGGCTGGCCGATGTGCTCTCCGAGCATGCCGTCCGCGATGCAGAGTGGTCCCAGGTCCGGCAACTGCTCGATTCCCTGGACAGGCTGAGCGACCGGATCCTCGCACTCGAGGAACAGGCTGACCGTGAGAAGGCGCCGTTGACGTTGCTCCGTGGGTGGTCCGGCTGCCGCGACGAGAGTCTGAGTTTCGAGAAGGACGCACAATGGGCGCTTGTTGACGAAGACCTCGGGGCGCACTGGCGAAGCCGTCCAGAGGATCATGAGCGCATCCGTGAAGGCCTCCTGCGGTCACGCGCGTGGCGACATCTTCCGGACATGGAGGAGGAGCAGGTCGCGGTCATGGTGCACGACGAGTTGGAACGCCTTCGCGACCCTCACGCCAGGTACGAGTACAACCGCGAGTTCTGGAAGCCGCCACAGATGCTTGTTGCGGGCGATCGGCTGAGGCTTCGGCCTGATCCCGAAGAACCGGCAAGAGAAGCGATTGTACGCGGGGCAGGGTGGAGCGGCGGGCAAAACCGCAACGACATGCTGGAGCTGGAATGGCTGGAGGCCGGTCCGGAGCGTGGGAACATCCACCGGTCCGAATGGATCTCCGTCAGGCACTTGGAAGGCTGTTCCGTCCACCGCGCTCGCTGGAGCGACGAGAGGTTGCGGGAGAGGGAACTCGCTCGGCAGAAGTCCAGATCCTCCGAGGAATTCCCGAGGGAGTGTGCCAGGGACATCGTCGTGGGCGATATGTTGCACTGGGCCGAGGTCGTCGAACCGCAATCTGACGCCTCGCCGGAAGGCCGGCCTCCGCTCGCCGGGCGTGCGAAGGTCGTGCAGTTCGACGGGATGTTGGTCGAGAGAACTGTGGAGAAGATCCACTGGGACGACCGATGCACTGTCGAAGTCCGCCGGCGCTCGGATGGTGGATCGTGTGAAACGAGAACGATGTCGTTTGCCGAGCTGACCGGGCGTGGCTGTTGGAGGTCCATTTGGGATGACGAGGCGGAGCGACAGGCCAGACGTCGCGTGCAAAATAGAGAGCTGAAAGAGGAGTGGCAGAAGCTCTACCGGAATGAACCGCATCATGAGCAGCGCTTGCGCCCGTAGGCCTGGTGGACGTGTCAGGGCCGCCGCGCCAGACGACGACGATCCACATCCGTCTCGATCGAGCGTTTCGTTGCCGATCCGCAGGCTGATACGATGCTGTCGGTTCTTCGCCAATCCCTGAATCGGATCCTGCTCACCATCGGATCATGACACTCCAGCGTGTAAGAAAGGCGACCGGCCTTCATGTCGGTGACCTTGCGCCCGAGGACGAAGCCGCTCTTCGGGCAGTGAAAGGTGGCCAGGCGGACCTGGAGGCCCACGGGACCTATCACTCGGTGGTCAAGTACATTCACGCCGAAAAGCTCTGGATCCGGTGCGATTGCCATGGCGAGACCGACGAACGACCGGTGATCGTGCCGCGCCGGCTCGGAGCGAACCGGTTCTCCCTGGCCAACTTGCCCCACGCGTCGGTGCGGCATGCCCGGGGCTGCGTGTTCGGCCCGATCGATGAAGGCGGGGACGCGGCGGTGCGGAGGGAATCCGCGCACCTTCCGATCGGTGATATTCTCGATCCGTTTTCGCCCGGCGACAAACGCTCGGACGTCCTCGATCCGGATGCGCAACCGGATTGGTCGAAGAGGTTCACGGGTACAGCGGCTGGCCGGCAGGTGCTTCGAATGCGAAGCATTCTGCACATGCTGATGGAGGCGGCACGGCTGCACAGGCATGCGGGAGCGGAAGGGTTCGCGTCGCCGACGGAGTGGCTCGCGCGGATCGAGAGCGCCGCGCAGCAGTTCTACCTCCCGACGGATGCCCAGGCTTCGGAACTCCTGTTCACCGACCCCGACAGCTGGCTTGGCGGCGAGGTTGCGCGAAGGCTGGACGTCATCGAGGCGGGCAGGCAGAAACCCCGCAAGCCGTTCGCGTTGCTTTGCTGGATCGCCCATGACGTGCAGGATCACGCGATCAACCGGGACTGTCGGGAAGCGGGCTACGTCAGAACCGACACCGAGGTCGTCCGCCCGATGATCGGCCGCAACCCGGTATCCGGCCCCTGGCTCTTCCTCGGCGCTGTTGCGCGTCAAGGGGATGAATGGGTGTGCCTCAAGGCCTATGCGCAGCCGATCGTCTCGCTGCGGTGTCCGGTCCCGGTGGACTCGCACCCCGAGCGGCGCGCCTGGGCAGAACTCCGGCGCCTGGTCGAGACCCTTCGAGACGACGAGGATCTGCATGCGTCGCTTGGCGGGCGGCTCCGGGTCGAACTCGAAAAACCGCTGTTCCAGTACACCGTGGAGGGAGGGCGGTGTCTGCCGGATTTTCTCGTCACCGTGAGCCGCCCTGGCGAGTCCGGCGACCTGCTCCCCGGCCGCCAAAGTCTTCGCTATGTCATCGAGGTCATGGGGTTCGATACGCCGAAGTACGAGGAACGGAAGGCGAGAACCCATTTTCGCATGCGCTGGATCGGTCACGTGTGCCGCCTGGAGGCGAAGCACTTCGATTCCCGCCACTTCGGCCTGGAGCGTCAGTGCGAGAAGCTCACCAGGCAAATCCGCAAAGATCTTCTGCGGCGATGGGCGCCGGACGGCGACAGGCACTTGCCGGACTGAGGCCACGACGACGCCGGCGCACTCGGTGTTCTTGAAGACCTGGCGATTCGATATCGGAATGGAGGCTGCACATGAGAATTGCCACCTGGAACATCAAGGGTGTGCAGAGCCGCCTGGGGCGTCTGCTCGATTGGCTTCGTGCGCAAGAGCCGGACCTTGTCGCGCTCCAGAAGATCAATGTCCTGGAAGAAGCATTTCCATTCGACGCATTCACCCGCGCGGGCTACTACGCTGTTGTACACGGGTTTCCAGCGGAACCCCGGAAGAACTACGGCGTTGCAATCCTCAGCCGGCGGGAACCTCGTGTCGTCCGGCAAGGCCTTCCCAGGCAAGACGGGCTCGGCCCGCGGTTGCTGACTGTCGATGTGGACGGGCTGGAGTTCTCCTCCGTCTACGCGCCCTCCAGGCTGGAACATCCAGCAGGAACCAAGGTCGAGTGGTTCGAGCGCCTGACCGAGCATCTCACGGCGACGCGCCCCGAGTCCGGCAGACGGGTGATGTGCGGCGATTTCAACGTCGTTCCGGTCAACAGGTACGGCCCCAAGGGGCGCTTGCGTACGCCCAATTACGACAAAGACGTTCAGGCCCGGTTCGGCACCATGCTGAAGGAGGCAGGGCTGGCCGATCTCTACGCCGCGCCGCCATCGGGTTGGAGCGACCGATTCATGTACGAGGGACGGGAAGGCTGGGTCAAGTTCAGCCGGCTGGAGTATGTACTCGGCACGCCGAACATGGTCGACCTCAACCCTGTCGTTCGGTTCGACATTGACCATGCGATCATTCGCAATCCGAACTTCTACTGGGTTCGGGCTCCCATCATTGCTGACTTCGATGTTTAGTCCACACTTGGGTTGAGGCGGTTCACGCGGTTCTGGTCGAGACCTTCATCGCCTCCTTCGCGCACCCGCCAGAAGAGATCGTGCTGGACATGGACGCGACCGACGATGCGGTGCACGGCGACCAGGAGAGGCGCTTCTTCCACGGCCATTACGACCGCTACTGCTTCCTGTCGCTCTACGTGTTCGCCGGCGACCACCTGCTGGCGGCCTGAAATGCCGCCGGCCGGGACAATCACCCGCTTGTCGCGCCATGGAGCCCGTAGAGGAGCCTTTCGCGGCCAGGCACCGATCACCCCGGCCAGCGCACTCAGCGCTCACCTGTGGCCGTCTCGCCTGCGATCCTCCGGCGAGCGGATCTCTCCATTTGCGTCCACACTGTAGAACCCCGCGGGAAGGTCGATGTCGGGCAGGCCCAACCCTTCCATGACAGCCTTCGGGTCGGGGCCGGCAACGCGGTCCAGTCTCTTCCACAACCAGGCTTCCCCTTCCTGCAGGCGGCGCACTTCATCGTGATCGCCGGCGGCGCGCGCATGTCTCTGGCGGGACTGGACGATCCCGGTCTCGGTCCCGACGTCGTACTTTGCCTTCATACCCCACTGGAAGTCGCCTTCATCTGATCCCTTTGCATCGCTCCTCCGGGTCTCCTTGCGGATCATCCGCGCTAGGTGCGGTCATCTCATCCAGCTTGGGAGCGGCGGTTCGTCCGGGCAGAGATCCAGCATGGCGCGGCAAGCCGCCGGCAGGCGCGGGTGATCCTCGTACTCGTCGAACTTCTCGACGATGGCCGCCGGCACCTCCCGGTCCGGCTTCATCGCCACGAGCGTTTTCCAGTGGAGCACCTCGGCCTCCTCGTCCAGCCGTCGCGCCTCCTCGAGGTCGCCGGCGATGAGCACTTCCACGAGGCGGTCGCGGACGCGGGCCCGCGCCTGGCTGAACAACCTCCAGGACGCGCCGCGCCCTTCGAGAAAGATCGTTCGAGGTTTCGGGGGCCTGGTGCCGTTGAACAGCGGCGGGTGATCGGGATACGCGTCGAAGCAGGCGCGGACCGAGGGCGGCACCTCCAGCGCGGGGTTGGCCGACAGGCGCGCTTTCCACCAGAGCACCTGCACCTCATCGAACAGGCGACGGACCTCTTCCTCGTTGCCGGCGCGGCGGGCCTCGCCCAGGCGCCGGTTGGCCTCGCCGTGGGCCTTCCAGAAGAGATAAACGGTGAGGTGGTCGACCTTCAGCGGAGGCCCTGCCGCCGCGGAGGCGGTACCCGGGTTGTCCGTCATCACGCGTTGCTCCTTCCGGCTCAGGCGTGTGCCGGGGTTTCACGCGGGAGGCGTGGGTGGTCTGGGCACCTGTCGAACTTCTCGCGGATGGCCGGTGGCGCTGCCTGGGACGGGTCGATCGCGTGGTTCAACTTCCACCACAGCACCTCCACCTCCTCGCCACCCGCGGTGCGGGCAGCCTCGAGGTGGTCGACGACGCGAACTCGCGCCTGGGCGAGCTCCATCACCAGTCCGCCGCGCTTGTAGTGATTGACCGACCGGAGATGAGAGGGTCTCTCGGGCGAGGTGGAGGTGGCCGGGTTGTCAGTCATGGGGCCTCCTTTCCCGCACGGTGCGGGATGACGGTCGAGTAGCAAATTATACCACAGCGGCCCGTTTGACCGCACGCCGTCAGCGCCGCCTGGTGGTGTTCCGGCAGTCCGGCAGCAGTGCCAGGAGATGCTGATGGGTGGCCTGGTCGAACGCCGCGGGACCTCGCCGGCCGTTCCCGAAGAGGAGGATCGCCGGGGCCGGGCGGCGGTAGGTGCGCTGCACCATGCCGAGATGGAGCGTGACCTGGTAGCGCTCGTAGAGGGAGACCGACCCCTTGTAATGGCGGCTCTTCGTTTCGCCGACGATGAGGGGGCGGTCGGCGCGATTGCGGAGGATCACGTCCGGGTTGCCGACGAGGTCGAGCGATCACTCGGACGCGGCCAGGGTCGTGGCCCCAACCTCGGCAGATGCGCGGTGTACCGCCGTTGCCGGATGCGGAGCGCTATCGAAGCGGAGAGGATGGCGAGGGTCGACGTGGCGCGGCGGGAGGTGACAACGGGATCGCCGGCCAGGGACGGCCGCCAGAGTCAGTGCTGCGCCCCACATCCAACTCGGGCCCGGAGCGCGGCATGCTCCAAGCGAAGGACGGTGTGTTCGACGCTGACCATCTCGCGCCCTGCTTTGTCGCCAAAATTCTCTGCCGCGGCATCGCACGTCACCGGCGGCGCCTTTGAGGCGCTGGTGGAGACAGGTGATACGGCTGTTCACCAATGAACGGGTGCCGGGGACATCTGCCATTGCCCACTTCGTCGGAGTGGAGGCCTGCGGGTGAGCCGGCGTGCCGGTGACCCATCCCGACAAGGTCGAGGCTATGGCTGGCTGCATCGTCACCACTGGCCATGACGGCACGCTCCCCGAGCTCACTCGAGGCCCAGCAATGGAGGATCCCAGCGGGAAGTCTTCTTTCTCTCGGACTTCACCGGTCTTCCCGGCGAACCGGGCGTTGTCGGTGGTTCGGACAAGAAAGCGGCGGCGACTACTGCCGCACGCTCTTCTCCGAGAACGGTGCGAAGTGCTTCGACAGCGTCTTCGCGGCGACCTTCCCTTGCCATGGTGCGAAGCCGTGTCTCGAACAGCGTGTGAAGGTTGTCCGCAAGCGGTGAGATCCTGCCGCCGTCCGCGTGTGATCCTCGGGCGATCGCTTTCGCGGCACGTGACAGTGAGCGCTGTTCCGTTGCATCGAGTACCAGTTTCCGTTGGGCAGACTTCTTCGGTGCGATCTCCTCAGTCAGCGCGCACTCGACAAACCAGGCCGACCTCGACTTTCCCCTCCGGGCTGCGTCCACGCCGAGCTGCTCCCAATCCTCGTCGCGACAGGAGATTGTTCTCTCTTTGCCTGAATAGCGTTTGCGTGGGTTCTTCATGCTCCATCCCCACAGTCGCATATGCGCAGGATGGCAAGGACTTCAGCAAGCCGCACGGTCGTCTTCGCGCCTCCGGGTTCGCGTACCGCGACACGGCAGGATCGCGCATGAGCCTCGATGTTCACTCGCAGGCGACGTTGTTCCTCCTCGCTCAGCACAAGGGGATAGCCAGCTGGCGCCAGCGGCGGGATGAGTTCGCGCTCTGCCGCTTGCTTGCAGCAGAGAATACCGAAGGACGAGAGACTCATGCCTGCCTTGCGAGCCCGCCGCCCAATCTTCTTCCAGTTCTCCGGCGAGCAATAGATGCCGCGCGCTCTTGAAAGCCTCGCCATGCCCTTCGCCTCATCCCATGGTGGTCTCGGCGTCGATCCAGGTCTGGGCCTTGCCGTTGAGATCCCGCCAGAGATCCTCGGCATGCCGGATCTTGAGACGCTGCCGTTCCCGGAGTTCGATAACGAGCACCGCTCGCACCATCATGCGAAGTAACGGCGCCGGCAACCTGTCAAACTCGCCAGCTGTGTGCTGCCCGAGTTCGGAAGACCACATTCCGGCAGCTTCGGTGTCGATCCTGGCATCAGCACTGGCAAGGCACTCGTGCCAGAGTTGTTCGGCACCCCGTTCCTTCAGCCGCTGCTGTTCCAGGCGTTCGAGAACCAACACCGTTTGCAGCATCCTGCGAAACACCGGTACAGGCACCCGGTTATCCCTGGTGGCCCTGGATGTCCGCCAGGCATTAACGGCGTGCAGGATGAAGCGCGAGCGCGACATCCCGGCGGCATCGGCAGCCTCGCCGAGACGCGCCCACTCGGCGTCGGTCGCCGTCACGACATGATCCCTTTTGTTCTGTCCCTTCGGTCTCGCCGCCATGTGCCCGCTCCCTGCAACACCAAGCCTCCAAGATACTTCTAATCGCAATGATGACAAGGAATGTCATTTCACACCTAGGTGCATCTGCTCTTGCGCCCGGCGCGATGATCGTGTTTACCTGTCGGCCATGGTCGCAATGTGCCGATGTACCGCCAGTCTTCTGCGAGCACGCTTTTGAGTTCGTACATTCCATCCGATTTCACCCGAATGCAGACAATTGGCTCGGACGATGTCCCTACTATATAGAATTGCGGCCAAATAATCTATAGTTGCCGTTCGGCGTAACTTCCTGTTATAACGTTATTGTGTTGGAGTTCTATTGATGGTACTGTCGGAGTCAGTCAACAACGTCTAACACCTTGAATTTGCTACACGGGACGGTCGCCCTCGACGGTGACTCGCCACATCAGGCGCCTGGTTCCGGGATAGTCGTTGGTCGCATAGTGCTGTGTGCAGCGGTTGTCCCAGATGACCAGGGTGCTCGGCTGCCAGCGTACCCGGCAGGTGAATTCGGGGCGGATGAGGTGACGGAACAGGAAATCGAGGATGGGGCGGCTCTCGTCCGACGTCATTCCCTCGATGGCTCGGGTGAAGTACTCGTTGACGAAGAGCGCCTTCCTTCCCGACTCCGGATGGGTGCGGACCAGGGGATGGCTCACCGTTTCCGGCGCCCGGGCAAGGCTGGCCTCCCTGTCATGTCCCTGGAAGGCCGAGTGTTCGGCCTTGAGACCGTCGAGCATGCGGCGCATGACGGGCGACAGCGCGTCCCACGCGAGGACCATGTTGGCAAACAGCGTGTCGCCGCCGAAAGGTGGAACGATACGGGCATGGAGAAGGGAAGCGAGGGAGGGGCGTTCGGCCCAGGTGATGTCGCTGTGCCAGCGACCGGCAAAGCGCGCGGTCTCGTTTTCCTCGGAACGGACCTCCATGACTTCCGGATGTCCGGCCACTCCCTCGACGAAGGGATTGATGTGGAGGGAGCCGAAAACGCGCCCCAGGGCGACAAGTTCGCCGGCGTCGAGATCCTGGTCGCGCAAGACGAGAACCATGTGATTGAGAAGGGCGCGGCGCAGCTCCGCGAGCTGTTGCCGGTCAAGGCGCGAGGCAAGGTTGATGCCGTGGAGTTCCGCACCGAGCGCACCGCTGATCGGGGTCACGGTGAAAGACGTGTAATCGCCCGTCTCCTGGCCGTCGTGCCGCAGGGGAGGAAGGTAGTCGATGGTCGCCATGTCGTCTATTCCAGCCCAGGATCCAGGTGTCTTCAAGGGTGGCGTCGAAGGGTGACGCACGGGCCGTTGACTCCAGGGCCACTCCTTTCAGGGCAAGACAACGACGGAACGCCGTGACCAGTTCAGCCACACCTCTCCGTCGCGCAGATCACCATCAGGCGTGTCACTGTCAAGGTTGGGAACCGACACGATGATCGGCGTCTCGATTCCATCGACCTTCACGAAGTGATGACTGCGGTCGCCGAGGTAGGCCGTGGAGTCGATGACGCCCTTGAGTGTGTTGCCGCCGTCAGGCTTGGTTCTGCAAAGCGAGATCTTCTCGGGACGCAAGGCCACGGTGCAGCGGGAGCCGGGCCCGGGCTGTGATTCCCGCCTTTGGGCCTCGATGATGCCGGCTGCCCCGGCATCGATCCCGACCGTGTCGCCGTTGACGTTGCCTACCCGGGCATCGAGGAAGTTCATGGTGCCGATGAACTCCGCAACCTCGCGGTTGTGCGGTGCCTCATAGAGCCTGGCCGGGGAGTCGATCTGCAGGTGGCGCCCCTTCGACATGACGGCGACGCGATCCGACATGGTGAGCGCTTCCTCCTGGTCATGGGTCACGAACACGAATGTGATGCCGACCGAACGCTGCAGATCCCTCAGTTCCAGCTGCATGCTTTCCCTCAGCTTCTTGTCGAGGGCGCCGAGCGGCTCGTCGAGCAGGAGAACCTTGGGTCGCCGGATCAGCGCCCGGGCAAGGGCGACACGCTGCCGTTCGCCACCCGACAGTTCGTGCGAAGCGCGGTCCTGGTATCCGGGAAGCTTGATGAGGTCCAGCATCTCCTCGACGCGTTCATTGACGCGGGCCCGGGACAACCGTGCCTCGAGAAGGCCGTAGGCGATGTTCTTCTTCACCGTCAGGTGAGGGAAGATGGCATAGTTCTGGAACACAATGTTGACCGGACGGTGGTTGGGTGCGACCGCCGCCATCGCCTGACCGTCGATAAAGACGTCGCCTGCTGTCGGGAATTCGAAACCGGCAAGGATGCGCAGCAGCGTACTCTTCCCGCAGCCCGACGGGCCAAGCAGGGAAAAGAACTCGCCCCTGCCGATATCGATGCTGACATCGTCCACGGCCAGGACACTGCCGAAATTCTTGGAGACATTCTGAATGGAAATGAAAGAGGTGTCGTCCATCAGGCAATACTCCCGAAGCGCCTGTCTTGATGATCCGGTCCGATCGTCATGGGTGCCCGCCTGCCGGCGTCACGATGTGTTTGTCTCCCGACCGCCTGAGAATCTCGGCGGTGACGATGAGAATGATGGACACCATGAAAATGAGGGCACCCAGGGCCAGCACACTTGGCAGCGTCTGCGGGAAGCGGACCTGTGTCCATATGAAGACAGGCAGGGTGACCTGGTTGCCTCCCAGGAAGAAGGCGAAGAGAAACTCGTCAAATGACGCCGTGAAGGTGAGCAGGAATGAAGCGAGAATCGCCGGCAGGATGAGAGGGAAGGTGACACGCCAGAAGGTCATGAATCCGCCCATGCCAAGATCCCGTGAGGCCTCTTCGATGTTCTTGGAAAACCCCTCCAGACGCGCCATCACGATGAGGGTGGCAAAGGGGAGCGTCGTCACGACATGGGCAACCCCTACCGCCCACAGCGACAGTGGCATGCCGACGGCAAGGGCGAGGACAAGAAGGCCGACTGCCAGGATGATGCCGGGCATGACCATGGGAATGAGGATGAATCCGATGACGACACTCCTGCCAGGCATCCTGTAGCGCGTCAGTGCCTTGCCGGCGAAGGTCGCCAGGACGGTCGTCGTGGTGGCGACGGGAAGCGCCACCTTCAGGCTGTTGACGAGAGCGCCATGCAGGCCGTCATGATCGGCAAGGGCGGCATACCATTTGAGCGTAAAGTCCTTGAGTGGCAGCACCATCTGGATGCTGTCGTTGAACGAGAAGACCGGCAGCATCACCGAGGGGATATAGAGAAAGGCAAGAAAGAGGATGACGTAGAGAAGCAGCCAGTCGAACCCGCGCCTGGTACGGGTGGCGGGCCGGATCGCTGCCGTCGTGATCTCCATGTCCCTTGCTTTCACCGTGCCCAGGCGGGCGAACCATATGAAGGTGCAGACGATGGTGGTGATCGTGATCATCATGATGATGGTCAGCGCCGCTCCCAGGGGCCAGTTGTTGGCGGCGCCGAACTGGGCGGCGACAATCTGGCCGATCATGATGCCCTTGGGCCCGCCCACCATGATGGGCGTGATGTAGTCTCCGACCGTGGGAATGAACTCGATGATGGCGGCGGCGATCACGCCCGGCATGGAAAGCGGCAGGGTGATGCGCAGGAATCGCTTCACCGGTCCGTCCCCGAGATCGGCTGCCGCCTCGAGCAGCGATCGGTCGATTTTCTGCAGCGACACGTAGATCGGCAGGATGGCGAACGCTGCCCAGGCATGAGCCAGGGTCAGGACAACGGCGAAGCGGCTGTAGAGCAGGTACTCGAGAGGCTCCTCGATGAAGCCCAGACCCTCGAGGGTACCGTTGATCACACCGTTGTTGCCCAGCATGATCTTCCAGGCGAGAACGCGGAGCAGGTAGCTGGTGACGAACGGAATGTTGATCAGGATCAGCCACGTCATCTTGTTCCGCGTGACCCTGAAGGCGAGAAAGTAGGCCACGGGATAGGCGAGCACGATCGTGATGACCGTTACGGTGGCGGACATCCTGACCGATCGCAGCAGCAACTTGCCGTAGATCCACTTGTCGACGAACGTCTGATAGTTTTTCAGCGTGAACGACTGGTCGATGTGGACATAGGTCTGCGACCAGAAGCTGTAGGTGACGAGCGTGAATATCGGCAGCGCCAGCAGGCAGATCATGGTGATGATCGCCGGCGACAGGAGCGTGTAGCCGCGCAGCCACTCGAAACGCAGGTAACAGGCCTTCGTCCAGGAAATCCAGTCGCGTGCGGGGACGTGTACCGTCATGAGCTGCCGGTCTTAGTCCTACCACTCGTGCCGGCTTTGCCAGCGGTATGCGGCGAGACGGGCGTGGGCACCCAGAGCGAGGAACGGCTGGCCGGGCAATCTGGCGGGGCCACTGAGCGCCACCGCGTCATCCATCAGGGCCGATTCGCCGCCCAGGGCGTGTTCGGCGAGGAGCTTGCCGGAAATCGTGCCCCGCGCCAGTCCCACGCCGCAGTAGCCCAGGGAGACAAAGAGGCCGAGTTCAAGGCGCCCGAAGTGCGTCGCCCAGTCTCTCGTCATGCAGAAGACACCGGCCCAGGTGTGCTCGAAGTCGAGATTGCGCAGCATGGGGAAGCGATCGGCGACACCCTTGCGGTGCGATGCCAGGAGGGACGCCCGCCGCTGTCGGCCGAGCCGGGAGAGTGGAGGGGCGCCGCCGTGGGGGTGGGTGGCGGGGAGAGCGCCCCGCCGCTGTCGGCCGAGCCGGAAGTCACCGGCATAGAAGGTGCCGAAACGCGCCAGGATGCGGTTGGAAGTGGTGCGCCGCATGGTTGCCGTCCCCGTGATCCCCCAGTCTCGGTGACCGCCCAGGGCAGCGTCCTCTTCCTCGTTGAGGGGACGTGACAGGCTGGCACAGGCAATCATCGGAAAGACGTGATCTTTCAAAAGACCGAGCCGGGTGATGAAGGCGTTCGTTGTCAGGAGGATACCGGGGGCGCTGACACGCCCATCGTCACAGATCACCGAACGGGGAGTGCCGGAGGTGATGTCCCGGACACGCGTGTCCTCGAAGACGTCGACATTCTCCGGCAGAGACTGGCCGAGACCCCGGCACATGGCTGCCGGATTGACCGTGACGGTTCGAGGTGTGAAGACAGCGGCGTGGTAATGGTGCGTGCCGATGATGTCGGCGAGAGCGTCTCCTTCCAGCCATTCCCATGTCTCCCCCAGGTCGTCCAGCATGCGAACGGTGGCATGAAGACCACCGATTCGTGATTTGTCGACGACAGCGGTCAGGTGACCGTGGGGAGTCCACTCGCATTCGATGTCGTGTTCGTCGACCTGCGCCTCCAGCTCCGCCAGTCCTGCCAGAACCAGGCGGGATATCCGCCGGTTGGTGTCGCCGTCGAACTGTTCCGTGAGGTGCGGCGTGTCGATGATGAAACCGGCGTTGCGGCCGGATGAACCATAGCCGATGCGAAACTCGTCGATAAGAACGATCCGCTTGTCGGGAAGAAGCTCGCCGAGACGGCGGGCGGCAGCGAGCCCTGTGACGCCGGCGCCGACAACGACCCAGTCGGCAACCTGATCGCCCGTCAGCCGTCTCGCAGGCGGCGGCGGTGGCAGGATGGCATACCAGCCCGGTGCGTGGTCCCGATCAGGAGCCGTCATCGTTCACGTCCGGACTTGTTGTTCCAGGCCTGGCTGGAAGGGAAGATGGCGCAGGCTGGTGGATACTTCGTGCCGGGCCACCGCGACATAACGCGCCATGTTGTGCATGGAGGCGTCTCCGCCCATGCCGTACTCCGCATCATAGCCGTAGAGATGGTCGTCGTCGTCTTGTGTGCCCTGGCCTCCTCGATTGCCGGCAAGGAACAGGATGCGGGTCTGAGCCTGGTCCGGATCAATTCGGTTGAACGGATGCCAGTTGCCCATGCATGTCGTGCCGTGACGTGCCTGTGCGGCATCGAGATAAAGCGAGAGCGGTCCGGCTCCACCGGCTCTCACGATCATGTTCGGGTCGTCCCGCAACCGATCGAAGGTCTCGTAACCACGCTTGGACTGCCGCATCATTGCGAAGTCCGAAATGACTCCGTAACGCATGGGCAGATCCGGAATGCCCGCCTTGAACTCCGCAAATGGATAGACCGGAATCGCGGTGCCGTCGGGAAGCCTGCCCTCGAGCACATCCCTCACTTCGCGTTCGGAAATCTTGGCGGCGTACTGACCGGTGAATCCTTCCAGGCTGGCGCGGGCGGTGCTGGACCGGTACGTCCTTTCGAACCGTTCGGGCGATGCGAAGATGCCGCCTCCGTGCACGGCGACGATCACACGAGTGCCGGCCGGAGTGGTCACGACGCTTTCCTCGGAATTCGAGGTGAACCAGGTGTTCCAGATGATGTTGTCGTAGGGTGCATGGGCGCGGGCATGCAGGAGTTGCGGCATGGAGGCGACAAAACCGTCATCACCGGCATGTTCTAGGGCACGCCTGAGACCGTCGGGAACATGGGAGTCAAAGATGATGTCGGCTTCCATCCTGAATTCGGCCATGACGGCGTCACTCCCTGAAGGACACTCTTGACGAAAGGATGAAGCAACCATGCACCCCTCGCCGGAAACCGTCGGCAAGGGGTGCATGTCAGGTGATTGCTACATGCCGGCCTGGGCCTCGTGCCACATCTCGATGAGGCGTGCGTCCTTCTCCGGGGGAACCTCGTCGAAGAAGACTCCCTTCGAGAGAAGGGCGACGGGATCATCGAGCCCCTTGTCGCGCAGGACGTCCGGGTCGATCAGATCGAATGTGTTGATGTTGGCGTGACCGTAGCCGTAGGTCTCGAACAGCGAGAGGCCTCCAACCGGATCGAGCATGGCGTTGATGTACTCGTAGGCCTGCTCTTCGGATCCCTCGCCGTTGCTGCTCAGGCACAGTCCACACATCCAGGGCATGACCGGATCGACAATGACGACCGGGATACCCTCTTCCTTCATGCGTCGCGAGGCACTGCCGTAGATGTAGGAAATGCCGACGTCGCCGGCGACCCAGGCCTGTTCGAGCTGGGTGCTGTCGGTCCACACGAAACGGGCGTTGTCCAGCATCTTTCTGAAGATCTCCGGCGCCATCGCCATCTCTTCCTCGGTGGGATCGAGAGGGTTGGCCCAGCCGCCGATGACACCTGCGACCAGGGTGTTGACCCCCATCTGCGACGTCAGGGAGGTCTTGCCCTTGAACTGCGGGTCGACGAAGAGATCGAAGGTCGGGTTCTCGACATCGATGACCTCGGGATTGTAGGCGACGGTGGAGAAGCCCCAGTCCCACGGGCAGAAGAAGTACTCGCCTTCGATGCGTACGCCCTTGACCTCGAGGAGGTCGGGAATGATCTCGCCCCATCTCGCGATACGGTCTGTCTCGAGGGCCTTGATGAGACCCGCATCGCGGAACTTCTTCACCGAGGCAGTGCAGGGATGCACCAGATCCACCCTGAATCCGGAACGCATCTTCTGGAAGGCGTCCTCGGTTTCGGAGAAGAACGTCACTTCCGGCTGTCCGCCATACTTCGCATTGTACTCGGGGTGGAAGGACTCGTATTCGTAGCCGTTCCACTCCAGAAGGGTGAGGTCCACTTCGGCCCGGGCCTTGCCGGAAACCAGTGGTACGGTCACGAGACCCACGGAAGCAAGGACTCCAGAGGCCTCACGGCGGGTCAGGGCACCATCGCGCAGCGCCTTGGCAAATTCTTGCGGTTTCATGAAATTTTCCCTCATTGTCAGTTTGTTCGCGAACAGAACCCGGAATTGACCGGGCGCCCGATTCTCCTTCAAACGGGCCGTGAACCGCCCCTCGACCGGACGGTTCTCCTGATGGCAATCGCGCAGTATATGCACATGTCCCGGTGGATGACAGGCTGCAAGGACACGTCGCCAGGAGGATCCCATGCTGATTGCGCAAGACGCTGTGACTCTCCTGAGAAGGATGGCGCGGTTTGGTCTGGGTGCCTGTCCGTTGGCCCAGCAGTTTTGCCGGCGTTCCCGTGGCGAGCCACTGCGAGGGCCTCATGGATGTTTCACTCATGCTGGAGACCTCCCTTGAAGGAAACGCTGGAGGGATTTTGCTATTCGAGCTTTGAAGAGCGCCAGTCGAGTTCACAATGTGGAATGCGCTGATGGCATTGCACGGGTTCCATCGCTTCACGGGTTCGCAGTCTAAGCTGCTTTGACTCTATGGAAGGAACGGTGGCTGACGACACGCCGCCTTCAAGTGCAATCCGCGTGACCGAAGGATGACTGGAAGCCTGAGGAACAGTTCCAGCGCCATGATATGGTCGTCAACAGAAAACACGCTGAGTGGTTCTCGCCGCGTATGGCGTCCTTCTTTCTGTTCTGGATGGGGCGGCGCCTTTCCGGCGGATGGCTTGAGGTTCGTGGCCATCGCGTACTGGCTGGAGAGACGTTTGTGGTTCCGGCCGGTTTCGCCGGCTCCTCGTACAAAGCCCGCCGGTCGATAGCGGAACTGTTGAGGGGAATCTGGTCGATTCCGCTCGATTGTCTTCGATGTTGCGCGCCTTCCCACGGTGCACGATGCGTAGAATCATTAGAACTAAATGTTCTACACATCCAAGAATCGACAATTTACATACTATTTTTACAGAAACCTGCCACGTCTCGAGTAGAATGTCAGTGGGCCGCGCGCTCGGAGCGAGCAAGTGCTTGGGCCAACTCGCCGGATTCCACGATGGATGCCAGGCTCTTGCACCACGCCGTGGGACTTGATCGGAACGACTAATGACGATTGGTACGTTCGACTTCAACGATGCATTTCGGGAACTGACTGGACACACGCATTTCCCATGGCAGCGGCGACTGTTCGACGATTGGCTGGCCCGCGGAAGATTGCCGCCGGCCGTCGATATTCCGACCGGTCTGGGAAAGACCGCTGTCATGGCTATCTGGCTGCTGGCGCGGGCAGCGGGCGCGGCCCTCCCTCGCCGACTGGTATATGTGGTAGACCGACGCACGGTCGTCGATCAGGCAACCGAATGCGCTGAGCTGATCCGCGACGCATTGCACGGAGCCGAGCGCCTTGAACCCGTGAGACGGGGACTCTGTCTTGACGGCAGGCCACTCGCGATCTCCACTTTACGTGGTCGCTACGTGGACAATCGGGAATGGATGGCCGATCCCGCTGCGCCTGCGATCGTCATCGGCACCGTGGACATGGTGGGTTCGCGGCTGTTGTTTGAAGGTTATGGCCTTTCCCAGCGAATGCGGCCCTATGCCGCCGGCTTGATGGGTTGCGATTCACTCGTGATGCTGGACGAAGCACATCTCGCCCACCCGTTCGAGCGCCTGCTTCGGACAATCGAGCGCGAACAGCGCCCATCTTCTGTGAGCGGCCCGCAGCCCAGCGCTGGCTTCTTGGCCGGCTCGGCTGCGAGCCGAACACTTCCCCCGCCGTTCTGCGTCCTGCCCTTGTCCGCCACAATGGTACAAGACGAGCGTTCAGGACATTTCGGCATCGTAGACGCAGATTGGCGGGACAGGACTGTCCGCATGCGGCTGGAGGCCAACAAGGTTCTTTCAATCGAAGACCTTCATAATGGTTCAGACCTGCATCAGGTTCTGGCAGATCGAGCCTGGTGCCTCATGAAGGAGGCGACCGCGCCCGAAGCGGAACCATCGCGCATAGTGATCTATTGCGATCGCAGGCGTGATGCGGAAAAGACGGCCGATGGACTTCGAAAGCTCGCGAAGGCGGAGAAGTACGAAGCAGCAGTTATCCTGTTTGTAGGTGGGCGTCGAGTACGTGAACGGGAGCAAGCCGCCGAAGAGATGAAGGCTCACGGCCTCATCACAAGCGGTGCCGAACGTGTTGCTCCCGTCTTTGTGGTCGCTACATCGGCCGGAGAGGTCGGGGTCGATCTCAACGCCGACCACATGGTCTGCGATTTGGTCCCTTGGGAACGCATGGTGCAGCGGCTCGGACGGGTAAACCGACGCGGCAGGGGACAAGCGCGAGTACTCGTGATCGATGCAGGTTCGTCCGACGAGAAGACGACGGACAAAGACGTTCCAGATCGCCTCAAGGCAACACGCACCCTGGTCGAATCCTTGCCCCGGGACGATGCTGGCCAACTCCAAGCAGCGCCTGCTGCACTGCTCAGTCTTCGTGGCCACCCGGATGATCGTGATCGCGTCTCCGCAGCCTCGACTGATCCGCCTCTCTACCCCGCGCTCACCCGACCCCTGGTCGAAGCGTGGTCAATGACATCGCTTCATGATCATACCGGTCGACCGGAAGTCGGACCGTGGTTGCGCGGGTGGGTCAAGGACGAGCCACAGACCATTGTGGTGTGGCGCCAGTATCTCCCGGTGTTCTTCGCACGTAGTGGTCTGGAGGTTCGCCAGCAACCTGGTCGCGAGGTCGCAGCTTTCTTCGGGGCCGCACCTCCACACACGGAAGAGTTCTTGGAAACAGAAACCCGCCGCGTCGTCGAGTGGTTGAGAAAACGGGCTCGCAAGGTATTGAACCGGCTCGAAGGGGAGTCCTCGTCGTCGCCTTCGGACGACGACGGAGCCGATAATGGTGATCCCCCAAATTCGGACGGTGCTCCGATTGCGCCGCTGCGACCGGGGGCGCCCGTCGCTTTTTTGCTCGACCGCGCGAGCCGGCCAGCCGGCGATTTGACCCTCTCGGCAATCACCGGGCATAGAACGCAGGAATTGTACCGGCGCTTCGCCGGCCAGCAGGTCGTCGTGGACGCTCGCCTCGGCGGGCTCAAGGACGGTTTGTTGCACGACGGCTCCGACGACGCTGTTTCCACGATTGACAACAACTGGAATTCGCCGGAGTGCAAAGATCCGCAACGCCCCGGGCCGCCCATCCGCGTCAGAACGTTGACCGAGCCAGAGCGTGACAGGACGTTGAGCGAACCGCAGACCCCGGAACGGGGTGCCGAGCATCCTTGGCGAGAAACCCTGGCCATACCCTATTGTTCCTCGCCGGAAGGGGACGCAGCCGCCACTTGGCTTGTGGTCGAGCACTGGCGCGACAACGACAATGGCGAGGAGGCGAGAGCGATCTCCGCCAAGGCGCAGCGCCTTGACGAGCATCAGGCTTGGGCCGCAGACGAAGCCGCGCGACTCGCTGATGCGATAGGGCTTGACGAGTGCGACCGTGCGATGTTGATGGTCGCCGCCCGGCACCATGACGACGGGAAGAGGGCGCCGCGCTGGCAGCGCGCCTTCAATGCGCGCCACGAAGGCGGCCCATACGCCAAGACGGCGGGTCCGTTCAATCGGCATGTCCTGAACGGCTACCGGCACGAACTCAAGTCGGCGCTCGATGCGGAGACGAACGGCCTCGATGGCATCGACCGTTCCGAACTTCGCTTCGAAATGGCGCTGCATCTCATCGCGTCGCACCACGGCCATGCCCGCCCCGCCATCGGTGTCGACGGCTATGACGACCTGCCTCCGTCCGCTGCAGCCAGCCGCGCTCACGAAATCGCCCTGCGCTTCGCGAGGTTGCAGCGGCAGTGGGGTCCGTGGGGCCTTGCGTGGTGGGAAGCGCTCATGCGTGCAGCCGACCAACGGGCATCGAGGGCACTCGAAGAACTAGCAACGCGTGAGCGTGCCCAGCCCCTTCCGCAATCGCGTCTCCGGCGGCCGATGTTCCAGGCTGACAAGGAATTGGCGCGCTGATGGCTGCGGCGTCAATACCCGTCGATCTCTCCAACCCAGGCCAGGTGTTCGCCTGTCTGGGCTTCCTTGAGACAGCCCATATCCTAATCGGCGATGCCAAGGGCGGCTTCGACTGGACGCGCGAGGACGACGTACGGTTTCGCCTGGCCGCGAATGGGGGTGCCAACCCCATCGAGTGCGTTCTTCGGTTCCTCGATGAGGCGACCGTTACGGCCGTGGCGCCTGCCGGTTCCACGAATAACGCGAGCAAATGGAAGATCGACACGGTTACCGACGATTCAGGTTCGTTTCCGTTTGGGGATCCGTCCAGACCCGACGTTTTTCCAGCCCGTTTGACAGATGCTTCCGGCCGTAGCGTTACTATCGACCACTGGGGAGACGAAACGCACCGGCGCGACCGAGTGAAGTTCTGGGCCGGAGCCGGCGGTTACCCCGGCGTAGCCTTGGCACGGGACGTTCTCGATCGGATCCGCGGCCGGGCAGGGGATCACTCCGATGCTCCCTTCTCGCTGAACGCTGAGCAGAGCAGCAGCTTCCGTTTCGACTGGCGACGCGACTACGTACCGATGGACGCTGGGTTCTCGCCGAACGAGCATAAGTCCACGATGGTCATGCAGGGCTATCCGGTCGTGGAACTCTTGGCCACCGTTGGGCTGACCAACGCCCGTCCTCGTCGGCACGACAGGCTGCATTACAGCTACGGCGTTGCCGGTGTCGTCGGTGCGGAGCTCTATGATCCGATGTTCCTTCGAGCTTCCCTCGGTTCAAGGAAACCGCCGTTTCCGGGGATGCCGTTCCGTTTGTTTGCCATGCAACTCGACTGGCCCGGACAGGAAGGGCAAGCCCGGTGCATTACCAACGTCAATGAGGAGACCCTGCCGTCATGACCCAATTCGACAATACCTTCGCCGAGCGCTGCGCCAACGCTTCCGATGGGCCGGTCGCGCTGACACTGCGGCAGATTCTTCTGCCCGTCGAGGGCGCCGACGCGGTGATTTTCCCGCCTACCTACGCCGACATCGGCTATAACATTGATCGCTTGTCCGATGGCACCAAGGTCGCGACAATCGATAGCGTCGGCGCTCAGGCCAATCGCATGGAGCCGCTGTTCAAGGCCGGGGCCAACGGCGCACCGCAGAACCCCTATGCCGCCTTGGTGCCGCAGGTAACCATCACTTACGGAAACGACAGGTCCATTTCGATACTCGAAGCAGGGCACCGGTTGGGCGACGCGCTCATCCGATCCACTGCGCTCGCCGAGGAGGTCAATTCCGCGTTCCGAACCTATCTCGACACCGGAGACGCCATCGCCATCGCGCGATTGGCGCCAACTTCTCTCGTGTTTGGCGTCTGGGATTCGCGCGACACGCAGGCAAAGCTGCCGCGAATCGTCCAGTCGGTCGTTCGCGCTTGGGATGTCGACACCCTGACGCGCTCGGCCCAATACACGCCTCCGGTCGACTACTCCGAGCTGGAAGTGTTCAGTGAGGCGGAACAGAAGAAGCAGGAGGGCAACCAGAAAAGCCCACTCGCGCAACGCGGATTCGTGCATGTCCCGGCGACGGGCGATCACGGTGGAATTGTGGTTCATGGTGAGCTTCGTCGCGACGTCACCGTCAACCTCATTGCCCTGCGCCGCCTCGGAGGCGACAACGGCCCGTCGTTGCGCCGCTATGTCCTCGGTCTGGCGTTGGTTGCCGCGGCCGCGCCGATTGACGGATTTCTTCGGCAAGGCTGCCTTATCACCCCCAACCCGGACGCACCGCCAGCGTGGGTGGCGGTCGCTCGCGACGGCACACGCGAGGAAGTCACATTGGGCAATGACGATGTCTTGGCGTTCGCGACCGAAGCGGCCTCCGCTTTCGGCGTCGGAGCGGACCGCACGATCAAGTTCGAGAAGGCACGCGCCAAGTCCGACACGAGCCGGTAGCGTTAGGCAATGGAACAGGCGCTTGTCGTCTCTGTCAGATTCCACGAAGGGCGTTATCACGGCTCGGACGGCTGGCCTCCCAGCCCCGCCCGGCTCTTCCAGGCACTGATGGCGGGTGCGGCACGGGGCGCACATGTGCTGCAGACTACAGAGGCAGCTCTCGACTGGCTGGAAGAGTTGCCGCATCCGGCAATCGCCGCGCCGCGCGCCGTGCCCGGTCAGGGCTATGTCGGCTTCGTACCCAACAACGATCTCGACGCGGCGCTCTCGAAGAAGGACGCATCCGATATCGACAAGGCGACAGCCTCGGTTCGCGACCGAAAGTTCGTCCGCCCCCTGCTGTTCGATGTGGAAACACCGGTCCTCTATTGCTGGCCGATCGCAGGCCAGGTGACACACGCGAAGGCGCTTTGCGAGGCAGCGGAACGCCTGTACCAATTGGGACGCGGAATTGATATGGCTTGGGCCGAAGCCGCCGTGGTCGACGGAGCCAATGCGGAGCAGCAACTTGTCGACCATCGAGGAATTGTCTTCCGACCTTCAGTGGGCAACGGGTCCGGTTGCGAACTACTCTGCCCCAGACCGGGATCTCGCCTTAGTCTCACAGCCCGTTTTGCCGGAATACGCAGCCGCTTCCGCGCCGGTGGCACGAATCGCAAGCCCCTCCGCGTTTTCGTTCAGGCTCCGAAGCCACTCCTGACCAAAGTCGCTTACGATGCACCGCCCCTTCGTCTCGTCTTTGAACTGCGAGAGGCGGACGCCAAATCGGCTTTTGCCGTCCGCCGGCTGGCCGAGGCTGCACAACTTGTCACAGAGGTTCGCGATCAGGTAGCCAACCGGCTTTCCAAGGCGGCCCCCTCCCTTCGGGCCGAAATCGAGCGCCACCTGGTCGGTCGCGACGCGACGGACGCGGACAAGACGACGCGCGTACGGATTGTGCCCATCCCCTCGACCGGCCATCCCCATGCCGACATGATGATCCGCAGACTTGCCGTCTATGTGCCGCAGTCCTGTCCCCTGCGGTCAGAGGATCTCGCCTGGGCGTTCGCACAGGTCGCCTGGGCGGACGATGACGGCTTGGTGCTTTGCGAACTGCAACCCGGCAGCGACGACAGCATGGTGAATCGCTACGAGCATTTCGGTCGGCGCTGGCAAAGCGTGACCCCGCTCGCATTGCTGTCGGCGCGCCGTCGACGCATCGACCCTGCGCGCCCTGATACCGAAGTGAAGGGCGGTGCCGAACGGGTTCGCGAAGAGGCACGTGCCGAGCATGCCCTGTATCAGGCCTTGCGCCATGCAGGAATCAACACCGCGCCGATTGCTGTGCGTGTGCAGCGCGAGCCGTACGACACCGCAGGCAAGCGGGCTGAACCGTTCGCCGCTGGCACGCGCTTTCCAAAGTCGGCGTTGTGGCACGCCTCCATTTCGTTCGCGGTACCGATTTCCGGTCCGCTTGTGCTCGGCGACGGACGTTATCTTGGACTCGGGCTCTTGCAGCCCGACGATCCGATGCCTGGAGTTTTGGAGTTCACCATTCGGGAAGGGCTCACCGACACCGCCGAGCCTCCTCTTGTCGCCCGCGCCGCACGCCGCGCATTGATTGCCCGCGTACGAGACTTCCTGCCGCGAGGTCAGGCAATTCCTTCATACGTAACCGGACACCAGGAAGACGGTCGCCCTGCCCGAAGCGGGTTCCATCGCCACATGGCTGTTGCTGTCGATCTTCCTCGCAGACGCTTTCTCTACGTTGCCCCAAATTGGTTGCAGCGCCACGGCGCGAGTTGGCGAGAAGTGAGCGAGCAACATGATCTAGTGGAACAAGCACTGGAAGGCATGGACACTCTCCTCGCAGGCAACGCTGGACGCCTCGCCATCGCTCCATCCGCACCTGACTCAGACCATGACCCCTTGTTCGCCCCGGCTCGCGTCTGGGAAAGTGTCGCCGACTACCAGCTCACCCGCTACCGTCGCCGCCTCACCGACAAACAGGCGTTGACGTCCGATGTTCTAACGGAACTCTGCCGTCGTGCTTGGCCGGTACCGGAAACTGTAGAGGTTCTGTCAGTACATCGTGGCCCAAGAGGTGCTCTCTCTGGCCGCCTGCGCATCACCTTCGCTACTGTCCAAGCTGGTCCCCTGCTTCTTGGCCGAACCGCGCACAGGGGTGGTGGACTGTTCGCCCACGCAGCATCCGGAAGCCAAATGAATAGATGACCGTATTCGCCAGCCCTCGCAACCCATCCGCTCCATCACTCGAACAGGGCCTTGAGAAAGGCCACGCACGTTTTCGGTTAAATACTCAGAAGCACGGACAGGTAACACAGCCCGACCATGTTGCGTCTTGACCATGTGAAGCGTTTCTACCGCCTGTTGGACACCCTCGATGAGCGTTTGGCGGGAGCGCGCCGACTGGCCGATTGCTCCGGACGAATGTCGTGGCCAAAACGCGGTATCTATCTCTTCAGAGAGCCCGGCGAGACCCGCACCGACAGCGGTGTCGGACCGCGGATCATCCGAGTCGGCACTCACGCCTTGAAGGAGGGCTCCGGCACCACGCTGTGGAACCGCCTTTCGCAGCACAAGGGGCAGGTACACTCTGGTGGCGGCAATCACCGGGGATCTATTTTCAGGCTGACCGTCGGCACGGCCCTGATCGAGAAGGGCGGCCTCGACTGTTCGACCTGGGACAACCGGCGCGGCGTCGCTTCGCGCGAGGTCAGGGAAAGTGAGCGGCCCCTCGAAATGGCCGTCAGCAAGGTCATCGGCGAGATGCCCTTTCTCTGGCTCGCCGTCGCGGACGAGCCGGGACCCACCAGTCTGCGCGGATACATCGAGAGAAACGCGATCGCCCTTCTCAGCAATTGCGCCAGGCAGCCCATCGATCCTCCGTCCCCGTCATGGCTCGGCCTTCATTGCAGCCGCCAGAAGGTGCGAGACTCCGGCCTCTGGAACTCGAACCATGTGACAGAACGCTACGATCCGGCTTTCCTCGACACGTTGGCAGATATGATCAGCCGAGCGGAGCCAACCCAATGATCGTCGTCATTCAATGCGCTGCTCGGAAACAGCGCCATGCGGGACATCTTCGCACACTCGATAACCGAAACGTCATGTTCGTCGCGCAGCCCAATTCCGTGCGATCCGACGAAAGCCGGATCCATGCAAGGCCGGACGACATGTCCGACAGGGGAGCCTCCTGGCGAAGTGTTCTCAAGCAATACAACGCCGCGCCGGGCGGCAATTCCCTCGGACTGCTCCCGGCCTGGCGGCTCTACAGCAACCCGACATACGAGATGCTTGCCGAGAGCATCGGTCCCGAGCGCCTCTATATCCTCTCGGCCGGCTGGGGGCTGGTCCGTGCAGATCACCTGACCCCCAATTATAACATCACGTTCAGCAAGGCCAGGAACGTCGAGCCGTTCAAGAGGCGAGGCCACCGGGATATCTACGACGATTTCGAACTCCCTTCGGACATCGCCGACCCTCTCGTGTTCTTCGGCGGTCGCGACTACATCCCCTTGTTCTGCAGACTGACCACCAATGCGAAGGGCCATAGGATCGTGTTCTACGCAGGAAGCGGCGCCGTGGCGCCGGGCTGCACGCTTCGAAGATTCGGCGACCCATTCACGAATTGGCACTACCAATGCGCCAGAGCCTTCCTGGAAGGGGAACTCCCACGTGGAACATGCTGACCGAAAGTTCCCTCTCCAGACTCGTACCTGCCAAGTCCCTTTGGGAGTGATGAAACTGTGAACCACTTCTTCGGATCAGCGTGGTCATCCTGGCACGCCCGGCCGTTCCGCCCGCACTGCGATGACCATGCAGGGGCGCGATGAAACTCCTGACGGGCATCGTCTTCATTGTCGGCTTGTTGATTCTCATCGTCTTCATTTTCGGCCCCGAGGAACAGGTCGGTACAGCGACCTCGACCCACTCAGAGCCCGAGCAATCCGATCGCGCTGCCGCGAAATGCGATCACGGTTCACCAATCACAGGGTCCTTCTACGTCAAGGGAAGCGACGTCAACTTTCGAATGGGACCGGGCATCGAACACGCTCGCGTAGTCAATCAGAAGGCGACCGACATACATGGCAGCACCCAGCACCGCACCCTTTGGCCATCCATGGTTCTCGAGGGTCTCTGCGAAACAACCGAATGGCTGAGAGCGCGAATCGTTAAGGCCAACGGCAGCCCGGTCAAGTGGGAAACCGGCTGGGTTCACAAGAGATTTGTCGCAAGTGATGCCTCTGACGACATGAAGATCGGCTTGCTCTGGGATATTGACGGCGAAGCTGAATTTTCGGATGCGGAAAAGCAAATCCTGAGGCGCGGTGCGCTCCAGGTCCTGCAGCACGAGGCCAACTGCGCCGAGATCACCACCGGATACCGCAGCGGTTCTCGACAAGGCGCCTACTACGTCACCTGTAACGCCAGGAACGGCGGACCGCCTTTCAATGTCTGGTTCACCCCGGACGAAGTCAATACCGGCAGAACCCTTGCGGTTCCCGAAGCCTACCCGGAAGCAGTATCCCGCCGGGCTTGCGAACGCGCCATCACCGAGAGAGTGGTGCATCCATCGACCCTCGACGTTCACCATTTCATCGGATATGCCACCACGGTCCACAACAACGGAAGTCGCACGTTGATCCAAGAATTCTCCGCGAAGAACAGCTTCGGTCTTGAGCTCGAATATCGAGCGCGTTGCCTGATCCAGCCGGATGGAGCATTGGAAATCACGATTTCCGAGGTGAACTAATTCTGTCGTCTTGTCGGTTTCTGGACCAAGTTGATGAAGCTCTCTACCGCTTCTTCGTATGCCGGCCAAGACAGTGTCAATGCTACGGCTGGGGTTTGCGCAGGTTATCGCGACATACGGGTGAAGATCCGCTCGACGACTCAACGGGTGATACAGTACTGCAAATCACTTGATAACCTTGGGTTTGTGCACGATGTTGAGAAACGTACCAATCCCCAGTTCCTCAAGCCGGGAAGCTAGCTTCGGCCCCTGATAGCCGCCATCCGCTCACAGTGTCGCGACCTGCGGCGCCTTCTCCAGCATCTTGAGGAGTACCTCCGGCGCGCAGTCCCGATCCTGAACGGACGCCTCGTGAACTACTATCTCGATCGACGCTCCCTCAGCTGTGACACGGCGACCGAACGGTCTCAGTTTCCACGTTTCGTCCCAATTGCGCTGGTGCGTCGTCTTCTCGCAGGTGTTGCCCGATTCGGTCAGTGTGCGGGCGCTACTGCAGAAATCCTCCAATGTACGGCTGCAGCGCTCTCGAGTGGTGCCGCTTCAATGAGGCCGGGGCCTGTTGGCCCCGGAAATTGCCACCGTGGAGATCCGCAAGGCTGTCAGTTACGCGCTTCAATGAGGCCGGGGCCTATTGGCCCCGGAAATCCGTGCGCTGAAGGCCCAGAAGGCCATGAAGTTCACGCTTCAATGAGGCCGGGGCCTGTTGGCCCCGGAAATCTTCCCTGAAGAATTCGGCCAGTACGCAGACCTTGTGCTTCAATGAGGCCGGGGCCTGTTGGCCCCGGAAATAGGCTTCGGCCGGACGTGATCCTCTCCGTGAGACAGCTTCAATGAGGCCGGGGCCTGTTGGCCCCGGAAATCTCATAATATTCGATAATCCCCGGCTTCGCTTCACCAGCTTCAATGAGGCCGGGGCCTGTTGGCCCCGGAAATTCCGAATTCTCAAGACCGGTCTGCCGCCGCTGGACTCGCTTCAATGAGGCCGGGGCCTGTTGGCCCCGGAAATTGACTTGTGACCCTCGATCCATTGCACTAGACTTCGCTGCTTCAATGAGGCCGGGGCCTGTTGGCCCCGGAAATTCTGGAAGGACGCTCTCGACAACAATCCGGATGATCCGGCTTCAATGAGGCCGGGGCCTGTTGGCCCCGGAAATAGCTGCTTGGCAAGTTGATGAAATCACTGATTGGATTGCCGGACTTTCGAGCGATGCCCGGAAACAACGGTTCCATGGACTGTGCTCTTGCATGGAGTGGTGTTCACGATGTCAAACAGTTTTGCGAAATCATGAGGTTGGTGGGATTCGAGAGGTGTCCTGTGTTGTGAGCGCCACTGGACTCCTCGATTCCCACAGGCAGACTTAATCTATATGACGACCGAGTCTCGTTCAATGGTCTCAAAGGTCTTGCCGAGGCTCTCCACACCCAGCTTGACCTTGTCGGCTGAACCGACGTCAACGATTAGCACGTGGTCGTTGCCCTGCTTGATGAGCGCACGCAATCGGGATTCCAGTTCTGCCCGGCGAAGGCGCGTCAAGCGGCACTGGAAAACAGAGAGCTGGAGCCATTCCCCATAACCTTGCATCAGTTTGAAGACCCGGCGCCAGCGCCGAGGACTGCTGATGTCGTAGGTCACAAGATAGAGGCGTTCTTCAGTCATCGGGGAAGATAGTGTGGGTAGTCGGGTATTTCGCCCAACAAGAATCGACACAGCAGTCGGACCTGCACCAGGAGCATGCGCCGCATGCTCAACCGGTAGCCGAAAACCGGATGTGTCGCCTCCTGGTTGAGCCGGCGTTCGAATGCCTTGATGAATCGCCTGCGCCCGCTCTGCGTCAGGGCTGTCCCTGTTACCCCGGTGACGAAGTCAGTCGCACCGATTTCGCCATTGTTGATGGCGCTGACCACGACGCTGTCGGTAATGATCGGCCGGAAGGGCTCCATGAGATCCAGTGCGAGAGAGGGACGACCGTATCTCGGTGCATGAAAGAACCCCCGGTAGGGATCGAGGCCGACCGATGCAACTGCCACCGTCAGATGGCGTGTCAGCATGGCGTAACCGAAGGAAAGGAGAGCATTCACCGGATCACTCGGAGGTCTGCGGTTCCTCTTTTCGAATTGGAATGTGCCTATTTCCGCATCTCTTGGCGGCGGATGAAGCAGGCCGTTGAATGCGCTGAAATAGGCCGCCGCCGCTGTCCCTTCAACTCCGAGCAATGCCTCGGTTGAGGTGGCATGGGCCGACCTGCGTGACGACATCTTCAAGGTATTGAGAAGCGTCTGCCGGTCGTCGGCCTCACCCTTCCAGTTCCTGCGGAAGATTGTGCGCTGGTTTGTAATCTTGGCGGCGACCAGCGATCGCGCAAATCTTAGGCACGCTGGATCGTCGAAACTCATCCTGTACTGCGCGGTGCGCACCTCGACATTCCGGTGGCCGATGCCGTGAGCCACGCCCCTGAACCAGCCACCGTGGCTATGATAGGTCACCGGTATCTCGCGCTCGAACAAGGCGGAAAGCGCCGGCGTGGTGAGATAGATATTGCCGAAAAGTGCAATGTCGGAAACATCGATAAGCCGTACGCGCTTCTCTCCCTGTTCCTCGTCGATGATCTTGAGGGTTTCTCCATCCTTCGAAATGCGCGCGTGCTGGGACTGAACGATCAGCGGGAGAGCCGTATCGCGCGGAACAGCGATCTGCCGTGGCGCAAGGTCGGAACCGAGAAGCATCTGTATCTCATCGGGCAGGCACACGCTCACCAAGGCACAACGCGGGCACTTCGGGCTGTCCTTCAACGGTGGTGGGAGACGGTTCTGCGCAACCGTGTTTCTGAGGTCATTGATGGCGCGCCGCGCGGCCGACCGCAATTCCTCGTCCAGAGTAACCCGCACACGCTCCTTGCTCCCGGCAAAGAATATTATGCCCTCCTCAACGCGATATCCGTGTTCCTCCAGAAGGAGGCCCTGGAGGCAAACCTGAATTCGCTCTGGTTCATAGGCGCCTCTTGCTACATGCGGGCGCTTGCCGCGCTTGTATTCGATCGGTGTGACGAATCCCTTCCTTGCCTCGGCGATGTCGAGTTTCGCGACAAGGCCCAGCGTAGCGGATGAAAGAGTGACGGACCTGCTGACAACCGGGGTTTCATCGCTGTCTGCCTCTTCATTCATGGCGTCTGGAGATGGTAGAGGTCGGCCAGGCCGGTTAACCCGGGTGTGGGCCCTTTGACCTTCAATCGTTTCGGCAGATTCGGCCCATTCGGATTGGGCCCACATCAGGTAAGCAAGACGGGGACAGTAGACAAACTCGTTAACCATGCGGGCCGGGACCATCGGAGAGCTCGATGACACCGGCGGTGGTGGAAAATCGAATTCCAGCTGTACGGACATTGATTTCGGATTGTTTGTCGTCATGATGATGAAGCCGGAATGTGAATCAGCCTGTCCAGTCCGGAGGGAACCTGTTGATGGCTCGTCACGCCCTGCGATTCTGGGTCCCGCAGCGCAACATCCAGGTTCCTCATCGATGGTCCACGATGTCGGTCACGGTTGCAAGCTAGCGACACAGCGGGTGGACATCGAGAGGAGGGGAGGCGGTGCATCCGCCCTTCGTTGACTTTCCAAATGGATGCGACTGGCGATACCATGCCGGGAGCGGGAGGAGTGAAGGTCATGAATGCCATCGCGTTTCCGGAAACCGGCGGTGTATGGCAAGCGGTCTCGGATCAGGTGCTGGAGCAGCTTGGGCGGGACACGTCGCGGGCGAGGGGCCTGCCCAATGCCGCCTTCACGGACAGCCGCTTTCACGCACTCGAGAAGGCCCGCCTGTTTTCGAGGACCTGGTCCTTTGCAGCGCCGGCGAGCACGCTCGCCAATCCCGGCGACGTCCTGTCGGTGGAGATTGCCGGCCATCCATTGATCCTGGCGCGCGGACACGACCACGAGGTGCGTGCCTTCCACAATGTCTGCCCGCATCGCGGCGCCAGGCTTGTGACAGAATCCCGGTGCTCAAGGACCGTTCTCACCTGTCCCTACCATGCCTGGTCCTATGGTCTCGACGGCGCCCTCAAGGGGCGTCCCCACTACCATGGCCATGGCCGCCACCAGAAGGCCTGCGACATGGCCGATGAGGATGTCCGTCTCTTCGCCATTCCGTGCCGGCAGTGGCATGACTGGGTGTTCGTCAACATCGACGGCAAGGCCCCCGAGTTCGGCAGCTTCATGGCCCCGGTGGAGGAACACTTCAACGGCTATGACATCGCGCAGTTCCGCCGTTCGGATCAGACCATGGCCGTGGAGTTCGCCTGCAACTGGAAACTCGCGGTGGAAAACTACTGCGACTTCTACCACGTGTTCTCCGTTCACCCGGCCCTCGACCGAATGATGAGTCCGCAAACCCGGCAATCCATGCGCGAGAGTGGTTGCCACCTGCTGAACGGCTATGCCTTCACGGGCGGCGGCAGGGGTATCGCGGTCGACGACTCGGGCCCCGGCCTGCCGTCGCAGGAGGGAATCGATACCGACCTGGAATCGAGCACCCGCTATGCCGTGCTGTTTCCGAACTTCGCGGTCAACGTCTATCCGGGCAGTCTCCAGGCGGTTCTCTTCGAACCGGTAGCCGCCAACCGCACCATCATGCGCATGTGGTTCTATTACGTCGGCGATGCAGCCTGCGCAGCCGAACACGCCGAAGCGAGGGATGCCCTCTTCCAGGAATGGGTGGAACTTAACGACGAGGACAAGGACATCTGCCTGCGCCTCCAGGAAGGCCGTGCCTGCGCGGCCTACGATGGTGGCCGCCTGGCGCCCCACTGGGACCGGGGAACGATCCATTTCCATCGCCAGGTGGCACACGCCATTCGCCGCGAAGGTGCATTCGAAGGGGCCTGATCCTGCCACTCACTCGGCGGGCTTGACGTCCCCGTCAAGGCCCATCGATTCCGACATGGCAGGGTCGACGATCTCCCTGGTCCGCTGGTTGGCATGGCCGTAGCCCTCGACCGGGAGCTTGCCGGCCTCGGGCGAATTCCGGCCGTCGACAATGTCGCAGGCCGCTACCTCGTCACCCCCGCCGGAGATAGTGAGCGACCTTGTGGCGCGCTTCAGAGAATAAGAGCCAGCGTTCAATCATGATGCCTGCCAGGCAGAAAGTGCCACCAGGATCATGGGAACAGCGCTGGCGGCAGCGGCGAGCAGCAGGGCGAGGGGAATCAGAAATCCTGCCGTGATGGCGGCGCGGCACAGTTCGGTGTCCCGAACCGCGCTGCCCACCAGCTGTCCATCCTTGAGGTGAACGCGTATGCCGCAGCGGCAGGCACACATCTAGCAGGTGGCGGCGACGATATCGTCGGCCGTCGCCGGCATGCGGGCGATACGCTGCTCTATCCGGCGGCCGGTCTCCGCCACGGGTTTCATCGACATGGGCTTGCCTTCAGGCATGGTGCCGGACGCACCTGTCATTAAGGGTTGGCATGGGCGTGGGGATAATCCACCGCGACACGTCCCGGGGTGGCCAGCCCTTCGGCAAGGTCATGCCTGATCGCCTCCAGGGAACGGTCGCCGGGCGTGCCGTATCCGCCGCCACCGCCGGTATGAACGGCGAGGACATCCCCCTTTTGCAAGGTCATCCCGGCCTTGGAGTTGACCGGTATGACCTCTCCGTCGCGCAGCACGTGGCACGAACCGGGGACACCGTCCCCGCCACCAAAGAGCCCCGCCGGGGCGATGCGGAAACGATCGGCATAGATGGCAAAGATGACATCGTCGCGGGTGATCTCGTAGGCGCGAGTGAATCCCAGTCCGCCCCGGCAGCGGCCGGCGCCCGCGGAGTCGGAAAGCAGCGCGTAGTCGATAACCCGGAAGTAGTCGTATTCCATGTCGAGAGCCTCGACGGGCGTGTTTGAACAGTTCGACAAGGGGCTGTCGATGGCGTCGCAGCCGTCGGCCTCCGAAGACGCTCCGTAGCCGCCGCCGAAGATCTCCACGTACACCCTGTAACCGCTGTCCGTGAGGCGGGAAAGAGCGAAGACGACAGTCGTGTCGAACCCGCAGGCGATCACGCGGTCGGGGGCAGCCGCCGCCAGGGCCTTCATCACCGCATTGAACACGCGATAGGCCGGTTCCATGCGCGCCCGGACTGGCGCTGGGGGCTTCGGATTGAGCAGGGACCCATAGGGAGCGGTGATGTTGAAAGGTCTCTTTACCCCTTCGTTGAAGGGGACGTCGGAGCTTGTCAGCACCGACTTGACGCAGGCAAGCGCAGCCGAGACCGTGGAGGAGAAGGGGCAGTTGAGATTGCGCGCCACCTGGGGCGACGTGCCTTCAAAGGAGATGTCGAGGTGATCGCCCTCCACAGTCACCTGAGCCTTTACGGGCAGCGGCCGGTCGTCGATCCCGTCGTCATCCACCGCATCCTCTCCCTCGTAGGTGCCGTCGGGGATGGTGGCGATCGATGCCCTGACCCGGCGTTCCGAGTAGTCGAGCAGTTCCGCCATGGTTTCGATGACGGTCTTTGCGCCGAACTTCGCGGCCAGTTCCCTCAGGCGCAGGCCACCGATGGCGTTGGCTGCAAACTGTGCATTGAAATCGCCGATCGTGAGCTGGGGCACGCGGATGTTCGCCGCCACGAGGCGCTCGAAACGGCCACCGTTCCAGTCGCGCTCCATGTTGTAGCACGATGGAGGGATCTGCAGGCCTTCCTGGTAGATGTCCGAGGCATCGGCGTTCAGTCCCGGGGCGCCACCGCCTAGATCGAGATGGTGTGCCACCGAGGCACCGAAGCCGATAATCCGGCTCTCGAAGAAGATGGGCGAAAAGATGAAGACATCGGGAAGGTGCTGACCGCCGTTGAAGGGATCATTTGTGATGTAGAAATCGCCCGGTTCGAGGGAATCGACCGGGTGCGTTGCGGCGCAGGGACCGAAGGTCATCTTCATCGGACCGAGTTGCATGGGGATGAGTTCGGCCTGGGCGATGACATTTCCATCCCGGTCGAGCAGCGCCGCCGAGGCGTCCTGCGCTTCCCTGACGATCGTCGAGTAGGCGCTGCGGATGAGCTTGGCGCCCATTTCCCTCGCCGCCGCGATGATGCCCTGGCTGATGACCGCATAGTCCACCGGATCGAGTGACACGACTCTCATCTCCCTTCCATCGCCGCACCATGCCAGGCGTGATGGCGCCGTGCACGGTGGATACTGACATAGCCTTCCCCGAGATCGTCGTCGACCATGTCCGGATCCCGTCCATCGGGGGCGCCGTACCCGGCGCCGCCACCGGTGCGTATGGTCACGACGTCGCCGACCTCGAGCGGCATCATGTCCTTGCTCGCCACGTCGATGATCCTGCCGTTGCGTTCGACGCGGCACGACGCCCGCGTTCCTTCGTGGCCTCCGAAGAGACCGGCCGGCGCCAGGCGGAATCTGTCGGCATAGAGCGTCAGTGTGCTGCCTGGTTCGAGGACCTCGTACACCCGGTCGTACCCCAGACCGCCCCGGTGGCGCCCGGCCCCGCCGCTGTCTGTGCACAAGGCCCAGGCGCGCAGGCGGAAGAAGGAGTAGTCGAGATCCAGGGCCTCGACCGGCGTGTTGGTGCAGTTGGCCAACGGGCTGCTGAGCGCGCTTTCACCATCGCTGTTCGCCGATGCGCCATAGCCGCCACCGAGAACCTCCGTGACAACCTCGTAGTGACGGCCGTCGAAGCGCGTCATGGTGAGCGCCGTGGTGGTGTCATAGCCGCAGGCGATGACCCGCTCCGGAACGGCGCCGGCAAGAGCCTTCATGACGGCATTGAACACCCTGTAGCAGGCTTCCATGCGGGCATGCACCGGCGCCGGCGGCTGCGGATTGAGCAGGCTGGGATAGGGCACGCGGAGAGTCACGGGCTGTGTCATGCCATGGTTGAAGGGAATATCGGGGCTGGTGAGTGTCGCCTTGATCGCCGCATAGGTGGCCGATGCGGTCGAGGAAAGCGGGCTGTTGAGATTGCGCGTCACCTGACCCGCCGTTCCGGCAAAGTCCGCCTCGATTTGGTCGCCGTCAATGGTGATGGCCACGCGCACGGGCAGTGGCTCGTCATGGATGCCGTCGTCATCGACCGCGTCTTCCCCGTGCCACGTGCCGTCGGGAAGGGCCGCGATCTCCCTTCTCATGCGCCGCTCGGAATAGGCGATGAGCTCCTTCATCGCTTCGCCGAGCCGGTCCGTTCCGTACCTGGTGGCCAGGTCGATGAGGCGTTCGGCTCCCAGGGCGTTTGCGGCGAACTGGGCATTGAAATCACCGATGGTGAGCCGGGGCACGCGGATGTTGGCGGCCACAAGGCGCTGCAGCGGTCCGCCATGCCAGTGGCGCTGCAGATTCCAGCACGAAGGCGGGAGGCGCAGGCCTTCCTGGTAGATATCGGTGGCATTCGCCACGATTCCCGCTGCCGCACCACCCATTTCGAGATGATGGGCCACCGATGCGGCAAAACCGATGAGACGCCCGGAGAAGAAGACGGGTGAGAAGATGTAGACGTCGGGCAGATGCTGACCGCCTTCGTAGGGGTCGTTCGACAGGTAGAAATCGCCTTCGCGGAGATCTTCGGGCGGATGGTGCCTGACGCAGGCCTCGAGTGTTGCCGCCATCGAGCCGAGGTGCATGGGAATCATTTCGGCCTGGGCGACGATCCGTCCCCCCGGGTCGAGCAGCGCGGCGGAGGCATCGGCCGCCTCGCGGACGACCGTGGAAAAGGCCGAGCGCACGAGCTTCGAGCCCATTTCGCGTGCCGCCGCGATGATGCCCTGGCTGATGACCGCCTGATCAATGACATCGAGTGTCAAGGAAACGCCTCCGATTTGCTGCGCACCCTACCATGATCGCATCCGGACGCCTCAAGCGGCGGAGACCGGTGCGGACCCGCCCTTGTTTTCCGGGAGCGTTTCCACCTGCTATCGTGGAATGTGACGGGGCGTACATTCTCACTTCGCCAGCGCCATCGGCGTACCAGGGAGGGTTCCATGGGTGATCGCGGCCATGTGACGGTCATCGGCGCCGGTGTTGTCGGCGTGGCAACGGCTCTTTGCCTTGTCCGCGACGGGTTCGATGTGACGGTGATCGATCGCGACGGACCCGGCGAGAACTGTTCTTTCGGCAATGCAGGCATGATCTGCGATGCAACGTCGGCAGTGCCGCTGCCGTCATCACAGGTTGTCCGGGGGCTGCCCCGGATGCTGATGGATCGCAAGAGCAGCCTTCACATCCGCTGGAGCTACCTGCCGGCACTGATGCCCTGGCTCCTCGTGTTCATGAAAAGCGCCCGGGCCAGGGAGCGGCTTCACAATGCCCGTGCTTTTCATGCCCTGCTCGACGGCGCCGTGGCATCCTGGGATCGGCTTGTTGACGGAACGCAAGGAGCGGCGCTGATCCGCAAGCGTGGACTCGCCATCGTTTACGAAACGGAACGCGGATTTGCCTCGGCGGCCGCGGAGCGCGCCATCCTGCGTCAGCTCGGCGCCGAATTCAGCGAACTCAGCGGTGCCGAAGTGCGCCAGAGCGAGCCCCGCCTCTCCGACGCCGTGACAGCCGCAACCTTCCTTCCCAGGGTCAACCACACGGTCAATCCCTATCGGCTCACCCGGGCGATTGCCGACGGCGTGTTTGCCGCCGGAGGTGTGGTCGAGACAGCGACGGTGACAGGTATCGAGGTAAGCGACGGCCGCGTGCGGACACTGCGGACCACTGCGGGAGACAGGAAGGTGGACCGTCTGGTGGTGTCTGCAGGGGCGTGGTCGGGACGACTTGCAAAGATGCTTGGCATCCGTGTCCTGCTCGATACCGAGCGGGGATACCATACCGTTTTCCACGGCACCGACAGCGGCCTGCGCCTGCCGCTCATTCATGGTGAAAAGGGTTTTGGCGTGAACCAGATGGACGAGGGGCTTCGCCTTGCCGGCAGTGTCGAGATGGCCGGTATCGATGCCCCCGCCGATTATGCTCGCGCCGACATGCTGGTCGAAAGGGGGCGCGGTCTCCTGCGCAACTTCGATCCTGAGCCTTCGGCGAAGATCACCCGATGGATGGGTCGCAGGCCGACCCTGCCCGATTACCTTCCCGCGCTTGGCAAGGTCGCCGGACTGGTGAACACATGGTTCAATTTCGGGCACCAGCACCTCGGCCTGACTCTCGCGGCGCGCAGTGGCGAGGTTATGGCGAACCTCGTGGCGGGCCGTGATCCCGGCCTTGACCTCGGCGCATTCAGGCCGGATCGTTTCCACAGGTGATGTGAGGGGGTGGGGTGTCATGAGTCGCGCCTTTGTCCGGGAGCCGGACGCCGACAGCGTCGTCGACGTCCTGCCCGAACTCCCCCAGGAGCCGATCCCCAACTATGTCACGCCGGAAGGCATGGCCATGCTCGAGGACTGGCTTGGCCGGCTGCGCCGGGAACGCGATTTGCTGGGGGCTGACCAGACCAGCATGGTCGGGCGCAACCAGCTGGCCCATGTCAGGCGCGATCTTCGCTACGTGGAGGGACGGATCGACCATGCGGTGGTGGTGGATCCGGCCGGACAACCCGCCGGCAAGGTGGCGTTCGGCGCCCGGGTCGACGTGCTGGACGAAGACGGCATACATCACACCTGGCGTATCGTCGGCGAGAACCAGGCCGACATCGACAAGGGCATGGTGAGCTGGGTCTCACCCCTGGCCCGCGCGCTCATCGGCGCGGAAGTGGGCGACGCTGTCACCTGGCGGCGCCCGGCAGGCGACCTCGAACTCGAGATCACCGCCATCAGCTACGTGTAGCAAACTTGTAGTTACCAAAACGCCAAGCACTGCTACAGCAAGACATTGGATGGTCTCTCGATTCCCGCTTATCTTACCGAGCGTTAGCTGAAAGTCAAACCACGTATACATTTTCTAGACGACCATATAAGCGCGAGAGTTTCTCGACTGATTATGGCATCCGGGGATATGCCGGGTTCATCGAAGGCTGCGAGGACCGGCATGACTGGCACGTTGGACTGACAATCGGCTCTGGACATGACATGAACGGACTTTCCACGAGCTCGTGGCCGGTCACTCCCATACAACTTGGTGACATTGGGCTTTCATGGGGGTATATTCCAATTCACGCACCGATAATTGTCCCTTTACATGGACCCATCGGGACTGTTTCGCACACCATTCACTCACGATGAAGGAGATTTCTCATGGCTGGAAGACCGAAGGGCGAGAAGCGCAGGGCGCGTTGCGTGATGGCAACCGACAGCGAATGGCAACGTATCGGCGAGCGCGCCGCAGCAGACGGCCTGTCGATCTCGGACCATGTCGTGCGGAGTCTCCTGGTGCCGCTATCATGGTACGCCGTGCAGCACAGGGTGGCGCGCGCCGTGCTGGTGCTGGAGCGCATCGAGAAGATGCGTTTCGACGAGGCCGACATGGGCACGACATGGGAAGAGATCGACACCGAGGTCAAGGAATGGCTCGACAGTCAGGGGCTGCGGGGATGACGCCATGAAGCGCGCGCGACAACACTGCATCTATTGTGCGCCCGGGACATGGAAGAAGATCCAAAGGCGTGCGCGAAGGGCGCATATGCCGGTATCGCGTTTCGGCGTGCTGTGCTGTCTCAAGGCCGATGAGGAAGGACGGACCAAGCCGGTTGAACCGTCCGGCCATGCGCTGGTGATACCGCAGGACCAGCAACGCCGGCTCTACGAAGATATGAAGACCATCGCGCGCGCCGGGCTCATCATGCTGGACGAGACGAAGACGGACAAGATTGGAGTGTTGACGAGTGACGTGATTCGCTTTCTGCGACTGACCGAACCGGGGCAAGGACGATGAGGAAGCCTCGCCGACGGCAGGAAGGCATGTCGCATTCGATCTCCTGCAAGGACGAGGAATGGGAGATGGTCTGCAAGGGCGCGGAACGGGCCGGCATGAAGCCTTCGGCATGGTTCACACAGTGCGCCCTCGACGTGAACCCGCTGCCGGGCAGGACGATTCCACTGGTCCTTGAGGAAAGGGAACAACGCAACCTCGCCGGGGCGATCGAGCGACTGGCCCAGCCGTTTTCGGGCAGTCCGGAGTCGTTATCCCAACTCGAGGACGATGTCCGGCATGTCTTGCGGGAACGCGTTCGAGCGATGACACGGCAAGGCCGTTCTACCGAGGCGCGCACCAAACTTCGGGAGATGTTCGGTGAGGATCGCGCCACGTGGATCGAGGGCTGGGCGCGGAAGCCGCGCCAGCGTCGGGCCGACGCCGAACATGGTCACATGGACAAGTGTGGCCCCTTGCGGTAGAGGATGCGCCGCCTCTCTCTCAGTTCTTCAGTCTGTTCATGCATCCTGACGGTGCGCTCGTTCTCATCATCCCAGGACGCCCGGTAGCAGCCGCGCCCGGAGAGTTCGCGGCGCTCCATCTCCACCTCGTGGACATGTTCCCGTCCGTTGACGCGCAGCACCTGCAGGGTGCAGAGATCCTCCGCCAGGGTCTTGCCCGCGACAATCCGGAGAAGGACTCCTTCACAGTGCTGCGGTTCGACGGCAACACCGGGATCGATGCCGTCGTGGCCGGGATGTCCGGTGGGAGGAGCGGGCATCGTGGTCCAGCGGAGCCGGTCGCCGGCGACGACACTCCGGTTGCAGGCGATGCGATGCACGCCGTCGTGCGCGGTCCGCTCGCGCGCCGCCACCGCATCGCGCAGCCTCTCGTCGCTCCAGGTGGCGCGATGCACCTGGTCGCGTGCCAGATCCGCGCGTGCCACGCGTTCGACTCCCTTCCATGAGCCGTCGGCATTCCGCCGCGCGCCGACGCGCTCAATGAGGAGCGCGTCCTTCCGGTCGCGTCCGCCGCTCACGCCCGGCCACACCACCACCAGTTCCTGCACGGACCCGCCGTGGGCCAGTCGACGCCGGAGCCGGTCGCCGGTGACCAGCTGCTCGTCCCCGTGCCAGGCGATGGTAAACGCGCCACCGGGCGGACGGCCGTGGAGCCGGGCGGTTTCTTCGCGCACCATGGCCGCGATGCGGATCCGGTCACGATCAGGGGCGGCGAGCCTCTCTGCCACGTCCGCGAGCCCGGCCTCGATTCGCTCCTGCAGGGCGGGCTGACAAGAGAGGTGCCGAACGAAACGACCCAGATCCAGCAGCTCCTGCGCCTTGTCATGCCACGTCTCGGCCTTCCGCTGCCATCGCGGCCACTCGTCCAGCAGGGTGACCGGCACGTTCTCCTGCCCAGCCTTGTCCTCGAGCGTGCGATGCTCCCGGTCAAGGGCAACCATCTCCTTCACCCGCGCCTCTATCCGGGCACATTCGTCTGAGCAGTCGGCATGCTCCTCGATGACGGGTTTGAGCCGGCGTCGCGCTGCGGCGGGAAGATCGCGGTCGCCGGCCAGCTCCCGCACGTCGTCGAACACTGCGCCATAACCTTCCGAATGAAAGGCCGGGACGCCGTCGCGTCTCGCCCGACGGCGCAGCGCCTTCAGGTTCCTGGTCACCTCGAGGAAACGGTCGAACGGCCTGTGTCGTTCCAGTTTGTCCAGCGCCCGCGAGATGCGTCTCGCGGCAGCGGGATCCTGGTCTAGATGGGGACGGTAGCGTTCTTCGCGCAAGAGGGCACGGCCCGTTGCGCCCAGTTCGCGGACGAACGCGGCGAGCGGACGGTAGCCCTCAAGGTCGGTGATGACGGTGTCGCGGCCATGGCGGGAGCGGTCCCTCGCTTCGGCGTCAAGGATGCGCCAGCGCCGGGTGTGTCCGCGAGCGTCATCGAGGAACCGGCCGATGGCCTCCCGGCATGCCTGACCTTCCGCATCGCTAGCCAGAACACCACGTGCCTCAAACGCGGCGGCATCGGGAAGGTCATCGCGCACCAGAAGTGCCCTTGCCTGCGTGACAAGCCCGTGCCAGCCCGCCATGCCGAAGGGAAGCCGCTCCTCGGCACGCGCCCACGCCTGAATCCGGCGGTGGGCCGCAGCGAACCGTGCCCAGGCTGCGTCGGTCAGGGCTCGCCGTTCGCAGCGCTCAAGGCGCTCGTTCACATCTCCGGCGTGCCGGTCGAGATGGGGTTGCCACAGGTCCGGCCTCTTACACATCGCCCGCCACTGCCGCCGGGCCTTGAGCCAGCGTTCCCGCCATGCCGGCCAGCCGGCCAGTTCCGCCGCCGGCCGCGCGTTAGCTCGAGCCGCCAGCCGGCAGTGGCTGTCGAGCAGCCTGTCGGCTTCCGCGGCCAGCGCTAGAACCCTGTCCTGACGATCCCGGGCGTCCTTGTCGTGGGCGATCACCTCGCGGGCGGAAGAGCGCACGTGCTCGGGCACGTTCTTCATCGCCGCCAGCAGCCGTGCCTGCCGGACGAGATCGTCATGACCGTCGACGTGGAACCCGATTGTGTTCCCGGCAGCGGCGCGTTCGTGGACGGCCCGGCGCAGCGCCTCGAACCGGCTTGAGGCGTCGTCACACGCCCGGGCTTCCCGGAACGTCCCGAGACATGCCGTGATCGCCCTGGAGATCTTCGGCCGGGCGGCAAGGACAGGCCGGACGTCACGGTCGTCGCTCATCTCCCGCCAGGCGGCCTCGATCGCCGTGACGGCCGTGATCCAGTCGGCGTAGCCGGCCGTCTCCACCACGGGGCAGGCCTCGCCGGCGGCTTCGACCAGGTCCCGGTGCACGTGAAGAAGGTGATCGGCTTCGCGGTGCAGCTCTTCGATGCGGGCGTCCGTCAGGCGCCAGGCAGTGTCGGCCTCCACGAGCGCCGCCGCGCGCTGCCGGACCGCAGCTGGCAGATCCGGATCCTCCAGCAGGCCCCGGGCGCTCTCCAGCAGCCGGTCGTAGCCTGGAGCGCCGGTGCGCGGCCGGTCTGTCGGGACGCCCTCTGCCGAGCGCCAGGCGGCATCGAACGCCTCGATCGCTGCATCGCGCCGGGTGGCCGCCTCGATGTCGTGACGAGGGTCGCGGGCCTCCCCGCCTTCCCCGTTGTCCGGGCCGCCTGCCTCCTCCGTCGGCGGTTGGCCATCGGCCACGAGCGCTCCGGCGGCGTCTTCGTGTCGTGCCTCAGGCGCCGCCGTCTCCTCGCGCGGACGCCGTGGCATTGTTTTCTCCGGGAGAGATGCCCGCAACTCGTCGGGCGTGACGCCGACCGCCTCCAGCGCCGTCGCCCTCTCCCCGGTGTTCGCTTCCAGCGTCTCGATCAGCTGTTCGCTGTTGTCGGTCAGCACCATGACATGATCGCGGGCACGGCTGATCTCGACATAGAAGGTCGCCTGATCGGTCAGCAGACCGTGACCGGAATCCAGAACCGCGATGACGCCGTCGGCCGTGCTGCCCTGCGCTCCGTGAACCGTCGAACTCCAGGCATGGTCGATGTGGCGCAGCTGTGGGTCCTCGTGTTTGAGCGAAAGCGTGCTTCCATCGGCGGTCCGCACCCGCACCCGGGTGCTCGTGATCGCCACGATCTCGGCCTGCTCGCCGTTCACCAGGGAACGCATCTTGTCGTTGCGCGTCCAGCGGATCCGGTCGCCGGCCTGGAGTTCGATGGCGCGGGTCTCGTAGACCTCCAGGCGGTAGCGGATGTTCCCTTCCGGTCTGATCCGGCGGGCCGTGCCGTCGGGATGGGAAAGGAGTACATGGTCGCCCTCGATACCGGTCACCGTGCAGGCGTCGTCGGCCTTCACCCGGTAGTTCACGAGGTCCTGGTGGAACACCACCACGTCGCCTTCCCCGTAATTGCGCACGTCCGCCTTCTCGGCGCGGGTCATGCCAAGGCCGACGAGGCGTTCGAGTTGCAGAACCCGACCGCGCAGCACACCTTCGGCCGCAAGGCCTTCGCGGACCGTCTGGTTGATGTCCGCGCGCAGGGCATGGGTCGGCGCCAGGAGCAGGGTGCGGGCGCGGGCGTTGGGATCCAGTTCCAGCCAGGCGCGCGCCGCTTTCTCCGCCAGGTCGTCATGATCGACCTCGACCAGGCCGGCGCCGAGCAACCGGACCGCCTCACCGGGTTCGCCCTCCAGGACCGACAGGACCGCCGCCTTCAGATCCGGGCTGCGCTGGCGGCGGATGTCGCTCATCCGCGCCGTCGTCATCCCGGCCTCCTGCAACTGTCGGAACGGCTGGCCGGCATCGACCGGGCGGAGCTGGCCGGTATCGCCCACCAGCACCAGGCGCGCGATGTCGAGATGCCGCGCGATACGCAAGAGGGAACGCATCTGCGCTGTCGACACCATCGATGCCTCGTCCAGCACCACGACCGCCCCGGCAAAGAGCTCACGCAGCTTCTCGAGGCCCGGACCTGGGTCCTCGGCGTCGGCCGCCCGGCAACGCGTGAGGAACCATTGCAGGGTGCGGGCATGGATCCCCGCTTCGCGCTCCAGCACGCGCGCCGCAGCAGCCGAGGGAGCAAGGCCGATGATCCGTCGCTGCCCGGCCAGGTCTCGGACCTGACGCAACATGGTGGTCTTGCCAGTCCCGGCGCGGCCCTGCACGCCGATGGTCCGGTCCTCGGAAAGGAGAATGGCCCTCACCGCGTCGCACTGTCCCTCGGTGAGATCCGATCCCGCCAGCCGCGCCGCGACATCGCCCTCGCCGGCCAGCGTCCCGGCCTCGCCGAGACCGGCCTTCATCATGGCGATCACCGCGCGTTCCGCCTTCAGGGTCCGGTCGGTGACGAAGGCGCGGTCGGCGCGCCGCAACGTGGCGTCGACCAGGTGGCCATCCTTCACCAGTTGCCCGACCGCCTGCCTGATCTCGTCAAGCGTATGGCGCCCCGGCGAATGCGCCAGCGCCAGGGTTTCCAGATCGTGCGCCGCAAACACCGATTGCCGCTCTTCGAGGCGTTCCGCCGTGCGGGCGACGATCTCCAGGGCCGACAGGTCCTCGGCCGCCCGCACCGGCCGGCGAGGACGGGCTGCCGCGAGGTCGGCGCCGAGGCCAAGATCACGCGCCCGCTCCGCCCAGACCGTCTCCAGCATCACCCTCAGCGGCTCGTCCTTGCGCCGCCGCGTCGCCAGCGTCGCCATCTGCGCCGCGGCCTGGCTGTGGTCCCAGCCCCTCTCGGCCATGTAGGTCATGATCTCTCTCCTGCGCGTCGAGAACGCGCCCCGCAGCTTCCGGCCGTAGCCCGCGATCTCGAAGCTCGGTATCCGTCCCGCCATGGCGGGACGGACGTCATAGCCCCGTTCCATCAGCCTCCTCGACAGCTCGTTACGGTAGTAGGCGCCGATCTGCCGGGCATGGCGGTGGAGCAGAGTGGCCTCGATGCTGCGCCAGCGCCCCTCAGGATCGCGCGTCATGTTGGCGATCACGGCATGGGTGTGGAGCTGGGGATCGAGATTGCGGCTCGCGACATGGCGGAAGGTCGCCGCGACCATGTGGGGCGCCTTGATCCGCGGCCGCTTTCGCGTGGCGGGATCCCAGCCGCGGGTCTCCAGAAGGTTCCCCTCGATCCAGTCCAGCGTCGCCTTCACCGCCTCGTCATGGGCATGCACCACGCCGCGGTCGCCATGGGGATGGCGCCTGGTCGGCAACAGGGCCGCCAGCGACACCGATTTCGGCGCCGAGAAGGTGATGTCAAGCCCCGGGCGGTGCTCATGGTTGCCGTCGCGCTTGCGGCCAAGGCGGATGCCGGTGCCGATCACGTGGCCGCCCAGCAGCGACTCGAACTTGCCGGCGGCGACATGGAGGTCGGGCCGCAGCCCCAGGGCCATCGCGCCCCTGCCGTGCCAGAAGCTGCCGTTGCGGTGTTCCGCGTTCTTCGCCCGCCCTGCGTCGCTCTCCGCGCCACCCGCCGTGTAGTAGCCGCCGTCGCGGCGCAGGTAGTCGGCCGTGGCCGACGCCGATGTCAGGTTGCGGACCGACGCAACCATGGTTCGTCATCGCTGTGCGGCGCCCCGAGCCGTGCGTTGTCCGCAGATTGATCGGATCCCATGCACGGTGAGCCAGGAGTCTCCGGGGCGTAGCGCATGATCCTTCAGATGGCGTTTGCTGAGAGGGCGGTCATGATACCGTCTGCGAGTGCCTGAGGGAAAACCGTCTCAGACCTCTCGCCGAACTGCATGGCGCATCGCAATGTTCCGGGCGGACGGGGGGACATGCCGCCTGTCCGTCATGTCTTCGCGGTTTGCGACAACCACAAGCGAGGGGATGGCGTCCATGTCCCCCTTGGGCAAGACTAGCGGCATTGCACGCGGTTCCCAACCGGAACTGCTATCCTCGATTGAGAAAGACCGGTTCGCGGGGCGGTCGAGCCGGCATGGGTGTGGACAGCACCTTATCGATGAGGCCCGGAACCTTACAGGCGACGACGATGGCGCTTCACCTTGTCCACCACGATCTCTCTTGGGCATGTGCGCTGACGGACGAACAGGAGCAGGCCCTTCGCAGGATGGCCGGAGGCGATCGAGGCGAGGATCTCCAGGAATCCGTTCTCGAGATCCTGGTTCGGGCACACACGGAACGCCTGTGGCTGGCGTGCGACTGCCGAGGCGAGGATGGCAGGCCTCCGGTCAATGGGCCCTGCCGCCGCCTGGGTCTCTACTACTGGCGCAGGCTGCCCGCCCCGCATGTGGCGCATGCCGGAGGCTGCGTCTACTCGCGCGTCTCCGTCCTGCACAAGAGCGGGAGCCCGGAACCCCGGGCGCCGGTGGAACCGCCCGACGACAGGTTCTTCACGGTGCTTGCGAACGAGCCGGAAGACCTGAGACTCGCGGAACCGGACGCATCGCTGGACCTCCGCGGTTCGAGGCATGGAAACCGGCCATCGAAGCTGCGGCAGAGGTTGTTCGAGCTGGTGCTGTTCGCCCGACTCAACCGGCTTCCCGATGCCGAAGTCGCCAATGCGAAGGAATGGTCGAGCCGGATCAGGCAGGCCGCAAGGAGGTTCGAGATTGCACCCGGCCGTCCGCTGGCCGATCTCATCTTCCCCTGGCGCCGCATGTGGCAGATGGACCGGGTCGACGACCGGATGCGCGCCGTGGCGAAGACCTGGCCGGAAGGCCACAGGCCCCAGGGGTTTGTCTGCGGATCCGTGTGGGGCGTGGACGACCATGGCGTCACCGGCGGCCGCAAGGGCACGCGTCTCGACGTCGCCGCCCGGGTCACGCGGCCCGTGATCCGCGGAAACACGGTGAGTCCGCCATACCTCTTCATGGGCGTGGTGGGTCTCGAGGACGGTGCGGACGCCTGGGCCTGCCTCTCCGGCCATGCCCAGCCCATCGTCGCCATGAACTGTCCGGTTCCGGTGGAATCCAACGCGGAGCGCCAGGCGTTCCACACGCTGAGGAAGACCCTCCGGATCATGCGCCGCGAGTTCGGCGCCGTGGCGTTCACTCTTCGAAAGCCGCTGTTCGAGACCAACACGCAGTACGGCCCATGCCTTCCCGACTTCATCATCCGGGCGCACCCTCAAGCCTGGGAAGGCAGGGACAGCGTCGACTTCATGATCGAGGTCATGGGCTTTGAAGACGAGGACTACCGCCGGCGCAAGCAGGAAACCCACCGGGCCATGAGGGAACTGGGCACGCTGTGCATCATGGAGGCCCGCAGGTTCGACACGCCTCGTGGGCTGGCGTCAGCAGGGACCGACGTCACCGACAGGATCGGAGCGGTGCTTCGCAGGAGATTGATCGATGGATAACTGTGAACGTCCTTGGCTGGCGGGTTACGCTGTGTCAGTGCTTCACGTTGCATAGCGCCAATGTTGACTTGACCTTCGAGACCCCCCCTGAAGTCGACACAGCCGAAATGGCGTGGCTGCGTCACGTGCCGCCTGCCGAACTATACCATCCGCAATCCATTGAGACGCCCGAAGGACTTCGAAATCCGTCAGGCCGTCGCAACGCAACTTGAACCGGCGGACCACAACCCCCTCCAGCTTTGCGGCCGGGACACATGGGCCATCTGTTGATGGAGAGCGCCAACGCGCTGATCGTCGACGCGGCGTTGACCCGGGCGTCCGGCACCGCCGAGCGGGAAGCGGCGCTAGCCATGCTGGCAAGGCGGGGGAAGTGGCGCGGGGTGACGCACGGCGACGACGCGGCGAATCCTCGCTACATCGTCAACGAGCGCGGCGTCGACTACCGCATGTGCAGCCCGGTTGGGGCGCAGCGATACACCGCCGGGCAGGCGCCCCGACACGTCAGGTACTTCACAATCGGCCCACCCCTTGAACTCTTCGCCGAAATCGACAACATCGCCTCGCCTCGAACACGACCTCCGGCCACACGTTCCTGTCCATCGGCATTGCGCCGGGAAAGGCCCCAATCACAACCTGGACATCGACAAGTTGAGACCACCGCTCCTTCCTGCCACCCTCAACGCCCGCAACGAAGCGATCTAAAGCATCCTTCGGTTGGGGCATCTGGTCTGGTACGGCTGTCCCCACTCTCCTGTAACAGGCTGCCCAAGTTCAAGATCCTCCTGAATGACGGCGCGAAAGGAGCTGGATGTGCCCATACTGGACCGGACTGATGTTTCGCCAGGAACCTGGGCTTCACTCGCCGCAACGGCCATGATCTCGCGCGGATCGTCACCGGGCGCAGTCAGCAGCCTCCAACCACCGAACGGTAACCACCAAAGGCTGAAGACATACTATGCACTGGAATCATGATCACATACTCCACCTCGGAGGTGAAACGGCAACTCCCACTGATCCGGCAAACGAAACGGCGGCGCTGCGCAAACGGATTGAGCCTTGGCTATCGGCCGTGTTTCAGGCGGAGCACCTTTCTCTACTGCTGGGAAACGGCTTCACGACAGGTATTGCCAATTGTGCCGGCGGTACTCCCGTCAGCATGGCCGGCACCGGCTTTGGCGGCTGCCCGAACGAGGACAAGGTGGAGGCTCACGCAGCCGATATGGCCAAGGCAACGGGCCGCGGCGATGCTAACATTGAAGACCGGCTCACCGCTGCCTCATCTCTTCTCTCGGGTCTCAAGATTCTAGGTCACACGGATGCGCCCGCCTGGAGAGCCGCGATAGAGTCGGTTCTGTCCGGCTTCATCAAAGATGTGCTCGCAACTGAAAAGACCATTCTCGATGGCATGGACACTCCGCGGCCGACGGCCGGGCCGCTTGCGCGCGAAATCCTCATTTCATTCTTGATGAGTTTTGCAAGCCGCTCCGCGTCTCGCGAGCGCCTGCACATCTTTACCACCAACTATGACCGTCTGGTTGAAAAAGCGTGCGACCTGGCAGGCATGCGCATCGTCGACCGTTTCGTCGGCGCCGTAGAGCCGGAATTCAGATCTTCGCGCCTAAGGGTCGACATGCACTATACAGCGCCTGGAGGCAGGGCCGAGCCGCGCCACCTGGAAGGGGTCGTCCATTTCACCAAGCTTCACGGATCTCTCGACTGGCGCTATGAACAGCGAAGACTGTTTCGGACCGGTCTGCCCTTCGGCGCTGACCAAACACACCCTGCGGTCCCCAGCAATCCGAGCCAGTCGGTGATCATCTATCCGAATTCGGTCAAGGACGTCGAGACCGGCTCCTACCCTTACGCCGACCTCTTTCGCGACTTCTCTTCCGCTATCTGCCAGCCAAACAATGTCCTTGTGACTTACGGTTACGGTTTCGGTGATGATCATGTGAACAGAATCATCGCCGACATGCTGACGATCCCGTCTACACATCTCGTGATCATGGCGTGGGGCATCAAGCCACACGAGAGAATTTCGAATTTCGTCGCGCAGGTCGGCCGACCGCAGCAACTGACACTGCTAATCGGCGAGCACTTCGGCGATATTCGCCAGCTGGTAGAACATTACCTTCCCAAACCAGCGATCGATCCTCTAACCATCCGGATGAGCGAACTGCTTGAGCGCCGAGGCACGATTGCCGCCAGGACGCCCGAAGACCTCGGCGGTGCGTCATGACCACCATTACCGAGCGTATAGGCACACTTTCTGTAGGCCGCGTTGAATCCGTGTCTGCAGAAGAAATTCGGATCGCGCTGTTCGATGAAACTCCGCAGGCGACCGCCCTGAATACCGGTGTTCCGACCGGCTTCCCGCGCGTAAACGCCTATGTTCTCATTCCGAATGAGACTGGCGCGGTCGTCGCGGTAGTCAACGCAATATTCATCACGCGCGCCAAACCGACCCCGGCGGGCCAGCGTGACGAAGCGCTTGTCGACCTGCCGTTCCCGGCAAGGACCATCGTCACAATCCCCGTCGGAACGTTGCTACGCGAGGGCAACGACAGTGACGAGCTGCCCCTCTACGCGCTCGAGCGCGGTGTGCCTGTGCTGCCTTCGGTTGGCGATCCGGTCCTGCTACCGAGCGCAACGCAATTGCGATCGATCGTCGAGGCTACGACCGCTGACCGGCTGGTGCAAATCGGCACTGCCCCGTTCGCAGGAAACGCTCGCGTGTGGGTCCATCCCGACAAGCTCTTCGGTCGTCATGTCGCGATTCTGGGCAACACAGGCAGTGGCAAATCCTGTTCGGTGGCCGGCATCATCCGCTGGTCGCTCGAAGCCGCTACCGCACAGCCAACAAGGGCGGACGGGCGCGCAGCCGGAGATTCCGCGACAGCGCCGCCTAACACGCGGTTCATCATCCTTGACCCCAACGGCGAGTACCCCGCGGCCTTCGGAGATGGAAGGCTTCCTGTTCGCCGTTACGCTGTCGGCGGGGCAGGGGGCGCAAGACGCCTTACCGTGCCCGGCTGGCTCTGGAACGGGCAGGAGTGGGCGGCTTTCACTTCAGCCCAGCCCGGCGTCCAACGGCCGCTGCTGCTGCGTGCCTTGCGACAGTTGCGCAATGCCGGGTCATCGCCAGCAACGGCAAAAGCCCAGGCAGTCAGACGCTACGTCGGCTATTTGCGCCGAGTGGAACAACTCTATGCTGATCTGCCGCAAAGCGTGACTGGATTCCCTCGTAATCGCGAATTCGGATCACTCCTCGAAGGACTTGTCGCGCTCGGTGAAATCGATGAAACCGCGCTCGCCCCTTACGGCGCGGATGCGGCTGACCTAGTTACCGCCATCGCGGCAATGCGGACGCCAGTCGATCAGGTCCGCTCCTCCCGTCACTATACGTCTGCGACATCCTCCGGCTACAATGATTTTCAACCCAGCGATCTGCAAACCGTTTTGACAGCGCTCCGCGCCATCGCCGATACAGTTCCGCTGGCGGCTACCCATGGTGAAGTCAGCGAAGACGCGCCTGTCCGCTTCGATGTCGACGCACTACCCGACCGCATTCATGAAGTTGCATCGGCCACGGGCGGACAGGCCCTCAACAATGTCGAGCCTCTGATCAATCGTATCCAGGTGATGCTTGGAGACGCAGGGCTGCGTCCAGTGCTTGACACGGATGGTGCTGAATCTCTCGCCGACTGGCTGAACAATCTTCTCGGCCCTAGCTCCGATTTTCCGGAGCCATTGGTCATTCTCGATCTTTCTCTGGTTCCCTCCGACGTCGTTCACATCGCCGTTGCCGTCATATCTCGTCTGGTCTTTGAAGCGCTTCAGCGCCACCTCAAGGCCATCGGCAGCTCGCTTCCCACAGTACTCGTTCTCGAAGAAGCGCATAGCTTCGTTCGCAAGGACGCCGACATTGGCGCAAGTGCCCAAGCGGCTGATTTATGTCGTCAGACGTTCGAGCGCATTGCACGGGAAGGTCGCAAATTCGGGCTTGGGCTGATGCTGGCCTCGCAACGACCTTCCGAGTTGTCGTCCACTGTCCTCGCCCAGTGCAACTCGTTTCTGTTGCACCGTATTGTCAACGATGTCGACCAGGACCTCGTTCGACGACTCGTACCGGACGCGATCGGTGGGCTCCTGGGAGAGCTGCCAACCCTTCCCTCACAACAGGCTATTTTATTGGGTTGGGCTGTTCCGACGCCCGTTCTGGTCCGCGTACACGATCTGGACAAAACACAGCGTCCGCGTTCGGATGACCCCGCATTTTGGGCAACCTGGCTCCGGCAAGCCGGTGTTTCACCGGACTGGCCGGCTCTTGTCCCTGACTGGGAACAAGCCTTCAAGAAGGACATCCCTGCTGGCAGCGCAGCGCCTGAAAACCCCGGAAGCGCGTAGTATGCGCCATCATGCCCAAACGGTCCTCACACAACCAGACAAGGACCCGGCTTCCGCGTGAAGTCCACTCTCGCCAGCTGGCTGTTGCCAAGTTGCCGATCACGCCCCCTCATTATCGAATGTGTCCAATCGCCTATGGCGCTGATCGGCTTCGAAATGGCACGCCTAACAAAACCTCTGAGAGCGCCCGGCCCGGCCAGCCGCGTTCAGCGCAGCACTTTAGACGTCCGCGGCTGTCCTGCAAAGATCGCCAACTTTCCATGGACTTCGATGTGCCACAAAATTCCGAACGTCTCTATATTAGCGAGACAGCCGTAGCCAAAGCGGATCCTTACTATACCTTAGCTGACTCATAATCTGCCCCATGCGTCTTGCGTGTTTGCGTGCTGGAACATAGACCGTCCCCTGCTTGCCCGGGAAATCCTTTAGTATTCCTTCTTCCAAAAGCATACTAAGTATTTTCTTAGCGCTCCTCTTGTCGCCAGCTGTTCCCAACCCTCGCAAGAGCGCATCTTCCATTCTCCCGCTTCCTGGTTGAAAAAACGTCTTATGAACGATCGTAACAAATATCTTTTGCTCACTGCTAAGTTTTGCCTCTCGAATTCGAGCGACGTTGCTTAATGAGTCGTATTGCTCCACGACTACATCGCGCATCCACGTAGGCAACCTCTCCTGATTTGCCAATCCCCGTACTACACCGATAATGCATCGTTCCAATTCAAGGCCTGTTGGCACGTCTCCATCCAAGATCAACTCATCGATAATCGAATCCTGGATGCGGAGCCTTCGAACACCTCCGTTGGTCAAGCATATTACTCCCAAGTGTGAATCTGACAGTACGACATTACCAAAATCGTACTGCGCTCCCTCAACCATCAACAACGCCGTAACTATATCTCCTGCAAGCACACGATTCGCAGATTCAGACAGTCGTTTAACAAACTCTATGTACGCCGAACTCACTTGGCTCGCTGCTATCCATTGTGACAGCACCGTTTGCCCAAATGTTCCTAGGGGATGCTTCCATTTCTCATGCATAACCCTCGAAGGCTCTCCTACAATAGGCATCTCTGCCACAGCCGTAGCTCTTAGGCCATCGAGAATGTATGTATCCACAAACTGTCGATCGCTGGTTTCTGCATCGACTCTGCCCAGCACCGGCAGTCTCTGAAGCATCGCGGATGCCTCATCTCGCGGAGGTCGGCCTACCACAATCTCAAACGCCTCATTAATTTCCGTTAAGGACAACGGCCCAACATTATTCGCTTTTGTTCTAGACCGGTGGGCAAGTTCCAGCAATACACTACGTATGGTTAACGGGTCTAACGATGGATGTATCCTCGCTTCTCTTTCGCAAATCGCCCCAAGAAGTCGTTGCCAAAAGTCAGTCTCACCGTTATTCTGTAGGAGAACATCGAAGTCAACATCCTCAAAACTAGTCAACATCTTAAAAATTAATGGACGCCTCGGAAGCCACGACGGGATTGAAATGGACGATCCCACGGTTCGTAAGTATGATTCCATCTGTTCACTGGAAAATTCTTCTGGGGATTGCAAAACAAGAGTGTTGGCTTCCTTCATCCCCAAGCAGTCAAACATCTCTTCATTGGAGTTAAAGTAGTGCTCCCGGCCGACTATTAGCACGCCTCCTTTGGCGATACGCATCAAGTCTGCTACCCCCGACAATGATTGTTTCCGAATTTCAGCAAGCCTAGCTGGGTCATCACTCCAAACTTGCGAAGCGATTTCATCAAATCCATCCAAAAGAAGTACAATGGAGCCTTTGTCCAATATCTTTAGAACTGCATCAACAGTGCCACTCAAACCCATGTCTTCAAAATGCCGCCGAATTATTTCAGGACCTCGACGCAATCCCCAATGGTCCCTTAAATCTATTGCAAGAGGAAAATTCCTGTACAACTCCAAATGGCCGCAAAATTTGTGATACGTTTCTTGAATGCACCGACTCTTTCCAGTCCCATAGTTGCCCAACAAAATTATACGTCTTCCATGAGTCAAAGTGTCTGCAAGTTCCGTCAATGTGAACTTATTGGAACCTTCAACTTCAGTATAGTCGACAGGGATGTATGGTAGTGTATCCTTTTCACCGGATAATGGGTCGACTGCAGAGCCAAATGGTTTAGCCTCACGAATGAAACGGTAAGAGTCATAATCAAAGAATAACTTTTCGAGTTCTGTTATGGATAGGGCGGATATACGGTTCGCAGCTGCAGTTGTCACAATGGAGGTTGTGGGCTGAACGTCTGTGATGAAGTAGCATGTGGCATGAATACCATCAGAAATCAGCGCGCTGCGAACCGGGGCAATCTTAGCTATGTCAGTTCGTAACTTTTCTAGCGAGTTCGTTTTTGTGACTTCTAGAATAATCCAACGGTCTGCTTCAAGCTCAAGCACACAGTCGAATTGAACGCCATGAACTGTGCGAGCCGCGGCCGGCGCACTCCAGATAAGTTGTGCTACGGTTCGTACTCGGTCCTCGAACTTGTGCCAATTGGTACTAGTGTTCATGTTGTCATCTCCGTTGCCAAGCTGATTTGAAACCGGCGGTACTGTCGTTTTAGACTGTAGCACAGCTATAGAACGGTCCGAAAAAGCTGGAGTTCTTTCGTAGTTGTACTAAGGAGGTACGGCGCGGTGGTTCGCAGAAAGGAGCTCATTCCGGGGTATGACTGTTGGGTCACTGTGATCCCTCCTGTATCCGAGTTAGGCGTCATGGTGACGTTCATTTTTCGTTGCTCCATCATCTCATATCCATGCACGCCCACGTGCGATTGTTCAAGCAGTAGGACCGTATGTGGGACCGCTGGGGAAGCGTCGACGGCCAGAAGCGGAGTGGCGGAATCGCAACTGAGAAGAGTAACGATGGTAACACTGGAGTATGTGGGAAATGGGGCACACACAGGCGACCGAGCGTTTTGACCCGGCAAATGCGCTGAGAATCGAGCCAATCCTGAGGAGATACGGCATGAAGTGACAGAACGGGCAGCGTGACTTGACTTCTGTTGCCCTCATAAGAGCTTGTTCGGGGCAGACTGCTTGATTTTCTGGCCTCGCAGCCGAGCTGTGTGGTGATGAAGGAGTCCTGTACGAGCGCCCATTTCTGGGGACGGAAGATCGGGGGACTCCACCACGAGGTCAGGTTGATTCCGCCGATCTACGTAAGGCCGTGCGTGAAGCGCCAGAAGAACGACATGACGGATGCGGAGGCGATCTTTGAGGCTGCGTAGCGTCCCACTATGAGCTTCGTGGCCGTGAAGACGACAGAGCAGCAGGACCAGGGGATGCTGTTCCGCACGCGAGACCTTCTGGTGCGTAAGCGCACGCAGACCATCAACGCGCTGCGGGGTCACCTAGCGGAGTTCGGGGTCGTTGCGCCGCAGGGGCCGACTCACGTCACTCGGCTGGCGCAGGCCCAGGAGGATCCAGGTTCGGCGTTGCCTAGTCGGGTGCGCGTTGGGCACACTCCTGTTCGACCGGATCGTGACCCTCGATGCCGAGATCGCCGACCTGGCGAGAGAACTTCGTGACTGTGCCCGGCATGACGACGACGCGGCCCGCCTGATGACCATCCCGGGAGTTGGGCTGATCACCGCGATGGCGCTGCAGACGTTCGCCCCGCCGATGGAGAGCTTCCGGCGAGGCCGGGGCTTCGCCGCCTGGCTGGGCCTGGTGCCGCATCAGCACACGACAGGTGGCACGCTAAGGCTGGGCAAGATATCGAAGATGGGCCAGCGTGATCACCGGCGGCTGTTGATCACGGGCGCAATGGCGGTCGTCCGGCATGCGGTCCGTCGTGGCGTGACGACGGATCCCTGGCTCGCCGGGATGCTGGCGCGCAAGCCGAAGATGCTCGTTGCGGTGGCGCTGGCCAACAGGATGGCGCGCATCATCCGGGCGCTGATGATAAGGAAGGAGAGTTACCGGGCTCCCGCCGCCGCCTGAAAGAGCGGCCACGGGCGAGTAGCCGTCGGGGATGTGGGCAGGTCGCAGAACGGGTAAGGGCAAAGGTCAACGAGACCGGGTTGGGAAAACCGGATCCGAACGCAGGGCCTTGGCGCTCGCGTAACCGAATTGGACCCGATCCCGCGTGCGTCAATGTCAATGCGCTCCCCGCGGAGCGACGCTCGTCGTCGCGGCGCATTTCGGTGTAGAGCCCGAAGCAGAAAGCACAGCGAAACGACGTCAAGTCAGTAAGAATTTGCAGAACGGAACCAAGGGGATATGAAGAAGAAGATCATTCGGTATTTCTGCGTACTTGCGACTGCCACTTCAATCTCGTCAACAGTGTTAGCGGATGAGTCATCTCTGGATGAGACTGTAAGCTATCCGGCAACGCATATGTGATCGTCATGCTACAGTTCGGATGGAGGTTTGAATGTTACCGTCAATACCACAACAAAATGCGCAAACGGGTTCCTCTAGGTGTGAGATAAAAAGATTGGAGATCAGAGGACAATCAATTTTTCATATGAATTGCAGCCGAGAGATTTGTATATTGACATTAGTTCGGATAGAAATGGCAACGTGACAACCATGTGTTCCAGGGCCATTTGTTCGAATGGGCTCACGCGTACGGGACTTCCGGCGTCAAGGATGTCCTAAAGTGACCGGTTATGTCATCCCACCTACGTGCGAAAGGCTGAAGGCGCCTTCGAGGCGTGCCTGGTGCCCCTGAGTTGTGGCGAACCGCCCGAGGGGCGCGCGCAATGATCGTTGCGGCTTCTGGCCGACCGCGTGGTTGAGCTGAGCTACATTGATGTCGTGTCAAGCGAGACGGTGCGGCGGATTCTCAAGAAAACTGCCTCAAGCCATGGCAGCGGGTCGGGTGGGCGATCCCTCCTCAAGGCAACGCCGACTTCGCTGCGGCTATGGATGAATGTGCGCGATGTCTATCGGAGTTTGTCCTGTGTTCAGGAGGTTCATCGGCGAGGGTTGGAGTGGGAGGATCAAGCAATACTGAGAGGATTGCCATCCACAGTACACAAGAATGCCCCGTTCAGCCTCTGTGTTTATCTTCCAAGACGTTAGTTGTGACAGAAGATCATGTCATCGGACATCTTACCTCGACGCCGACGAATTCGGACACTCTCGCTCGACCGGAATGTTGCTATGTAGAGTCCTTCGCGACGACCGTGTCGTACAGGCCGTAGTGGCGTAGGCCTTCATGGCTCTCGATGCCGGTGTACCGCAACGAGGCGTCCTCGTAACGCCGGAACGCGAATACCGCTTGGTTCATCTGCTCGGTGTTGAACACCTTCAGGCGCACGAGAAGGTGGAAATCATTCACCGTCAGGCCAGTGACGGTGAGGAACAGAGCCGGTTCGAGCTTGGTGATCACGTCCTGTAATGTATTTTCGCGAAAATCGGTTAGGTACATGAACGCGGGAATCCGCGTTGCGAACTTGATCAGCTTTTTCTGCAATAGCTTGCGCGTGGACTTGTACTCCCTTTCTTCGGCTGTGAGCTCCTTCTTCTCCTCGCCCGTAAGGCCATCCCCCCTGGCCTTGTTCTTGAGATCCTTGACCTTCTCGGTCTTATTGATGATCGTCTCGATAATGTTCTCGCCAAGGGAGCGCCAACCCTCGATCCGTTCCACCGCAGCCATCGCTTCGGGGCTATCGAGAATGCGTCGCAGTGTGTCGTTGTCCACGTTCACCAGCAACGCGCTTTCCCACTTGCGCGCCAGCAGCGTGGCTGACGTGCCAGCCATTGCAATATCAAGAATACTGCCTGCGTCGATCTGAGTCATGTTCGCGCCGTCATAAGCCAGCACTGGCAGGAACGCCACCAAATCTTCGACGGCCTTCTCTGGGTTCGGCTCACTCGGAGCCAAGCCGATGCCGTACTCGGAGAGCTGACGGAGCGCACGGGTTGGTGCGAAGTCGAACACAAAACAAATCGGCTTGAGGACATCCTCCTCGTTGGGGTTATCGCCATTCGGATTATTGATTGACCACGGAGATTGAACGCGAAACGCCGCTTGAAAATAGGTCTCGGGGGATTTCAAGTTGCGAAGCATCAGTATGGAGGACCACTGTGGGACGGTCACCCCGGTCGCCAGTTTGCCGCAGGACAGGGTAATCGTCTTGGTATCAAACCCACTCCCGATAGCGTTGCGGACTGGTGGCAATGCATCCAGGCCGATTCCGGCCGACGCGCCAGCGGCGACAACTACCTGGTAATCGCGCCAGAAGGTATGGTGCTTCTCGGCCAGCAGGTTTGCCATTGCGTGGCATGCGGCCACCTTGGGTAGAAACCAGAGCGAGTGTTGAAGATACGGCAGCAGGCGCACGTCTGAATATGGGAACGGTGGCCGCGTGCCAGCCTTGAGGCTCTCGACCGCCCTAGGCGCATACTGCCCGCGAATAATGTCTAGCCACTTCTGTACGTCACCCTTGTGCTTGAAGTGCGCGCCCGTACCAGTCCCCGTTGCGGAAAAGAACTCGTTGAGATCAAACTCGTCGAACTCTCCGGCATTCGCTATTGCCAGAAGTTCATCTGGCATCTGGTACGTGAGCAAGCGCATCTGAGGCAGCGCGTAGTAAGGGTTCCACTTCCCGGGGTTTTTGGCGGCGAAACTCTCTTTGGCGCGCTGCTCGTCCGTGTAAGTCCAGTTGAAGATCTGCTCTTCAATGAACTCGCCCGTGGCAAGCGCCTTGAACGGCGTTCCGGATAGATAGAGGTAAGCCCGCGTGGTGATGGGAAGGAAGTCCGTTTCTCTTTGCGAGAGGACGTTGAGGTCCTCGTTCAGATCCTCCAGGCCAGCAGCATACTCCAGCTTGGCTTCCCTTCTGGAAACCGCCTCCTCCTCGCCCTCAAAGAGTTCCTTCGCGGTTTCCCGCCAAGCACCGAAATGATACTCGTCAAACACGACGAGATCCCAACTCACCTGATGCAACCACTCATTCTTAGGCTTTATGTTCCGTGCCGCATCACGGCCCAACAGGTCTTGGAACGAGCCGAAATAGACAACGGGCTTGGAGAGGTCAATTTGGGTCGGATCACCACCGGAATTCTTCGACAGGTACTGCCAGCCATTGAAATTCACGTGGCGATCAAGGTCGGTCTGCCACGCATCCTCCACAGCGGGCTTGAAGGTCACCACAAGAACGCGCTTGGCACCCAACTTTCGTGCGAGTTGATAGGTGGCGAATGTCTTGCCGAAGCGCATTTTCGCGTTCCACAGGAACCGAGGAACCGCATGCGTGTCTTCCGCCCACTGCGACAGGAAGTAGGCGTGTGTCAAGTTGACAGCCTCAGCCTGCTCCCGACGCATCGGGAACGTCTGGTGACGGTCACCGAAGAGCTTCGTCCCTGTCCGTAGCTCGGTTAGAACGGTGTGCAAATCGCTAACACCACACCGCATCCATTCTAGCTCGCTGTTCGCAAAGCCCTTCCTGGAGAGAGCCGCGCGCACGTCGTGGTCGCTGAAGACCGATCCGTCACCGCGCTCGGCCGGTTCATCCAGTTCGATCCGATAGTTCTTGATGGCAGCGGTTTTGAGTTGTTCGGCCACACGCTGTCTTACATCGCGCGTGGTTTGCCCAATCTTCAATAGGCCCGCATGTGCCTTGTCAGCAATGGAGTAGGCATAAATGCGCGGGCGCGCCTTTGGCTTTGCCGCGAGGATCTCGTCGATGGACTTAGCCATTCTCAGAGTCTTCACCGGTGTGTAAGGGGCGGACTATCTTCTCGACGAATTCAATTTCCGCGTCGGAGAGGCCATACTTATCGTAGAGGTCTTGGTCGGACCACTTCTTGTTCCAGTCTTGGATTGGTACAAAAGTATAGACCTTTCGCGTAGTGTGTTGGGATGGTTTATGAAGGAGAATGAGAAGACGAGTTAGCCGACAGGCGAGGTAGGACAAGGCGTTTTCAGCTTCGCTCTTCGAATTGAATGGTCCAATACAAAGGTACGTTTCTGACGAAATTGTGCCTGGTTCCCCAATAAAGGGCGTGGCGATGATGCGGTGAGGATAGGTGTCTCGATTGCCGGTTCCCGGAGCCACGTAGCCAGTGAAGACCTTCCACTTCTCGATGAAGTGAACCCCGCTCGACACTTGATTTCTAGCTATGTACCCTGTTCCTCCGTTTCGGTAGACCTTGATATCATTGCCGCCTTTGCCGCGCTTTCCCTTGAACGTCGTGTCAAGTCCAAATGGCTTTCTCGAACTAACTAGGCGATCGAAGCGCTTGTTCTCTGGAAGTGTCATTGAATTCGAGTCCTCAGACTCTACGGCTAGGATCTTCCTGAGTATCGACACCCCTTCATTGAAACGGACGAATACCCCCACACCCTCTTCAAGAAGCGGGCGAACTGCCGCGGAGACCGGCCAGTCCCCAAAATGCGTTGCTACTCGGCAGGAACCGGGGTTATCGCGGTTCCAGAGAAAGTAACAAACTCCTCCCTTGAGGCCTACACCTGGAAAGACATCAGCAGCGCTGAGAAAGTCGTCGATAGAGCGCAGGCGATCGTCAGAGAGCATCGATGCTCTAAATGCATCCAGGCCTTTGCCGCCGGAAAACCAGCGGGCAGGAATAATCATGCTCAGATACCGCGGCTCTAACGCTTTTGCTTGATCAACAAATCGATGATAGATCGGGGCGGCACTTGTGCCATAACCTCCGTCATCCAGCTGATAAGGTGGGTTTCCGATGATCACGTCGAACTGCATGTCGCCTCCAAACAACTCGGCCATCCGAGTCGTGATGTCGTGCGTGTGAATGAACGCATAGGCATGGGTTTCGAGACCCTTGCCTCTATCGAAGGATACTTGACTTGCTCCGCAATACTGGCACTTGTCCTTTTTCCAAGTGTGTTCGGTACGCTCGAACCAGATGTTTCCGGCATCACTTTCGAACCTGGCACTGATGGAGTGTGCGCCGTTGGCATGTTTCGAGCAGTACACACTGCGACGTGCCAGCATGCTGGTCAGATGGGTGATCCCTATTCCGAACACTTGCCGGGTCAAAATATGGTCGACACGCTCCTGAATGTCCGGAATCTGGTCAGCCAGTCCAGTGGCAAGACGGCTTGTTATCTCCCTCAGAAACACCCCAGATTTGGTGGAGGGATCGAGGAACTTTACGTTCTTGTTTGCCCAGATATTCGCGCCGCCGTGGTCAGTTGACCAAGCCGCTGCGACCGTATCCAGCATCCGGTTTGCGAGTTCGGGCGGCGTGAAGACCTCGTCGTTCGACAGATTCGCAATGCAGGTCAGCACATCCGGATTGCGCCCGTGGAAGTCAAAGCCTGTCTGCATGCTCATGCGACCTTCTTCGGTTCTCCGCCGTAGGACGCGGCAAGATCCCGCACCGTCATTGGCAAATAAGTCTTGGTCGGAATGAAGATTTCGTGTTTTCCAAGAGTCGCGAAAGGCGAGCCTTCTGAGCTAAACTTGGACGAGCCTGTGAGGACATCCAGACGGAAATCACGCCGCTGGAATTTGCCCCTGCCGATGTATCCCCACTCCGCAAAGGTGATCGGCTCGTCGGCATGTGTTCGCATCGTCAGCGCGTCGCCATGAACAAGATTGCATGACAGCACGAATGATGCGGCACGATAGGTTTCATTCAAGTTGCCTAGATCGAGATGCCTTGCGAACACTGTGATCAGGTTTTCGCGGCACTCGGCAATGTTGTCGCTCAGCAACTCAATTCCATAAATACACATTAGACAGAGAAGCGCGTAGTGCCGCTTTTCGAATTCCGATTTGCCAAACTTAGTTTCCACGGTCGCAAGTTTCCGTTGCAATACTCGGATCAAGAAGTTCCCGCTGCCACAAGCCGGTTCGAGGAATCGCGAATCAATTCGCCCTGCCTCATCTCTGACAAGATTAAGCATGGCGTCGACCAACGAGGGAGGAGTGAACACCTCGCCATGGTCAGCAACTCGCTTCTTCGACTTGATGAGGCTCATGGGCGATACATCTAAGGCTTGCGACTCTAGAGGAGATGTGTACGAGGAGTACAACGATCCGGACAATGGTTCTGGCCCTTAGACCGAGCATTTACGTGAAGGGTATCATCTTGATACTGAATCTCGTTGTGTTTTTTCGAACAACGGTATCGGACGTGGTTGACGAAGGGTGACCCGCTGAGGTGTAGGGATCATGCGATCTAGGCTGATCGGATCACTGTTGGCGCCTCCTATGTCATTGCCGCTCGGTACACCAACACCCGTCGCACCTGGTGGAAATCGGCCTTGCCGTAGCAACTGGTCAAGACGGGCATGCGCACGCCTTACTGCGGCTGCCGGTGCGATCCTGCTCTGTTGTTGGCTATCAATGGCTTTTCGACTGCGGGGAGTCCTCTTATGGTCTACTTCGAGACCGATCAAGAGGGTCAAGGAATTGCTGAGCTAGGTCAAGTCTGAGCGATGCTGGATACATAACTGGGCGATGGCCGCTCCAGTCCGTTCGGCGGCGGCTTCGACATCTCTATCGTGGACATGCGCATACCGCAGCGTCATGTAACAACGGCTGTGACCCAGGAGTCTGGCGACGATCGGCAAGGGAACGCCACTCATGACTGCGTGCGAGGCATAGGTGTGACGCAAATCATGCAGGCGAACATCCGTGATCCCAGCCTCCTTGCGGGCCCTGTACCAAAGTTCGAGCCCGCCTCCGTACGGCCTCGCAATATCGCGCGGCGAGGGAAAGACCCAGGCACTGCCCACCTTTGGTTGACGCTCGACAAGTGCCTGGGCGGCGGCCGATAGCCAGACCTCGCGCGGCCCGGTCTTTGAATCGCTCAGCCTGAGTGTGGCGCCGTGGACCTCACACCATCGCAGTCTGACGATCTCGTTGCGTCGGCACCCGGTCAGAAGGAGCAGGCGGATTATGTCAGCCCGAGGCCGGCACGAGGGACGCTTCGCGACCATCCTGTCCAGTGTCTTGTAGAGACGGGCGATCTCCTGCCTCGACAGGAAACGCGTCAGTGGCGGGCGCCTGTTTCGTTTCACGCCCCGCGTCGGGTCGCTGTTGACATGGCCGCTCGCAATGGCGAACTTCATGATGCGGCGCAACGTTTCCAGCGTCTTGTTGGCGCCGCCAGGTGCAACTTGGCTGTATGAGTCGAACCAGGCCTCGACATGACGCGGCCTGATGTGATTGAGCCGCAGGGCACCGAATGACGGCAGCAATTGCCTCTGCAGTTCCCGGGCAAGGTCTGCACGCCGCCGAGGTTTGAAATTGTCGAGGAACGCCTCCTTCCATGGCCCTGTGGCGAAGTCAGAAAAGAGTGGGACGAACGCGTCGGCCTTGCGATCACCGGATCGCTCCTGGAACATGAGGGACAGGCAGTCTCGACGCGCCTCCTCGATGGTCTTCAGTCCGACGGGTCCGATGGTTACTCGGGCCGGGCGACCGTTTGCGGAACCCTGCCAGACATAGCTGCGATGGCCTGAGGGCCGGACCCGCACGCCAAGGCCGGCGATACGGCTGTCCCAGACGGTAAACTCGATCTCACGGGGACGGAGCCTCTCGACGACAGCGTCCGTCAACCGCACCTTCCTCGCCTCGGTTCTCATGCCAAACCCTCCGACAGGACCGGCGCGACAACATCGATGGCCTCTCGGACTGCCCCGTCGTGGAGATGCGTATAGCGCAGAGTCGTGGTCGCCCTACCGTGTCCAAGGAGTTTGCCGATGGTGAGAATGGTCTCGCCATTCTGGAGCGCAACGCTGGCATAGCTGTGACGAAGGTCGTGCAGGCGTACGTCGTTCAATCCGGCCTCCGCGCGGACCCGCCGCCAGAATTCGTCGAGATGGAACCGCTTGGGTCTTGTTGCCGAAAAGACCCACGTGTTCTTCCGCGGCAGGTTGTCCAGCACCTCGCGCGCGGCTTGCGCCAGCCAGACCGTGCGTGGGCCGGTCTTGCTGTCCGGCAGGAACAATCTGCCTTCGCGGTAATCCCTCCACCTGAGCATGATGATCTCGCTCTTGCGGCAGCCTGTCAGGAGAAGCAACCGCACGGCAGCAGTGTGCAACGGACGTCTTGATTGATGGCGCGCCAGAACAGCAGCAAGACTGCGGTACTCCTCCGGCAGGAGGAACCGTTCGCGTCTGGTCGCGCGGTAGCGGCGGATACCGACACAGGGGTTGCTGTTCTCCGGCCTGTAGCCCCAGGATTCGGCCTTCTGCATGATGACGGAAAGGACCGGTGCGGAGCGGTTTGCCGCCGCGGGCTTTGCATGGAGGGACCTGAACCAGGCTGCGACGTCCTGCCGGGTGATGGTGCTGATCATGCAGTCTGCGAAGAAGGGCAGGATCTGCCGGCGAAGATAGATGCGGTTGACCTTGAGGGTGCCGGGCTTCCAGAGCCGTTCGTAGTGGGCAAGGACGTCCTCGGCGACGGTCTCGAAGAGTGCGTCCGTGTCTATCCCGGGATCCGTGGATTCTCCGTTCCTGTACGCCGCCAGCATCACGCGTGCCCGTTGACGAGCCTGTGTGACGGTCACGGTGCCGGCATCGTCGAAGGTTTTCCAGATTCTCCGGCCCTCGTGCTGAGAGTGAACGAAGTAGCGTCTGGTGCCCGAGGGCATGATGCGGATGCCAAAGCCCTTCAGTTCGGTATCGCGAACATCCAGGATGTTCTTCCTAGGCTTGAGCGTATCGACCCGGTGCTGGGTGAGGTGCAGTGTGGCCATGATTGTTTCCTCCGGTGTTCTGTGACGTTGGGGGGAAGAAAGGCATCGCCTTTCCCACCATGATTGCAGAAACGAGAGAAAAGAATTACGTTATATCAAATAAATAGCACCACAGGTGCGGAGCTACGTGTAGCTGGACTGCGCCTTGCAGACACACTTGAGCCGCCGCAAGTGGTGACCGCATACCGAGCCAAGGGAGTGTGAGAATCACTCCGCGCGGTAGCGGTCAGAGCGCGGACTTGGCGGCAATCGCCAGACCGGTACTCCAGGCCACCTCGACCACCATGCAGTCCGGCCGCCGCTTCAGACAGGTCAGCAATCGGGCGACCCTCTCACCATGGCCATCGGGCCAGTTCCCATGCGGCATCATGTCGTCAATGACATAGATGCCACCGGGTTTCAGACGGTCCCAGACGGTCGCGAACCGCTCATACTTGCCCGCAATGGCGTCAGCGAAAGTCAGGTCAAACGACAGATCCGGGTTGGTTTCCAGCCATCCCATGGCGTATGCGACAACAAATCGCACTCTCGGATCCTTGCCCAGAAAGCGCTGTGCCACGGCCATCACATCAAGGTCCATGTCGACCGTGTGGAGCAACGAGGCGCTATCCATGCCGTCCAGCAGTCTGCCGAAACCGCACTGCTGGCGCTGGACCGCGCAGCCACTTGACGCGAAACACCCATCTCCCGTTGACGGAGTCGCGGCGTGCCGCGACCCGCACTATAGTCGGCGCAGCCAAGGGAGAGTTCGCATGGCCGCGCCCAGCACATTCGAGAGGTCCGCCGCTCCCGCCGTTGTGGCCGACGCGATCGCCGAGCAGGGCTACGCCATCATCCGCGACATGCTCGATGCTGACGACCTCGCCCGCCTGCGCGGCGAACTTGAACCGCTGATCGACGCGACGCCTGCCGGCCACGAGGCCTTCATGGGCATGAGGACCGTCCGTTTCGGCCGCCTGCTGGCGCGCTGCGAACAGGCGCGCGCCATGGCGCTCGACCCGCTGTTGCTGGAGGTCGTCGAGGGTGTCCTCGGCACCTTCTGCGTCCGGGTCCAGATCAGTTACACGGGCGTGATGCATCTCCTTGCGGGCGAAACCGCGCAGGTCCTCCACCGCGACACGGGGCTCTTTCCCTTCCAGAGTCCGGCCCCGCCCCTGATCTGCGCGACCATGTGGGCCGTGACGGACTTCACACGCGAGAACGGCGCGACCTGGCTGGTGCCCGGAAGCCATCTCTGGGATGAGGACCGATCACCGGTCGAGAGCGAGGTCGTGCAGGCCGAGATGCCCGCGGGCTCAGTGCTGCTCTACAACGGCGCCGTCTTTCACGGCGGCGGCGCGAACCGCTCGAACGCGGCGCGCACCGGCTGCGCCATCCAGTTCTCGCTCGCCTGGCTGCGCCAGGAAGAGAACCAGTACATGGCGTGCCCGCCCGAACTGGCCCGGACCTTCCCGCAGCGGCTCCAGGAGTTGATCGGCTACGACCTCGGCGCCGTGAACCTCGGTTTCGTCGACCACAAGCACCCCAACGAGGTGCTCAACGGCACGGCGGGCGACGGTCCCGGCGATCTGGGTCCAGAGGCGCTCCAGCGACGCGAGGAGCGCACGAACAAGCTCAGAGTGGCAAGCTGGGCTCCGATGAAACGAAAGCGCGTCCGGCTGGACACCGATCTTGTGCAGGGTGGCGGCTAGAATTGCCGGTGCCGGTCCAGAACTGTGTTCAAGCACCGACCGCACAGTCCGCAACGGGATGAACATCACAGCCGACCGCACGCCGCCCTCGCGCATCAAGTCGGGGGTGGGCCGGAGTTGCGGTTGCTCGCGTCTGGCGCCTGACGCGGTTTCCTCGAAGATGGGGCCGCACACGTGCGCCTCCAGCGCATTGCGCTGCGGGACGGGTGACTGGCCAGGTTTCGAGATCCGTGCGCAACCGACAAGCATGGTGCATGTGCCCGCACAATGCGCCGGGGCTGCGGGCTTCCGTACGCACGGTTACAAGGCTGGTTTCCAGACTTCGCCAGATGATCGGGTTGACCTGGTTCGGACCTCAGGCGCCACGTCTCGATAACGAGTCATTCCGGAAGACTCGGTGATCGGTGTTGGTACCTCGTTGCGGTCGTGGCCCACCGGCTGTCGAACGCTGGTCCACATGAGGTAAGACTGGCCTGGTCCGGATCCGGCGACGCCCTGCTGCTCCCGGAGTAGACGGGCAACCGCTAGTCCCGAAGCAGTCGGGAGGCAATGTCACGTGCGGCCCGGACGCCGGAGAAATAGGCGCCGTGACAGGTTCCCTGTCCGCCCACCATGGTCGCTTCGCCGGCGAAGAAAAGGCGATCGTCGACGGCGCGTGCCAGGTGCTCGCGCTGGTGTGCCTGCCCGGGCCGGGCGCAGGCCCACGAGCCCCGAGTCCAGGGATCCGTACTCCAGGCGGTCGTGATGGACCGCACGACGTGTTTGCGTATGCCGTTGCCGAACACCTCGGCCACCCTGTCCACGGCGAAGTCGTGACAGGCTTGTGGGCCCTGCCTTTCGAGCCAGATCGCGTGTCGGCCGCCGACGAAGACCGCGGCGACGTTGAGACCCATGGCGCTTGCGTCGATCTTGGCCGTGTCACCGTCGTGATTCCAGACCGTGTAGTGGCCACGACCCCCGGTACCGAACACGTCCGTATCGAAGGCGACTCCCATCTTGTTCTCGGTGCCCATGGGCAGGCCATGGACGGCTTCCTGCTTCCATTCGGGCAGTGGCGGTGAAAAGCTGACCTCGCCGGAACCCAGAATGCCTGTCGAAACCGTACAGAGCCCGAGGTGTGCCTTCACGGTTCCCTTCGACGTTTCGACCGCGACTCCAGGCCCCGACCAGTCGATGCGCTCGGCACGTGCGTTGAGGGTGACCTCGACATCGGCGCCCCACGCGGCGACCAGGCCGCCGTAACCGCGCACGGCCGGATAGCCGAGTTCCCCGGTGGAGCTGGCAAAGTCGGCGGCGGACACCTCGTCGGCATCCAGACCCCACGCCGTTGCGACGTTTTCCAGAAAGGGCGCGGCGTATGTGTGCTCGAGATCGATCACGTCGCTGATCGCGACATCCCGACTGCATTCGGCGGCGGCCGCGATGGCGTTGTGACAATCGACAAAATAGCGGCGGCAGGCGGTCCACTGTTCCGGAGCGAGCGCCGTGCCGTTTCGCACGAACCGGTGGTTTTCCGGCTTGTAGGCGGCCGCGGCGAACCTGCCCAGTTCGATACCCAGATCATCGCCGATTTCGGCAAAGGGGTTGCCGACCCCGGTGCCGAGCCAGGCGCAGCCCAGGTCGAACCACACGTCCGGCATGATCTCCTCGGAGTAGGCGCGCCCGCCGATGCGATGCGACGCCTCGATCACCGTGCAGGATACACCGAGCCGGGCCAGTTCCTTTGCGGCTGCAAGTCCCGACGCGCCTGCGCCAATGACAACAACGTCCGGTTGTGCCGTCATACGGTGCCTCCCGGACTTTCCTGGACCTCGCGGGAAGGAGGCAATGTCTTCAGGCGGGTGACCGGCTGACAGGGTAGAGTCCCGGATCTGCGGCCGCAAGTTCTGGATCAACGGGCGCGGTTTGAAGAGAAAGGGGGTGTGGCATGGCGTTTCTTGCACAGGTTGTGATCTTTCTTGCCGCTGCCGTGGTCGTGGTCCCGCTCGCCAGGCGGGCCGGGATGGGCTCGGTCCTGGGCTACCTGCTGGCGGGAGTCATCGTCGGGCCGTGGACCCTGGATCTGGTCCACGACGAACAGGAGATCCTTCATTTCGCGGAGTTCGGCGTGGTCCTCCTGCTCTTTGTCATCGGCCTCGAACTTCAGCCGCGTCGCCTCTGGGCCATGCGCCGTGCGGTGTTTGGGCTTGGCGGCGGACAATTCGTGCTAACCACAGCGGCGCTCGCCGGTCTCGCCCTCGCGTCCGGACTGCCGCTTGAGGCCGCCGTTGCCGCGGGGCTGGCACTTTCGCTGTCGTCGACCGCCTTTGCCTTGCAGGCGCTCGCCGAGCGCAGCGAACTCACCACCCGCCACGGCCGCCTGTCGTTCTCGATCCTGCTGTTCCAGGACCTTGCGGTGATCCCGATTCTGGCCCTTCTGCCGCTGCTGTCGCCTGCGTCCGGCAGCGCCGGAGGCGAACTCCTCTGGCTCGGCATGGCCAAGGCGGTCGGCATGATCGCGCTCGTCGCCCTCGGCGGCCGCTACCTCCTGCGCTACGTCCTGCGGATTGTCGGGCGGTTCGGTACGCACGAGGTGTTTACTGCCACGGCCCTTCTCACGGTCGTGGGAGTGGCCCTGCTGATGGAACTCGTGGGCCTCTCGATGGCGCTGGGCGCGTTCCTGGCCGGCGTGCTGCTCGCCGATTCCGAGTATCGGCACGAGCTCGAAGCCGATATCGAACCTTTCAAGGGATTGCTTCTCGGTCTGTTCTTCATTGCCGTCGGTATGAGCGTCAACATCGGGCTGGTGATCGAGACGCCGCTCACCGTGCTAGCCCTCGCCCTCGGACTGATGCTCGTGAAGATGCTTTGCCTCGCCGCCGTCGTTCGCATCGACACGCCGAACTGGCGAACCGTCCGCGGCACGGCCGTGGCGCTCTCGCAAGGCGGCGAGTTCGCCTTCGTCATTCTCGCGCTCGGCGTGTCTTCCTCGCTGATGGATGAGCGCACAGCTGACCTGCTGATCGTCGCGGTGACGCTTTCGATGGCGGCAACGCCTCTGGCTTTCATGGCGGGCGACTGGCTGAACGCGCGTCTCGAACGGGAACCGGAACCGGAGTACGAGCGGCACTTCGAAGAGGAGAATCGGGTGATCATCGCCGGGTTCGGCCGGGTCGGCCAGATCGTGGGCCGCATCCTCCGGCTCCGTCGCATCGGCTTCACCGCACTTGAGAGCAGTGCCGAGCAAGTCGATTTCGTGCGCCGATTCGGCAACAAGATCTACTACGGCGACGCGAGCCGGGTTGAGCTTCTGCGCGCCGCGAAGGCCGACAAGGCCGTGCTCTTCGTGCTTGCGATCGAGGATGTCGAGCGCTCGCTCGCGACGGCGCGGGTGGTGCGCAGGAACTTTCCCCACCTCACGATCTTCGCCCGCGCTCGCAACCGCCAACACGCATACGCGTTGATGGATCTTGGCATCGATCACATCGTGCGCGACACCTTCCACTCGAGCCTCGAGCTCGCCTACGGGATTCTGTCGGAACTGGGTCTCGGGGCCTTGGAAAGCCGGCGCACCGTCGACACTTTCCGCGACCACGACTCCGCACGGCTGATCCAGCAGCACGAGATCGCGCACGACACCGACCGCATGATTGAAGAGGCGAAGCACTGGACACGCGAGCTGGAAGAAATGTTCAAGGAGGACGAGCGAGAGGCTGCCGGACAAGATCACTAGACATCATGGATTGCAGGGACAATCGGGTGTTCGTTGAAGCGGGCCAATCAGGATGAGTTGTTCATGTAGAGGCCCGAGCAAGACGAGTCATGTCTTTCGAGGCCGACAAACTGACCGTCGGCGCGGTTGTCTGGAGCCGGTTGAAAGAGTCTTCGGCGACCAGGGGCATCGAGTTCAGGGTGCACAGGGCGTCCTCGTCGATCGTCACGTTGAGTCCCGGCGCCTCGGTCAGGCTGGCAAAACCGTCTTCGATGACGTAGTCGCTGGTGGCAAGCTCGGCGCCGAGTGCGATACCCAGATCATCGCCGATTTCGGCAAAGGGGTTGCCGACCCCGGTGCCAAGCCAAGCGCAGCCCTGGTCGAACCACACGTCCGGCATGATTATCTCGGAGTAGGCGCGCCCGCCGATGCGATGTCTCGATCACCGTGCAGGAGACACCGAGCCGGTTCAGTTCCGTTGCGGCCGCAAGCCCCGACACGCCTGCGCCAACGACAACGACGTCCCATTACATCGTCATGCCGTGCCTCCCGAACCCTCCCGGGGTAGCGCTATGGGGATGGGATGCGAACCGGGCTGATATGGATTGACATGTCTACACTGGCTCGATCTGTTTCTATCTACACCTCCTTTTTAGCATGACGGGAGCGGAACGCGGACGGCTTGCTGCGACGATGGATCACTCTGATATCCGAGTTGTGTCCAGAGTTTTCTGCAATTTGTTATGGCAGACGGTTGTGTGTAGTGCCTGGTGCATCAGCCTCGCGATCCGACCGGTACGCCACGACCGAAGACGAGCCATAAGCCGGTCCACGCCAGCAACCACGCATTCCGCTCCGAGACCGGCTGCATCAGCGCCGTCGTGATCGAGAAGCCGCTCAGGAAGCAGGCTTAGGGCAGCACGGATGGACGACGTGTATCGTCGGGCGTCGGTCGACCCATGGTAGCGCTTCCTCGAGGGCCGCCGCAAAACGCAGGAGCGTCGTCTCACCACCGAACCGCGCGGCGAATTGCACACCTATGGGCAATCCGTCCTCGCTCTGGTGCAAGGGCAGGGTGATCGCCGGCTGCCCAGTGGTGTTGTAGAGCGGCAGGAACGTGTCGAACGAGAACAGATGTTCTGTCCAACCCCAGGCATCGAGGTCCGGTGCGTTTTGATCAAAGGTGCCTATCGGCGGAGCCAGCATCGATGAGTTTGGCGTGACAAGCACGTCGAACTCGCAAAAGAAGGGAGCGACGCTGCGACTCACCGCATTGAAGACATCAAATCCCCGCAGCAGGTCGTGGGCCTTCAATGACCTGCCGTACTCGTAACAGGCCCAGGTGCAACGCTCGAGGTTGTCCGGACCCGGCACGCGCCCGACGACGCCGGCCAGATGATCGATTCCGTGCGCCATATGGGCACACCAGACGTCGTGCGTTGCCTTGAGGAATGCCTCACCGTCGAAGTTCGGTGACGCTTCGACGACTTCGTGCCCCATTTCCTCGCACAATTCGGCGGTCGCTTCGACCGCGGCGACAATCTCGGTCTCCGGATCGGGACCGAACCACGGAGTGGTCGAAAACGCCACTCGCTGCTTGTCCGGCCGGCTGTCTACGGCGTACCGATAAGGGTGGTCGGGACCCGGAATGACATAGGGATCACCAACGCCCGGCCCGGCGAGTTCGTCGAGCAAGGCGGCGCTGTCTCGTACCGTTCTTGTGACAGCGAATTCGATTGCAAGGCCGCTTAGAAACTCGCCGTGATCGGGGCCTGTCGGCGTGCGCCCGCGCGTCGGCTTCAAGCCCACCAGGCCGCAGCATGCCGCCGGTCCCCGAATCGATCCTCCACCATCGTTCGCGTGCGCCACCGGGACGACGCCGGCTGCAACGGCGGCGCATGCGCCACCGCTCGACCCGTCCGTGATGCGCCCGGTGTTCCACGGGTTGCGCGTGGCGCCGTGGAAGAGGGATTCGGTGGTGGTCGAATAGCCCATCTCGGGCGCTGTCGTGCGCCCCAGATTGACAAGACCGGCGTTGCGAAAGCGCACCATGAGTTCGGTGTCGTGATCGGCCACCAGGCCTTCGGCGAGACGGCTGCAACTTTCAGAGCGAACGCCCTCCTCTGTCATCCCCAGATCCTTGATCAGGAATGGAACGCCGCGGAACAGCCCGTCAGGCAAACCCTCGCGCGTCAGGCTCGCTGCGCGCTCGGGAAAGGTCTCGATTACTGCATTGAGGGCAGGATTGACCACCTCGACCCCCTGCAACGCCACCTCTGCGAGTTCCTTCGGCTCGACATCGCCCCGCGCAACAAGCTCGGCCAAACCGAGGCCATCAAACTCTGCGTACTCCGTCAAGTTCATGATTTCCTCCTTCGATCCCCGGCGGACAACCAAGACAACACGCCGGGATGGTGGTGCGACCTGTGCTGGCCTCCAACGACCCGAATTCAAGCGACGTCTTGTAGCGGCGCGCAGACCATGGAGAGCCACTCTATCGCGAAGTGAAGCGGCCATCACGCTGTCGAAAACCGGGTGCCTTGAGGGATTGACCGTAGAACCACGGGCGTCGTGCTATCGTGCAGAAGCGATCGCGAAACCCGCCGGGCAAGGAAAGGGCGCTTACGTGCCTGTCGAGGCAGGCCTCGGTCGTCTGCTTGACGAATTGCAGAGGCCGGCCCCCGACCTCCACCGCCGCCTCGCCAAAGTCCATCGGGGCATGGCCCGGCGGATGAGGCAGCGGAACGAAGACCTCGTGCGTCGATTGCCGTCGGGCCCGGTCCAAGTCCTCCAGCTTCGGACGCCGGCCAGCATCATCTTCACCGTCCGGCGGTCAATGCCAAACCACCGCGTCACGTACCGGTGGTTCAGACACTCATCGACAACCGCCGCATAGAACTCCCCGCCGTACATCCACCGCCCCTTGCTTCGACCAACAAGGGGCCATGGATGGCGCAATCTTGAACCGCCGCGACCGGTACACCCAGCCGCATAGTGTGGAGCATCATTGTTTCGCCGCTGACATTCTTGATGATCGGCCGAGAATCTCTCGGAACCGGTGTGTCAACATTCGAGCCGAACAAACCGATGAGGTCAGCCACGAACATCGCATGAATGCCCGACGCTATCGCATCGACCTCATTGCTCCTTGATCAAGTCATGGAAGCAGGCTGCTGACCGACCATTGCCAAAGGATTCGAGGGTCGGCGAGGCCTGGAGACAACGCGATGAGGCCCTGCTGCATCGTGGATGAAAGACGCAACCTGACGGTGGATTGAGCGGACTTGGGACTTCTCCTCGTAACGGTTGGAGACGTTCCCGCTGCGACGGGTCCGGGACCGGGATCGAATCGAGAAGTGCGCGCGTATAAGGGTGGGCTGGATGCGTGAATACATCGGACACAGGCCCGGTCTCGACGATCCTTCCCAGATACATCACGAGCACCCGATCTGCGATGCACTCGACCGTTGCAAGATCGTGCGAAATGTAGAGGTAGCTCAGACCTTTGCTCATCTGCAACTCTCGCAGGAGATTGAGGACCTGGGCCTGGACCGAGACGTCGAGGGCCGCGGTCGGCTCGTCAAGGATGAGAAGTCTGGGTTCCAGGGCCAGCGCTCGCGCGACGGCGATTCTCTGGCGTTGGCCGCCGGAGAACTCGTGGGGAAACCTGTCCATGTGCTCCGGGCCAAGACCGACGGACAGGAGATGCCGAGTGATTCGCTCCTCGCGCTCGCCGCGGGACACGCCGGACGTGGTGTGGATGGGTTCCCCGACGATATCGCGAACCCGCATACGCGGGTTGAGTGACGCATAGGGATTTTGGAAGACGATGCTGAGTTGGCGGCGCATCGCGTTGGCCTCGCGCGGAGTGAGTTGGTCAAGGTCCCTACCGTCGAACACGACCGTTCCGCCATCGCGATCGATCAGGCGCAGCAAGGTCAGAGCGACTGTGCTCTTTCCGCAACCGGATTCTCCCACCAGGGCAACCGTTTCACCACGTGAGATCACAAAACTGACATCGTCTACCGCCTGGATGACTCCGTGGCGCGTGGAATACAACTTGCTCAGGTTTGCCGCCGTCAACAAGGCCCTGTCCGCTCCGGCCAGGTGCGCCTGATCCGTCATGTCAGACAAGCTCCTTGGCCCTGTGACAGGAAACGGTGTGATCGCCATCGAGCGTTTCTGTTAGCGGCGATACTTTCCGGCACAGTTCCAGCGCATGCGAGCATCGCGTATGGAAAGCGCACCCTTCGGGTGGCGCTCGCATGTCGGGAACCTGTCCGGGAATGACGTCGAGGTCTGTTTTCCCGCGGCCGAGGCGGGGCGCCGTCAGCATCAGCTTGCGCGTGTAGGGATGAGCAGGACGATTGAACAGAACGTCGGAGGAGCCCATCTCGACAATACGCCCGGCATACATGACAGCGACTCGGTCACACAACGATGCAACGACACCCTGATCATGGGTGATGAAAAGCACGGTCAGGCCGCGCGATTGTGCAAGATCCCGGATCAGCACGATGATCTGTCCCTGGATCGTCACATCGAGCGCCGTGGTCGGCTCGTCGGCGATCAGGATGAGCGGATCGCAGGATACTGCCATGGCAACCATGACGCGCTGCAACTGACCGCCGGATAACTGATGGGGGTACTTTCCGAGCACCACGCGGGGATCAGGCAATCGAACCAACTCGAGCGCTTCTATGGCAAGGTCCCGGGCCCCGCTCCGGTCCACCGGCCGATGGACGCGAATCACGTCCGTCATCTGTCTTCCGACCGTGAAAAACGGATTGAGCGCCTTGCCGGGGTTCTGGAAGATCATGGCGACCTTGCCGCCACGCAGGTCCGCAAGAGCTTTCCGGGAAGCACCGATCACTTCTTCGCCATCGACGATGATGCTTCCGTGTACGCGGCCTGGTGGTGGCACCAGACCCAGGCATGCCAGGGCCGTGACGGACTTGCCGCAACCAGATTCTCCAATCAGGCCCAGAACCTCGCCGTACCGCACACCGAACCCGCAACCGCGGACGGCCTGCACACTCCGGCCGAGTTCCGGAAACTCGACCCGGAGGTCCCGGATTTCGAGAACGACATCGCTCACCGAAATTCCTGGAACCTTGGATCGAGAATATCCCTGATTCCGTCTCCCACGAGATTGATGGATAGAACCGTGATGAAGATTGCCAGACCGGGGAAGGTGACTGTCCACCAGAATTCTAGGAAATTGGTCCGCGAGGCCGCTGCCATCAGGCCCCATTCGATCTCCGGGGGCTGAGCTCCGATACCGATGAAGCTCAGGGACGCGGCCGCGAGGATGGTGTACCCGAAATCCAGGGACCCCTGAACGATGACCGGTGTCAGGCAGTTGGGCAACGCATGGCGCAGCATGACCCTGCCATGGCCGACACCCATGGCCCGGGCGGCCATGACATAGGGCTCGCTCTTTACACGCATGACCGCGCCGCGCATGATTCGCGCGTACCAGGGAAACCAGGAAATTGCGAGTGCAATCATGGCGTTGACCAGGCCAACCCCGATTGCCGCCGTGATCGCGATCGGCAGCAGGAGAGGCGGAAACGCCAGAAAGACATCGCTCAGGCGCATTAGAACGGTATCGAGACGCCCTCCGAAGTATCCGGCCAGCAAACCGATCGGCAGGCCCAGCGCGATGGCCATCACCGTCACCATAAGGCCGACCATAAGGGAAGTGCGCGCACCGTAAAGAACCCGGGAAAAGACGTCGCGACCGAGTTCGTCGTTGCCCATCCAGTGATCCGGTCCCGGCGCGCCCAACTTCACGGAAAAATCGATGGCAACGGGATCATAGGGTGCAATCAACGGCGCCAACGTGGCCATGATGAGGATGATTCCGAACACCGTGGCGCCAGCAACAAACAGCAGGTGCCCGGACACGAAGAAACGCAGTTTCAAGGTCCATGACGGACGAACCACCCGTTGCGGCCAGGAAGCGCCTGGTATCGTGCTCATGGCGATGAAAGCCGCGGATCGACAACAAAGTACAAAAGGTCAACGACAAGATTGATCGAAAGATAGATCGTCGCCAGAAAAAGCGTAACGCCGATTGTTCCGGGAAAATCACTGCGCGTGATCGAGCGCACCACGTAGCCGCCCAGTCCGGGCCAGTCGAACACGAACTCGACGACGACGCTGCCGCCCAGGAGCACGCCGAACGTGAGACCGACAATTGTCATTAGCGGAATCAGGGTTGCCTTGAGCGCATAGCGGTAGTGAACGTGACGAACCGGGAGTCCATAAGCAATAGCCGTTCGCACATAGTCCTCCTGAAGGACCTCCATCATCATGTTCCGGGTCGTGCGGGTGACGAGCGGTAGTGTCGAGAGGGTTAGTGCCGTTGCCGGAAGCACGATGTGGGAAGCAGCGCTGGAGAAGGCGGTCCACGACCCAGCCAACACCGTGTCGATGAGATAGAAGCCGGTCACGATTTCGAACGGATGGTCCAGGAGCACCAGGCTGCCGATCCTCCCCTGCAGGGGCAGCCAGCCGAGATCGCCGTAGAACAGCATCTGAAGCAGGATCCCGACCATGAACACGGGAAGTGCAACGCCGGCGATCGAGATGCTGCGCGTCGCGTGATCGACCAGGGTGTTGCTGCGCACGGCGGAGATCACTCCGATCGGGACGCCGATCAGAACGACCGCGATGACCGCGAGCACGGTCAGCTCCAGCGTGGCAGTTGAACGGATCGCGATGTCGGTGATCACGGGCTGCTTGGTATGCAAGCTGACCCCGAAGTCACCTCGTATGGCGTCGCCGAGGAAGTGCAGATACTGGATGTAAAGGGGCAGATCGAGGCCGAGCGCCTTGCGGGCGGCCTCGATCTGCTCCTGGTTGGGCCGGTAGCCGATCATGAGTTCGACCGGCGATCCCGGGAGAACCCGCCCCAGCACGAAGGTGATGGTCACGACGCCGATCAGCGTCAGGATCAGCAGCAGGATCCTTTGCGTGACGTAACGGTACACCTGACCTCAAACCGAACCGAGCCTCCGGAGATCGCGAATGAAGATCGTCTCGTAGGCCGGCGAGAAGGTCACACCGTCGATCTCCGAGCGGTAGAGGACCGTGCGCTCCTGGTCGACCAACGGGATCACCGCGACCTCGTCGTAGATGATCTTCTGGGCTTCGAGGTAGAGTTCGGTGGCACGTTCCCTGTTCGATGCCTCGAGTGCCAGCCCTTCATCGAGCAAAGCGTCGAAGGTCGGATTGTTGAAGTACGAGAAATTGAACACGACCGGGTCTTCGGTGCGGTATCCAAGGAGGAGCCACGATGCGGGAGTGGCGTAATCGGGCCAAAAAGACAATGCGAAGATATTGGCGGCCGTCGACATGGTTCTCTGCTTGTCCCACAGCACTCCCCATTCGCCGGTCTGGATCTCGACCGTGACTCCGGCGTGGGCCGCGAGCGCCTGAAAGAGTTCGGCAATCTGGCGAATTTCCTGACGGCCCGTGTAGACGGAATAGGACACCTTCCAGTCGGCTTCGGGGATTCCGGATTCTTCAAGCAGTTGGCGGGCCTTTCCGGGATCGTAGCCAGGAGGCTCGAACTTCACAGCACCCCACATGGATTGCGGCACGGGCCCGAGCGAGATGGACGCGTAGCCACCAAAAATCTGGCTGGCGATGGCTTCATGATCGACGAGGTGGCGCAGGGCCTGCCGAAACTTCAAGTTGTCCGTGGGGTACTTGGCGTTGTTGATCTGCATCGGCAGGCTGGTCCAGCTGTCGTACACCCCGACACTGATTCCCTCCTCCTGGCTCAGCGAATCAAGCATGTCCGTCGGTGCAGTCGACATGATGAGATCGGCTTCGCCGGCGCGCAGCATCTGAATTTGGGTGGAGATCTCCTCGACGATACGGAGGATCGCCCGGTCAAATTCGTCGCCGTCCCAGCCCCCCCAGTAGTTCGGGAATTTCTCGAGGATGACCTGCTGGCCCCGGACCCATTGGGTGACCTGATAGGGTCCGGTTCCTGCCGCGTTCCCTTCCATGAACCAGTCCGTTCCCATTTCAGCCGCCTTGGGGGAGTAGACGAACGCACCGTACTGTGCACTCGCGATCAGATCGATCGAGGTCGGTGCGCTGGTCTCGATGACGAGAGTATGATCATCCACCGCAACGATCCCGGTCACATTTATCCAGTTGTAGGAACCGCCTTGGCCCATCGCGATTGTCCGGTCGAACGCCTGTTTGACGGCGCCGGCCGTCATCGGCGTGCCGTCATGGAACAGGACGCCTTCGCGGAGCTTGAACTCCCAGGTCAACCCGTCATCGCTGACACCCCAGGAGGTTGCCAGGCGCGGATGAATGTCGCCGGTTTCCGCATCGTAAAACACGAGAGTTTCGTACACGTTGAGCAGGGTCTGGACCTCGCTGGAATAGATGATCGCCGGATCCCAGTCCTTGATGTCAAACGACGTCACGAAGGTGTACGTCTTGGAATCAGCCAAAGCCCCTTGCAACCCTCCAGTTGCGACAGCAAGCACACACACAATCGAACCGAGCACATTGGCAATGTACTTCATCCCTCTTGCTCCCCATTGCAACCGATCATCGTAGGCGATCAGACAACTGGATGCAAAACTACCGTGTTTTATGGAATTTTTGTCGGCAGTGGATACCATCCATGTTGATGATGTCACAGTGGTCATGAACCGCCCAATCATGTGGTGCTGCGATAACCCAGGGGGGCGGTGTCCTCCCCCGCCGCGGGGCGCCGGTCCGAGGCGTCGGCTTTTGTCCGCGTACGCTCGGCATCCTGCCGGACGAAGGCGTTGATCGTGGGGTGTGCCGCTCGACGCGGTCGAGGAAGCGATCGAGCAGCTCCCGCGCGCTGATCTCGCACGCCAAGGACTTATCCGGCCTCAATGACCCCGGTCACGCACCGGCAGTATCTCCGGGAATACCCTCCCAACCAACGCTTTTACTGTCGCAAAAGGGCCGCCGGGCCACGGCGGTGGGTCGCTTACTCCTGAAATCCTGCTCAAACTGGTGAAGAAGTCATGCGGGTTTTGTGGAGAGGCCGGGCCGCCGATGGTTTCACGGGTATTGAGAACGGTCACGAACACGCTGCGTCCAGGTTTGGTGAGTTAGTACTTGCAGGTGCGTGCGGCCTTCCTGATCAGTCCATGGTTGCGCAGACGTTTGAGAAGACTTGAGGTGCGCGAAGGGGTCAGGCCGGCGATCCGGGTGCGAAGGTCGCGGGCCCTGAAGCCGCTGATGCACCACTCGCCTCGGGCCAGGGTGAGGAACAACTTGTAGTCCTTGTCCATGAGCAGGTTGAAGCCGCGCCACGAGCGACTCTTGTCGCGGACTGGACACGCGATCCTGTCAACCGCCTTCCAGCCGGCATCGGGATTGTCGATGAAAGCAAGGTAGTCGCCACCCTCAACAGCCTGGCGAGATCGGGCTGGCTGTAGATGGTCTTGCGCAAGGGGGCGAGCTCGTCTCGCCGCTGCGCTGTTCCACCCATCGGTGGATCTTGAAGAAGGTAACGTCGTTGGTCGTGGTCTCGATGCGCATCATGAGGCTGAGCCTGTCGTACATCCTGTTGGCGTTCTTGCCCATGGCGCGGCGGATGCGGGTGCTGAAGTCCTTGCCGGTCTCGTCGTTGTTGGCCGCGTCAGCCTGCGGCGCAGGAAGGCCGCCGCCTGGTCGGCCCTGACGCTGTGAACGGCCGTGCGGACGATCTGATCGTAGAGCGGCTGAAACTCGGCCTGCATGATGCTCCAGTGGTAGCCGGCTCGGAACCGGCGGGAGGCCGGACAGGACATCCGGGCCCTGCGGTCCAGATGGCGCAGGATCTGGTTGCGGAAGTAGTTCCGGTTTAGTTTGAGCGTCCCCGGCTTCCATGTACGCCCGTATTGGCGAAAGACCTCTTCTGCGACGGTCTTGAACAGGGTCTTGTCGGATGAAGAGGGAGTACCGTTCCTGAAGGCGGCAAGCATTGACTGCGCGCGCCGCCGGGCTTCAGCAAGGCTGATCCCTGAAGCATCGCCAACGTTCTTTCAGATCCGTTGTCCGTCATGCTGGGCTTGGATGAAGTAACACTTCCGCCCTGTTGGGTAGACACGGACACCGAATCCCTTGAGATCGGCGTCGCGAATGTCGCTGGCAGTTCTGCGCGACCGAAGGGCCTTGATGCGCCCCTCGGTGAGGTGTGTTGCAGCCATGGGGTCTCCCCCTAATGCGAGTTGCAGACACGGGAGATTCCGCTCGAGAAATCACCCGCAGTTGCACAAGTGAGAGAGAAAATACTGCGTTAGTTCAGTTGTTTAGCACCACAGGTGCGTTCATGAGTGTTCCTTTCCGACTTGGTGCGAGAAGTCTGGCGCATGACGAGAACTTTGGGAATCGCATATGCAACGCGTTCCGGCGAAGGGCCGGGAACGATGGTATCGGTCGGGCGCGCTTCGCGTGCCCACCACCGCTGACAGGGTCGGCACCACCGACCGGGCTGCGAACTTGCTGTATTCAGGGGGCGAGGGAGCGCAGTATGTCCTCGTGGATCGTCACGCCAAGTCCAGGCGCCTGGGGCAGGCTGGCCATACCGTTCTTGATGACATAATCGCAGGTGGCGAACTCGGCGCCGAGTTCCATGTAGTCGTAGTAGAGCTCCCCATGAATGGAGTTCGGCATCACGGCGCAGGTATGCAGCATGGCGAGAAAGGCCACGGTCGTGCTGTTCCAGCAATGGGGCGAGACAAGCACCGAATGGGCGTCCGCCATGGCGCCGATCTCGAGCATCGTCACGATGCCGCCGGCCCCGGCGATGTCTGGATTGAGGACGTCGGCTGCCCTCCTGTCGAGGAGGTTGCGGTAATGGCGCACCCCCGACTGGCGCTCGCCGGTGGTGATTCGCGATGTCGTGGCGGCGCGGAACTCGGCCAGGCCATCCAGGTCGTCCCCGGCAAGCGGTTCCTCGATCCAGAAGGGTGCGTAGGGCTCAAACAGACGGGCGGCGCGAAGCGCGTGGCGGCGATCTTCCTGGACGGCGAAGTCGAGCATGATGTCGACGTCCCAGCCGACTGCTTCTCGGGTCAGGCGGACGCAGGCTTCGGCATCGGCCAGTGTGGCCTGGCGCAGGGGGTAGATCTTGACGGCGCCGTAGCCTTGTGAACGCATCATCGCGCAACGCTCGGCAATGGCCTGAGGCGTCTGGACCGGCCCGTCCCAGGCGTTGGCGTAAATCGGCACCTGGTCGATGATGGCGCCGCCGAGCATCGCATGCACCGGCATCTGCGCCGCTTGTCCGGCGAGATCCCAGAGCGCGATCTCGATCGCGCTTGTCGCCGACGCATAGTCGATCCCGGGATGCTTGTAGGCCATGGGTTTCGCGACGTGACGCAAGAAGGCGCGCGGACTGGCGTCTGGCATCTGTTTCAGGGCCTCGCCCAGGGCGAGGATCATCTCGCACGTTGCGGGTTCCCGGCAGGTGAGGGCATAGGCTTCGCCCCAGCCGGTGAGGCCCTGGTCCGTCTCCAGTTTCACGAACACCATGATCTGGCCCTCGGACCAGCCATCCGAACTCGGCCTGGGACCGACCAGAAAGGGGGTCACGTTGATGATCTTCATCTGGAACTCCCGTCTGACCTCGAACTCCTTGACGTCGGGCGCCCAGCCCGATCAGGGTCCCCGCCGCATTGGACGTGGATTTCCATAGTAGGAAGAAACGACTCTGTGCGGAACTGCGACAGCGCGCGCTCCTTCCAGCGGGGCATGGCACGATTGACGGGTGGCAAGGTTATCGGCTAGTCTGCCAAGGACGTGTGAAGGAGGGGCGGGACCCCTCAACCTTGGGGGCCGGCCCATGAAGATTGTCAATTCCCTGCGCTCGATGAAGAAGCGCCACGCGAAGTGCCGCACCGTGCGCCGCAAGGGGCGTGTCTTCGTGATCAACAAGCAGAACCCCAGGTTCAAGGCACGCCAGGGTTGAAGAACCACGGCCGTGTGATTGCCGGAGTCCGCGGACACCTGACATGACGATCGCCATGCCGCAGCCCGATCCGGGAGTTCTTGCGGCCCGCGACAGTTTTCTTGGCGAACTCGCAGGCATTGTTCCGCCCGACAACATGGTGACCGATGAAGCCGGTCTGAAGACCTACGAATGCGATGGTCTGTCCGCCTACCGGGAGCTTCCCCTGGGCGTTGCCCTGCCGGAAACCACCGGAGAGGTGGCGCGCATTCTCGAGTTGTGTCGGCGATACCATGTCAAGGTGGTGCCCCGCGGTTCGGGAACGGGTCTTTCCGGTGGCGCCCTGCCGTTGAAGGACGGACTCCTCCTGGGACTCGGCAAGTTCAACCGCATTCTCGATATCGACTACGCCAATCGCTGCGTGACCGTGCAGCCGGGTGTGACCAACCTCGCCATTTCGCAGGCAGTGGACCATTGCGGATTCTACTACGCGCCTGATCCGTCGAGTCAGCTCGCCTGTTCGATCGGCGGCAATGTCGCCGAGAACTCGGGCGGGGTGCATTGCCTCAAGTATGGCGTGACGACCAACAATCTCCTCGGCCTTGAAATCGTGCTGATGTCCGGTGAGATCGTCAGGATTGGCGGCAAGTACATGGACAGTGACGGGTACGATCTGCTCGGCATCGTCACCGGGTCGGAAGGGCTGCTCGGTGTCATCACCGAGGTGACTGTGCGCATCCTCCCCAAGCCCGCCTCGGTGAGTACCCTTCTCATCGGCTTCGATGATCTCGCTTCGGCCGGAGACTGTGTGACCCGCATCATCGCATCGGGCATCATTCCGGCAGGCCTCGAGCTGATGGACAGGGCCGCGGTGCACGCCACCGAGGATTTCTGCAAGGCAGGGTATCCCCTTGATGTCGAGGCCCTGCTGATCTGCGAGCTCGACGGTCCCGGGCCCGAAGTCGGCGAGCTTGCCGGCAGGGTCGAGGAGATCGCGGAGGATCTCGGGGCGCACACCATCAGGAGGGCGGCCAGCGAGGAGGAGAGGGAACGCTTCTGGCTGGGGCGCAAGTCGGCCTTTCCGGCGGTGGGCCGGATATCACCCGATTACTACTGTATCGACGGCACCATCCCGCGAGGCCGGTTGGCGGAGGTCCTGACACGCATGGAGGATCTCTCGACGCGCCATGGCCTGGGAGTGGTCAATGTCTTTCACGCCGGCGACGGCAATCTCCATCCCCTGATCATGTACGACATCGACAAGCCGGGCGACCTGGAGAAGGCGGAGGCCCTTGCCCGCGACATCCTGACCCTGTGCGTCGAGGTCGGCGGAGTCCTGAGCGGCGAGCACGGGATCGGGGTCGAGAAGCGTGATCTCATGGGGACCATGTTCTCGGACTTGGACCTCAAGCAGCAGCAGAGGGTGAAGTGCGCCTTTGATCCCGACGGGCTGCTCAATCCGGGGAAGGTGTTTCCCGTTCTCCACCGGTGCGCCGAACTCGGACACATGCATGTCCACCGAGGCCAGGTGCCCTTTCCCGATCTTCCACGGTTCTGATCTTCATGACCGGGAAGACCTTTCGCCCGGTGGACGAGACGGAACTCGCAGGCGTCGTGGCCTGGGCCGCCGCCGACGGCGTGCCTCTGGAGATCATCGGCAGCGGAAGCAAGCGGGGATTGGGCCACGCAATCGACGCGGACCACGTGATCGACATGTCGGAACGCACCGGCATCGTCGACTACGAACCGGCCGAACTGGTGCTCACGGTGGAAGCCGGAACGAAGATCGCCGCGATCGAGACACAACTCGGGGAGGCGAACCAGCAGATGGCCTTCGAACCCCCGGACTACGGTCCCCTGCTGGACCATCCGGCCGCCACGGCGACCATCGGCGGAACCATGGCCGGCAACCTTTCCGGGCCGCGGCGGGTCAGCGCCGGGGCGGCGCGCGATCATGCACTGGGCATGGAGGCGGTGACCGGCCGGGGAGAAGTGATCCGGGCCGGCGGCCGCGTGGTGAAGAACGTGACCGGCTATGACCTCACCAGGTTGCTGTGCGGATCCTGGGGTACGCTGGCGGTCGTCACCCGGTTCTCGCTCAAGGTCCTGCCGGCACCCGAAATGACCCGGACCCTGATCGTCGCAGGCCTGACGCCGTCAGCCGGCTGTCGGGTCATGGGCGAAGTTCTCGCCTCGCAACATGAAGTTTCGGCGGCCGCCTGGCTGCCGGCCGACATGGCGGCGAAGTCAGCCGTCGATTACGTGTCCTCACCCGGGACCACGGTCACGGCGGTGCGGATCGAGGGGCCTCCCGCCTCGGTGCTCGCCCGCCATGATAGTCTGCGGTCCATGCTTGCCGCTCATGGCCCGGTGGAGGAACTCCATGGTCACAATTCCGGAATGTTCTGGAAGGAAGTGCGTGACGTGGCAGCCTTCGTGACGCCCGAGGCAGCTGTCATGCGCCTGTCGGTGCCGCCGGCCTCGGGTGCCGTGGTCTGCGATCGCGTCACGGCATCCGGTGGCCATGCCTTTCTCGACTGGGGTGGCGGGCTCGCCTGGTGTTCGTTCGCACCGTCGCCGGCAACGGCCACGGCCATCAGGGACATCGCGACGAGTCTCGGCGGTCACGCGACGCTGATACGGGCGGGCGAGAAACTCAAGGCCGAGGTGCCTGTCTTTCATCCCCAGCCGGCCGCGCGGCGTGACCTCTCCCGGCGCATCCGCGAAGGCTTTGATCCCCGCGGCATCCTCAATCCGGGCCGCATGGCCATGGAGGTCTGAGGCCATGCACACGGCGATCGATCTCGCTGCCCTGGCCGATCCGCAGGTGAGGGAAGCGGAACGCATTCTCAAGACATGCGTGCATTGCGGGATGTGTCTCGCGACGTGTCCGACCTACCTGCTTCTCGGTGACGAGCGTGACAGTCCGCGAGGCCGCATCTACCTCATCAAGGGCATGTTGGAGAACATGGAGCCTCCGCAAGACACCACGGTCCGCCACATCGACCGCTGTCTGACCTGCCTTTCCTGCATGACGACGTGTCCGTCGGGGGTGAATTACAGGCAGCTTGTGGACCATGCCCGCCACCATATCGAGATGACTCATCACCGCCGACCTCCGGACAGGTGGGTGCGGCGCCTGCTGGCATGGGTTCTTCCGTCTCCGTGGCGGTTCCGCCTGGCGCTCATCGGCGCTCTCGTCGCGCGACCCGTGGCATGGATGCTGCCCGCGCTGGTACGCGGCATGGTGAGAATGGCGCCAGGTTCACTGCCGTCACCCTCGTGGAGTGACGTGCCGGCAGTCCATGGCGCCCGCGGCGAACGCCGGATGAGGGTCGCCCTCCACACCGGGTGCGCGCAACAGGTCCTGGCGCCGCGCATCAACGAGGCGACAGTCCGGCTGCTCACCCGCCTGGGTTGCGAGGTGGTGGTGCCGCCAGGGAGCGGCTGCTGCGGTGCGCTCGGCCACCACCTGGGCCGCGTTGAGGATGCGAAGGCAGCGGCGCGGCGCAACATCGCCGCATGGGAATCGTCAGGCCCCCTCGATGCCGTGGTGAGCAATGCCTCGGGCTGCGGCAGCCAGCTCAAGGACTATGGCGGTCTTCTGGCCGATGATCCGACGTGGGCCGACCGCGCACGTGCCGTGGCCGCAATGGCTGTCGACGTCGCGGAAGTCGTCGAACCGTTGCTCGAGTCATCGCAGCCGCCATCGCAGGCGCCCAGGATCGCCTGTCATGTCCCCTGCTCCCTTCAGCACGGCCAGCGACTCGGCGACCTTCCCGCCCGGTTGCTCAAACGCAGGGGGTTCGTCGTGAAGGACATTGCCGAGGGACACGTCTGCTGCGGTTCGGCGGGCACCTACAACCTTCTGCAGGACGGACTGTCGCGCCGTCTCCTGGAGCGCAAGTGCGGTCACATTGCGGCTGCGGGAGCCGATGTCGTGGCTACCGGCAACATCGGCTGCATGGTGCAGATTGCCAGAGGCACACCGTTGCCGGTGCTTCACACGGTGGAACTTCTCGACTGGGCCACCGGCGGGCCGCCTCCGCCATGAAGGGCCGGCGCTTCAGGGCCATGGTATGTTTTCTGGCCGGCCTCGTCGTTGCCGGTCATCTTCTTCAGGTCGCGCCGCTTGGTGCGGCACAGGATGATCCGCGACTCGATACGCTGTTCCGGCAGCTTCACGAGACCCTGGACGATCGTCTGGCACTGCAGCTCCAGCAGGAAATCTGGACGTTATGGCTGCAATCGGACGACCCGGAGCTCGAAGCCCTGATGCAGGGCGGCAGGGTGCTCATGGTGCGTGGCGATCACGCCGGAGCGGTCACGGTGTTCAGCCGGCTGATCGAGTTGGCTCCGGATTTTGCCGAGGCATGGAACAAGCGGGCGACCGTCCATTACCTCATGGGCCGTTTCGACGATTCCATCGCAGACTGCATGCGCGTTCTGGAACTGGAACCCCGGCACTTCGGCGCCCTCTCCGGGCTCGGACTGATCCACACGGCGCTCGGCAACCCTGAAACCGCGCTCTACTGGTACCGGGAGGCCCTGAAGCAGAATCCTCACATGCCGGCGATCAGGGAGCGCGCGGAGGAACTTGCCAACGAGGTCGAGGGCGAACCTGTCTGAAGGCCGGTAGTGCGTGAATTCCGGATCAGGCGTCCCGGTGCTGGTCGATAGCGCCCTCATGACGCAGCAACCAGGCCTTGCGTTCAAGCCCGCCCCCATAACCGGTCAACGAACCGTCAGCGCCGATGACGCGATGGCAGGGCAGCACGATGGCGACCGGATTGCGGCCGTTCGCCTGTCCCACGGCCTGGTTGGCCCGCGGGTTGCCGACCCGGTTCGCCAGTTCGCGGTAGGCGATGGTCGAACCACAGGGGATCGTGCGCAGGGCCTGCCACACCGATTGCTGGAACGCGGTCCCGGACGGTCGTGTCTCGATGTCGCAGATGGCCCCGAGTTCGCCCTCGAAGTAGGCAGCGATCCTGTCGGTGATTCCGGAAGGGTCGCTGGCGGACCGGCGCACGCCTGCGGGACAGAGCCGTCTGACAAGGGCGTCAAACCGGCCATTGTCATCCCTGAAATCGAGGACTTCCAGCGCCCCGCCGTCGATCACCATGGCGATGGTGCCGATGGGGCTGGCCAGTTCGCTGATGTATCGCTCGGTCATGGCTGCCAACTTCAGTGCAAGAGGACCATCAACGTATATGATGCGTCACCATTCGGAGAAATGAACCGGTCTTGACCTGTGGACGGATTCCAGGGATGGCCGGTATCCCTTGAGGCAGGTTCCGTGATGCGTTAAGGCGAAAGGGTTGTCTTGGACAAGGACCCATCGGGAAGCACCATGAGCGTCGATCCGCCCGAAGTCGTCGAAACCGACAGCCCGAAGGTCTGGTGTGATGGCGGCGGGGTGCTGGGACACCCCCGTGTCTACTACGACCTCAGCGCCCACGGCGCGGTGGATTGCGGCTATTGCGACAGGCGGTTCGTCTGGCTGGGCTACAAGGGCGCGGACGGGCGTTCCGGCTCTCCCGAATGACGGCCTGCCGCACCAGGGGTACTGGGTGAGCGCCATGGCGTCGTGTCGGCACGTCTTCCTGATCGATGCCTCGGGGTTCATTTTCCGTGCCTTCCATGCCCTGCCGGCCATGCACCGGACGGACGGTACGCCAGTCAATGCGGTCAGGGGCTTTTGCAACATGATCATGAAAGTGATTGGCGAAACGGACGCCGATCACATTGCCTGCGTCTTCGATTACAGTTCCCGGAGTTTTCGCAACGACATCTACGATCTCTACAAGGCCCATCGGCCGGAGACACCCGAAGACCTCGTGCCCCAGTTCCCGCTGATCAGGGAGGCGGCGAGGGCCTTCAATCTTCCGGTGGTGGAGATGGAAGGCTACGAGGCCGACGACATCATCGCCACCTATGCCCGCATCGCCAGCGAGGCCGGCGACAGAACCACCATCGTGTCGTCGGACAAGGACCTCATGCAGCTGGTGTCGGACCAGGTGACCATGCAGGACGGGATGAAGGACCGGACCATCGGCGCAGCGGAGGTTGTGGAGAAGTTCGGTGTTCCCCCTGACAAGGTGATCGAAGTTCAGGCCCTGGCCGGCGATTCGGTGGACAATGTGCCGGGAGTGCCGGGTATCGGAGTCAAGACCGCCGCCACGCTCATCAACGAGTACGGCGACCTGGAGACCCTTCTTGGGCGGGCCCACGAAATCAGGCAACCGAGGCGGCGCGAGAATCTGCTGGAACACGCCGATGATGCACGCATGTCCCTGAGACTCGTGACACTCGATCGCCACGTACCCCGTTTGACACCCCTTGAGGAACTCGCCCGGCAGGAGCCAGATCCCGACATTCTCACGGGGTTTCTGCAGTCCCAGGATTTCCGGACACTCGTTGCCAGGGCCGAGGCCTGGATGGGCCGGAGAGCAGGTGCCGGAGAGCCGAAGACGCCGGACACCATTTCCTATGAACTCGTTCAGGACGTGGCGGATCTCGAGCGCTGGGTGGCCGAGGCGACACGTCACGGCCTTGTGGCCATCGATACGGAAACCACGGGTCTCGATGCCATGGTCGCCGACCTTGTCGGCATCTCGCTTTCCACGCGTCCCGGCACCGGCTGCTACATTCCGCTGGCCCACAGATCCTCCGAACTGATGCTTGAGACACCACGGCAGCTGGCGCCCGGGACGGTGCGCGAGGTGCTGGCACCGCTGCTTGCGGACCCTGCGGTGCTCAAGGTCGGCCACAACATCAAGTACGACTGTCACATGCTTGCCCGCGCCGGCATGCCGGTCCATCCGATGGACGACACCATGCTCCTGTCATGGTGCCTGGATGCCGGCAGGTGGCGGCATTCCATCGACGCCCTCGCTTCAGAGCATCTCGGCCGCCAGGTGATCTCCTTCAAGGAGGTCGCCGGCCGGGGCAAGTCCCAGGTGACCTTCGATCTGGTTCCACTTGACCGGGCCCGCGACTATGCGGCGGAGGACGCCGAAGTGACGCTGGGCCTGTGGCATCGGCTCAGGCCACGCCTCGTTCCGGAACGTATCACGAGGATCTACGAGACCATCGAACGGCCGCTGATTCCCGTCCTCGCCGCCATGGAGCGTGCCGGAATCAAGGTTGACCGGGAGCAACTGGAACGTCTCTCGGGCGAATTCGGCCACCGCATCCGGGACCTGGAAGCCGGAATCCACGCCCTTGCCGGAAGGCCCTTCAACATTGGTTCGCCGAAACAGCTCGGCGAGGTCCTGTTTGACGAGATGGGCCTGACCGATGGCAGGAAGCGTTCCACGGGCGCCGACGTTCTCGAGGGCCTTGCCGCCCAGGGTCACGATTTGCCCGCCCGCGTGCTGGAGTGGCGCCAGCTGTCGAAACTCAAGAGCACCTACACCGATACGCTTGTAGAGCAGATCAATCCCGCCACGGAGCGGGTCCACACATCGTTTTCCATGGCGGCTGCCCCCACCGGACGTCTCGCCTCCACGGATCCCAATCTTCAGAACATTCCGATCCGCACCGAGGAAGGGCGTCGCATCCGCAGCGCCTTTGTCGGGGAACCGGGCCATCTCCTGATGTCGGCGGACTATTCCCAGATCGAACTGCGCCTGCTGGCCCACATCGCCGACATCGCGTCACTCAAGCAGGCCTTCCACGATGGCATCGACATCCACGCCATGACCGCAAGCGAGGTGTTCCACGTTCCGCTGGAGACGATGGATCCGCTCACCAGGCGCAATGCCAAGGCCATCAACTTCGGCATCATCTACGGTATCAGCGCCTTCGGACTGGCCCGCCAGCTCTCCATCGGCCGCGATGAGGCCAGGAACTACATTGACGCCTATTTCGAGCGCTATCCCGGCATCCGTGGCTACATGGACCGCACCATCGCCGAAGCCCGCAAAGCGGGCCATGTCACGACTCTGTTCGGCAGAAAATGCCACCTTCCCGAGATCGAGAGCAAGGGATCGGCCCGCGCCTACAGCGAGCGGGCGGCGATCAATGCCCCGCTGCAGGGGTCGGCTGCCGACGTCATCAAGCGCGCCATGATACGCATTCCCGGTGTCCTGGAAGCAGAGGGGCTCAAGGGCCGCATGCTGCTGCAGGTGCACGACGAACTGCTCTTCGAGGTGCCCGAGGACGAGGCCACGGCGACGGCGCAGTGCGTCCGTGGGGTTATGGAAGACGCCGCTCACCTCGATGTGCCGCTGACAGTGGATGTCGGCCTGGGCACCAACTGGAACGCCGCACATTGAGGGCCGGACCGGCCCTGCGGTGAAGCAGGTTGGCCTGATGGCCGGATGATGCACAGCGAAACCGGGTTTCTCTTCAACACGCTGTCCTTCCTTGTCTGGGGAGGACTGGTCATGTGGATGTGTGCGGGCTTCACGATGATCGAGGCCGGATCGGTGCGTACCCGAAACGCGTCGGTGACCTGCCTCAAGAACATCGGACTGTGTTCCATCGCCGTGCTGACCTACTACCTTGTGGGCTTCAATCTCATGTTCGTTGATGTCGGGCCCGGCGGCTGGATCGGCGCGCTGGACTTGTTTCATGGTTCGACCGCCGCCGAGCGCCGATTGCTGCAGGGCGACGAGGAGGCTCTGGACGCGGTGGTGGCAACGGGCCATGCCTCGATGTCCAGGTGGTTGTTCGGCATGGTCTTCGTTGCCTCTTCGGCATCGATCGTCTCGGGCACGCTTGCGGAGCGAGTGAAGCTGTGGCCGTTTTTCCTTTTCATCGTGGTTCTCACAGGCATCATCTATCCCGTCGTCGGCGCCTGGGTATGGGGCGGTGGCTGGCTCGCGGAACTTGGATTCAACGATTATGCCGGCTCGACGGTGGTACACGCGACGGGTGGTTGGGCGGCGCTGGCAGGGGTGCTGATCGTCGGCGCCCGGTCCGGAAAGTTCCGCGACGATGGTACTGTCAGGTCGACGCCCCCGGCGAACATTCCGGCAGTGACACTCGGCGTCTTCTTCATCTGGCTGGGATTTCTGGGCTTCAACGGCGCCTCGCAACTGGCGTTCGGCAGCGCTTTCGATGCGGTTGCCGTGGCCAACGTTCTGGTCAACACCAATCTCGCGGCTGCTGCCGGCACGTTGACGGCACTGGCTTTTTCCCGGCCGTTGTTCGGCCACGTGGACTTCCAGGCATCCGCCAACGGCGCCATCGCCGGCCTGGTGGCGATTGCTGCCGGTCCGGATTTCGCTGATCACACATGGGCCCTCGTCATCGGCGCCACCGGAGCCATTGTCTGCACCTCGGGCATGAAACTCCTGCTGATCCTGAAGATTGACGATGAGGTGGGCGCGGTTTCGGCCCACATGGGAGCGGGAGTGTGGGGAACCCTTGCGGTCAGCTTCACCCATGACGGTGATCTGCTGGCGCAGCTGACCGGAGTCGCAGCGGCCGGCGGCTTCGTGTTCGCATCCTCGTACCTGGTGTGGTGGATCATTGACGCGCTGCTGGGCGTGAGAAATCCACCGCAGGTTGAGCGAGCAGGCCAGGACCTCGCCGAACTTGGCATCATCGCATACCCGGAATTCATGGTCATCGACGATGACGGCGATGCGCCGCCACACCGATGACGGTGAGCCGGCGGCAACAACCCTCGCTTCATCGCATGCGACGAGGTCGCCCCAGTCGACCTGATCATGCGCGTGTCGGGCAGGCGTTCCGCGGTCATGACTACGCGTGATGCGCGGACTCTTCGGGGACTGGTGCCCGCGTCTCGTGTATCAACTGCCGGGTCTTGTCGTCCATGCTGACGACGGCAAGGCCTGAGCGCCTTCAACAGCCCCCGGGGTCTCTGTCCGTGACCCGGTTGTCATCGAAGGGATGATGGAGGCTGTGGTCCATGGACCCTGGCGCCGATCACGACGGCTGTTGCGGTCCGGCGTTGCGGACTGCGGTGTCGACGGAACCGGCGAAGACAGTGAACTGGCGTGTGAATCGGCTGCAGAGGTCCTTGACCGTGCAGTCATGGGCCTCCTTGTCCTTCCAGGTCTGCCGCGGATCGAGCAGTTCCTCCGGCACACCCGGGCACGTGGTCGGCACCTCGAAACCGAAGTGGGGATCCATGCGAAAGGCGGCCCGCTGCAGGGAGCCGTCGAGGGCGGCATTCAGCATGGACCGCGTGTGAACGAGGGGAATGCGCCGCCCGGTGCCGAAGCGCCCGCCCGTCCAGCCGGTGTTGATCAGCCAGCAACTGACATTTTGCCGGCGGATCCTGTCAGCGAGCAGACGGGCGTAGACCCCGGGATGGCGGGGCATGAAGGGAGCCCCGAAGCAGGGCGAGAACGTCGCTTCGGGGTCCTTGCCGACGCCCTGTTCGGTTCCCGCGACCTTCGATGTGTAGCCGCACAGGAAATGATAGGTGGCCTGGTCCGGTGTCAGCCTGGCGACCGGCGGCAGGACTCCGAACGCATCGGCGGTCAGCAGGATGATGCTGGAAGGATGACCGGCCTGTCCGGTCGCCGAGGCGCCCTCGATGAAATCCAGGGGATAGGAGGCGCGCGTGTTTTCCGTCAACCGGCCGTCGTCAAAGTCGATCTGGCGGGTGGTGTCATCCATGACGACGTTCTCGAGAACGGTGCCGAACCGTCTGGCGGCGGCATGGATTTCCGGCTCCGTCTCCCGGGACAGGCGGATCGTCTTGGCATAGCATCCGCCTTCGAAGTTGAAGAGGCCGCTGTCGCTCCAGCCGTGTTCGTCATCGCCCACGAGATAGCGTTCCGGATCCGCCGAAAGTGTGGTCTTGCCGGTTCCCGAAAGACCGAAGAAGACCGCCGAGTCGCCGTTACGGCCCACATTGACGGAACAGTGCATGGGAAGCACGCCGTCAGGTGGGAGAAGGTAGTTGAGGACGGTGAAGACGGATTTCTTGATCTCTCCCGCATAGGCGGTGCCGGCGATGAGCACCAATCTTGCCGCGAAGTCGATGGCGATCGCCGTTGCCGAGCGGCAACCGTCAATCCGCGGGTCGGCCTGGAACCCGGGTGCCTGGATGACGGTGAACTGTGGTTCAAAGTTGTTGAGGGCGTCCGGAGACGGGGTGATCAGCATGTGGCGGGAAAACAGGCTGTGCCAAGCGTGTTCAGTCACCACGCGAACGTTGAGTCGGTAGTCGGGATCGGCGCCGGCGTGAAGATCCTGCACGAACGTTTGCCGGGAGCGGAGGTAGTCGAGAATGCGCTGCTTGAGGACGCCAAACCGGTCACGTGACAACGGTGCGTTGAAGGAACCCCAGTCGACCGTGTCACGGGTCTCATCGTCCTCGACGATAAACTTGTCCCTGGCCGAGCGCCCCGTGTGGGCTCCCGTGCGCACCACCAGGGCGCCGCCTTCCGCAACCGACGCCTCTCCTGCGGCAATGGCCCGCTGGTAGAGTTCCGCGGTTCCGGCATTGGTCCGGGTCCGGGGCAACGCGTGATCGGCACTGATGGCACCCGCCAGTCGATTCATCCGCCATTCGCTTGTCTCGCCCGTCCATTCAATGCCGAGGCTGCGTTCCATGGCAAGGGGTGCCAGTGAAATACCTGTGAACAGCGTGGCCGCACAAATGACACGAATGTGCCACGCCACTTGTGGCATGATTTTGCCTGTGCAGAGATCCGGAGGGTGGGGTCATGGATGGAAAGACGATCGCCATCGTGGATGACCGGAAGAGTATCCTTGCGGCCTATGGCGAGCTGTTTCGCAACGAGGGCTACAACGTCCATTGTTTTTCCGGCGGAGTGGATCTCATCAACCGGCTGGCGGCGCTCGAAGTCGACCTCGTCCTTCTCGACATCGATCTGGGCCGTGGCCTCGCCGGTTGGCAGGTGCAGGATCTTCTGGCCCGTGAACACCCTGAGCTGCGCGTCATTTTCATGACGGCTGTCGCCCTCGACGATGACGACGAGGCACGCGGTCTGGAAGCGGGAGCCGCCGACTACATCAGGAAGGGAAGCGATCCCCGGATCCTGCTTGCACGGGTCCGCCGGGAGCTTTCGGCCCGGGGGACGGCTGTGCCGGAGACCAGTGACGGCAGGATCATTGCAGGCGACCTCGTCCTCGACGCGTTGTGCCTGTCGTGTTCCTGGAAGGGCCGGGACGTTCCGCTCACGGTTTCGGAGTTTCGCATTCTCGAGGAGATGGCCGGATCACCGGGCCGCGTGAAATCCCGTGACACGCTTCTTGCGGCAGCAGGGAACGGGGAGGATGCGGCCACCGAGCGGGCGGCGGACAGCCACATCAAGCGCATTCGCCGCAAGCTCCGCCGTGTCGATTCCGCGTTCGCCGGAATCAGGACCCACAGCGGTGCCGGCTATTCCTGGCGTTCTGCCAGCCCATGAGTCCTGGCGACGAGGAGGTTCTCCCGGGATGCTCGTCAGGAAGATCCTCGCCATCAATCTCGTTCCGCTCGCTCTCTTCCTGGTGGCGCTCTATCTGATTCACGACATCAGGCCCAACCTTGTCATGACGAAGGTGGAGTCCCTCACGGCACGTGGCCATCTGATTGCCCTTTCCATAGAGAACTCCGCGGTCATGGAAGATCTCGAAACCATCAATCCGTCACGGCTCGACATTCCCGACAAGGTGGGACTCTTTCCTGCGCCCCAGCTGGGTTACGCCTGGCCTCCGGCCGGCCTGTCGCCCCTCGAGGCCAGGAAGCGGCTGGTTCACAGCTGGGCAGAACACCTCGTCGCCCTGACGCCTGAACCGGATCTGGGCATCCGGCTTGTCGATCCCCTGAATGGAGAGAATCTTGTCGGCGATACCCGGGAGTCCGTCGAGATCGAGACCATGGCGGATGACAGGGCATGGCAGTGGCCGTCATGGAGTGCCATCGTCGATGACTGGTTCGTGTTCTCGGGCAGACGGTCCGATGTGCCGGTGGAAGGGCCGGAAGGCGTCGTTGGAGAAGCGGCGCGAGGCGCTGCCTCCTGGACAGTTGTCGGGAGGGGCACGAACGACATGAGATTCGTGGTGGCCGTTCCGGTGAGAAAGAAGCTCTACCGGACCGTCGTTGGTGTCCTCGTTCTTTCCGCAAGGCCCAGTGATGACGAACTCGACCTGCTGCGCCGTCAGGAAGTGATCATGCTGATCGCGCTCGTCGCCTTCGCCCTGACAGCCGGCCTGTCCGTCTGGCTTGCCCGTGTCATCACCAGGCCGCTGGTAGAGCTGTCCGACGCGGCCACGGACGTGCGCCGGGGCCGCAAGGGGTCAAGGGACATCCCCGATCATCGCGCCAGAGGCGACGAGATCGGAAGGTTGGCCGAAGCACTCATCATGATGACGGGATCCCTCGAACGGCGGGTCGAGGATGGCAAGGAGATTGCGCGCAACTCCGCCCACGAGATACGCAACGCCGTGACCGGCATGGGCGGTGCGCTCATGATCCTGGAGAACAACGAGGCGGCGCTGAAAAAGAAGATGGTCGCACTGGCGCTGGCGGAAGCCGGACGGCTCGAACGGCTGGCTGATGACATGCAGGATCTCTCCAAACTCGATGACCTGCTGGTGCGTACCCCGACGACACTTGTCGATGTCGCCCGCCTGCTCACCAGGCACGCGGACCCCGACGTGTGGCTGGAGCGCCATGGCGTGACCGTAAGGCACGGTCCGGGGCTTGCCGGTCCGGCGCGAGAACGATGCTGTCTCGTTGACGGTCTCGAGGACCGCCTGGTCCAGGTGGTGCTCAACCTGCTCGCGAACGCCGTCTCGTTCAGCCCGCCGGGCGGTGTCATTACGGTGGACTGCAACCGAAGAGGAGGATGGGTCTCAGTCTCCGTCATCGACCAGGGTCCCGGCATTCCGCCCGGGACCGAAGAGTCAATCTTCGCCTGGCTGGAGCAGCGCAGGGATCCGGCGGAGAATGGCGAGCACTCGGGCATCGGACTGACGATCTCGCGTCAGATCGTCCATGCCTTCGGCGGCGAGATTTTCGCTCGCAATGTCGGTGAGGACGCCGATCATCCGGAGGGGGCGTGCTTCACCGTCCGTCTGCCTGAGGCATCGCCCCGGCGGCGTTGGTTCCTTGACGCCCTGGGACTGCCGGGAGGCCGTGGCACCCCCTCAGATCCAGATTGACCCGACGTCCCGAACCAGGACGCCCTTCACCCAGCAATCGTCAAGACATGGCACTGGCCCTTGCCATGTCCGGTGCCGGGCATGTGGACTCAGGGGGATCCCAGATAGGAGTCGATCCACGGCGAGCGGGCCCCGTCCGCGGTCCACAGGATCGGAAAATAGTTGTCGTCCATGACGGCGTTGCCGTCATGGCGCATGTAGCGCCCGTACATCGGGCCCGTGCCGTGCGCGATGTTGCAGGGAACGAAACACGCCTCGGACGACAGGCAGTGCACGACAAGAGCGCGCCTGGCGGTGCTGCCGCGATTGGCATTGGAACCGTGCCAGGTGTTGCCGTGATGAAAGGATCCTCCCCCCTTCTTCACGACGACGGGAACCACGTCCGGCTCGCCGATACCCTGGGCTGCCGCTGCCTCCCGCATCTCCTTCGTGTAGTCTTCCGGTCCGTGAAACTGTTCGATGGGCGCCGCGCGCGACCACCTGTGGGATCCCCTGACCAGTTCCATGGTTCCGGCGTCGGCAGAGGTGTCATCGAGAGCGATCCAGCAGCTGATCATCTCGTTGGGGTCGATCCAGTCGAGGTAGGCGCAGTCCTGATGCATGCCCAGAGGCCGGGTGCCGACGGGCTTCCACAGCACGTTGTCGACCTTGACACGGGCTCCGGGCCAGCCTCCCAGGGTGGCACACGCCCGGCCGATATCCTCTCTCAGGACGGTTTCGGCGACCGTCCTGTCCCCCTTCCAGCCGTTGCAGATCTGGCGTGTCAGGGTCGGGTCGCTGACACCGTCCTGCCAGTTGACCTCGTCGGGACGGATGCCGGTCTCGAATTCGCCGCGGAACATCCTCTCGTAGCGCGCCTTGATCCTTTCGGCGGTTGCATCGTCGATCAGGTTGTCGACAAAAACAAAGCCGTCGCGATGGAATGTCTCGATTTCGCGATCCGTCAGTTCGAACATGTTCATGGCAGGCAGTCCAGGTATGTGTTCATGTCCCAATCGCTGACCTCGGCATTGAACCGGTCCCACTCGTCACGTTTGTACTCATCATAGATCTCGTAGAGGCGTCCCGGAAGAGCGGAGCGTACCACATCGTCGGCCGCCAGTGCGTCCAGCGCTTCGCCGAAATAGCGCGGCAGGCGCCGGACAATCTTCCCCGCTTCCATGGCTTCGTAGATGTTGCGCTGCTCGGGCTCGCCCGGGTCGAGCTGCCGCCTGATGCCGTCATCCATCGCTTTCAGCAGAGCCGCTGCCATGAGATAGGGGTTGACCATGGAATCGACAGCCCTGTATTCGAACCGGCCCGGAGCCGATACCCTGAGGGCCGTCGTTCGGTTCTGATAACCCCAGTCGGCGTAGATGGGCGCCCACAGACCGAGATCGAGCATGCGCCGGTAGGAATTGACGGTGGAGGAGCCGATGGCGGTCAGTGCGGGAAGGTGTTCCATGACGCCGCCAATTGCGTGGAGGCCAAGCGGACCCGGCATCCAGTCATCCGGATCATGGATGAAGACATTGGTGCCGCCCTTGCGGTGCAGGTAGACGTCGTCGACACCAGGCCGTGGATCGTCGACATGGCAGACCATGGAGTCGTCGCCGCCTCTCCACAGTGACATGTTGTGATGACAGCCGTTCCCCGACAGGCCCATGAACGGCTTTGACATGAAGCAGGCGATGAGACCTTCCTCGCGGGCGACCTGGGCGCAGATCTGCCGGTAGGTGGTCAATCGGTCGCAGGTCCTCAAGGCATCGTCGTACATGAAATTGATCTCGAGCTGGCCGGGCGCATCCTCGTGATCACCCTGAATCATGTCGAGACCCATCGCCTGACCATACGAGACGACCTTGGCATAGACACGCGACAGTTCCTCGAACTGGTCGATGTGATAGGCGAGTGGCTTGGTTGGTCCGCCGTCGGGTTGGCCGTCTTCGCCGCGCCTGAGCCAGGCCATTTCAGGTTCACAGCCATGCCGAAGGTGGAGGCCGTCATGGTCGTTCGTGAACTGCTCGTGGACGCGCCGCAGGTTGCCGCGGCCGTCCTCCTCCATGAAAGCGCCCGGATTGGCTCCTTCCTCGCGTGCATGGAAGACCGTGCAGTAGACGCGCGCGGCATCCCTGTTCCAGGGCAACTGGCAGAAGGTCTCGGGATCGGGAATGGCTACCAGTTCATGGGCATTGGCGGGAAATCCGAGGAGGTTTCCGGAGCGGTCGGGAAGGACGTTGGTGAGGCCGCCGTACCACGTCTGGATCCCCCTGGCGGCCATGGCCTCCCAGTGCGGCGCCGGCACGGCCTTGCCCATGATGCGTCCGGTGATCGAGATGTACTGGTAATAGATGAAGCGCACCCCCGTTTCGTCGATCTTCGCCCGCACCTCCCGGACTCGCTCATCGCGTCCGGGGGCCCCGACATGGCGTTCAATATCCGTGGTCATCCCATCGTCTCCCATCACTCACTGCGGACGGCCGGCGGGCATGTCGTCCAGTTAGCCATTTCTCCTGCGTTCAGTGTAGAGCGCTTTGCTCAGCCGCATCCGAGGCATTGTCTTGCACCTCCGACTCATCCGGAAACGCCGTCGTCGCCTCACGCACATCAAACTTGCCAGTTACACTATCAGCACTCAGGCGGGTTCGGTATTCGTGGAACAGATCGATCTGCTGCCCGGCAAGTGTGAGCACGTCGACAACACCAGACAGTGCTGCCTTGGTGCGCTCTCGTTGTCGAGCGCCCGGGGCCGTCGCTGCGCTGCGTTCGGGCATGGTCGGCACCGTCGTCACGAGGCGTCAGGCCATGCACGGTCGGGCCCTTGCCACACGGGCGGCGGGGAACCGGGACCAGCAGGCGGCCCGGGGTGTCAGAGAATCTGGCTGAGAAACTCCTGGGTGCGTGGATCCTGGGCATTGTCGAAGAACGTTGCCGGCGGGCCGTGCTCCACGATGACACCGCCATCGGTGAAGTAGATGTGATCGGCGATCTCGCGGGCAAATCCCATTTCGTGGGTGACCAGGATGCAGGTCATTCCCTCGGCGGCCAGTTCCTTGATGGTCACCAGCACCTCCTTGACCGTCTCGGGATCGAGCGCGGCGGTCACCTCGTCAAACAGCATGACGTTCGGGTTCATCGCCAGCGCGCGCGCGATGGCGACACGTTGTTGCTGGCCGCCCGACAGTTCTCCGGGGTAGTTGTCTTCCTTGCCCTCGAGGCGAACCTTCCTGATCAGCGCCCGCGCTCGGTCTTCCACATCGGACCTGTTTTGCCGCAGCACGAGGACCGGCGCCATCATGACGTTTTCCAACGCCGTCTTGTGCGGGAAGAGGTTGTACTGCTGGAACACAATGCCGACCTTCCTTCTCAATTCCAGCTTGTCGAGTCTCGGATCGTGAACTTCCTGGCCCTCGACGGTGATCGACCCGGCCTGGATGTCGTTCAAGGCGTTGATGCATCGAATCAGCGTGGACTTGCCCGAACCGGACGGGCCGATGATGCAGATGACCTCGCCCTTCATGACGTCCAGGCTGATTCCCTTCAAGACTTCCAGGTCTCCAAACGACTTGTGCACATCCCTCAAGGACACGATCGGTTTGTCGGCAGACCACGTTGTTGCGTTCATGGTGCACTCGCTAGGTGTTGATCACGAACCGGCGTTCCATTCTCCGCGTCCACAAGGCGATCGGGTAGCTGTAGAGGAAGAACCAGGACATCAACCAAAGATACATGGGGATCAGGAACTCACCGCGCCCCTCCGCAGCGAGGGCGTTCTGAGTCAAGGTCATGCCATCGTTGACACCGAGGATGGAAATCAGCGGCGTCGACATCGTCAGGATGCAGTACCAGTTCATCCATGGCGGGATCATTCTCTTAATGCACTGGGGCAGAATGATCCGCCAGAGCGTCTGGTGACGGCTGAAGGCCAGGCTCTCCGCCGACTCCCACTGGCCGGTAGGGATCGAGGATATCGCGCCGCGGACGATCTCGGAGACATTGGCCATGATCGGCAACGAAAGCGCAAAGGCAGCCTTGGTCCACCCGGGAATCCCGATCCTTTCATCCCCGATCTCCACGGAATACGGAAGAAGGAGCATGAAGTAGAACAGCAAGACCAGCCATGGCGAGTTGCGAAACAGCTGGGTCGCGGTCCAGCAGACGCGGCGAACGATGGTATTGGGGGAGACCTGACCGATTCCGACCCAGAGTCCAAGGAACGTTCCAAACGCCATCGAGAGGAAGCTGACGGCGATGTTCAGCACGAACCCCCCGAACTCGCCGGGCGGCCCCACGAACATCAGTGGTGTCCATTTCACCAGGAATTCAAGCACCGTCTGGTTGGGGTCGCCCTGAACCTGGGCCGCGGCCGCGTCAATCAACAGCCACGATGCGAGGACGAGAAACAGCACGACGCCGATCCGGCGATGGAGGGTAAACGCCAGAACCTGGTCGACGCTCCAGCGATCGGCCGAGCCCAGACGGAACGGCTTCATGACCGGGAGATCGCTTGGGTCTTGGACCCGTTCCCGTGTAGGAGAGAACGCCCCGGTCATTGGCCGTACCCCGGAATCCTGATGGAGGCCTCCCACCGATACATGAACCAAACGAGACATCCGACAAGGACGATGTAGACGACCCAGACGACGTTCATCATCTCGAAGACGTTGTACTCGTCCGACCAGATCTGGTTCGAGATGTAGAGCGTTTCCGGAACCGCGATCGCGTAGGCGACGGTCGTGGTCTTCACGAGATTGATCAGATTGTTGTTGAGCGCCGGCAGACAGACCCGGAAAGCGAGCGGAAGGGTGACGTAGCGATAAACCTGCAGCCGCGTGTAGCCAAGAGAGTCCGCAGCTTCAATCGTCGATCGCGGCACCGCCTCGACACCGGCACGGAAGATCTCGACGTTGAATGCGCCGGCAAAGAACGAAAGAGAGACCACCGCCCAGCCATAGCTGCCCATGACTCCTCCGGTGATTCCGAATGAGTCTGACAGCGCGGAATCAACCGCAAAATAGAAGAAGTAGAGTTGAATGAGTGGCGGCGTGTTGCGAAAGAACTGGATGTAGCCTTCAACGATCCGGCGGACCCAGACCAGATAGGACATCTGCAACCACGCACCGACGATTCCCACCGCAATGCTGAGAAGGATGGCAACAAAGGACAGATGAATTGTCGTCCAGATTCCGTTCAGGAACCGGCCACGATCCCACTCGTCAAAGAAAATTGTAAGCTTGATACCGTGTGCATCATAGAGCCAGCGAAACCACTCCCAGACCGGTTCCATGTGCTACCTTTGACGACCCAAAGATGACGACCGCCAGCCACGCTAGCATGGCCGGCGGTCGAGGTCACGGACGCTCACTCGCCTTCGTCGTAGACGTCGTTGCAAATGGGATCGTCCGCCAGGCACTTCTCGCGCATGTCGACCAACCACTGGGTCGGCGGAATGCCCCACTTGGCTTCCAGCTCGATGAGAAGACCGGACTCGTGCCAATCGATGATAGCCGCCGAGAGAGCCTTGCCGATCGGCTGATCAACATCTTCCAGGCGCACGGCGGCGCCCCATGGCACGTCATCGACCGTCGGCGTGGCGATCTCGTAGTCCATCCATTTCTCGGGCTCGTTCACCTTTCGGGGAATGAACGCACTGTCGTCGTAGATCCATCCCACGCAACGCCCGTCGAGCAGGGCCTGTTCCACTTCAGGAACACCCTTGAATGCGACGACCTCCGCGCCGTTCTTGAGGCCATGATCCTTGTTGTACCATGCGCCCTGAATGCCGCAGATTGTCATGCCTTCAAGCGAGGCCCACCCGTCGATACCCGAGTCCTTGTGCGCAAGAACCGCGACTCCCGATGAGTAGTAGTCGGGCTGAACGATGCCAACGACCTCGCGCCGGTCGGGCTTGTTGGACATGGTCGCTATGAACATGTCGATTTGGCCCTGCTCGAGGAACTGCATGCGATTGGACGCGACCACGACGATCTTCTCGACCGCGATGGGCGTGCCGGCCGATTCGCCGAGCCGCCGCGCGAAATCGGCAATCATGTCGTGCTCCATGCCCACCAGGTTCCCGTCGGCATCGCGCATGCCCCACGGGGCGTAATCGGCCTTGACACCGACCACGATCTTGCCGCGGTCGATGATGTTCGCCAACGTATCGGCCGAGGCCGGAAGCGCCGTTCCGCCGGCAAATGCCGCTGTCACGACGCCGACACTCAACAGCTTTCTCAACATCACAAGTCCTCCCTGTTGATAGTGACCTACACACCAGAACCCACGTGGTACTCGCCGATGGCGTGGCTCGTTAACTCAACGGCGGCAATGCGGTCTCTGACGCTGTCGCCGCCACCGGCCACGATCATGCCGATCAGCGATTCGATCAGAACCAGCGTCGCCACGTGTGATGAAAAGAACTGGGGGGTCTTTGTCGATACAATGAATGAGGCAGCGCAGTGAACCGGCAGCGGTGACATGACCTCGTCGGTGATGCCGATGACCCAGGCGTCCCTTTCGGAGAGTGCGTGCGCCACGTCGATGGAGCGATCGGCGTACGGCGCCTTGGCGATAACGACGGCCGCATCGTCCTCGTTCACGTCGACCAGGGCCGCGCCCACGGATCCCGGTTCGACCCCGAGAACCTGCCAGTTGTCGAACGCCATGGTCGCCATGTACGCCATGTAGTCAACGAACGGTCTCGAGCTCATGCTTCCAGCGAGAAACACCTTGCGAGCGCCGACGAGCTTGGACGCTGCGGCGTCCAGGGATTCAAGATCGACCGAGCCCAGAAGCGAGTTGACGTTCTCCACGGCGGCCGCACCCTGTCGAAGGATGAAGCGGCCCTTCTGCGATTCTTCCAGAACACGCTCTTGGAGCATGTCGGCTCCTTCAGCGAACTGCAGGTGCTGGGCCTTGATCTGGTTCCGGCACGACTCGCGAAGTTCCTCGTAGCCGTCGTATCCCAGCTTGGCGGCCAACCTGGAAAAGGTCGGCGGAGAAAGGCCTGCCATGCCCGCGAGGTATCGCAAGGACCGGGTCGCGACTTCATCAGGGTGCTTGGTCACAAAGTCTGCGGCACGGCGCAATCTTGGGCTCAGCGCCGCCGAGTGAGCCGAGATTCGATTATTCAACGCCCACGCGGTCTTCATCGATCATCCCCTTTGGCAGGATCGATCCGATGTTCGATTACATTTGTATCAAGTTTAGACGAAAAATGCAACATACGTTACAACGGGTGCATCGCAACGCCTTAAGCACGAGGTGTCCGGTCCATGCCCGTGACAGCAAGAATCGTCATCATCGGCGGGGGCATCATGGGCGTCTCCGTCCTGTACCACCTGGCAAGAGCCGGGGAGACCGATGTCCTGTTGCTGGAGCGACGCGAACTGACATCGGGCGCGACATGGCACGCGGCCGCGAACGTGCACACCCAGTCGGCCCACGCAAACCTCTCCGCACTGCAGGCCTACTCCCTTAGGCTCTACGAGCGGCTGGAGGCGGAGGTCGGACAACCGGTTCAGTCTCATGTCGTGGGAGGTTTCTTTCTCGCCCGGACACGGGAGCGAATGGAGGAATTCAAGCATCTCGCCGGCAGGTTTCGCTGCCTGGGCATCGACTACGAACTGGTTACTCCGGCGGAGATCCTGTCAAGGCACCCGCTTCTAGACGTCTCGGATCTCGAGGGTGGCGCCTGGGACCCGGAAGAGGGCTACGTTGATCCGCATTCGGTCACCATGGGCCTCGCGGCCGGCGCGCGCCTGCACGGTGGCAGGGTTCGACGACACACGCAGGTTGACAGCATTCGTCGTCTGTCCTCCGGCAACTGGCGCCTCGACGCAGGCGAGGAGGCGTTCGAATGCGAGATCGTCGTCAACTGCGCCGGTTACTGGGCTCGGGGAGTCGCCGAAATGGTCGGGACCACGGTGCCGGTCACGAACATGGAGCACCAGTATCTCGTAACGGAGGAGTTGCCGGCCATTGCGGAACTCGACCACGAGCTGCCGATGATTCGGGATACTGACGGCCAGTTCTACCTGCGCCAGGAGCGCAACGGGCTGTTGCTCGGCCCGTGGGAACACCGGTGCCGCGCTGCCTGGGGAGGTGAGGCCGCGCCTTGGTCGTTCGGCCAGGAACTCTTCAACGATGATCTCGAAAGGCTGCAGGACAGCCTGGCGGCCATTCCTCGCCGCGTTCCTGCGCTGGATACCGCCGGCATCCGGCGCATCGTCAACGGGGCCATCAGTTTCTCGCCGGACGGCCGGCCGATCGTCGGACCGATGCCCGGCGTTCCCGGGTTCTTCGTGGCGTGCGGCTTCCTGGGCGGAATTGCCCAGGCGGGCGGAGTCGGACTGGCGCTGAGCCGGTGGATTCGCGACGGTCATCCGGACATGGACCTGCACTTCATCGATGTCGCGCGATTCGGAGACTGGACGACGAGGGAATTCGCTCGGGAACGGGCCTTCGAAATCTTGCCGCTCCGCTACGAGTTGACCTACCCCGGTATCGAGCGGAACTCGGGCCGGCCGTTGCAGACCACGCCGATCCACGACGCGCTGCTGGAACGCGGCGCGGTGATGGGGCAGGTCGCTGGCTGGGAGCGCCCGTTGTGGTTCGCGCCCGAGGGCGTCGAGGCTCGAGACAGACCAAGCTTTCAGAGACCGAACTGGTGGGACCATGTCGGCCGCGAAGCCATCGCAATGGCGCGAGGCTGCGGGCTGTCGGAGATGTCGAGCCACGCCAAGTTCCGAGTTACCGGGCCCGCCGCCGTCGCATTTCTCGACCATGTCGCAACGGCCAGGATACCGACCCGGCCCGGTACCGTGGCGTTGTCGTTGCTGCTGACCGAAGAGGGCGGCATGGTGGGGGACGTCACAATCGACCATCAGGGTTCCGACGGCTTCTATCTGGTGGGCTCCTCCCTGGGCGTTGAATTCTACCGCCGATGGCTGGACCGGCAGTCTTCAGGGTTCGATGTCCGCATTGTCAACGTCAGCGATCGCGTGGCCGCCATCGGTGTCGCCGGACCCAACAGCCGGGCGATGCTGAACGCGCTTTCAGAACGTGCCTTCGACGACTTTCCCTTCATGACCTCTCGGCAGGTAAACGTCGGGCCCACCACCTGCAGGGCGCTTCGGGTGTCCTTCTCCGGGGAACTCGGATGGGAACTTCATTGCCCGATGTCCAGCCAGCCGGCCCTGTTCGATGCACTGATGGAGGGCGGGAGGGACCATGGCCTGACGCTTGTGGGCAGCAGGGCGGTGGGCATGCTGCGCCTGGAGAAGGGGAATCGCAGCTGGGGTTCCGAAATCACCACCGAGGTGACGCCCCATGCTGCGGGACTGGAGCGTTTCTGTTCGACCTCAAAGGACTACATAGGGCATCGCGTTGTGGATGCCGAACGGACGAGCCCCCCGAAATCCTGTCTCGCGACCCTCGAGGTCGCCCCCGAGGCTCCACCGTGCTGGGGTACGGAACCGATTCTGGCCGACGGCAGGCTGGTTGGTCACGTGACGTCGGGCGGAATGGGCTGGCGCTGCGGCAGGATGCTGGCGGTGGGCCGAATGGACCGTGACCTCGCTCATCCCGGCAACGACGTCGAGGTGCAGATCATGATGGAATCCCATGACGCGGTCGTGGTTGCCGATCCGATCTACGATCCGCGCAACCTTCTGCTGAAGTGTTGAGCCATGGTGGAAGTTCCCGCCTGGGCATCCGTTGTCGTCATAGGTGGTGGCGTCATGGGGTGTTCGACGCTCTATCACCTGGCCAGGAACGGCGTGTCGGATGCGATCCTCCTGGAGCGCAATCAACTGACGTCAGGGACCACTTGGCATTCTGCCGCTCAGGTGCGCGCCCTGCGTTCGACGAGAAACCTCACCGACCTGATCCGCTACTCGATCGAACTCTACTCCGCGCTGGAAGACGAAACCGGCCAGCAGACCGGCTGGATCAACAGGGGTTCGCTGTCCATCGCGACCCACCCCGACAGGATGATCCACATCGAAAGGCAGAAGGCGCTGGCGCGGTTGTTCGGTGTTCGCGCCGAAACGGTCGACAGGGACGAGGCGAAGGAGCGCTGGCCGCTCATGCACGCCGATGACGTGGTCGGGGCCGTCTGGTCGCCGGATGACGGGCGGGTCAGTCCTGCGGACCTCTGCGCGGCACTGGCCAAGGGAGCCAGGACGCGGGGTGCCCGGATCTTCGAGAACACCGCGGTCACAGGAATCCTGACAAGGGGAGGCAAGATCAGCGGTGTCGAAACGGAGGCCGGCCCCGTCAGGTGCGATGCGGTGGCCGTGTGCGCCGGATTGTGGAGCCGCGAGACAGCGGCCATGGCGGGCGCGGACGTCCCGGTATGGCCATGCGAACACTTCTATCTTCTCACCGAGCCTGTCGCGGGCATTTCGGATCACCTGCCGTCTCTCTCCGATCACGACAACCACCTCTACATTCGGGACGAAAGCGGCGGGTTCCTGGTCGGCTGTTTCGAACCGATGGGAAAGCCGATAGCCCCCGATGCACTCGGAAAGGACTTCGCGTTCCGGCTGCTGCCCGAGGACTGGGAACACGTCGCGCCGGTCATGTCCAACGCACTTCACCGACTACCGGCGCTCGAATTCACCGGGGCCAAGATGTTGCTCAACGGCCCCGAGAGCTTCACGCCCGACGGCTCCTTCCTCCTCGGCGAGGCGACCGAGACACAGGGTCTTTTTCTGGGCTGCGGCATGAACTCGGTCGGTGTTGCCACCGGGGGCGGCGCCGGGATGGCCCTCGCCCACTGCATTGAACACGGCCACACGCCGGCCGACCTGCACGAGGCAGATCCGAAGCGGTTTCCACCAGAATTCGGTTCGGTGGAGGCGCTGACCGCGCGCGCACCCGAGGTGCTGGGCAGGCACTACGAGATCACCTACCCAGGGCGGCAGTGGTCACGCGCTCGCCACCTGCGCGGTTCTCCCCTCGAGAGGTGCTGGGAGGAGGAGCGTGCCCAATTCGGACAGTTCTTTGCCTGGGAAAGGCCGCTCTACTTCGGAAAGGCGGAAGAACCGGTTCTGAGTTTCTCCAGGCCGCACTGGCATGAAGCCGTGAAGCGCGAAGTTCTCACCGCCCACGAGAGGGCCGCAGTCTTCGACCAGTCCACGTTCGGCAAGATCGATGTGAGAGGCGCCGATGCCTGCAGGTTCCTCGACCGCGTCTGCACCAATCGAATGGACAGGCCGGCAGGGCGGGCGATCTTCACGCTCATGCTCAACGAACGAGGCGGTATCGAAAGTGACCTGGTCGCGATCCGCATCCGCGAAGACCACTACCGCCTCTACGTGGGCACGAACTCGATCCGCAGAGACATGGCCTGGTTGAAGAGAAATCTCGGCGAGGCAGAGACGGTGACGATCACCGATACGACGGGTCTCTACGCCGTAATCGGTCTCATGGGACCTGGCGCCGCGGCAATCGCGTCGTCCATAGGGGCCGAATGGCTGAATGCGATTCGGTATTTCCGATCCTCCGAAGCGGAAATTGCGGGGCATCGCGTCCTTGCGGCGAGGCTCTCCTACGTTGGCGAGGCAGGCTGGGAGATCACCTGTCCCGTCGACGCCGCGGAGACGATCTATCGCACCATCCGGGAAAGCGGGGGGCGCCCTGCAGGCCTGTACGCTCAGACAGCCATGAGGATCGAAAAACGATTCCTCGCCTACGGTCATGAGCTTGACGCCGACACTTCGCCGCTGGAGGCCGGTCTCGCGTTCGCGGTGGACTGGAACAAGAGTTTCACCGGCAGGTCCGCCTTGCTGGCTCGCAGGGGCGATGGTTCCAGGAACCGGATCTACTCGATCCTCCTTGACGATGTCGGCGCCGTTCCGCTGGGCAACGAACCTGTTCTGTTCCAAGGCCGGATCGTCGGAAAGACAACCTCCGCGGCCTTCGGATTCCGGATCGACGGTCCCATCGCTCTGGCCGATCTCGACGATCCGGAAGCACGCGAGGGAGGAACCGCCGTCGAGGTCGATATTGCTGGAACACCGTTTTCTGGGATCGTTGCCGATGGTCCCGCCTTTGATCCCACGGGATCCCGGATGAGGACCTGATTCCGGCCCGATTGTCGGCCAGCGCGAGGCCGGACCGCAAGCGACGCACGCTCAGAAGGATGCTGGTGGCGCCAAAGTCGCCGCGGGTGGCCGGCAACTCTCGGGAGGGCAGGGCACGATCACACGACTTCCAGGTAGCGTTCCCGCTCACCGGCACTGACATGGCGGCGCAGCCTTTCATCCTCGTGGAAACGCGTTGCCACGAAATGATCGATGAAGGTGTCGCCGAAGAGGGCGCGCGCCGCCTTGCTCGCATCGAGGCGCTCCGCGGCCTCGGCGAGGCTGCGCGCAAGACGCGGGACGCCAGGAGGCGTGTCGTCGGGTCCGCCACCCGTGATGGGCGCCGGAAGATCCATGTCCCTCGCAATGCCGTGAAGCGCCGCGCCAAGGGTCGCCGCAATGGCAAGGTAGGGGTTCGTGTCGGCGCCCGGAAGACGGAATTCGATGCGCGCCTGGTTTTCGGGCGCGGGCACGGCCCGCACCGCCGCGGCATAGTTTTCGACAGCCCAGGTTGCCGTCTTCGGCGCCCAGTTTCCTGGCGACAGGCGGCGGTAGGCATTGACGGTATGGGCCACCATGGCGGTGAAGTCACCGCAGAGCCCCACCACACCGGCGACAGCCTGGCGCATCGTCGTGCTCATGGCATCCGCTGCTCCGGCGTCGTGGAACAGGGCGCGGCCGGTGGCGCTGTCGACGAGCGAGAGGTGAACATGTCCCGAGAGCCCGGGATGGGAGGCCCCGAGCTGGGCCATGAAACTCGCCGTCATCCCCTGGCGCCGCGCATGGGCCTTGGTCAGGGTCTTGAAGAGGACGGCATCGTCAGCGGCCTTCAGGGGATCGCCTGCTTCGAGAGTCGCCTCGAAACAGCCAGGGCCGAGTTCGAGACCGAGGCTGAAGAGATCGATGCCTGCCTCGCGGACCAGCCCTTCGAGGGATGTCACATAGTCGCTGTGGATGGCAGCGGACTGGCTGCCCCAGCAACGGTTGTCGGCGGCGAAGAGTTCGGTCCCGTCACCGAAGCCGTTCATGCGCAGGGATTCCGCCGTCTCCTTCAGCACGTGGAACTCGAATTCCATGGCGGCGCGAACGGCGTATCCCGCATCTGCCGCGCGGGCGATCTGGGCGGCGAGCACCTGACGCGGACTCAAGGCGCGCGACGGGCCGTCATAGTCGGCGAAAACGATGAACGAATCCTTCTCGAACGGCCAGTCGCGCACACTCGTCCAGTCGAGGACGACAGGCTCGCCCACGAATGGTGGTGAACCGGTCACCTGCTCGGCGGTATCCCACTTGTGGAGCACGTTGACGAAGGTCCCGGATGCAGAGAACGTCGTCGCGATGTCGTCGAGCCTGAGTCGTCGGCCCCGCAGGCTGGCATCGAGGTCGGGAATGACGACATGGCCGATACGCTTGCCCGCCTCGCGCAGCCGGGATGGGACATCGTTCATTGACGGCAGCCGATCAGGTCCCGAGGGCCCGGGCGTGGTGCTCGAAATGATCGGCGAGAAAGCTCTGGATGAACCAGTAGCTGTGATCGTAGCCCTCGCGCATGTTGAGCGTCAGCGCCTGTCCGGTGTCCTCGCAGACGGCCGCCAGCGCATCGGGAAGCAGGTTGGGAAGGAATTCGTCCTCGGTCCCCTGGTCGGCGAGGATCGGCGGGGCGCGGTGACCGGAGCGGATCAGGTCGACCACATCGTGGCGCCGCCAGGCCTCACGGTCATCGCCGAGGTAGCGATGCAGTGCGTCGATCCCCATCTGGCAGCCCATGAGGGAATTCATCGGCGCCAGAGCCGAAACCGAACGGAACATGCCGGGATTCTTGAGGGCGAGGGACAGTGCGCCATGGCCGCCCATGGAATGACCGATGATGCCCATCCTCTGCGGATCTCCGGGAAAGGCATCGGCGATGACTCCGGGAAGCTCGCGGACGATGTAGCTCTCCATGCGGTAGTGCCGGGACCAGGGTTCGACGGTCGCATCGAGGTAGAACCCCGCCCCCGTTCCAAAGGCCCAGTCGTCGTCTTCGCCTTCGATGCCTGTGTCGCGCGGGCTGGTATCGGGCGCGACCACGAGAAACCCGGCGTCCGCTGCCAGGCGCTGGGCGCCGGCCTTGATGGTGAAGTTCTCTTCCGTGCAGGTCAGGCCCGACAGCCACAAGAGAATCGGCACCCTTGCCTGCGCCGCGGCTGGCGGCGTGAACACGGAAAACCCCATGGAAAGGCCGATTTCACGTGAGGCGTGCCGGTAGAACCCCTGTGTGCCACCATGACACCGGCTGAGCGAGACGGTTTCCACCATGGGTCAGTAGATCACGACGCTGCGGATCGACTTTCCCTCGTGCATCAGGTGGAAGGCGTCGTTGATATCCTCGAGCGGCATGGTGTGCGTGATCATGTCGTCGATATTGATCTTACCGTCCATGTACCAGTCGACGATTCTTGGCACGTCCGTGCGTCCCTTGGCGCCGCCGAAGGCCGTGCCCCGCCAGACCCGGCCGGTTACCAGCTGGAACGGGCGGGTGGAGATTTCGGCTCCGGCGGGTGCAACACCGATAATGATGGATTCGCCCCATCCCTTGTGGGCGCACTCCAGCGCCTGGCGCATGGTGGTAACATTGCCGATGCATTCGAAACTGTAGTCGGCGCCACCCCTGGTCAGGTCCACGAGCCAGGGAACGAGGTCACCCTCGATTTCCTTCGGGTTGACGAAGTGGGTCATGCCGAACGTCTTGCCGAGCTCTTCACGTGCAGGATTGATGTCAACGCCAACGATCATGTCGGCGCCGACGAGGCGCAGGCCCTGGATGACATTGAGGCCGATACCGCCGAGACCGAACACCACGCAGTTGCTGCCCGGCTCCACTCTTGCGGTGTTGATGACGGCGCCGATGCCGGTGGTGACACCGCAGCCGATGTAGCAGATCTTGTCGAAGGGGGCGTCGTCGCGGACCTTGGCGAGGGCAATTTCGGGAACCACCGTGTGGTTCGAGAACGTCGAGGTGCCCATGTAGTGGAAGATCTTCTCCCCGCCGATCGAGAACCGGCTGGTGCCATCCGGCATGACGCCCTGTCCCTGCGTCACCCTGATGGCCTGGCAGAGGTTGGTCTTGCCCGACGTGCAGTACTCGCACTGCCTGCATTCCGGCGTGTAGAGCGGGATGACATGGTCGCCTTTCCTGAGGCCCGAGACACCCGGGCCGAGGTCGACGACGACACCTGCCCCCTCGTGGCCGAGTATGGCCGGAAAAATGCCTTCCGGATCGGCGCCAGACAGCGTGAAGGCGTCAGTATGGCAGATGCCGGTTGCCTTGACCTCGACGAGAACCTCGCCCTCGCGGGGTCCCTCGAGATCCACCTCCTCGATGGTGAGCGGCGCGTCCGCCTTGTGGGCAACAGCAGCGCGGGTTTTCATGGCATCCTCTCGATCTCGTTGAACCGGGTCATGGTGGCGGCGTGCCGGGGACAATTCAAGCCGTGGATTGCATGAAGGGCGCCCCCACCAGCCCTAGTCCGCGAGGACATCCGGCAGATCCGCCACGCTGTCGATGACGACATCGAACCAGGGCTCAAGCTGCTCCCGGGTGGCGGTCCCGGTCAACACGCCGATCGCGGCGCCGAAGCCGGCGGCCCGTGCCATTCCGGCATCGGGTGCGGCATCGCCGATCATCGCCACCTCGCAAGGATCCAGTCCGGTGTGCCGGCAGAATGCCTTGCCCATGCCAGGGCCAGGCTTGCCGCCGAAGCCCCCGTCGGCGCCACACACGAAGGTGAGATGATCGCGGATTCCCAGCTGCTGCGCGGCCAGTTCCGCCAGTTCCGTGTCATCGTTCGTGGCAATGCCGAGACAGTAGCCGGCCTCGGAAAGGTGGTGGAACAGGGTGGGCATGTCCGCCGTCGCGACCAGCCCGTCCAGCGACGCCTGGCGGAAGACCTCGAAGAGCAGGCCTTCCAGGTCGCCTGGCGCCGTCTCTTGGAGAATGGTGTTCCAGCACCGGGCAATGTCCCGATTGGTGCCGCTGGCCAGCATGGAATCGGCTTCGAAGATGCCCAGGGACCGGTCGTATCCGGCTTCACGGAGCAGGTGATCGGCGATGTCGGGTTGCCCGGCTGCCCTGGCGACACGCGAGGCCGCTTCGCAGAACGCCGGAATCCACGTCTCGTTGAAGGCGACAAGGGTCCCGTCCTTGTCGAAGAGCAGGCCTTTGATGGCGCGCACCTCGCCCGTCATGATGCCGCCAGTCGGTGGCGCCGCCACGCGATCTCGCGATTCCACAGCGCCTCGTCACCGGCACGCTGGCGGCGCACCAGGCACCAGGCGAGGGACACGGCGAGGGCGACACGAATCCAGTCCGTCAGGGCCCTCGTCTCGTCTTCCATGCCGGTGGCAGCAACGAGAATCCGGCGCTCCTCCCTCTCGAGTCCGGCCTCCGACGCGAAGTAGGCCGGATCCCACAGGGGGTGGCAGAGAGCCGCATACTCCCAGTCCAGAAGCGTGATGCTGTCACCGTCATCAATGATGTTTTGCGGTACGGGATCGACATGGGAGGCAACCGGAGTGGCGTCCGTGGGGCGGCAGACATGCCTCAGGGCGTCCACGATGGCCCACCCGTCGCCGAAAGCGTCCGGCGCTTCGGGCGAGGTGCATCCGGCCTCGTCGAGATAGGTCTCCAGCTTCTCCCAGGGGTCCATCACGCCAGTGAACCCGGTGGCCTGTCTCAGTTGCCGCAAGGCACGGCCCAACCTCTGCAGGACAGGTGTCGCGAAGGGTCTCTTCATGGTGTCCAGGGACTGTCCGTCCGCGAAACGATACAGGATCAGCCCTGCATCGGGATCAGCTGCCAGCACCGTTGGTGCGACACCAAGGGATGACGCCGCCCTCATGTGGTCACATTCCCGGGAACGGTCAACGAGGTCCGCCGTTCCGCTTCCGGCCAGGCGCAGGACGACGTCGTCTCCCGCAACACGCAGACGCACGGCCCGGTTTGCGCTTCCGCAATACATGTCCGTGATCCGCAAATCGCGCGGATCGTGACCGAGATGTTCGAGGGCGAGGGCGATCTCCGGGTGTGTCATGACAACGCACCTTGCCGCCGGGCGCCGAGACTGGCAAGAGTGCCGGTCATGGCCGAAAGCCTCGCCACCCTGCTGGAGGAAGTCCGCGCCTGCCGAATGTGTGCCGGGGCCCTTCCCTGCGGCCCGCGGCCCGTCATCAGGGCCGGACCCGGCGCGCGGCTGCTGATCATCGGACAGGCGCCAGGCTCCCGTGTCCATGCCAGCGGCATTCCCTGGGACGATGCCAGTGGTGAACGCCTGAGAGAGTGGATGGCGGTCGACAGGACCGTCTTCTACGACATCCGGCGCATTGCCATCATGCCCATGGGTTTCTGTTATCCAGGCAGGGACAGGAATGGTGGCGACCGGCCACCGCGCCCGGAGTGCGCACCCTTGTGGCATGAACGGGTCCTCGCGCTCCTGCCGGCGGTTGAACTCACCCTGCTGATCGGGCGCTACGCCCAGGCGCGCTATCTTCCGCCGACCGGGCGAACGTCCATGACCGAAACCGTGGCAGCGTGGCGCGACCACCTGCCCTCCTTTCTTCCCCTGCCTCATCCTTCGTGGCGCAACACGGCCTGGCTGCGGCGTCATCCCTGGTTCGCCAGGGACGTCCTTCCTGAGCTCCGCCGGCGAGCAGCCGCTTTGGCCGGACCCTGATTCCCTTGCTGCGGCCTCAGGAGAGGAGTGCGCCCAGAGCGTAGATTCCGAAGGCCAGAACGACCAGGCCGGAGCCGGCATTGAGCCATGCCAGTCCCTTGCCGGTGAAACTGGACCGCATCCACGCACTGATTGTGGCGAGGGTGAACCACCAGGCCGCAGCACCCGCCAGGATGCCGGAGATGACCACCCAGGAATCGACGAAGCCGTCGATGGCCTCGAGCACGTGGATGGCGGCGAACAGGGAAATGAAGGCGATGAAGGTGACCGGGTTGAAGAGGGTCACCGCAAGGGCGGTGGCAAAGGCGCGTACCAGAGTCTCGCGACCGGTTGCGTGCTCCCGGGAGACCGTCGTGCGCGATAGGGTTTTCGACTTCCACACGGCGTGACTGCCCAGAACCACAAGAATGACGCCGCCGAGGCCCTGGATGACCATGCGGTTCTCGGTCAGGAATGCATCGACGGCGCCGACCGAGAGGACGGCCAGGGCTCCGAACAGCGCGTCAGCCAGCGTCGCTCCCAGTCCGGTAGCGTAACCGGTGAGCCTGCCGTCGAGCAGGGTCCTCTGGATGCACAGCACAGCAACCGGTCCGACCGGAGCGGCGACGAGGAACCCGACGACCATGCCGGTCACAAGGAGCTGGATGTCCATGGTCGGTCAGGCGAAGGGCTTGACGTCGCGCAGCGACACGACGCGGAATCGCCAGGCGAGAAGGATTGTGGCGAGTGCGATGCCTCCCACAATCCCCCACATGAGTCCCGGAACCCCCCATTCGAGGCGATGGCCGAGGAACCATGCCAGGGGAAGCATGACTCCCCAGAACGACATCAGGCCCAGCCAGGTAGCGGGCCAGACATCGGCAGCCCCTCTCAGGGCGCCGACCAGCACGGCCTGCAGGCCATCAAAGGCGATGAGAAAGGCAGCAACAAAGAGGCCGGTGATGATGATCGCGATGATGACGGGATCTTCCGTATAGATCGCCGCCAGGGATTCGGGGATGAGGGCAACGATGGCCGCCAGCGGCAGCATGAGAAGGAAGATCAGGCCGGTTCCCACCCATCCGGCCGTCGCCATGGCCGCTCTGTCACGCCGGCCCACGGCATTGCCGACGCGGACCGCGGTGGCGGTCGACATGCCGATGGCCACCATGAAGCAGAAGGCGTTGACATTCATGGCTGCCTGGAAGGCCGCCACCTGGGGCGCGCCGAGATGGCCGGCCATCATGGTGACAAACATGAAGGAGGAGGTCTCGAAGGCATAGGAGAGACCCATGGGCGTGCCGAGACGTAGAAACCGCCTCTCCAGTTGGCCGAAGCGCCGCAGTGGCCGGAAGAGACCGTAGGCATGCTTGTCGGCCATCGACAGGATGTAGATGAAGATGCAGCCGAACATCAGCCAGCGGGTGATGCTTGTGGCCAGAACCGCACCGGATGCTCCGCCTGCCTCGAAACCGAGGTTGCCGTAGATCAGAATCCAGTTGAGGACGATGTTGGCGCAGTTGGCGATGATCATGACGATCATGCCCGGCTTGGTGCGGCCGATTCCCTCGAGAAACATGGAACACGAAGTGAAGACGAACATGCCGGGCATGCCCCACGCGTACATGGCCATGACGTCGCCGCCGCCCCTTGCGAGGTCGGCCTCCTGACCGAAGAGCCACAGGATGGCCTCCCCGTTGAAGAGGAAGACCGCCCAGAAGAGTCCCAGCGTCAGCCCGTTGACCATGGCGGTCCACAGGATGTTGCCGCAGTCCTCCCGGCGTCCGGCACCGTCTGCCTGGGCCACCAGAATGACGCACCCGGCCAGCAGACCGAAACCGATCACCATCATGGTGATGTGTGGAGCGAAGCCGATGGCGAGATAGGCAAGTTCGTTGCCGCCGGCGCGCCCCGTCATGATGGTATCCACGGTCATCATGAGCAGCATGCCGCAACGCATGATGATCACCGGCACCCCGAGTTTCAGGGTGCGGGCAACATGGTCGGCAACGCTCTGCGCCGGTGGTCCCGGCGACACCCTGGAGGAAGGCGATACCATAAATAGCGTTCCGACACCGATGCTCGACGAAGATACGTGGAGCATGCGCCGGCATCGTGATCAACGGCAGTCCGGCGCGGCGCCGTCCCCGTCACAAGATGGTCCAGCCGTCCCCGTCTGTCAAAGAACTGCCGCTGCCTGACCGGCGCCGGCCGGCATCCGTATCCCCCACGTCTCATGGCCGAACGGGCCGGATCGCCGGTCTTTGTGTGGCGTGGACAGGGCGAGGGACATAGACTTCCGCCTGCAGCCGCTCGCCGTCGGAGACGCCATGTCCGTCTATGCAACAGGTATCACGTCCGACATCGACCTTGCCCGTCCCGGCAAGCAGACGGGACGCCTTCACCTTCCTCACTCGGTCACGCGATCAGCCTACGGCGTCATCCCGGTTCCGGTCGCCGTGATCGCCGGTGGCGAGGGACCGACGGTGCTGATGATGGCGGGCAATCACGGTGACGAGTACGAAGGACAGATCGCGCTTGGCAACCTGATCCGGACCTTGGATGCCGGGGAGGTCAGGGGCCGCCTCATCATTCTTCCTTCGGTCAACCTGCCGGCCGCGCGCAGCGGGGTCAGGGTCTCGCCCCTCGATGGCGCCAATCTCAACCGGACCTTCCCGCCCAGGCCCGAACTTGGACCCACCCACGAGATCGCCGCCTATCTCGAGGATGTCCTGATGCCGATGGCTGACGTGTTCGTGGATCTCCATTCCGGAGGGGCATCGCTTGCGTATCTGCCGTTCGTCGCCACCTCCCTCACCGGTGACGTGGAGACGGACCGGCGGGCGTTGCGGTTGATGCGGGCCTTTGGCGGACCCTATGGCCAGATCTGGCACGCCGGGGAGGGGTCGCGGACCGCATCGGGAGCCGCCGTCCGCCACGGGTGCATCGACATCGGTGGCGAATTCGGAGGGTCGGGAGTGGTCGATCCGGATCACCTGCACCTGGTGGAGCGCGGTATCCGCAACCTGCTCGCCACCGTCGGGGTTCTTCCCTCCCACCATGGCGGAACGACGCCTGACATGCGTTTGATGACGAGCGATCCACCGGACCTCTATGCCTTTGCACCCGATTACGGTGTGTTCGAGCCGGAGGTGCGACTGGGGGATGAGGTTGAAGCTGGCACCCCTGTCGGCAGGATCCACAACCTCGAACATCCGGAACGCGAACCACAGCAGGTCCGGTTCCGGGCGCCAGGTCTGGTCATCTGCCTGAGGGCCATCGGCCGGGTCGAACCTGGAGATTGCCTTGCTCACCAGGCAGTCGACCTCGAGGTGCCGGAATCCTTGTTGTTGTGAACCGGTTTCGGGTTGACTGTCGTGCCCCGGAAAAATGGAGGACAGGTCCGTGCGGGAAAATGCGATCCGACGGTTGTGGAGTGAAGGGCGTACCGTGGTCAACGGCTGGCTGGCGACGTCCTCGGCCGCTGCCGCGGAAGGAATGGCGCATCAGGGCTGGGACAGCATCACCCTCGATCTGCAGCACGGGCTGATCGACTACCCGTCGGCCGTTCACCAGTTGCGGGCGATTTCCACCACGGCGGTCGTTCCATTGGCGCGGGTTCCGTGGAACGAGCCTGGCATCATCATGAAACTCCTGGATGCCGGAGCCTACGGCATCATTTGCCCGATGATCGACGATGGCGAGCAGGCGAGCAGGTTTGTCGGTGCCTGCCGTTATGCCCCGTCAGGATACCGCAGCGTGGGTCCGCTTCGTGCGACTCTCTATGGCGGCACCGACTATGTGCGCCATGCCAACGACACGGTGCTTGCCATCGCCATGATCGAGACAAGGCGCGCCGTGGCCAACCTCGACGCCATCCTGGAGACTCCCGGGCTGGACGGCATCTACGTCGGCCCGTCGGACCTGTCGGTCAGCATGGGCTCGGCCTCGGGTTTCGACCCTGAGTTTCCTGATGTGCTGGCAGCCATCGCCCGGATCGCTGAAGCGGCGCATCGTCACGGCATTCCAGCCGGAATCCACGTCGGTTCGGTCGCCTATGGTCTCAAGATGATGGAGCTCGGCTACCGCTTCATCACGATCCTGAGCGAGTACCGTCTGATGACCTGGGCTGCCGGCAACGCCGTTGCGGCGATCAGGAACGGCCAGCCGGATCCATCGGCACCCTGAACTCCCGACCGGCCCTGACTGTGAAGGCCACCTGTTGGCCGTGGGCGGATGGCGGGTCAGGAACCGCGAGGCAGGTGCGGGTCGTCGGGGAGAACTGGTGGCGGGATCTCCTCGTGCAGCAGATCGCCCAGAAGCACCGGTCTTGCCGGAGGCCGGAACCTCGGCCAGTCGAGGTCCGCCACCTTGATGCCTCGGCGTGTCGCCACCAGGTCCGCCAGGGTGGCGAGGCAAAAGCGTCCCTGGCATCGCCCCATGGAGAGCCGGGTGGTGGACTTCAGCTGGACCATGCCGGCTGCGCCGTCTGCGGCAAGATGCCCGAGCTCGCCAAGGGTCACGTTCTCGCAGCGGCAGACAGGGGTCTCTGGCGTGATCAGCTCCAGGAATGTCTCCGGCGGTGCGAAGATGTCCGCCACAGCGGTGCGAAAGCGGCCGAGACGATCGAGGTGTCGAGCCAGATTGTGCCGGCGCTTGTGCAGACATGCACAGGGGAACCGCTGCAGCAACGCTGCCAGCGCGGCCATGCGCCCCTCCGCGAGAGCCAGCTCCACACCGCCGATGGCAGCCCCGTCACCCACGGTGTAGAGGCCCGGAACCGTGGTCTCCAGGTCTTTCGTGCGTCGAGGTGTCCATCCGCCGAGCATCGGATCGTGGTGATGGGCGCATCCGGCCAGGCGGGTCAGTTCCACCGCCGGCGCCAGTCCGTTCCCCACCACCAGGCAGTCTGCCTCCAGGGTCGTCACGGACGCCCGGTTGATCCCGCCGCGGTGATCGACAGGGGCGATCGACACCGCTTCGAGTGCTGGCGCCCCGTGGGCCTCGATCACTGCCTGACCGGTGAGGAACGGGACTCTGGCCGCGGCCAGACGCAGACGCCAGGAGAGCGCCTGCACCAGGAGAGACGGGGACCATGACAGGGATGCGAGCCGTGACCAGGCTCTTCTCTGGAACGGGGCCGCCTCGACCACTGCGCGAACAGTCGCGCCGGCGCTGATGAGGTGCATGGCGGCGACCAGCAACAAGGGCCCGTTGCCGGCGACCACCACGTCATCGCCCGGTCTCACTGCCTGTCCCTTGATCATGTTCTGGCTGCCGCCGGCGGTGATGACGCCGGGCAGGGTCCACCCCGGAAAGGGCAGGGGGCGGTCGGTGGCGCCGGCCGCGATGATGATGGCGTCGGCCCGGACCCGGCCCGATCCGGTTCCCGCCGCATACGCCAGGATACCTTGTTCGGGCACATCCCAAACCACGCAATCGGGCAGATAGTGAAGGCGGGGATGGTCGAGAACTTCGAACAATCGCTCGGCCCGGCCGTGACGCACCCGATCGACGCGGGAGAACTGGCGCGGGAGCTGGCGGAAGTACTGCCCACCCGGCTGGCTGTTGTCGTCCATCAGCATGACCGACAGACCACTCTCCACCGCCTCGCGGGCGGCGGCCAGACCGGCGGGCCCTGCGCCGACGATGGCTATGTCGGTGGATTTCACGGGCGTGGCCTGCGGCCATGCATGGTGTCGACCTTCATGCCGGGTCCGGCAGGCGTCATGCAGGCGCGTACGCCGGGTCGTCCGTCAACCGTGACGACGCACTCCCGGCACACACCCATGCCGCAGAAGTAGGCAGGCGATCGGGCCTCTGCCAGGAGTGCTGCGGTGATACTCTCTCCCGGCCAGGCTGTCACGGCAACGCCATCCGCCAAGAACGTGAACTGTTCACTGCGTCTGCGGCCGACCGGCAGACGTCTTTCGTGCGCACTGGTGGTCATACAAGACGGGCTGGGTCGAAGGAATCTGCAGGCAAACGGGTATGGCCGTCGGTGATCAGTTCCGCGAGAAGCATCCCCTGCGCGGGGCCCAACGAGTAGCCGCCACGGGCACCGGTGGCGATGAACACGCCTTCACGTCCGGGCAGCCTGCCGAGCACCGGCAACGCATCGGGTGCGACACTCTCGAATCCGGACCAGCTCCGCAGGATACGGAGTTGTCGCAAACCCGGCACCACCCGGGCCGCGATGCGCAGGTTGTGCAGCAGTTGCTCGTAGTCCAGCTCCTTGGTCCCACTTTCCGGGTTACCCTTCCCCTGCCACCCGCCACCGATCATGCATGTGCCATTGGGATACTGCTTGAGTGAAAGGACGCCGCCGATGTGGGTCACCACCCGGTCGAGAACGTGATCGACGGGTTCGGTGATCGTGAGCATGTTGACATCGACCATGAGAGGCAGTTCGACACCCAGCATTGCAGAAATGTGTCCGGACCACACACCGGCAGCGATGACCACGATGTCGCACCGAATGGCGCCGGCAGGTGTGACGAGGCGGTAGCCTCCATCTGGCTCGATGGCCTGGACTTCCCGGTGATCGACGATATCAACCCCGGCCTCGCTGACGGCCCGCAGCAGTTGAGGACCGCAACGCAACGGGCTCGAGAAGGCATCCCGGGGTGAGAGGGAGGCAGCGAGAACTCCGGGCCCGAGCCATGGCACAGCCCTGTGAAGCGCCTTGCCTTCGAGATAATCAAATCCGTATCCGTGCCGCTGCTGCAACGCCACCGACTTCTTCAGCATCACCACTTCGTCTTGCGAAAGTGCCACCCGAACGCCACCCGTCCGCTCGTAACCAAGATTCCGGCTGCCGGCTTCCGCCTCCCACAGATCGAGCGACAGCTGCATGAGATCGAGCACCAGGGGATGCTTGACCTGCAGCGAAAGCGTGCCGGCGTTGCCTCCCGATGATTCTCCCCAGGGATCGCCCCTGTCCAGCACCATGACCTCACGTCCGGCGCGCGCAAGGAAGAGTGCGGTGCTGAGACCGGTGATCCCCGCCCCGATGACAACTGTTTCGATCCTCAAGCCGTCCTGTGGTGCCATCAGATGTGTCTCCAGGGCGTCATGCGGGCGTGCTGGCGCACGGCAACTACCGGGAGTGACTGTACATCCGCCCGGTCGCAGGAAAACCAGGGTTTGTCCGGCGGCCTTCTTGCGGGAGAAGGATTGCTGGATGGCTCCACACGTGAAGCAGGGAACATCGCCGCCCGGCGGCGACATTGACCGCTTGCGCGGGATGTGATGGATTCACGGAACTACGGTTTGCCCGTTCCGGGCAGACAAACACTGATCATGGTCCGGTCGGCCGATCGCGGTTTTTCCGGCGCCAGGGGAGGAGAGACGATGGATACGAGGAAGTTTGTCGAGGCGTGGCGCAGTGGAAGGATGTCGCGGCGTACCTTCGAGAAGGGTCTGGCCGCCGCCGGGCTGGGGCTCGTCACGATACCGGGCATGCGCCGCCCGGCACATGCTGCGAGCGAGGTCCTCTACTTTGGCTGGTCGGGATACGAGACGCCTGACTTCCATACCGCCTACACCGAAAAGTACGGTGGCTCGCCGGACGCCGCTTTCTGGGCAACCGAAGATGAAGCCTTCCAGAAGATGCGCCAGGGTTTCACGCCCGACGTCATGCATCCCTGCACCTACGAACTGATCAAGTGGCGCGAGGCGGGCCTGCTGATGCCCCTCGACCCTGACCGCCTGGAATGGCTGCCTGACATGTTCCCGAGCCTCGCCGACATCGACGGTTCGCTACATGACGGCACCCGCTATTTCATGCCGATGGACTGGGGCAACTCGACAGTGCTCTACCGCTCGGACATTGTCGCTCCTGAACATGCCGGGGAGAACCTGAGCTGGGCGATCGTCTTCGAGGACTGGTACAAGGGGCGAATCTCGACCTACGACTCGACGGCGAACGTCTCGATCGCGGGTCTGCTGACGGGTTATGACAATATCTTCGACATGACCGACGAGCAGCTCCTCGAGATCCGGCCACTGCTGGAAAAACAGCGCGAGAACCTGCGCTTCTACTGGGGTGACGTCTCGGAGATCGATCAGGCCCTTGCGGCGGGCGAACTGGTCGCCGCGTACGGCTGGAACGACTCCTATGTGCGGCTGCGCGCCCAGGGTGTGCCCATCGAGCTCGGCATCCCGAAGGAGGGCATCTTCACCTGGTGCTGCGGGCTGACAATCCACCCCGACAACCAGAACCTCGAAGCGTCCTATGACCTCCTCAACGCGATGACGAGCCCGGAAGCCGGTGCCTACGAGATCGAGAACTGGGGCTTCGGTCATGCCAACATGAAGGCCTTTGACCTGGTCGAAGACACCGTGCTCGAAGCTCTCGGGCTGAGCACACCGGAAGCCCTGCTCAACAACGGCATCTACTTCGCTCCCATCGAAGGGCACATCGAGGAGAAGTATGTCCGCCTGCTCGACGAGGTGAAGGCAGGTTTCTGAGTCCGGCTGTTTGACCCCGGGGTTCTGCGGACCCGGTCGGAGCACCCGCTTGTTCCGGCCGGGCCCGTCCCCGGTCTTCGCGAACATCTCGAGATCACGGACCGAGCCGGACCGCCATGTCCGTTGAACGGATCGATAGCGCCAGACTGCATTCGCTTCGCGAACACGAGGACGCCGAGTTCGAGCGGATGCGCCCCCGCTCGCGCGCGCTGCGGGAGCGGGGCCGGGCCTCCATGCCGGGCGGGGTGCCAATGTCCTGGATGGCTGGTCTCTACGAACACCCGGCGATTTTTCCGGTGGCCGGCGATGGCGCCTGGTTCGTGGACGTGGACGGACATCGCTACCTCGACATGAATCAGGTCGATGTTGCCGGCTTCATCGGCTTTGCCCCGGCACCGGTGACCGAGGCATTGCGCGCCCGCGCATCGAGGGGTTCGTCCTTCCTGTTGCCGGGTGAGGACAGTATCGAGGTGGCAGAAAATCTCGCCCGCCGCGTCGGCCTGCCCTTCTGGCAGTTTACCGGCGCGGTTTCCAACTCGAACGCGGAGGCCATTCGCCTGGCGCGGGTCAGCACCGGGCGTGAGCGTGTGCTCATGTTCGAGGGAAAGTACCACGGCGACGTCGAGGATGTCCTGGGACGAAACGATGGCGATGGCCCGTTGTCCAATGCGCCCCGGGGCGAGGTGACCATCTCCTTCAATGATCTCGCCGCCCTCGAGTCCACTCTCGCCGGCGGCGACATTGCTTGCGTCCTTGCCGAACCCATGCTGACCAACTTCAATCTCGTCTTCCCTGATGAAGGGTTCTGGGCCGAAGCCCGGGCGATGATCCACGCGGCCGGCGCCCTGCTGATCATTGACGAGGCCCACACCCACTCCTTTGCCTATGGCGGACTCGTCAGCGCGTGGCAGCTTTCGCCCGACATCGTGACCCTGGGCAAGGGGCTCGGCAGTGGTGTCCCCTTCGGTGCTTACGGCATGACGCAAGAGCAGGCGCGTGTGCTGGAACAGCACTCGAAGCCTCCTTCGCCACTGGAGAGCGGCGGTGCCGCCATTGTGACCGGCGGCACCACCTATGCGAGCGCGCTGGTGCTCGCGGCTGCCCGCGCGGCTCTGGAGCAGTGCCTGACGCCCGCCGAATATGCCCGCAACGACGCCCTTGGAAAAAGGCTTGCCGAAGGCCTTGAGGCAATCTTTATGACACGCGGACTTGGTTGGCGCGCTCCGCAGATCGGTGGCCGATCGGGATGGGTTCTCGGCCCGCAACTGCCACGCAATACCGCGGAGTCTGCCGCCGCAATGGACATCTTCTTTTCCAATACACGGCGTGTGTTCATGGCCAATCGCGGCATCTGGGAGGCTCTCGATACCGCAGGCCCATCGTGCTCCTTTGCCCACGTCGAATCGGATGTCGATCGCTATCTCGAGGTGGCCGAGGAGTTCGTCGGACTCACCACGACCGCTTCATAGTCAAGCCCGGGTCGTCCGGCATTGTTGTCATGCCCTTGTCGCTTGCCGGTGAGCACCAATCCGAATGGTCCCCCCGGACGAATGCCCCTATGGTGGTCCGGCACTCGATCGTGAGCGATGCCATGACAGCCGGAAGAACAATTCTCATGGGCGGGCGCGTCTTTACCGCCGACGCTGAAAATCCGTGGGCGGATGCCGTCGTCGTCGAGGCGGACCGGATCGTCTTCGTGGGCGATGCCGAACGCGCGGCGGCCATGGCCGGTGAGGATGCGCGGACGATCGAGGTCGACGGCGGTCTTGTCCTGCCTGGCTTTGTCGACGGCCATGTGCATGTGACGCTGACCGGCTCCTCCATGCTCAAGGCCTATCTTCGCGACGCCGGGAGCGTCGAGGAGATTCAGCGCCGGGTGGCCGAGTGGGCGGCCGGGCATCCGGACGAACCGAGGGTGCTCGGGACCGACTGGGTGCACTCGGACTTGCCGGACAACAAGCCCACCAAGGAGATGCTGGATGCAGTTGTGACCGATCGGCCGGTCTACCTCGAGGCTTTCGATTTTCACTCTTGCTGGGTGAATTCCGCCGCGCTCAGGGAACTCGGCATTGACGACGACACGCCGGATCCGGTCGGCGGGACAATCGCCCGCGACCCCGAAACCGGTGAAGCGACCGGTCATCTTCTGGAAAGTGCGAGTTTCGAGTTGGTCCAGCCACTCCTTGCCGATGTTGATGACGAGGTGCGTGATGGCTACGTCACCACTGCACTCGCGGCCTTTGCCCGGGCAGGAATCACGTCCGTGGTCGAAATGGCGCTTGAGGAAAATGCGCTGGAATCGATCGCCAGACTGCAGGCCGCGGGCAAGCTGACCGCGCGGGTTGTGGCGCACATGATCATCTGGCGCAAGGGTGACATGTCCCAGGAACTCGAAATGGTGAGGAGGGCCGCGGAACTGGCGCGGGAATATCGGGGAGACCTGCTTCGGGTCGGCGGTGTCAAGATCATTTCGGACGGCTCGATCGACGCCTGTACCGCCGCCCTCAGCAGACCCTACACGAACGGATCGAGCGCCGATCCGATATGGGAACCGGCGGCACTCGACCCGGTTGTCGAGGCGGCCGATGCCCTGGACCTGCAGATCGCCGTTCACGCGGTGGGCGATCAGGCGATCCGGAACACCGTCGATGCCATGGAAAGGGCCATGCGGATCAACGGAACCTCCGGCAAGCGCCATCGCATCGAGCACCTCGAGTACGCCCGGACCGAGGACATCGAGCGGATGGGCAAACTCGGCATCACCGCGTCAATGCAGCCGGTGCACATGGATCCGGCCTACCTGCAGAACTGGATTGCGATGGTCGGCCCGGAACGGGCGAATCACGGTTTCGCCTGGCCGTTGCATGTCGCCGCCGGGTCGGTCCTTGCCTTCGGCACGGATGCGCCCACCACGCCGCACTGGTCGCTCCCCAACATGTACATCGCATCGACCCGCAAGTCGCCCGTAGACGATTCCCTGCCGGCGCTTCGACCCGACTGGGCGCTTCCGCTTGAAGAGGCGATTCAACATGGCACGCGTGAATCGGCCTGGGCCGCATGGCTGGACCATGCAACCGGTGTGCTGAAACCGGGACTTGCCGCGGACATCGTCGTCCTCAATCGCAATTTCTTTGCCGAGGGACCAGCTTCATTGCTCAAGACCGATGTTCGGCTGACGATGATGAACGGCAAGGTCGTCCATTCGGCATAGCCGCTGTTGCGGCCCGGAAGGGCAACATGTCGAACGCGCGCCCAACTCCTCTCTCGCCGCTCGCCTTCGCCCTCATCACGCCGGTGTTCGTTCTCTTCTGGTCGACCGGGTTCGTCGCCGCGAAGTTTGGCTTCCCCTATGCCGAGCCCCTGACCTTTCTGGGTACGCGGTTCGTCATCGTCACCGTGTTCCTGCTGGCGCTTTGTCAAGGGCTTCGTGCCACATGGCCTAGC
>MPMV01000009.1 GCA_002238685.1 bacterium EF100-94H03 bin56
CTCTCCGCTTCCTGTTGCACCGGGGGACGCGGAAACGACGTGAATCCGCTTCCCCGGCAATAGTTATTGAGAGAGAACGTGTTTTATGTCAGTATGTTACAGATTCGTTCAGCACCGAAGGTGCGGCACTGGTGTGGGTCGCCGTCCTGCTGTCCCTTGTATCGGTCATGCTGCTCACTCTCATGATCAGGCGTCACGAGGCATCACGCATCACCAGTCTCTTCTTCCTCGTACCACCGGTCACCGCCCTTATCGCCTGGATGGTGCTGGGTGAAACCATGGGCGCGGTGGCCCTTGCGGGCATGTCACTTGCCGTTGCCGGAGTCGCTCTCGTCGTCAGCGGCAGCCACAGGGCTCCGGCATGATGGCGACCTGGCTCCGCGAGTGCGCCCTGACCTTGGCGATAGCCGCGTCCGGAGGCGTTCTCGCGGGCATTGCCGGCATTCCGGCGGGCTGGTTGGCCGGGCCCATGATCGCCGTCGCTGCGGCCGCTGTCCTTCGTGTTCCAGTGGCCATGCCCACGTCGCTGCGCGATGGTGGTTTCGCGATTCTCGGCACCATGATCGGTACCACGCTGGACCGGCGCACGCTCGAGGCTTTGCCGGAGTGGCCGGTGTCAATCGCCGGCCTCGTCATCGGCATCGCGATCATGCTCGCCGTCATACCGGCCTGGCTCCATCGCCTGCACGGCATCGACCGCAAGACCGCAAGAATGTGCGCCATGCCCGGCGCCATGGCTTTCGTCATCCTCCATGCCATCGAGACCGGCGCCGACAGCCGGCGTGTCGCCATCCTGCAGATCCTGCGTCTTTCCACCATGCTGCTGGTGGTGCCGGGCCTCTTCGCGGTGATCTACGGCACCGGCGCGCCCCGCGCATCAGGCGATGTTCCATCCCTCTCATGGCCGGTGGCCCTTGGTCTTGTCGCCGCCGGGTACGCGGCCCTTCCGCTCGCACGCAGACTGCGGTTCCCGGCACCGGCCTTCTTCGCTCCGATGTGCCTGTCGGCTGGACTGTCGCTGACCGGCTGGTTCGACAGGGGACCCCTGCCCCTGGAACTCATGCTGCCGGCTCTGATTGTCAGCGGTGCGGCGATCGGCTCGCGTTTCCGTGGCACTTCGCCACGCTACCTGCTCGAAAGCGTAAGGGCGGGGTTGGGAAGCGTGATTCTCGCCGTGGCCATCTCGGGAATACTGGCCTGGATAGTTGCCCGCATCACCTCATTTCCCTTCCTCCAGGTGCTGCTCGCCTATGCTCCAGGCGGCATCGAGATGATGACTGTCCTGTCGCTTTCCCTGGGTCTCGACCCGGCCTTCGTCGCCGGCCATCAACTGATGCGATTCGTCGCCGTCTGCCTCATCCTCCCCTTCCTTGTGACGCGGTCCTGACAGCCACATCAGCCGAATCGGGTGCAACAGCGATCTGTGCAGCGGAACTCCATCCGCCAGACGTCAACACTCCGGCATCCTTCCCTCCTCAACGTCGCGGCGCCATGCAAGCTCGACCCCCGTCGACGGTGGAGGCCATTGCGCCAACACCCCGTCCGGGCGACAGCCGGACAGACGTCGACATCGTTGTGCGAAGCCGGGTTCGCGAGACCGTGATGTTCGGCGCCGGACACGCGACCGGCCGGCGTCCGTGAAGTTCTCCTTCCTCCCGCTGCGATCCAGACCACTGGTTCGCATCGAGGTCGGCCATGAAGAAGCACCGCCCGGCTGGGCGCAGGCCGGTCAGGCCGTAGCGAACCTGCGGACCTCCACCGGCTTGCGGTCATGCTGTGCCTGCCAGAGGTCGTATTGCATCTGCTGGGTCAACCAGCTCTCGGGGCTGCCACCGAAGGCCTCGGACAGCCGAATCGCCATCTCCGGCGAGATGCCGAGGCGACCGTTAAGCAAGAGTGACAACGTGTTGCGCGAAACCGCGAGCCCCTTTGCGGCCTCGGTCACCGTGAGACCGAGAGGTTCGAGGCACTGACGCCGGATGAAGGCACCGGGATGGGGCGGGTCGTTCATCAGCATGGAAGAATCCCCACTGGTGGTAGTCCAGATAGTCAACATCAACGGCGTGGCCGTCCTCGAACCGGAAAATCGCCCGCCAGTTGGCGCGCACTGTCACCGCCCAGAACCCGGCATACTCCCCCCCGGAGCGGATGCAACCGGAACCCCGGCAGGTCCATGTCGTCAGGAGCGGCGGAGGCATTCAGACGCACCAGGATGTCCCGCACTTTCTCGCGGTGTTGCGGATGGATGCGTCGCTCGTCGCCGCGTTCCATGAAGCGCCGAAGCACCCGGCTCCTCAAGTTTCCTGTCATGGCCGTCTGTAATATGCCCTATTGCAGGTGTCAATACTGCCTTATCCTCCCCTTCCTTGTGTCACGGTCCTGACAGCCACATCACCGGGTCGAAGGACCGTCGGCACCGCGGAACCGGACAGGCGCTGACTCGTGTCTGAACAGGGGTAGGGGACCGGGCCTGGACCGGGTAGGACGAGCATGTCTTTGACCGGCATTGGCGACGGCTCCGCAGAACGACTGCGGAGAACAGGGGATCTTGTCTCCGCAGGTCATGCGGTGATGCTTGCCGATGCAGAGAATCGACACCATATTCTCCGCTATTTATGCGGAGTATATTCGATGTTCGTTTGGCAACGTCCCGAGTGGCCGCGGTTCTGCCAGGACACCGCTCGGCTCGCCGAGCTCCTGGCGGACACGCGTCACGCCCAGGGAAAACTGTTCGGCCGCATGGAAGCTCTGGGTTTCGAGATGCGAAGGGAGGCCACGTTGCGCATCCTCACCGAGGATGTCGTGAAGACGAGTGAGATCGAGGGCGAAACCCTCGCACCGGACCATGTGCGTTCATCCATTGCAAACCGCCTCGGTCTCGACGCCGGAGATCTGCGTCAGGCTGGCGCTTCCTGAACGCTTTCCGACCGGGACTGAACATCGAACCTGTGGCTGGCCGCCGGGCCGATCCAGCGGTCGACGAACTCCTCGGTCCATCTCTGGATCGCCGCTTCGAGGCGATGCGCCAGACGAATCTGTTCGTCGACACCCTGGGCGCCCTCGACGCCAATGAGAGAATCGCCGGCGATCGCATCGGGGGTCAGCCGTTCGAGCCTGGCATCGGGATGGAACTGCAGTCCGTAGGCGTTCTCGCCGACACGGAAGGCCTGGACAGGGAAGTTCTCGCCCGTGGCCAGCAGGACAGCGCCGGCCGGCAGTGCCATGACACCTTCGTAGTGGGCCTGGTAGAAACACCGTGAGTCGCGAAAGAGGCTGGCACCCTCCGCAGTGGGCTCCAAGGGAAAGAAGCCGAACTCGCACAGGCCGTCCGCCCGTCCGCCCACGTCGCCGCCACAGGCGCCGGCCAGAATCTGGCACCCCATGCAGATGCCGAGGTAGGGAATGCCCCTTGCCAGGACATCGCGGACAAAGGCGATTTCCCTGCCCACCCAGGGTGGATCGTCGGGCTCGGCAACGTGGCCTTCCTCGCTGCCTCCCACCATCACCGCTGCATAGCCATCGAGTGCGGGAAGATCATCGCCAAAGGGTGGGCACACATGATCGATCGTGTAGCCCCTGGTCCTCAGCGTGTCGGCGACCCGGCAGTCGGTCCATGCCGGATTGTGAATGATGTAGAGAATCTTCGATGTCATGGTGCATTCCCTGGCTGCGGGACGGCGAGACGCGCCAGGGCCTCCTCGAGGCGATGGCGTGCGTGGAGCGCCGCCTCGAGGCGTTCGCGCTGTTCCTCCACAACCTCTTCAGGGGCCCTGGACAGGAACTGCTCGTTGCCGAGCTTGCGTTCCATAACGGCAATCGACGTCCCCGTCCTGTCGATTTCCTTTTTCAATCTGGCCATCTCGGCATCGAAGTCTATGACGCCCTCAAGGGGCAACGACACGGTGGCATCATCGAACACCACCTCCACCGAGCCTGGCGCAGCGGTCCCGCCGATGGACAAGTCGTCGAGTCGCGCCAGACGCCTGATGAGGACCATGTGGCGCTCGATCACGCGTGCGAGTGCGTCATCGGTATCGCGCACCAGAGCAGTGATCCGGCGTGCCGGTGGAACATTCAGTTCGGCCCTCACCGTCCTGATCAGAGTGACGAGACGCACCACCTGGTCCATCTCGCGTGCCGCACTCTCGTCAATCAGCCCGGAATCCGCGGCCGGCCAGGGGGCCTCGATGAGCGGCGTCTCTCGGTCGCCGTCAATCTCTCGCCACAAGGCCTCGGTGACGAAGGGCATGAAGGGGTGAAGAATCGTCAACAACTGGTCGAGCGCCCAGCCGGCGGTCTGCCTGGTCTCCACCGCCGGTCCCTCGTCGCCTTTCTCGAAGACGGGCTTGGTGAATTCGAGATACCAGTCACAAAAGACGTTCCAGATTCCCTGATAGACGGCCTGGGCGGCATCATTGAACCGGTAGGCTTCAAGAGCCTCGTCGACGCGCATGCGCAGACCCGCCACCTCGCCCACCATCCAGCGGTTCGCCGTTTCCCTGCATGTTTGCGGATCAAAGCCGGGATCGGCTCGGCATTCGTTCATCTGGCAATAGCGCGCTGCGTTCCACAGTTTTGTGGAGAAGTTGCGGTATCCCTCGACCCGCTTCTCGGAGAGGCGGATGTCACGACCGGGTGCAGCCATGGCGGCCAGCGTGAAACGCAGGGAATCAGCGCCGTAGGTCTCCATCAGTTCAAGGGGATCGATGATGTTGCCCTTCGACTTCGACATCTTGGCTCCGGAGGCGTCACGCACCAGGGCATGGATGTAGACGGTGTGGAAGGGAACGTCCCCCATGAAGTGAAGACCCATCATCATCATCCGGGCAACCCAGAAGAAAATGATGTCAAAGCCCGTCACGAGAACATCGGTGGGATAGTAGCGCTGCAATTCCGGCGTCTCATCGGGCCATCCCAGGGTTGAGAAGGGCCACAGGGCCGACGAGAACCAGGTGTCCAGCACGTCGCTGTCGCGCACGAGACCCACCTTCTCGCCATAGTGCCGGTGTGCCTTGTCACGGGCCTCCCCTGCAGTTTCCGCCACGAAGATCTCGCCGTCCGGTCCGTACCAGGCGGGAATGCGATGGCCCCACCAGAGCTGCCTGGAAATGCACCACGGCTGGATATTGTGCATCCACTGGTAATAGGTCTTGGTCCACTTCTCGGGGAGGAAGCGGGTCCGTCCCTCCTCCACCGCCTTGATGGCCGGACCGGCAAGGGTGCGTGCATCCGCGTACCACTGTTCGGTGAGGTACGGCTCGACCGGTACACCGCTGCGGTCACCAAAGGGGACGGTATGCACGTGCTCTTCGATCCGTTCGACGAGACCGGCGGCCTCCATGTCGGAGACGACCTTCCTGCGGGCCTCGAAGCGGTCGAGACCACGGTAGGGCACGGGAACGTTGTCATTGAGCCGGGCCCGGTGATCAAGAATGTTGATCATCTCGAGATCATGGCGGCGGCCAACTTCGAAGTCGTTGAAGTCGTGCGCCGGTGTGATCTTGACGGCACCGCTTCCCTGTTCGGGATCGGCCCATGTATCGGCGACGATCGGGATTTTTCGGCCCACCAGGGGGAGGACGGCGTGACGCCCCACCAGCGCCGCATAACGGTCATCATCGGGATGAACGGCGATGCCGGTATCGCCCAGCATGGTTTCGGGACGGGTGGTGGCAATGGTGACGTGAAGGCCGTCCGTTCCCTCAACAGGGTACCGGAAGTACCAGAGATGACCGCGTGTCTCCCTTGCCTGGACTTCAAGATCCGAAATCGCCGTTTCCAGGCCGGGGTCCCAGTTGACGAGCCGCTTGTCCCGGTAGATGAGGCCCTGTTCATGGAGGGTCACGAAGACCTTGATAACGGCCTTCGACAGGCCTTCGTCCATGGTGAAACGTTCGCGCGACCAGTCGGCAGAGGCGCCCAGGCGGCGAAGCTGCCGGTTGATGAGGCCGCCCGATTCCTCCTTCCACTCCCAGACCCTGTCGACGAAGGCCTCGCGGCCGATGTCGCGCCGCGTGGTCCCTTCTTCTCCGAGCTGGCGCTCGACGACCATCTGTGTCGCGATGCCGGCGTGATCCGTGCCCGGCTGCCACAACGCGTCGCGGCCCCGCATGCGCTCGTGGCGGATGAGAATGTCCTGCAGGGTATTGTTGAGGGCGTGACCCATGTGCAGGCTTCCCGTCACATTGGGTGGCGGGATGACGATGGTGTAGGGCCGGGCGTTGTCCCGCCTGCCGATGGCAAAGGAGCCGCCGTCCTCCCACTCCTCGTAGAGACGGCTTTCCGTCGATGTGGCATCCCAGTTCTTGTGCATCATGTCGCGTTCCGTCGCACCCGGTCTGGCGGGTGGCACCTGTCATCGAAAGAAAATGCTGTTGCGTGGGTAGACGTCACCAGTTTCGGGGTTTCAGCACACCGGATGTCCACCTCCGGCGTCAAACAACTGTATTGACGGACTGTTTCCCATACATGCGGGAAGATTCCGTGCCGGATACTCCCCCGTCTGCAACGCCAAGGCAAGATCGAATCGATCACCCGAACCAGCCTGATCCAGGGGAACGGCGCATCCAGCGGCCGATTGCCGCAGAGAGACGGGTTCCCCGCTTCGTCGATGAGCCGGTACCGGCCCTTCAGCGAAGCAGGGTCGTGGAGCGGATCACAATCTGCCCTTCGAAACACCGGTGTTCGAAGGCTGCAGCGACCACCAGCCCGCTACGATCACCAGGGCGAGCAGCGCGCCATGGCTGGGAGACGCGCTGATGGGTTCCGCTCCCGGGTTGCGTCGGGCCGTGGCGGTCGAGGCCGATCGAAACACTCATGCTTCCCGGCAATACCGCAGGGGGCGAATCGCCTCCCGCTCGTGAAGCCGTTCCACGAGGAACTCGACGGCTACAAAGGTGCATGTCGGGAATGCGCCGGGACGGTTTCCCGGTCTTTCTCGGCACTGCGTACCAGGCACTCAATCGAGGCAAGTGCCTGCGAACGTGCCTGTGATCGTCACCGGGAAACAACCGCCTCCGTGCCGGCCAGCTTGCGGGCACCGAGGATCAGGCACACTCCGTGCAACAACCAGCCAACGAGCAACATCAGTCCCGAGAACACCATGAACTCTTCCAGATTGGAAATGTGAATGTCTGTGAATTCGATCGCTATCGCGGCGGTGAACACCATGACGGCAATCAGATAGATGGAGCCGACAGCCTGCCACACGGGCGCACCGACGCGTCTACCGAATCTGATCGCAAGAATCGAGAACCACGCCCAGACCGGAAGCGCGAGAGGAGGCAGGAACACGAGTACGCCAAAGAGCCACGCGACCAACGCGTCAGCAGACCTGTAGCCGGATGCATTGAAGACCTGTTTCGTCGCCCACAGGACAAAGGCCGAACATCCCACAAAGGCGTAGTACATGACGATGATCAGCAGGGCGACCTTTCCCAGGGCTCCCTCGATGCTGGCGGGACCGGTGGAAGCCACTGATCCCACCAGAAACGCGGACGCAGGCACGATCAGGACCGTCGCGAGAGCCACGATACCGCTCGTGCGCACAGCTCTGGCCGACATCGTTACTCCAGCGATGGGTTGTCACCAAACTCTCGTTCGCCGCCACCCCGGTGTCAAATCGGAACCAGGCAAGCGGATGGCGGCGCGCGCACTGCTTCCCGCTCGTCACGGTGCTTCTCCAGGATCCGGCAAATGACGTCCTGAATCAGGTCAATCTTGCGAACATTGACCGGAAATCCGGATTGATTCCCACGGCTGTCGCCGGCGATGACCACCTGCGCGACGGCATTGGCCACGGCAGGCTTTCACCGCTACCTGATACGCCCGCACGGCCCTGGCGCCACTCCACGGTTGCGGGTCAGCCAACCTGCTTCACCGAGACTGGGGAATGGAACTCACACTCGAAATGTCGGGTTCTCGTCTGCCATTGACGGTGAGGACATCGGCCGGCCCGGATCATAACGCATGTCCATGAATACCCTTCGGTCGTGCGGCCTCAGGGACCTCCATGAATCCTGCACCGACAATGCGCGGGGCTGCCCTTCAGACGGGAAGGCAACCGGCGGGGCGCGACCGGTTCGACGCCTGCGCAACCGCTTCATCACGGCGGCTGCCGGTCGGTCAGCCGCCGCGGCGACCCATCAGATCTCGGACCTCGCGTTCGACGACGCGCGCGACGATTCCCGGAAGATTCACTTCGAGCCACTCCCGCACTATCGGAGTGATCTGCTCTGCGACCATCTCCTCGAGTACCTCGGCGCGTCCCGGAGGGGTGCTCCGGGCATCGCCTGATGCCGAGTCGTCTGCCACGGCTTCGGCCTCTGGTGCATCCATGGTGTCGCCGGGAGCGGTCGATTCTGTCGCCAAACCGGCTTGCGGCGCTTCTTCGACCTGGTCGGCCCTGTCAGCCTCCATCATGCCCCGAACGGCCTCGAGAGCCTCGCTCATCGGCTTGTCCTGATTTGTCATGAGGTTCCCGTCACCCGTTTCACTCGAACCAGTCGTCTGCATCGATCGTGTTGTCGCCGTAACCCCACAGCGTGGATCGTGCCTTCGCATGATAGGCGCGCTCATCGTAGACCGCGACCGGCAACCCCAGGCTGCGCACGTTCAGCCGACCGGTCGCTGCCAGCAACTCGTAGGCCGCCGTCACTTCCTGACTGCGTGCACGAGCGAGACTGACTTCACTGATGAAGAGCGCCTGTTCCGCATCAAGAACTGCAAGCACCGTGCGCAATCCGGCCCGCAATTCATTGTTGGCGCCCTCCAGTGCTGTCGCATTGGCCGCCACTTCTTCTTCAAAGGCAGCGATTTCGGCACGGGCCACCCTGAGGGACTGCCACGCACCCACGACTCCGGCTTCCACCTGTCTGCGGACGTTGTGGACCTCCTGCTTGAGGGCAGCTGCAATCTGACGCGCCTCCCGGGTCCGGGCCGAGACCAGGCCTCCCTGATAGATGGGAACGACAAAGCGGGTCAGAATGCGGAAATCATCCCGCCAGACATGTTCGAAGTTGCCATCCCTGGCCCGCGTGAATTCCGCCCTCAGATTCAGCGATGGTCCAAGATCGGAGGCCAGGATGTCGGCGGTTTTCCACGCGGCCCTTTCGTCCTCGACGGCCCGCACGACAGCAGGATGTTCCGCCACGGCGCGGGCCGTTGCCTCTTCAAGGTCTGCCGGCAGTCCGTCCGGCACAACCGGCAGCCCGGGACTGTCGGGATTGATGCCGACAACCTGCCGGAACCGGGCGGACTCCGACATCACCTGACCCAGTGCCCGCTGCCTGTCCGCGCGCCCGCCCGCCAGCCGCGCCCGTGCCTGGGCTACATCGGTCAGGGTAGACAGGCCAAGACGGAAACGATCCTCTGCCGCCTCGAGGTGGCTTGCCAGTCTCTGCTCGTTGCTGATCGCGCGATCGAGAATGGCATGCGCCAGGACAACGGCCGCGTAGCTCCGCGCGACTTCCAGCAGGACCTGTTGCTCGACTTCGGCCAGACCGGCCCGCGAACTGCCGACGACGTGCACCGACTGGTCGATGCCGGCCGCCACGGCGCCATGATAGAGAATCTGGTCGACACCAATCGACCACGATGCCGGTTTGGTACTCCCCTGGGTCTCGTGTTCCTTCAGTCCGAAGTCTCCGTGGAGAGACAGGGACGGACGCGTTCTGGCATCGGTCTGGGCTGCCTGTTCGTCGGCAGCTCTCAGGCGTGCCCGGGCCGCTTCGAGTGCCGGGCTGCTCTCGTAGGCGATGGCCATGGCCTCATCGAGAGTCTGGGAGGATGCCGGCCAGGACAGCGCCAGCACGGCGGCAATGACGAGTGGTCTACAACCGGAATTCAGGTTCACGTCTGAAACAGTCCAGTGGTGGCAGAAAGGCATCGAAAAGGGATCGCCGGCTCAGGTTGCCCGCGGCGTCACGGCGGATCACAACGGCGCGTCCGACGGCCGCTTCACTGAACACGGTGACGAGTCGGCCACCCGGGGACAGCTGTTCGGTGATAGTGCGCGGCACCTCGTCGCACCGGCCCTCGATGACGATGACGTCATAGGGAGCCTGTTGCGGCCAGCCCTGCCGCATGTCGCCACAGACGACGACACCATTGTAGATTTCGAGGCGGGCGAGAGTGGCCTCGGCCCTGGCAATCATGTCCGCATCGCCATCAAGGCCCACCACGGCTGCAGCCAGGCGTGCCGTCACGGCTACGCTGTAACCGGTCGTGCAACCGATGACGAGGACGGCATCGTCGGGACCGATGTCACCGGCCTGCAGGAGGCGGGCCAGCACCATCGGCTCGGTCAGGTAGCGGTCGCCATCAATGCGGATGTCCTCGTCGACATAGGCGACACCGCGCAGGTGTTCCGGCACGAACAGTTCTCGCGGCACCTCGCGCATCGCCTCGAGAAGGTCTTCGTTGTCCACCCTTACCGAGCGGATCTGGTTTTCCACCATGGCCTGGCGAACGTTCGCAAACTCGGTCATTGCACGCCTTGATTTCCGAAGGCCTGAGCCCACTCGGGCGAGACGGCACTTCGCAAGCGATCAGGGGGGCAGTATAGTGGATGGACCGCGTTGTGTGGAAGGGCACTCCGCAAGGCGGCAGGGGCTAGGTGGCAGAGTGGTGATGCACCGGACTGCAAATCCGTTTACACCGGTTCGATTCCGGTCCTAGCCTCCACGTTCCCGTGCCCGGACGGTCGGCCATCAGTCTGCTGGCGGATCATCACCGGCGATGGCGCAGAAATAGTCCCCCTGGCGGACCAGGCGGTGACTGCGCCGCGTGTAGAGACATCCCGCGACCGGAGAGGTTACCGGGTGGCGCGTGCCGCTGGCCGGATCGAGAATGTGGGCGAACGTCTCACCCCTGGCGACGTGTGCGCCGAGCGCTTGCGCATAGATGACGATACCGCCGGCCCGGGCCTGAAGCCGCCGCAGACCGGCAATCGAACGCGCCTGGCACCTTGGCCGGGGGAGAGGCCCCGGCGCTCCTCCGACGATACCGCGGCGGCGGAGCCAGCGCAGCAGCCCGCGTGCCGCAGGCAGGGTCAGATGGTCGTCGACATCCCTCTGGCCGCGCAGTTCGAGGACGGCGGCAAGAGAGCCCGGTCGTTCCAGGCTTGTCGGAAAGCGCCTGGCGATCCCCTGCCAGAATAGGACATGGGCCGACTTGAAGGTCATCATGGGATTGCCGTCGTCAACGATCACCACGTCGCTTTCCATGTCCCGGGCGAGATCCCCGGCGTCGGGCCAGTGGAGAGAGCTGACAAACATGTGCGGCAACGCCTCCCAGGCCGTGTGAAGGTCAAGGACGTAGTCGCTGTCCAGCGACAGGCGCAACAGGGTTGTCTTCAGGACATCATCCTCACGCAGGACACGCCGGCGTTCCAGGACATCGAGGGCCGCCTGTCTCACCCGGGCCACACTGGCATCATGGCTCTCTCCGAGCCGGCCGGTGACGGCGTGTACCACCTCATCCAGGATGTCGGGAAAGCCGCGGTTGTAGTTTCGCCCCGTATCGAGGTCGTGGCGCCCCGGAGTTTCCATCATGACCTGTTGCGCCAGGCCAACCGGGTTGGCAAAGGGCACGATGACCACCTCTCCCCTGACATCCGCATCGCGCAGCATGCCGGCCAGGTGGTCGAGGACGACGATGCCGGGAAGCTCCTGGGCATGGAGCGCCGCGTGAAGGTAGGCCTTGGGCCGTGCGCCCGGTTCACCAAACCGTTGGACAACGATGCTCCGCCGGGTACCGGGGCCCGCCCGGGGAAGCTCGATGATCTCCTGCCTGCAGACCACGGGCCCGTCCTACCAATCGTGGACGGGATGGTCCGGAGGTGGCAGTTCCTCCGGTCCCGACACCACCGCGAAGGACTGGCCCGGGCGCACCAGCCGGCTCAGCCGGCGGCCATAGAGGATGCCGCTCGCCCGGCTCGCAACCGGTGTCCGCGCGCTCTGCCAGTCGGCTTCCGCCGGGTCGACGATATCGGCGACGACCATTCCGGCCTCGACCCTGTCACCCGGGGCCAGGCGGTAACTGACGACACCGGCGACGGGCGCGACGAGGTTGTCGGATCCGGCGAGGGGTGTCGGCTGACACAGCAGGTCCGGCGGCGGAACCGGATCACCGGCGATGAAACCGTGACGCACGAGGAACCGCCACAGGGCCGATGCATCATCCAGGGCAAGGTCGGCGCCGACATCGGACTGTCCTCTGAGCTCCAGAGTCGTCGTAAAGGGTGCGTCTGCGATCACGTGGTCGGGAAAGGCCTTGCGGATGGTCGACCAGGCGACAGCAGCCGCGTTCTCGAAGGCCGTGCCTTCCGTCGCGTCGTGCAGCAGGATAGTGCGGCAGCCCAGTTCACCGGCCAGATCGCTGTAGCGCGGCCAGATGTCCCGGGGGAAATAGATGTACGCGATACCCTCACCGTGGCAGTGCAGGTCGAACACGAAGTCGCTGTCGATGGAGAGGCCGAGCAGCGTTTTCCTGAGCTGATTGGCCTCTCCTCTCGCAGGCCATTCGGCAACCGCATCAAGGAGGGCCTGACGTATGATCGGCGTATTGGCTTGCCTGTCATCGGTCAGGAGATCGCCCACCTCCTGCACAACGACGGCGCCCAGGTCCGGGTACCAGCGGTTGAAGTTGCCGTCACCGCCCAGATCGAAGCGGCCCAGGTGGTAGTTGAGGATGCGATTGGCGAGACCGACGGGATTGGCAAGGGGGACGATCACGAATTCGCCGTTGAGTCCCCCCTCCTCTTCCGCTTCCTTCAGCCAGGACAGCATGCGGTTGAGCACCAGTGATCCGGGGAGCTCATCGGCGTGAAGCGCTGCCTGGAAGTAGAGCTTGGGGCGCGCGCCCGGTTTCCCGAAACGATGCACGACGAGGTGGCGTTCGCTCCCCGGACCCGGGGACATGAGAGGAATCGTCTCGACGCGGTGCGCCACCGCCGACTGGCCCCTATCCGCCCGTCACACTCATGTGGCGGGCGACGCTCGGCGTCCTCGTTGCCCTGTCGATGACAAAGTCGTGGCCCCTGGGCTTCCGGCCGATGGCCTTGCGAATGGCGGCCTCGAGCGGCGCGTCATCGCAAGACATGCGCATGGGTGTCTTCAGGTCCGCGGCGTCTTCCTGGCCAAGGCACATGTATAGGGTGCCGGTGCAGGTCAACCTGACCCGGTTGCACGACTCGCAGAAGTTGTGGGTCATCGGCGTGATGAAGCCAAGGCGTCCGCCTGTCTCGGCGATGCGCACATAGCGTGCCGGACCGCCGGTCCGGTGATCGCTGTCGACGAGCGTCCACCGCCTTGCCAGATCGGTCCTGACAGCCGACAGCGGCAGATACTGTTCTGTCCGGTCGCCGTCGATATCGCCCATGGGCATCGTCTCGATCAGTGTCAGGTCGAAACCGCGTTCGCCACACCAGCGAATCATGCGGTCGAATTCATCCTCATTGACACCCTTCATCGCCACCGCGTTGATCTTGATGGCAAGTCCAGCCTGTGTCGCGGCGGCGATACCCTCCATCACCCTCTCCCAGCGGCCCCAGCGCGTGATGGCCCGGAACTTTTCCGGATCGAGAGTGTCGAGCGAGATGTTGATCCGCCGGACACCGGCCTCGTGAAGTGCTTCGGCATGGCGTGCCAGCTGGCTGCCGTTGGTGGTCACGGTCAGTTCGTCGAGACCACCGCCGTGAAGGTGCCGTCCCAGGCTCCTGAAGAGCTGCATCACACCCTTGCGCACGAGGGGCTCGCCTCCGGTGACGCGGACCTTGCGCGTACCGAGACGCACGAAGGCGCTGGTCAGGCGGTCGAGTTCCTCGAGGGTGAGAAGGTCCTTCTTGGGAAGGAAGGTCATGTCTTCCGACATGCAGTAGACACAGCGAAAGTCGCACCGATCCGTCACCGAGATCCGGATGTAGCTGATCTCACGTCCAAAGGGATCGACAAGTGGCGTCATGGCTCGGGTTCACAAGAAGGAGGCAAGCAATCCTACCGCCGGATCATCAGGCATTGCAATGCCGGCAACACGTGCAGGGACAGGATTGACGCCGTTCGCCAGATCGTCGGGGACGGGGCGATCCCGGATTATTGGAAACTGGACAGCAGGGTGATTGTGTCACAGTGTGAATTGCCGGGGAGACAACGGTGCGGAGACGGCGCGGGAATGGCCCTATTCATAGGCAAACGCTTGCTGATGATGCTTGTCACGATGTTCGTGACAACCGTGATTGTCTTCTCGCTCCTCGAATTCACACCTGGCAATGTCGCCAGCAAGACCCTCGGCCCCTACGCTACCCAGGCGCAAAAGGAGATCCTCTACAACAAGCTCAATCTCGATGATTCCCTTGTCGTGCGCTACGTGCGCTGGATCTCGGTCCTCTCCGGCATCATCAAGGATCCGGTCTACGATCCCGATCTCAAGCTCGGCTACAAGGACTCCAGGGGCGATCAGTACTTCGGCAACTTCGGCTGGTCGCTCAAGTACCGGCTGCCCGTGAACGACATCATGTGGCGCCGCCTGGGCAACACCATGATCCTTGCCGGCATTGCCTTCGCCATCATTGTGCCCCTCTCCCTCGTCTTCGGCGTGCTGTCGGGCATGCGGGAGGGAAGTGCGCTCGACAGGTCGCTGTCCTACACGGGCATCACGCTGACCTCCATTCCGGAGTTCGCATCGGCCACCTTTCTGCTGGTCATCTTTGTGCTCATGCTCGGGTGGTTGCCGGGCACCTCGAACATGCAGAATTTCGAACCCTGGTCGTGGGCCTCGCAGATGGTGCTGCCTGTCATTGTGCTTGTGCTCTACGACTTCGGCTATGTCGCCCGCATGGTGCGGGGCTCCATGGTCGAGGTCATGACACGGCCCTACATCCGAACGGCGATACTCAAGGGACTGCCCTACCGCCAGGTCATTCTCAAGCACGCACTGCGCAATGCACTGATCGCTCCGTTCACGGTCATCCTGCTGCAGATTCCCTTCCTCATCACGGGCGTCGTCGTCACCGAAACCGTGTTCAGCTATCCGGGATTCGGCAAGATGCTCCTCGAGGCCGCGCTCTTCGGCGATACGGCGCTGATCGAGGCCGCCACACTCATCGCCGTCTTCATTGCCGTGACGACACAGCTCGTCGGGGATGTCGGCTACATGTACATCAATCCACGTATCCGCTTCATATGATGCCTGCATGACGGATACCACTTCAGACAGCGCCCAGGCGATGCCGACAAACGCCGAACAGCCGGACCGGACGGGCTGGGCACGCTTCTTCTACTCGATTGGCCTCCTGCGCGAATCGCCCGCCGCGATGATCGGCCTTTCCCTCGTCATGCTGTGGGTCTTCATCGCCGTCTTTGCCGACGTGATCACGGTCTGGGGTCCCAACGAGTACGACTATTCGGCCATCTCCGTGCCGCCGTTGACCGTTGACGGCCACTGGCTTGGAACCGACATCTCCGGACGCGACATCTGGTCGCGCCTCGCCTACGGGGCGCGGGCGACGCTGACCGTGGCGCCGGCGGCCATCCTGGTGTGCTATTTCGTCGGTATCACCATGGGCATGCTGGCCGGTTACTACGGTGGCTGGATCGACAGCATCCTGATCAGCCGTATCAGCGACATCATCCTGTCCTTTCCGCTGATCATTCTCTTCATCATCATCATCACTGTCTTCGGCGCCTCCGCGCTCAACATCATCGTTGCCGTCACCCTGGCGTCGTCACCTGGAATCGGCCGCATCGTGCGCGGACTCACCCTCGATCTGCGCAATCTCGAATATGTATCGGCGGCGCAGATCCGGGGCGAGCGGAGTCTCTACATCATGGCGGTGGAACTCCTGCCCAATGCCCGGGGACCGCTCATCGTCGATGCCTGCCTGCGCATGGGCTACACCGTCATCACGATCGGAATCCTCGGCTTTCTTGGCCTCGGCCTGCCGCCTCCCGATCCTGACTGGGGTGGCATGGTGTCCGAATCGCGGACCATGGCGACGGTTCCGGGCATGGCCTACATGCCGATCATTCCGTCCATTGCCGTCTCGAGCCTCGTGATCGGCTTCAACCTCCTGGCCGACGGCCTGCGGGAAATCTCGACAAGGGACTGAACCCATGGCGCATGCCTCCAGCGACGACTACGTCCTCGAGATCGAGAATGTCGGAATCTCCTACTTCACGCGCCTTGGAGAGATTCCGGCGGTTCCGGAGTTCTCGCTCAAGCTCAAGCGGGGCGAGAGCTATGGTCTTGTCGGCGAATCGGGATGCGGCAAGACCACCGTGGCGATGGCCATCATGAACTACCTCGGTCTCAATGGCGGCATCGTCAAGGGCCGCATCAGGTTCGAGGGACGCGACATGGCGACCATGTCCGATGAAGAACTGCGTGCCGTCCGCGGATCACGAATCTCCATGGTCTACCAGGAGCCGATGAGCGCCCTCAACCCGTCACTCACCATCGGCTCCCAGATCAAGGAAGTGCTTGCCGTCCATGAGGGCGTCTCCGACGCCGAGGCCGCGGAGCGCTCCATCGAGATGCTGAGCGACGTCAACATGCCTGATCCTGAAAGGGTGATGACGCGTTATCCGCACCAGATTTCGGGAGGTCAGCAACAGCGTGTCGTCATCGCCATGGCCATGCTGTCCAACCCGTCGCTCCTGCTGCTCGACGAGCCGACAACCGCACTCGACGTGACGGTCGAAGCGACGGTGATCGACCTCATCGTGCAGCTGCGCGAGAAGTTCAACACCACCCTGCTCTACATCAGCCACAATCTCGGCCTCATCGTGAAGGTCTGCGACCGCGTCGGTGTCATGTATTCGGGCTCCATGGTCGAGGAAGGCACGATCCGCCAGGTCTTCAAGGAAACCCGCCACCCCTACACGTTCGGTCTCTTCGACTGCATTCCCACACTCGGTGCGGACAAGCACTCCCGGACCCTGCAGCCCATTCCGGGCCAGGTGTCGCTTCCCCACGAAAGACCGTCAGGCTGCTCCTTCGGACCACGCTGCAGCTACTTCAGTCAAGGGGTCTGCGACGTCGGAGAGACGCCCCTCGAGACGGTGTCGGACGGACACCATGTACGCTGCCGGCGTATCGACGAGATTCGCCATGATCCCTCGACAGTGGAAAGCGAGGTTGTGGGCGGACATGGCGATGCCGTGCTCGATGTCGTCAACATGAGCAAGTTCTACGAGATCAACGATGTTTCCCTCGCGTCACTGTTCAAGGGCCAGAGCCGCCACTACGTCAAGGCCAATGAGAGAATCAGTTTTCGCGCGCAGCGGGGCCGCACCATCGCCATCGTCGGCGAATCAGGGTGCGGCAAGTCGACCTTCGCCAAGGTACTCACCGGACTCGAGACTGCCACCGACGGCGAGATCATGTTCGAAAACCGCAATATCGCCGCCATTCCGGTACACAAGCGGAACCAGGATCTCATCCGCGCCATGCAGATGGTGTTCCAGAATCCCGATGGTACGCTCAACCCAAGCCATTCCGTCGGTCACTGCATCGGCCGTGTCATCAAGAAATTCGGCATCCGCACCGACAGCAAGGGAATCCGGGAACACGTGGGCGAGATGCTCGATGTCGTCCGCCTGCCCAAGGCCTTCTCGACACGCAAGCCGCGCCAGCTTTCCGGTGGCCAGAAGCAGCGCATCGCCGTGGCTCGCGCCTTTGCCGGCAATCCTTCCATGGTCATCGCCGATGAACCGGTCTCGGCACTCGATGTTTCCGTGCAGGCGGCCGTCATCAATCTCCTCAATGACGTGCAGAAGCGTTACAACACCACCCTGCTCTTCATCAGCCACGATCTTTCGGTGGTCCGCTTCCTTTCCGACGAGATCGTCGTCATGTACCTCGGCGAGATCATGGAGGCCGGTTCCTCGGAACGCATCTTCATGCCGCCCTATCATCCCTACACCGAGGCCCTGTTGTCGGCTGTGCCGATCCCCGATCCCGACATCATCCAGAAGCGCATCCGGCTGGAAGGCGAAATGCCGTCCGCTCTCGACCCCCCTGGAGGATGCCGCTTCGCGTCCCGCTGTCCACGGTATATCGGCAGGATCTGCAATGACGAGGTCCCGCCGGACCGGGATGCCGGAGGCGGCCACACCATCAAGTGCCACCTCCCCCTCGATGAACTCTCCGCGGTGGAGCCGATCTTCAACACCAGGGACAGTGCGGGCTGAATTCCACCATGGGACGGTTGTCACGGGGCCGGTGTCCGCCAGGGCGATGCAGTCCCTTTCGCGACCCCGCCAATTGCCGTATGGATGCGGTCTTTCCTGACGTCAGGCCGAGAGCATGAAGTACTCCCTGTGGAACCTTCTCCGCCAGGCGCCCCGCGGTCACCGGGACTGGCCGCAGGCTTGGCGCAATCCGGAGCCGAAGGAGGCCTACGACGTCATCATCATCGGCGCCGGCGGCCATGGCCTGGCGACCGCCTACTACCTGGCGAAGGAGCATGGCATCTCCCGGACCGCGGTGCTCGAGAAGGGCTGGCTTGGCGGCGGCAACACCGGGCGCAACACGACCATCGTGCGCTCGAACTACCTGTGGGACGAGAGCGCTCACCTCTACGAGCATTCCCTCAGGCTCTTCGAGACCCTGTCGCAGGATCTCAACTTCAACGTCATGTTCTCCCCCCGCGGTGTCATCAACCTGGCCCACAACGAACATGACCTGAAGGAATTGCGACGGCGTGGTCACGCATGCCGGCTCAACGGCATCGACTACGAGATGGTGACCCCCCGGGAAATCAAGGAGATCGCGCCGATCATCAATATCTCCAGGTCCATCCGGTACCCGGTTCTCGGCGGCGCCATGCAGCGCCGCGCCGGCAACGCCCGCCACGACGCCGTGGCATGGGGCCTGGCCAGACGCGCCGACGAGCTCGGTGTCGACATCATCCAGAACTGCGAAGTGACGGGCATTGATGTCCGGGACGGCCGGGTGACAGGTGTGCAAACGACCAGGGGAGCGATCAGGGCCAACCGCATCGGCGCGGTCCCGGCGGGCCATGCATCCGTCGTTGCCTCGATGGCCGGCCTGCGGCTGCCGGTGGAGAGCCATGCCCTCCAGGCCATGGTGACGGAACCGGTCAAGCCGGTGCTCGATACGGTCATCATGTCGAACACGGTGCATGTCTACATCAGCCAGTCCGACAAGGGGGAACTGGTGCTCGGGGCTGGAATCGACGGTTACAACAGCTACAGCCAGAAGGGTGGCATCAATGTCATCGAGCATCAGCTCGAGGGGTTGTGCGAACTCTATCCCATTGTCTCGCGCCTGAAGATCATGCGGGTGTGGGGCGGCATTGTCGATATCGCGCCCGATGCCAGCCCGATCATCTCGAAGACGCCAATCGAAGGTTTCTACATCAATTGCGGCTGGGGAACCGGTGGATTCAAGGCGACACCCGGTTCCGGTTGGGTGTTTGCCCACACCATCGCCCAGGACCGGCCCCACAGACTCAACGAAGCCTTCGATCTCGGACGTTTCGAGAGCGGTCTGCTCATCGATGAGCACGGCGCGGCGGCGGTGGCTCACTAGAAGGGAGCGGAGCGATGATGCTGATTCCCTGCCCCTGGTGTGGCGACAGACTCGATGCCGAGTTCACCTGCGGTGGCGAAGCCCACATCATGCGTCCCGATCCGGCCACGGCCAGTGACGCCGAATGGGCCGACTACCTCTTCATGCGGGAAAACCCGAAGGGTCTTCACCACGAACGCTGGTTCCATGCTCACGGTTGTCGCCGCTGGTTTCACATGACACGCGACACGGCGAGCCACCGAATCGTGGCGGTCTACGCCATTACCGAAAGTGCGCCGGAGGCATCGGGTTGATGCAGTCCTGGCGGAACAGCACCGGCGGGATCATCGACCGAAGCCGCCGCCTCTCCTTCACCTTTGACGGCAGGCGCCTCGCCGGCCATCCAGGCGACACGCTCGCGTCGGCACTTCTCGCCAACGGCATCCATCTCGTCGGCCGCAGCTTCAAGTATCACCGGCCACGCGGCATCGTCGGTTCCGGTGTGGAGGAACCCAATGCCCTCGTCAGACTCGGCGAGGGCGGCGCCGTGGAACCCAACGCGAGGGCCACGACCTCGGAGCTCTTCGACGGTCTCGTGGCTTCGAGCCAGAACCGCTGGCCGAGCCTCGCATTCGATGTGGGGGCACTCAACAGCGTCGCATCAGGACTCATACCGGCAGGATTCTACTACAAGACGTTCATGTGGCCTGCGAAGGCGTGGACGTTCTATGAGCGCTTCATCCGGCGTGCCGCCGGACTTGGCCAGGCGCCAGAAGAACCCGATCCGGATGTCTACGAGAAGCGCTTTGCCCATTGTGACGTGCTTGTCGTCGGCGCCGGCCCGGCCGGTCTTCAGGCGGCACGCGCCGCCGCGCCCGCCCCGGCCGGTGTGCGGGCGGCGCCCGCCGCCGGACGCTCGGGCGCACGCGTGATTCTTGCCGACGAGCAGGCCGTTCCCGGCGGTTCGTTGCTGGCTGAACACGTCACCCTTGACGGCGTTCCTGGCCAGGACTGGCCTGAATCGGTTCGCACGGAACTCGCGAGCATGACCGACGTCACCCTGCTCACCCGGACCACCGTTGCCGGTTACTATGATCACAACTTTCTGGTCGCTGTCGAACGGCTCACGGACCATCTGCCGTCCGGCGAGAGTCCCCTGCCACGCCAGCGTCTCTGGAAGATCCGGGCCCGCCATGTCGTTCTCGCCACCGGGGCCATCGAACGGCCCCTGGTGTTTCCCGGGAACGACCGGCCCGGTGTCATGCTCGGCAGCGCGGTGCGCGCCTTTGCGAACCGCTGGGGTGTGCGCTGTGGTGCAAGGGCCGTCGTCTTTGCCAACAACGACAGCGCTTACCGATCGGCCATCGATGCCGCCGACAGCGGCATTCATGTGACAACCATAGTCGACTGCAGGGCCGCACCCCGAGGGCGCCTCGTCGAGGAGGCGCACTCGCGAGGCATCGATGTGTTGGCCGGAAGCGTCATTGCCGGCGTCGAGGGAAGGAAACGGGTTCGCGGTGTCGCCATCTCCACCCTGGATGGCAGCACGCCGGCAGCCGCGCGCAAGGAATGTGATCTCGTCATGATGTCGGGAGGCTGGAACCCGACCGTTCACCTTGCCTCCCAGTCGGGGACCCGCCTCGCTTGGGACGAGTCCCTGGCGACGTTCATTCCGGGCGATGCCGCCTCACACCAGACGAGTGTCGGCGCGGCGGCCGGGACCTTCGGTCTCGTCGAGTGCCTGACGTCCGGAGCACTCGCCGGAACCGATGCAGCGGCCCGGGCCGGATTTGACGGCGAAGCACCGCCCGTGCCGGAGGTCGATGATGACACCGGAGACGGTGCGCTCGACCTCGAAGCGTTCTGGCACCGTCCGGCGTCACCGAGGGACGGCAAGGCCTTTCACGACTTGCAGAACGACGTCACCACCGCCGACGTGGCGCTCGCGACCCGGGAAAACTACGTTTCGGTGGAGCACTTCAAGCGCTACACGACCACCGGCATGGGGACCGACCAGGGCAAGACGTCGAATGTCAACGGCCTTGCCATCCTTGCCGGCCATGTCGGCAGCAGCATTCCCGGGGTGGGACACACGACCTACCGCCCCTTCTACACGCCGGTCACCATCGGCGCCCTTGCCGGCATCGACACCGCAGGCGAACTCTACGATCCCGTCCGCAGGACACCGATGCATGCCTGGCATGCCGCCAACGGCGCCCACTTCGAGGATGTCGGCCAGTGGAAACGCCCCTATTGCTACCTTCGGGAGGGCGAATCGGTCGAGGAGGCCGTGGAGCGCGAGACCCGGGCCGTTCGCACCGGTGTCGGCATTCTCGACGCTTCGACGCTGGGCAAGATCGATGTCCAGGGAAAGGATGCCGCCGCGTTCCTTGATCGCCTCTACACCGGCACCTTCTCGACCCTGGCTCCCGGGCGCTGCCGGTATGGCCTGATGTGCCATGATGACGGCATGGTGTTCGACGACGGTGTGACGGCGCGCATCGCCGATAACCGATTCCTTGTCAGCACCACCACCGGAGGTGCGGCCACGGTCCTCAATTGGTTCGAGGAATGGCTGCAGACGGAATGGTGGGATCTCGACGTTCACATGACCTCGGTCACCACGCAGTGGGCCGCCATCGCCGTTGCCGGACCGGAGAGCCGTGACCTGGTCTCGGGCCTGACGACGACCGATCTTTCCTCTGACGCCTTCCCCTTCATGACCTGGCGCGATGCAGACATCGCCGGCATACCGGGCCGCATCTTCCGTATCAGTTTTTCCGGGGAAACCGGCTACGAGCTTCACGTGCCGGCAAGCTATGCCCTGTCGCTGTGGCAGATCCTCATGATGGCCGGCGAACGTCATGCCATCACACCCTACGGCACGGAGGCCATGCATGTGCTGCGCGCAGAGAAGGGGTTCATCATCGTTGGCCAGGACACCGACGGCACCACTACACCCCATGATCTCGGCATGAGCTGGCTGGTATCGAAGAAGAAGCCCGACTTCCTCGGCAAACGTGGCCTCCGGAGACCCGACACCCTGCGCGAGGACCGCAAGCAGCTGGTCGGGCTCCTCACCGACGATCCCCAGGTTGTCATCCCGGAAGGGGCGCATGTGTCACCGGAACCCGAAGCGAAGCCGCCCGTGCCCATGGAGGGGTGGGTGTCGTCAAGCTACATGAGTCCCAACTGCGGTCACTCGATTGCCCTTGCCCTCATCCGTCGCGGGCATGACCGCATGGGCGAGTCGGTCGCCATTCCCCTGGAAGACAGGACCATCCGGGCACGCATCGTCAAGCCCGTCTTCTTTGACGAGGAAGGAGCGAGACTCCGTGGCTGAAGCGTGGCAACGACAGAGTCCCCTCGCGCGACGCTCGCCGATGGACGACGACACGGGCGCCGGGCTCGCCATGACGGAACGGGAGTTCCTGGCGAAGATCACGGTACGGGGCAAGGTCGCGGATGACGCCATTCGCGACGCTCTCGGCATCGCCCTTCCAGGCGAGCCCAACACCGCATGCTCCGGCAAGGATCACGCCATTTTGTGGCTGGGGCCGGATGAATGGCTTGTTGTCGGTCCGCCGGACACCGAGAAGGAGCTTGTCTCCACTCTTGCAACGGCTTTGCCCGATGCCGCCGTCATCGATGTGACTGAGGGTTACGCCACCATCCGTCTCGGCGGTCCGCTCGCCAGGGAAGTCCTGTCGATGGGAACGCCGCTCGACCTCCACCCTCGCGAGTTCGCCGCCGGTGCGGCAACCCGCACCCTCTTTGCCCGCACCACCGTCATCCTGCACAAGATCAGCGATGACCCCGTCTTCGACATCCACGTCGAACGCAGCCAGGCCGAGTACCTGTGGACCTGGCTCGAAACCGCTTCGAGACCCTACCGCGACGCCCTTCGATAGCGGCCGGTCCGCTCTTCCAGCGCCGCGTTGCAGAACTCGCAAAGCACATCGTCAGTCCTCCGACAACTCGCTGCCTTGCGGTATCCCCGCTCGCGTATCGTTGTGGGGCCATGCCGAAGTCATCATGGTGCCAACGCCAACGTTTCTGAATCATCCCCATCAAAACCCGCGAATGACGCTGCAAGCGTCCCGGTCGGGTCGATGCCGAGTCCGCCGAACCTTGGTGTAGCGGTCCGCGAGAGCTGGATCGTGACCGAGACGGCGCACGAGCAGGGAACGCTGTTGCGCCTGCTGAACGGCAAGGGCGACGTTGGAAGATATCGGCTGGGGCACTGCCGGGCACTGAATGTGGACGCAGTCTGCCAGTGCAATCTTGCGCGGTGAAACCCGGCGTGGAAACGCTCTGGTCTTGACTGGCACGTCTATTTCAACCAGTCTGTGACTGGTTTGTTTTGGGCCATGCAGTCAGGAGGTAGATCCCGTGTCCGAGATCGGAGCCTTTGAAGCGAAGACGCATTTGCCACAGCTGCTTCAACGCGTGGCCGCAGGCGAACGGTTTGTCATTACCCGGCACAGCCGTCCTGTGGCCGAGTTGGTTCCATTCCGCGCGCGGGATTCCGACAAGGTGCAAACTGCGATCGATGCCTTGAAACACTTCCAGAAAACTCATTCTCTCGGAGGGCTTTCGGTGCGGCAGATCGTTGAGGAGGCGCGCAGGTACTGATGCCGTTTGTTCTCGATTGCTCGGTTGCCATGGCATGGGTGTTTCCTGACGAGGCCTCCGAAACAACCGAACGGTTGCGCGATTCTCTCATCGACGATCAGGCCTTCGTCCCGTCCCTCTGGCCGGTTGAAGTCGGGAGTGTGCTGCTTGCCGCGACCCGCCGCAGGCGCATCAGAGCAGACGAGTGGTCGCTCATATGCTCCAGCCTGGAAGCCCTGCCCATCGAGGTTGAACCGGTGTCCACGTCCCGCGTTTGGGGAAAGGTGATCGAACTCGCCGACCGGCACAACCTCAGCGTGCATGACGCGACCTACTTTGAACTCGCGCTGCGCATGCGCTTGCCGCTCGCCACACTGGACCGGGCCCTGATTACGGCGGCGCGGACTGCCGGGGTTGATACACCCGCGGTTGGATAGGGGCCGGGTTGGCGACCCTGATCGACCGCACCGGCATGGCCAGACGCCGACATTGTTGCAAAGTCCAGGTGTCCCGATTCCTTCATGGTCTCACCCGCGCCTTGCCGCACATCGACAGCCCCTTTCGCGAACTGCCCGCTGCAGTCTTCCCGGACAAGGGCCCCCGGAACAGATGTCGAGGACGACTGCGATGGCTTTGGCGCCAGGTCACTGACGACGGTGGTCGCAACAGTTTCCTCCGGGATGAACGCACTCTCCGGTGCCCGCAGGAACCGGGGACTGACAAGCCTGATCTGGCTGGTCGATCGCGATACGATCTCCTCAGGGTTCTGCGAGATGCGGTGACATGAACGGCAACCCTCCCGGGAGCATTCCGGTCGAGCGGCGGGGGTTCATTGCCACCGTCACCATCAATCGCCCTGAAAAGCGCAAAGCCATCAACACGGAGGCAGCCCGTAGGCTCTCGGAGGCATTCGACATGCTGGCGGCGAGTGACGCCATACGCGTCGTGGTGCTGCGCGGCGCCGGCGAACGCGCCTTCGGGGTGGGTGCAGACATCAGCGAATTCTGCGAACGGCGCGACGGCCCCGAACAGGCGCTTGAGTTCGAGGCAGCCTGGGGTCAGGCCGGGCGTTCTGCAGCTCACATTACTGGCGGAAGTGCCAGGCTCTGAGACAGATCGAGTCACCTGCGGATGAGCAATGAGCATGGCTTCGGCAGAGATGGATGGGTCAGGGGTTGAACAACCGGTGAGAGTGCTCCGCTTGCACGCCTTCCCGCGCGCCTGTATCACCGCCTGAGGCCACTGTGACATCCGCCTCACCCGGCAGAAGTCCGATACTGGTGCTGCACTGAACCTGGAGCGAACTGATGGCACTGCTGGCTGCCGGCCTTGCACTGTTCCTGGCAATTCACCTGATACCGAGCCTTCCGCGGCTGCGCGCCGCGCTGGCAGGGCAGCTGGGCGAGAAACCCTATCGCGGCGTGTTCAGCGTGGTTGCGTTCCTGTCGTTGGCGGCCATCGTCTGGGGCTTCTCGCGCGCGCCGCTGGACCTGGTCTACATGTCCCCGGACTGGGGACGTCTGGCCGCATTGTTCCTCGTGCCGTTGGCCCTGGTGCTCTTTGCCGCGGCCCGCATGCCCACCCGCATCCGCTCCCTGGTCCGGCATCCGATGCTGCTTGGCGTGCTGCTTTGGGCTGTTGCCCATCTTCTCGCCAACGGCGAAGCACGTTCCGTCGTGCTCTTTGGCGGGTTTGCGCTGATTGCAGCGATCCTGGCGATCAGCGCAGCGGCGCGCGGCAAGGGCCCGCCGATGCAACCCGCGCCGCGCATGACCATGGACATCGTTTCGATCATCGCCGGTCTGGTCGCGGCCGGGCTTCTGGCGGGTTTCCACGACGTACTGTTCGGTACGCCGTTGATGTAGCGCCGTCCCGCAGTCACAACCCGGCTGTCAACACTCAATGCGACAAGCCCCCAAGAGCGCAAGGAGGCCCTGCATGGATGAGTTCATCAGAATGGCGTGTTCTGTCTTGTCTGGCGTTTCATCCGGTGCAATCGTACGCCTCATCACCCTGTCACCCGCGGACAGGTAAGGCAGACGGAGGGCAAGACGACCATGCCGAAGACGACGAGCATATCCGGGCAGAGTTCGCAGGCTGGATTGCCGACGGCCGCATGACCCGGTGCCAAACCTTCATCGGCAGCCTCGAGAACGCGACCACTGCCTTCAACCGGCTGTTCGACTTCGGCAAGCTCGTCGGTCGGGTGCAAGGATAGACCGTGTCCATCTATCGCGCGTTCCATGATCGTTTCCATGACCTCGTTGTCGAGCATGCCGCCTTCGAGACGCTGGGCGAGGGGTTCAGGTTCACGGAAGGACCGTCATGGCATCCGGCGGAACGCCATGTGACGTTTACCGATATTCCGTCGAACCGCATTCACCGCTGGCACGCCTTGTCCGGCAGAATCGAGATCCTGCGCGAGCCCAGCAACTTGACCAACGGCACCTGCTACGACGCCCATGGACGGCTGCTGATGTGCGAACACGCGTCGAGCCGGGTTTGCCGACTCGATCACGACGGCACGGTGACCGTGCTGGCGGACGCCTGGCAGGGCCGCGAACTGAACAGCCCCAACGACATCGTCGTCGATGATCGCGGCGGCATCTGGTTCACCGACCCCCTTTACGGCCGGGAGAGCGGCACGGGTGTCGTGCGCGAGCCTGGCCTGCCATTCCGCGGCATCTTCCGGATCGGCCCCCCCGGGTAGGGCGGGAAGAGCGCCGGGGGTGTCGGGCGGGAGCCGGGCCTGCCATTCCGCGGCATCTTCCGGATCGACCCCTCGGGCGATCTTCACCTCATCGACGACGATTACGACGGACCGAACGGCTTGTGCTTTTCGCCCGACAAATCGCGTCTCTACGTCAACGACAGCGAGCGCCAGCACATCAGGGTCTACGAGATCGACGACGCCGGTGCCGTTTCCGGCGGCCTGCTCTTCGCCGAGACGCGTGACGACGACGGCACCCTTGGATATGGCGCGCCGGACGGCATGAAGGTCGATGCCATGGGCAACGTGTGGTGTGGCGGGCCGGGCGGAATCCATGTCTTCGACGCGGACGCCTCCCTGCTCGGCGTTATCCTGACACCCCGGTTTCCGGCCAATTTCTGCTTCGGGGGCGATGACATGCGCGACCTTCTCATCACCGCAGGAACGACCTTCCTGCGCCTGCGCGTCGCAAGTCCCGGACACCCGACCTTCCGGCCATGACGCCATTCCGCGGCGACCAGGGCATCGTGAGGTCCACGCCCGTGACGCTCGAGGCACGATCGTCGCGCATCCCGTCGATGCCGACCGGGATTGCCGGGCCGAACGCGAAGCGGGCGCCCAGGCGGTAACTCCTCGGCCCTCCTTCCTGCCCGCCGCGGCGATCATCTGCCACGCGGCGCCCGCCTGCGAGCACGGAGTTCGAACTCGCAGGCACCACCTGACCTGGAGGGGCCGATTGCGCTACGATCTCCTCAGGGTTCTTCGAGATGAGGCGACATGAACGGCAACCTTCCCGGGAGTATTCTGGTCGAGCGGCGGGGGTTCATTGCCACCGTCACCATCAATCGCCCCGAAAAGCTCAATGCCATCAACACGGTGACGGCCCGCGGGCTCTCGGACGCCTTCGACCTGCTGTCGGCGGGTGGGACCCGGCGCGGCGTGGTGCGGGCCGTGCGCGTCGTGGTGCTGCGAGGCGCCGGCGAACGCGCCTTCGGGGTCGGCGCCGACATCAGCGAATTCTCCGAACGGCGCGACAGTCCAGAACAGGCGCTTGAGTACGAGGCGGCCTGGGGCGAGGGGCTGGCGAATTGCCGGCATCCCGTCATCGCCATGATCAGAGGCTACTGCATCGGCGGCAGTCTCGGTCTCCTCCCCGACACGGATCTGCGTATCGCCGGCGAAAGTGCCCGTTTCGCCATTCCCGCCGGGAGGCTCGGCATCACCTACGGGCACGATGACATCGACAGGCTCAAACGCCTGATCAGTCACGCCCATGCCCTTGAGATCCTTCTGGAAGCTTCGCAGTTCACGGCAGCGCGCGCACTCGACATCGGCCTCGTCAACCGCGTCGTCGCCGACGACGAGGTGGAGAAGGAAACCTATGCATGCGCCGAACGCATAGCCGCGAATGCGCCACTCTCGGCGCGCTGGCACAAGAAGTTCGCACGCCGACTGCTCGATCCGGCGCCCCTGACCGACGAGGAACGAAGGGAACCCATGGCCTGCTTTGCCACCGAGGACTACGCCATCGGCCGGGCGGCCTTTGCCACCCGCACGCCGCCGCAGTTCAGGGGACGATGACCATGGAGACCGGTTATGGGCCGCTCGACGGCATTCGTGTCATCGACTTCACCCATGTCATGGCGGGCCCCACGTGCACGCTGATGCTCGCCGACATGGGGGCCGATGTCATCAAGATCGAACGCGTCCCCTTCGAGCAGGACCCGTCACACAATGCTGACGACCCCTACTGGATCAATGGCGTGTCGGCATCCTACATGATCGTCAACCGCAACAAGCGGGGCATTCCCCTCGACCTCAAGCGCAAGGAGGCCGTCGACATAGCAAGGCGCCTCATCGCGACTGCGGACATCATCGTCGAGAACTTCCGCCCCGGCGTGCTCGACCGCCTCGGTCTCGGCTACGAGGATGCCCGTGCGATCAATCCCGCAATCATCTACGGCGCGGTGAGCGGTTTCGGCAGGACCGGGCCCTATGGCCACCGGCCAGGTTACGACCTCATGGCTCAGGCCATGTCCGGAATCATGAGTGTGACCGGAGAGGCGCCAGGGCGCCCTCCCGTCAAGCCCGGCGTACCGATGACCGACATCACCGCCGGCATCCTGCTCGCCATGGGTCTGTGCGCCGCCCTGCGCCACCGCGACGCGACGGGTGAGGGCCAGATGGTCGACACCTCTCTCTTCGAAGCCGGTATCGTCCAGACCTACTGGCATTCTGCCATCGCCTTTGCCACCGGCGAGGCACCTCAACCTCTGGGGTCCGGACATCCCCTTGTGGCTCCCTATCAGGCCATTCGCACGAAGGACGGCTACATCACGGTGAGTGCCGGCGGCTGGATGTGGCCGAAATTCTGCGAACTGGTGGATCGTGCCCTGGAAAAGGACCCTCGTTTCGACACCAACGCCAAGCGCATGGCCAATGTCGCCGAGCTCTCGAGAGTGCTTGACGAGCGCATGTCGGTGAAGACGACGGATGAGTGGATCGCCGAGCTCGAGGCGGCCGGCATGCCCAGCGGCCCCATCAACACCATCCCCGGAATGCATCGGGATCCCCAGGCGCTCGAGCGAAAGATGGTGGTTACGCAGGACCACCCGGTCGCCGGCGAGGTGCAGACCCTTGGTCTACCCGTCAAGTTTTCGGCGACTCCCGGCGGTCCGGCACGGCCGGCCACGGTCTACGGCCAGTACACCAGGGGGATTCTCGCGGAACTGGGCTACAGCGACAGCGACATCACCCGCTTCACTCAGTCGGGCATCACGGCCGACGGCTGACCCTGCGTGGCAATGTCGCCGACGACGCGCACCCTGGCACGCAGCGCATTGCCCGGGAGGTAGGCAAGGGGCAGGTCCTCCATGTCGACGGTCTGCAGCGTCCGCGCGTCCGCGCCGCCAGCGATGGCCCGCTCTTCGGCCTCGCTCCGGGCGCGCCGGAGAGTCTCGTCGCGCGCCAGGCCCGTGAACACCCGGTCGCATTCCCCTGAGACCTGGGCCATCGCCGCACCTACCGCATTGGCGACAGCGCCGTGTTCGACACGGATCACCTCGCTGGCGCCCCAGATGTCATCTGCCACAAGAAAGGCCCCTCCACCCACGGCGACGACCGGCACGTCGCCGGCACGGACCTTGACGCGATCAATGGCATCGGCGAGCATGGTCGAGGCGACGCCCAGAAGGGAATCGACCGTCACCGGATCGAGATCGGCCAGATGGCGCCTGTCGCCCAGATCCAGCCGATTCCCTGCCACCCCGAGATCGCTTGCCGTCAGGTCGTCGCCGCCGAAGATGCGGGCCCTCGGATCAATTTCGTGGCCCGTGCTGGCAGGTCCGATGGTGCCCGCCTTCTCATCGACCAGGGATCCCCCACCCAGACCGATCGAAATGAGATCGGGCATGCGAAAGAGGGTTCTGATACCGGACAGGGTGACGACATTGTTCGCTTCCCGCGGGAATCCCGCCTCCAGCATGCCGACATCGCTCGTCGTACCGCCGACGTCGACGACGATGCCGTGATCAAGCCCGCTCAGGAGGGCGGCACCCCGCATCGAATTGGTCGGCCCGCATGCCAGACTGAAAACCGGGAAGCGCTCGGCTTCTTCGGCAAGCAGAACCGTGCCGTCATTCCGGGTGAGGTAGAGACGGGCGTCAAGGCCCGCGTGTCCCAGGGCATCATTCATGGCCCTGGTGAACCGCTCCGCCAGGGGCCGGAGGCTGGCATTGAGGATGGCGGCATTTTCGCGCGCCAGGAGACCGATCCTGCCGATATCGGCCGAAAGCGTGATGCGGCAATCGGGGAGCCGCCCTCTAATGATGTCCCGGGCGCGTTCCTCGCAGGACCTGTTGAGGGGCGAGAAAATGGAGGCAATCGCCACATTGCGGCATCCACTGCCGGCAATCCGGTCGGCAAATCCGGCGATCGCTTTCTCGTCGAGAGCGACAAGCGGTCTGCCATCGACCTCGTGTCCGCCCTCGACACAGCAGACTGGACCGCCAACCGGTTTCGCAAGACGCGATGGCCAGTCGACGAGAGGTGTAAGGGTGCGGCTGGCCGGAAGACCGATACGCAGACAGGCAACACTGTCCAGGTTGCGCCCCTCGACGATGGCATTGGTGAAGCGGGTGGTCCCCACCATCACCGCCTCGACCTGACCGGACGCCTCCGGTCCCTTGATCACTCCGGCAAGGGCCCGCGAGATGCCCGTCATGATGTCGGTGGTGGTCGCCACCTTGACACTCGCCTTCACCGTCGTGCCATCGACAAGCACTGCGTCGGTGTTGGTCCCCCCGACATCGATTCCAATGCGCCGCACGTCCGGTTTCCCCTGCTCGAGAATGGGTCACTTTCCCCTATTGAACCGGCGACGGGCAAGGCCTTGTCCCGGCCTTGTCCTTCAGCCACACTTCGCTTGCGCACAATTGAGGGCACGGTGACCCGTCACGCCCGGTCGAGCGACGGGCCAACACTCTATCCGGAAGGAGAACCATGACGACGGGCTCGGCTCTCGACAGAACCGGAACGATCGATGCCAGGACACCCGACATCGACACCATTCCGGTCATCGACTTCGCACTCTTCCGGAACGGATCGCGGGACGCGAAACGACGGGTGGCGCAAGCGGTCGGAGACGCCTGCCGTCACACCGGCTTCTTCTACATCATCAACCATGGCATTCCGGATACCCGGATCGATTCACTGATCCACCAGACCTTCCGTTTTTTCCATCAACCCCTTGAAGAAAAACTGAAACTTGACATCGATCAGGTTCAGCGCCATCGCGGCTATGTGCCCCATGGCGGTCTCTATGCCGATGTCGGCGCCGAACCGGATGTCCAGGAAGGTTACGAGGTCTCCCTGGAATTGCCCCCGAACGACCCGGACTACCTCGCCGGCAACATCATGCTTGGCCCCAATGTCTGGCCCGACGATCTGCCCGGCTTCAGGGACGCGGTCTATGCCTACTACGAATCGATCCTGGGCCTTGCCCGGATGCTGCTCCGCACATTCGAGATCACGCTTGGTCTCGAGGAGGGCTGGTTCGACGCCAAGACCGACAAGCCCATGGGACAGTTGCGGCTGATCTACTATCCGCCCCAGGACGGACCGATCGATCCCCGCCGAATCGGTATCGGCGCCCACACCGACTACGAGTGCTTCACCCTCCTTCTCCAGGATGATGTCGGCGGCCTCCAGGTCGGCCATCGCAACGGCGAGTGGGTCCAGGCGACTCCGATCCCCGGCAGCATCGTTGTCAACATCGGCGACATGCTGATGCGCTGGACAAACGGTGAATTCGTCTCCACTCCTCACCGGGTCGTCAACAGGTCGGGGCGCGAAAGGGTGTCGTTCCCGTTTTTCTTCGGCGCCAACCATGACTGCGTCGTCACGCCCATCGAGCGCTTCGTGAACGAGGCGCGACCGGCTCGCTACCCGCCGACACGTTGCGGCTGGTGGACGGAGATGATGATCACCGACGCCTACGAGTACCGCAAGGCCTGGCGTGGACGGCTACCCGACCCCGAACTCGGTCTTGGCTGATCACGTGCCTCGATGAAGACTGATGGTCCTCTCGGATCGAGAGAGTTGGGCCGGACACTGCCGGGGGAGCAGCCGACTGCCTTTCTTGAGGTATGCAGAAACTCTGACTACCGACCCTGTCGGCGGCGACGGGCCTGCATGAAAGTCTCTCTCATTGACAAGGCAAGAAACCTCGGCGCATTGGCCGATCTGCTGGAGCCAAACGCCAGAATGTGATCTCTCAACAGTTCATCCATCGGCGACTGATCTCGGAATCTGATGGGGGTTGAAAGCCCCGGACAACAACGATCGATGGGCCGGCATTTCCGGTTCAGGGGGCCCTTTCACTGTCGTCTTCGGGCCTGTTGGCTCTCGCCTCGATGCCGGCGCACCGCTCGATCAGGCGTTCGAAGGACTCGACCGTACCAAGCAGCATGCCGTCGGCGACCATCCTGCCATAGTCGTCGGCCAGCACGTCGAACGTCGATCCTGTCGGAACCAGTTGCAGTCCGCCGGAACTGGCCGCCTCGTAGTCGATCCGGGCGCCCGCTGCATCCTTCTCCGGAAAGAACATCGCCTTGTGACGTGCGACCGACAGCGCAAGGGTGCGGTCGGCACAGGCTCGGTCCGCCACACCGGCGTCATCCAGTCTGGCCAGATCGTGCCAGTGCCGCGACAGTCGCGCGCCTCGCCGACGTTCCTGACGGCAATAGACGTGGACGGCGGTGGCCTTCTCCCAAAATGTCCTTTCCGCCAGCATGACCGACGGACAGGCATCCGGAAACAGAAGTTCAGGCAGGAAGCCAGCCGCATCGCACCAGACGCGTCGCACTGCTCTGGGCTCGCCCGTCGAGCGCGCGCCGAATTCCACTTTCACTTCCGGTCGGATAAAGGCGTAGTCCTCGAACAAGGGATCGTAGGAAACATAGAGCTCCTCTGCTTCGGCGCGGACCCGCGCTGAGAATCCCCCTTCCGCGAGGCTTCGCTCGATGATCGGTCGGGTTTCTTTTTCTACCCATTCTGCCAGGCGCCCCCGGATCGCTCGCGTCCAGCGCTGTTCCTGGCTGCGCGTAGGCGGCAGGGCTTCCTCGCCCGAACCGGCTACCAGGTCCGGGGCGAAGGCGCGGATGTCGTAGGTGATATCGACGTCCTCCGAAAATCTCTGGATGACGCCGTAGGCCTTCGACAGCGACGTCCCGCCCTTGAACACGAGATCCCTGCCAAAGGGAGCGTCGAAGAGGGCGCGCAGCGTCGCCACGACCCAGACATCCTTTTCAAGCAGGAAAGCGCGATACGTGCCTTTCTCCTGAGCGACCCTCAAGGCATCGCGGCGATCCTCGGCCGGCAGGAACTGAAAACGCGTCTCAGCCATGCACGAGACGTGCGCTAACCGACTCGGCCATCCATGCAGGCAGAACCGCTCTGGTGCCCGCCAGTTCGGTCAGTTCTTCCGAAGAAAGCGCAGGCAACACCGCATCCAGACTGTCGTCGGTCTCATGCGGGCCGAGCCAGGCGAGAGCCCGAATGACGTCGCCAGCCTTGCGGTGCGGCGCCAGCAGCTGCCAGCGGGGCGCATGGCGCAGTTCAACGGTGGTCTTGCCAAACTTCAGACGACGGTTCGGTCCGGACGTCAGATAGACCTCCCGAACCGGATTCTGGGTGCTCAGACCCAGGCGGTTCGCTGCAGAGCCACCACAGGGGACGATGGTCTCGCCCCACAGGGCCGAGAGCATCTCGATTGCCTTGCCGATACGCGGGGCGCATCGTCCGAAACGGGTCTCGACGGGGCGCATGTACACCCCCTGGCAAATGCGCATGAGGTGCCCGGCGCGTGCGAGACGCGCCAGCGCCTGGTCCACCGCCGCCCGCCTGCCCAGGTGAAGCAGGGTGCCCGGACAGACCGGTGCCGCTTCGGGCAGGACCGAAACATGCTCCATGATCTGTTTCGGAAGGCCGCGCATGACTCGATTCAATTCGCTCAGTTGTCAGAAATATAATGGTGAAAATGTCAATTGGCAACCGGGATGAAGAAACCAGTCGTCCACGTCGGGCCACCTGCAGATGACGATGCCTGTCAGAGCCCGAAGCCGTGCCGCTCCAGTACGGCCAGCAGGTCCGGATGCCAGTCATGGAAACGCAAGGAGAAGAAACAACTGAATTGACAGGGCTTTGACCCGGTCAGCCGCACTGTGCCCTGTGGCGCAGCAGATGGTCGGCGAGAACACAGGCCATCATCGCCTCGCCGACCGGTACGGCCCGGATGCCGACACACGGATCGTGGCGGCCGGTGACCCGGACCGTCGTGTCAGTTCCCTCGTTCGTGACGGTGCGCCGCTCGTGCAGGATCGAACTCGTCGGCTTGACGGCAAAGCGCACGATCAGCTCCTCGCCGGTCGAAATGCCCCCGAGAATGCCTCCGGCCCGGTTCGACAGGAATTGTGGACCATTCTCTCCGGACTGCATCTCGTCGGCCGCCGTCGTGCCCGGTGTCGATGCCAGCGCGAATCCGTCACCGATCTCGACCCCCTTGGCGGCATTGATGGACATCATGGCGGCGGCCAGGTCGCTGTCGAGCTTGCCATAGACAGGGCTTCCCAGGCCTGCGGGCACGCCCGAGGCACGAATCTCGATAATGGCACCTGCCGACGATCCCTGCTTGCGGACCCCGTCGACATGGTCGGCCCAGCGTGACGCCATGGCGCTGTCGGGACACCAGAAGGGATTGCGGCCGGTTTCCTCCCAGTCCCAGGCCGACCTGTCAATGGCAAGGGGGCCGATCTGGACCACCGCTCCCCGGATGACAACCGCCTCTCCCAGAACCTTGCGGGCAACGGCGCCGGCCGCCACGCGCATCGCTGTCTCCCGGGCACTCGCCCTCCCGCTGCCTCGCCAGTCGCGGATGCCATACTTCACGTCGTAGGTGTAGTCGGCATGACCCGGGCGCCAGATCAAGGAGATGTCGCCATAGTCTCGGGAGCGATGATCGATGTTCTCCACAATCATGGCAAAGGGGGTGCCGGTGGTCATGCCCTTGAACCAGCCCGAGACGATCGACACCTTGTCAGGCTCGCGACGCTGGGTCGTGTATCGCGACGTCCCGGGCCGGCGGCGGTCCATCCAGTGCTGGATCTCGTCCTCGCTGATGGGAATTCGTGGTGGCACGCCATCCACCACGCAGCCGATGCTGGATCCGTGGCTCTCTCCCCAGGTGGTCACCCGGAACGCCTGCCCGAAGCTGTTCGATGCCATGGTTCAGCGAACGACGGAGATGTCCGGCGCCTTCGGGTTCTTCATGCCGACCACGTGGTAGCCGCAATCGACATGATGAATCTCGCCGGTGACCGCCGTGGAAAGATCACTGACGAGATAGAGCGCGGCCTGTCCGACCTCGTCGATGGTGAGGTTTCGGGCGAGCGGAGCATTGAGTTCGTTCCACTTGAGAATGTAGTGGAAATCGCCGATCCCGGAGGCGGCGAGGGTCTTGATGGGGCCGGCGGAAATGGCATTCACACGCACGGCCTGTTCACCGAAGTCGGCAGCGAGATAACGCACGCTGGATTCAAGGGCCGCCTTGGCGACACCCATGACATTGTAATGGGGCATCCAGCGTTCGGCGCCGTAGTAGGTGAGGGTCACGAGGCTGCCGCCATGGGGCATCAGATCGGCGCCGCGCCGGGCAACGGAGGTAAAACTGTAACACGACACGTCCATCGTATGCAGGAAGTTGTCGCGCGTCGTGTCCGCATACCGCCCCTTGAGCTGTTCGCGATCCGAGAAGGCAATGGCATGCACGAGAAAGTCCATCGAGCCCCAGGTTGAGGCAACGCTCTCGAAGGCGCTGTCGACGCTGGCGTCGTCCGTGACGTCGCAGTCGATGACAAGGGTTGCGCCGACCGCCTCCGCCAGGGGCCTGACGCGCTTGGCAAAGAGGTCGCCCTGATAGGTGAATCCGATCTCCGCGCCGGCTGCAGCGAGGACACGGGAAATCCCCCAGGCGATCGACCGGTCATTGGCCACACCCATGATGAGGCCACGCTTTCCGGCGAGGAGCGGACCGTCGCTAATCATGGCATACCCGGGTTCAGTGACGACAGGACGGCGATCCTACACAATACCCCGAACCCCGGCCACGGATCATGACCCTGGACAATGGGCGGACCGTTCAGGTTTCGACGATGACCCATGTGCCGTCCGGCTGGCGGCAGGCCGTGCCGTAGGCCTGATGCGTTTCGCCACCGATGGTCACCGTGGTCTGGTACTCCCTGCAGTAGTTGCCGCTCTGGTCCTGGCCTTCGCGCTGCGGTGTGACAGTGCCGTGATTGCCCGACTCCGGGTTGTTCCATGTCACCTGGCTGCCGACGGGCGCCTGGTGAGCCTGCTGCTGGGCCTGCGCCGCATGGGCCTGATCCGCCCTGTCGAGCGATGAGCCGATCTCCGAGCCAAGCCAGGCACCGATGACGCCACCCACCGCCGTTGCGATGATCCGACCGCTCCCGCCACCGACCTCTGATCCGAGCACCGCTCCACCGATTCCTCCGAGGATGGTTCCGGCGGTTTCCTTGTCTCCCGCCGTCCGGGAACACGCTGGCAGGGTGAGAGTGGCGGCGAGCAAGACCACCGCGATCCTGATTGCAATCATGTTATTTTTCCTGGTGCTGATTGAGCCAGACGGGACACCGGTTGCCATCCCGTGGCCGATACCGGACCATCTTGGGTGATTTGTCGCCCAAGGTGAAGAGCAAACAGCAACTGTCTGGATCATGAACGACGCCGAATGCCCCTTTCCGACCTTCGCGCGCTGGTATGACGAGGCCCTTCAATGCGGTCTGCGGGAGCCCGCCGCGATGGCGCTGGCGACGGCGGATGCCGCCGGTCAGCCATCGTTGCGCATGGTGTTGTTGAAGAGTCACGGCCCGGACGGGTTTGTCTTCTACACCAACCTGGAGAGCCGCAAGGGCGGCGAACTCCTGGCCAACCCGAAGGCGGCGCTGTGCTTTCACTGGATGCCCCTCGAGCGCCAGGTGAGGGTCCAGGGCAGGGTCGAACCGGTGAGCGACGACGAAGCGGACGCCTACTTCGCCAGCCGGCCGCGGGACAGCCAGATCGGCGCCTGGGCCAGCGACCAGTCGCGGCCCATGAAAGGCGTGCGTGATCTGGAGAAGAACGTCGCCCGCATGGCGGTGAGGTTTCATGTCGGGCGCATTCCCCGGCCGGCCCACTGGTCGGGGTTTCGCATCGTACCCCAGCTCATCGAGTTCTGGCAGGCAAAGCCCTTTCGCCTGCACGAACGCATCCAGTACACACGCACCAGCGACGATGGTGCCTGGCAGGTGGTACGACTTTTCCCCTGACCGGGCACGGCGTGGAAGGTTGGCGCCGATCACTCTACACTGGCGTGGGAGGATCCGGAGGAACATCATGTCGATATCGAAGATCCTGGTTGCTGCAACCGGCACCGAAGACGGCCTGGGCGCCGTCGAGTCGGCACTCCTTGTGGCCGGGCGATTCGACGCCCACGTTGAAGTCGTCAGCGTCCGGCGCAATCCGCGCGATGCCGTCGCCTTCATGACCGAAGGCATGACCGGCGCCGTCATCGAGGAGATTGTCTCGACTGCCGAACAGGACATCGAGCAGCGGGCCGATTTCGCCTCAACGGCTCTGAAGGACCTCGCAGACAGGCACGGTATCGTGATTTCCGCGCGAGCCCCGCGGCACGGGCTTTCCATCACGTTCGTGCAACAGGAAGGGCGCGAGGACGAGATCATCGCCGAACGGGGAAGGCTGTCGGACCTGGTGATCGCTCCCCGGCCGACCGCCCATGGTGATGCCAAGGAGGAGGTGGTCGCCGAATCCGTGCTCATGGAATCGGGAAGCGGTCTGCTCCTGGTGCCACCTGGACACGTCAGCGACCTCAAGGGCAATGCGGCCATTGCGTGGAACGGCAGTGCGGAGGCCGCGCGGGCCGTGCAGAGGGCCATGCCGCTGCTCAGGGAGGCCGAGGAAGTCACCATCATGGCGCCCGAGGAAAGTTCGATGCGGGGCCCGGGTCCCGATGCCCTGACAGAGTATCTCGCCCACCATGATATCAGGTGCCACGTCCACAACCTGCCGACGAACTGGACCAACATCGGGCACACCCTGCTCGACATCGCGCACAACGAGGACGCCAGGTTCGTGGTCATGGGCGCCTTCAGCCAGGGCAAGCTGAGGCAGCTCATTCTCGGCGGCGCCACGCGGTTCATTCTCAATCATGCAAATCTGCCGGTGCTGTTCACGCACTGAGACCGTGTCGTGAAGACCGTAATCGTCACCGGCGCCAGCCGCGGCATCGGACACCGGACAGTCATCCGGTTCTACGAGGAAGGCTGGCGCGTCCTGAGTTGCTCTCGCGACGACATTCCAGAGGACAGACGGGTGGCGGATTCGCCTCATCACCATTTTCCGGCCGATCTCTCGGACGAGGGCAGTCTCGAATCCTTCATCACCCGCGCCAGCGACATCATCGGCGACGGGCCGGTCCACGCCCTCATCAACAATGCGGGAGTCTCTCCGAAGACCAGCTTCGCCGAACGCCTCGGTACCCTCAACGGCAGCCTCGACCACTGGCGCGAGGTCTTCGACCTCAACTTCTTCGCCCCGCTCATCCTTGCCCGGGGGTTCGCTGCGGCGCTGCACCGGGGCAAGGGCGCCGTCGTCAACGTCACCTCGATCGCCGGTCACCGCATCCACCCCTTTGCGGGAAGCGCCTACTCGTGTTCCAAGGCTGCGCTGTCGGCGCTGACCCGGGAAATGGCCGCGGAATTCGCCCATCTCGATGTCCGGGTGAATGCCGTGTCGCCCGGCGAGATCGAAACGGCGATGGTGTCGGAGGACTACCAGGACCTGGTGCCGCGAATTCCCCTGGGGCGCATGGGAACCGCCGATGAAGTGGCCGGCACGATTGTCTACCTGTGTTCCGCGGATGCTGCCTTCGTCACCGGCACCGAGATCATGGTGACCGGCGGCCAGCACCTCGTGTGAACCGGTTCGCGGGCGCCGGCCCGGTCGATCGCAGACACTGGCCCGAGCGGTTGCGTCCCCGGGCCCGTCGCTGATAATGGGCCCATGACGCTAGCAACCGCAGAGAACCTGGACGAGATCTGTCTCGCTGAACCGGCATTCTGGAGACGGCCCGACAAGCACGACATTCTTGCCCGCTTCCGCCGGGAACAGCCGATCTCGCTGCAATCGATGCCGGACAGCGACACGAGCTACTGGTCGTTCACCAGACACCGGGAAACACGCGACATCACCCGGAACGCAAAGCTCTTCCTGTCACACTACGGGACCGGCATGACCACCATTGACGGCCCGGAGACTGCCTACGACGTCGCAGGCATGGTGAATCGGGATGCTCCCGTTCATCCACGTTTGAGAGGCATCCTGGCCAAGGTCTTCACGCCACGCCTGCTGAGGAATCTTGAGGACGCCATCGCCGCTTCTGCGCGCACTGTGGTTGGAGAAATCAGTGAGCGCGGCCATTGCGATCTTGCCAGCGACATTGCCAGCCGCATGCCCACCAAGGTGATCTGCGACATGCTCGCCGTCCCGGAGGGCAACGACCGCGACGAGCTGGCCCGCCTCAGTATCGTGGCCCAGGGGTACGGCGACGAACTGGGTGCTGACGAAGACGAGTCAATGGCCGCCTTCTATGCCCTCAACGCCTATGGCGAAGAGATATGCCGCGCCCGGCGCAAGGCGCCGGGCGATGACCTGGTCTCGATGATGGTCGCCGCCGAGGTCGATGGGCAAAGGCTCCGTGACTACGACATCGGCATCTATTTTCAGCTTCTCATCACCGCCGGAATCGACACCACCGCGAGTTCCATAGGCCAGGGGTTGAGTTTTCTCGCCAGGCATCCGGACCAGTGGCGTTGCTGGCGCGAGGACTACGACGGACTAGCGGCGACCGCGATGGAAGAGATCGTGCGATATGCGACTCCCGTGGTGCATTTCGGTCGCACGGTGGCCCACGACACCGAGATCCTCGGCCAACGCCTGGCCGCGGGCGAACAGGTGGTGTTCTGGTATGTCTCGGCCAACCGCGACGAGACCGTGTTCGACAATCCCCAGGATTTCGACATCAGACGATCACCCAATGATCACGTCGGCTTCGGCGGCGGCGGCGTTCATCACTGCCTGGGCATTCACCTCGCGCGGCGCGAGATGTATCACCTCTTCAAGGTTCTCTTCGAGACGCTCCCCGACCTCGAAGTGGACCTCGACGGCATGAAGGAGATCAACGGTCTCTTCATCAACGGCATGCGCCACCTGCCCTGCCGCTACACGCCGGCGCGGATGAACGCATGAATCGGACCATCGTGGTCACCGGAACCAACTCCGGGATCGGCAAGGCGACGGCAACACTGCTGCGCGAACGCAACGTCCGAATCATCGGACTCGATGCCAACGGTGACGGCGCCGGCGTCGATGAGTTCCATCGCTTCGATCTCACCGATCCCGCTTCAATCGATGCGGCGCTCGCAGCAATCGATGAGCCCCTGCACGGGCTTGTCAATGTTGCCGGCCTGCCGGGGAGTCACGACGGTGAAGCGGTGATGCGGGTCAATGTCCTGGGTCTGCGCCATGTCACCGAATCGCTCATGGGGCGACTGCAGCCGTCCAGTGCCATCATTCATGTGGCCTCGGACGCCGGCCACGCGTGGCGTGAGCGTCTTGATCTCATCCGCGACCTGCTTCGTCAACGCACCTATGGCGCAGGGCTGGCCTGGGTCCGCAATCACCCGATGAGTGGCCCGGATGCCTACGACTTTTCCAAGGAGGTCGTCATCGTCTATGCCATGGCGGGATCGATGCTGGCGCGTCCCCACGGCGTGCGGTCGCTTTCCGTCAGCCCCGGGGCCGTCGAAACGCCACTCCTCAGGCACTTCTACGACACGATGGGGGCCGAGCTCCTTGATCGCCTGAAAGCGCAGTCAGGAGGCCGCAATGCCCACCCGGAAGATGTCGCCAGAGTGGTTGCCTTCGCCCTCTCCGAAGACGCAGCCTGGATCAACGGTTCCGATATCGTTGTCGATGGTGGCGCCGGACCGGCCTTCCACTTCGGCCTGACCGACGTCACCGCCGCCGACTCACCGGAGGCCTTCTTCGGCGCTTGAGGCCGGTACGGCGACTCGCCCGAGGTCGGAACCTCGGCGTGGCATCAGGGCAGCAGTCCGTTGTCGAGGAGGCCGGCGAGGTGGGCGTGGCAGATATCGCCGAAGGCACGGCTCATGCCTGTGGACCGGGCATGTTTCAACCGAGCCAGGCCCATGTGCATCGCGCGGTGGGGATCTCTGACCGGTACACAGACAAGGCTGGAGCCGTCCAGGGTTCGGTTGTGCGGCGCCCTGGTATGGAGAAGCCCATACCCGTAGCCGTTGGCAACGAGGCCCCGCACCATCTCGAAGGACCGTGTCTCGTAGGCGATGTCGGGTTCAAGGCCGGCTTCGGCAAAGAGCGAGAGAAAATGCCCGCGGCTGTCGGGCAGTCCGAGGAGAACCAGGGGCTCGCCCTCCAGGTCGCGAAGATCGAGTTCGTCCGCCGACGCCAGCCGGTGGTCCGCCGGCAAGGCAGCATAGAGCGGCACCGGGACCACGGGCTCGAAGGCTATGTCCTTTTCCAGGTTGAGATCGTAGGTGAGCGCCACCTCGAACCGGCCGTTGCGCAGGCCATGCTGCAATGCCCGCAGGTCGTCCTCGTGGGGCCTGATGCGGATCAGGGGCTGTCTCGCCGCCAGGACGCGCAGGAGGCCCGGCAGCACGATGGGAGCGAAAGTCACGAAGCAGCCGACATCGAGATCGCCAGAGAGGCCCCCGGCGAGACCACTGGCCTCCTCGGCGAGTTCACCTGCCTGGAGGAGAAGGGCCTGGGCGGCCGCATGCAGGCGCCTGCCGGCCGGCGTGAGGGCCAGACCCCGCGCGTGATGCCTGACAAAGAGCTGAACACCGAGCACGTCCTCGAGGTGGGCAACAGCAGCAGAGACCGAGGGCTGGGAGACAGCACAGCGCTCGGCGCCACCCGAAACGCTCCCGGCTTCGGCGGCGGCGGTGAAGTAGCGCAGCTGTTTCAGCGTGTAGCGTATCACTTTTTTCTATGCAACGTGTCGATAGAAAATGTTTTGCCTGAAACCGCAATCCTGTCAACCTCTCCGTTCACCTGAGCAAGGGAAGGACATGGCAGATGCTGATGACCGGCAGCGAGTATCGCGACTCATTGCGTGATGGCCGAGAGGTCTACATCTCCGGCGAACGGGTGGACAATGTTCCCGACCACCCGGCCTTCCGGCCAATCGTCGACGTCCGTGCCCGGGTCTACGACATGGCCCACGAAGAGCGGTTCAGGGACACCCTCACCTTCGAGGAGAATGGCGAGACCTTCGCCACCGCCTGGCAGCCCCCCTTCACCCGCGAGGACTGGAAGACCAAGCGCGAGTGGGTCAACCTGGTGATGAAGGAGATCGGCGGCGTCGTGACCCGCATCGGCGACGAGACTGTCGGCGAACTGTGGTCGCTCGCCGACGGCAAGGATGTCCTCAACCAGGTCGACAGTTCCTGGGCCGAGAACATTGACCGCCATATCACCAATGTTCTTGGCAACGACATCTTCCACGTCTCGGCCAACACCGACCCCAAGGGAGATCGCTCCAAGGCGCCGCAGGACCAGGACCCCGACATGCTGCTTCACGTGGTGAAGGAGACCGACTCCGGCATCGTTGTCAGGGGCGCCAAGTACGAGACGGCGGCGGCCTATGCGCATCAGGCCTTCGTCAAGCCGACCATCGCCAACTGGGGCGACGCAAAGCTCTCGGACTACGCGCTTGGCTTCATCTGTCCGATGAATGCGCCCAACCTCAAGCACATCTGCCGCAGCGGTTTCGCCGGCGTCAAGCCAATCGCCGACTATCCGCTGTCCAACGGCTTCGACGAGGTCGATACCCTGCTCATCTTCGACAATGTCCTGGTGCCCTGGGAGAACATCCTTTTTTACCGCCACACGCAGGCGGCGGTCTATATCCGCGCCGCCCTGCACCGCTACAGCGCCTACATGTTCGTGCTGCGCATCCTGCACATGGCGGACCTGATGATCGGCACCGCGTTGTTCAACGTCAGACAGACGGGCCTCGATCGCCAGCAGGCCGTGATGGAGAAACTCTCGGAACTCGCCTGCTATCGCGAGGGCATCAATGCCCACCTGACGGCGGCGATCGCCGAGGCGCGGCGCAGCCCTGCAGGCTATCTGATGCCCAATCCATCGCTTCTCTTCACCGGCCGCGTGCTGGCCTGCACCCGGCTGCCGGCCATGATGCATCTCACGCGCGAGCTGTGCGGCGGGCAGATCTGTGTCACGCCCGACGCCCCGGCCTTTACCGCGCCGGAGACCAAGGCATGGATGGACAAGTACTACAACGTGAACGACAACTGGCAGGCCGAGGACCGGCGGCGCCTGCTCGCCTTCGGACGCGACCTCGTCAACTCGGACTACGCCGGTCACAAGGTGACCTTCCAGCTCTTTGCCCAGTCGCCGCCCTTCGCCCACCTGGCCGCGGTCTACCGGAACTTTGACTTCGACGAACCGTTGGAGTTCGTGAAGTCTGCGGCCGGACTTTCCGACAGGGTCATGTCACGATAGAGGGAACCGGCCCAACCGCCAGGAGGCGTCATGGCACACCAGCGTTTCAGAACCTTCAACACCCGGGACATGTACCCGGACCAGACGCTCGACAACGATCTCTGCATGGTCGTGAGAGCCGGCAACCACGTCTTCATGCGCGGGCAGACAGGCTTTGATCTCGATGGCAGTTTCCATGGTGTGGGTGATCCGGCCGTCCAGGCCGAGATGGCGATGTCCTGTGTCAAGCGCCTGCTCGAGGAAGCCGGCAGCCAGCTCGAGCACATCTGCAAGATCACCATCTACCTGACGGACCCGCGTCACCGGGAACCGGTCTACAATGTCATCGGGCGCTGGCTCAAGGGAGTCTATCCGGTGTCGACGGGCCTTGTCGTGCAGGCCCTGGCCAAGCCTGAGATGCTGATGGAAATCGATGTCGATGCGGTCATCCCGGAGGACGGGCCATGACGTTTTCCCTGACCGCCCGCTGCCGGAGAACCGGCATGTTCGGGGTGGTGGTCACCTCGTCGAGTCCGGCCGTCGCCGCCCGTTGCGCCTGGGTGCGCGGCCATGTCGGAGCCGTTGCCAGCCAGAACATCACCGACCCCGGTCTGGGCCTCATGGGCCTCGATCTTCTGGCCCGGGGATACGGTGCGGCACGGGCCATGGCGATCCTCGTCGAGGCAAGGGCCTGGCCGGAGTACCGCCAGCTCGCCATCATCGACGCCCTGGGGCACACCGCCCATCATTCAGGCTCGGGCACCCTGGGGACCCATGCGGTCGCCGAGGGCGAAGACGCCATAGCCGCGGGCAACCTGCTTTCGAACGCAGGCGTTCCCACCGCCATGGTGCGTGCATTCGAAACCGGTGCCGGCGCCCCCTTCGTGGAACGTCTCCTCACCGGACTTGAGGCAGGGCTGGACGCGGGAGGCGAAATGGGTGCGGTGCGCTCGGTGGGCATCAAGGTCTGCCACCGGCACGAGTGGCCGGTGTGCGATCTCAGGGTCGACTGGCACGACGAACCCATCGCCGAACTCAGGCGCGTCTGGGACGTCTTCGGCCCGCAAATGGATGACTACGTCAACCGGGCACTCGACCCCGGGAACACACCGAGCTACGGGGTACCCGGCGATCCCTGAAGGAACCGCCGGGCACTGCTCTCAACCCTTCCAGTGCCCCTCGCGCACGAGGTCGTCCTGGGTCGCAAGGATGGCGCCCCTGAGGATGTCGACAAACTCGTCGATCTGCGCCTCCGTCATGATGAGCGGCGGCGAGATGACATTGAGGTGGCCGAGGGGACGGACGATGACCCCGTTCGCCTGGGCATGTTCGGCAATACGCTCTCCGACATTGACTTCCGCAGGCAACAGCTCCCGGGTCTCCTTGTTGGCGACGTTCTCGACACCCAGCATGAAGCACTTGCCGCGGGTTTCGCCTACCAGTGGCAAGTCATTGAGTTCGGCGAGGCGTTTCTCGAAGTAGGGCCCGACCTTGCGCACATGGCCGGGTATGTCCTCGCGTTCCATGATCTCGATGTTCTTCATTCCGGCAGCGCAGCACACCGGATGGCCCGAATAGGTGAAGCCGGTGGTGAAGAGCGCTCCGTCGGCCTGCGGCGTGGAGAGAACCTCGTACACTTCCTGGGAAACGATGGTCGCCGACAGCGGCTGATAGCCCGAGCTGATGCCCTTGGCTGACGTGATCATGTCCGGAACGATCCCGAAGACCTCCTCGGAGGCAAAGAAGTGGCCGAGCCGGCCGAACCCGGTCACCACCTCATCGGAGATGTAGAGAATCTCGTTGGCCTTGCAGACCTCGAACATGCGTTGGAGATACCCCTCCGGAGGGACGATCACGCCACCTGCCCCCATGATGGGCTCGGCGATGAAGGCGCCGATGTTCTCGGCGCCGACTTCCTCGATGCGCTTGCGGAAATCCTCGATCAGCCAGTCGCAGAACTCGGCCTCGGTCATGCCCTCCGGGCGCCTGTAGGTGTAGGGACAGGCGACGTGCACCACCATCTCGTCCGCCTGGTCGAAGCCGATCTTGTCGTAGGCAATGCCGGTAAGGGCCGCCGCCATGTAGGTCATGCCGTGGTAGGCGTCGACCCTGGAAACAATCTTCTTCTTGTTGGGGCGGCCGAGGTTGTTCCAGTAGAAGTGGACAAAGCGCACGGCAGTGTCGTTGGCCATGGAACCGCCCGTGCCGAAGAACATGTGATCGAGGGTTCCCGGAGTCAGGGAAGCGATCTTTGCCCCGAGAAGGCCAGCCGGCGGAGTCGAGAGATGGTGGAACGGCGAGTAGTAGGGAATGGCGCGGACCTGTTCGGCAATCGCCTCCGCCATCTCCTCGCGGCCATAGCCGATGTTGACGCACCACAGCCCGCCAATGCCGTCGATGAACCGGTTGCCGTGGCTGTCGTAGACATGGATGCCATCGGCCTCGGCCATGATCTCGGAACCCTTCTCGTCCCAACGGGAGAAGTCCGTCCACGGATGAATCACGTGGTCGTGGTCCTTTTGCCACAGTTCACTGGCGTCGTACCTGGTGTTCCTCAGCATGGTTTCCTTCCTTCCCCGATCGGGAGCCATCGTTTGCGTGCCACCATCTTGTAGACCAATCGTCCCTGTCGGGAAACCCGAAGCCCCGGTCCCGGCAATTCGTCATCACATGGCGCTCTCGTGAAAAATCCGCAGGCGGTTGCGGAACCGGGCAATGAGGAGCAGGGACGCGCCCGTGGTGGCGACGGCGAGACCGGCCCAGATCCCCTCGCCGCTCCAGCCGAACCAGAATCCGAAGGCAGCGGCACAGGGAAGACCGAGACCCCAGTTGTTGGCGAGGCTGTAGACCATGGGGACCGTGGTATCCTTCAGTCCCTGCAGCGCGCCGCGCGCCGTGATCTGCACGGCATCGCTCAACATGAAGATGGCGGCAACGCTGAGCAGGCTCGCCGCAAGGCCCAGGGCGTGAGTGTTGGCGGGATTGTCGGCGTCGAGGATGAGCGAGGACAGTTCGGTTCCGAAGAACCAGAATGCAACGACAGGCACCAGGACCGTGGTCCCCGAAAGCGTCACCGCCATCCAGCCGGAACGGGCTGACCACTGCGGGCTGCCGGCGCCGGCGCCGTGGCCGACACGCACCGCCGCTGCCTGGGCAAAGCCGACGGGAATCATGAAGACGAAGGCATAGCACTGGGCGGTCACCGCATGAGCAGCGAGCATCTGTGTCGAAATCAGGCCCATCATGATCGTGGTGACAAAGAACAGGCCCATCTCGCCGATTTCCGTGACGGCGATCGGCCCACCGAGAAAGACGACTTCCTTCATCACGCGGTGATCGAGCCGCCAGAAATAGCCCAGCAGGTGGTAGCGGCGCAGGCGCCGGTCGGCATGCACGAACCAGAGAAGTGCGCCGAACATTGCCCAGTTGACGATGACGCTGGCGACACCCGCGCCCACGAGGCCGAGTTCGGGAGCACCGAGCTTGCCGAACATGAAGGCGTAATCGAGAAGGGCGTTGAGTGCGATGGCGTGAACCGTGACCAGGACGATCGCCCGTGGTCTGGCATGGGCGGCGAGGAATTCGCTCAGCACAACGAACCAGAGGGAGGGCAGAAGACCCCAGACCATGACCCGCAGATAGGACTCGCCCAGGGTGGCGATGGCCGGATCCTGACCGAACGCGACGAGGATCGGCGAGGCATACCAGGCAAGGATTGCGACGGCTGCCGAAAGCGGCACACACAGCCAGGACGCGTTGCGCACCACCGGTCGGATCGCCCGAAAACGGCGGCCCCCCAGGTGCTGGGCCATGACCGGAGTCGCCCCTGTGAGCACGCCGATCGCAAATGCCACCATGACCCAGTAGAAGTCCCGGGCCAGGGAACCGGCAGCGATGGTCTCGGTACCGATACGCCCCATCATGATGACGTCCGTCGCCATGATGGCCATGTGCGCGAGGTGCGTCAGGATGAGCGGAACCGCGAGACGCACGATCGCCTCCGCCTCACGCCAGGTAGAGGCGATTTTCTCAGGAGGGTGTATCGTCATCGCGTGAGCGTTCTTGCGTCATCAACGCTTCCTCACCCTCAAGCCACGCCAGGTCTTCCCCGGTTCGCGCAATGTCGCGGTCGAGCCACGCCAGGAATCCGGGATCCTCACCCTCCATGTGGCGGCGCAGGTTGACAAGGCGCGCTCTTTCGCCCCTCAGGGTATCGCCCAGCACCTCGGCCAGCCGCACTTGTCCTGTTGTGTCGAGGAGGCGAAAGAAGCGAATCTTGAGGGCCACCATGAGCCGGGAGGAGGCACTGGAAGCCCTGACCGGCGAGAGCATCAGGCGTTCGAGTTCCTCACGCGCACCGGGCATCAGCGTCACCCGGGCACTGCCGGCATCCTCACCCTCGTCGCCGATCCCGATCAGACCCTCGAACCGCAGGAGTTCAATGGAGGACGACATGACATCGACAGGCGACGCTCCGTAACTCGTGGCAAACAGCCGCACCATGGTGGCAAGGGTGGCGTAGTCCATCGGCCCCCTGCTGGCGAGGATCCCCAGGGCCGCGAGGCGCAGGCCTTCAACGGGAATCAGGACGCGGTCACGCTGCATGGGGTGATTCATAGGCCAGTGGTGAGCGTGTCTCAACGCTCCCCGGGAGGAAGGTGACAGACGGGTGAGGGACTTGACGCACGCTGCAAGGCATTGGACAAGACGCCCGCCAGGTCAAGGAACGGGAGCAGGACTCATGGAAATCTGTGCACTGGGCGAGCGGCCCCCCCTCGGAGAGATTCCGGACCGCATGCACGTCTTCAGCGTGCGCCAGGACCGTTTCGGTGAACCGCGGGACGCCTGGCAGCGGGAGATCATCGACGTTCCCGAAGTCGCCGCAGACGAGGTTCTCGTCTACAACATGGCCACCGGCATCAACTACAACAACGTATGGGCGGCACTCGGCTATCCCATCGACGTCATAGCCGTGCGCCAGAAGCAGGGCGAGCCGGAGGATTTTCATGCCGGCGGATCAGACTGTTCCGGTATCGTCTGGAAGGTGGGTTCCGCCGTCACCAACGTCAAGCCGGGCGACGAAGTCGTGGTTCATTCGGGCTGGTGGCCGCCTGACGACCCATGGGTGCAGTCGGGCCGCGATCCCATGCTTGCGGAAACCACGCGCATCTGGGGCTATCAGACCAACTACGGCAGCTATTGCCAGTTCGCGAAGGCACAAGCCCACCAGGGCCAGCCCCAGCCCCCACAGTCCCCGCCCAAGCCGAAGCCCCTCTCGTGGGAGGAAGCGGGTTGCTATCTGCTGTGCGCCTCCACCGCCTATCGCATGCTGATGGGCTGGTCCCCCAACACGGTGGAGGAGGGCAACGTGGTTCTCGTCTGGGGCGCTGCCGGCGGTCTTGGGTCCTATGCCATGCAGATCACCCGGGCCATGGGCGGGCGCGCCGTCGCCGTCGTCTCCGATGACGCCAAGCGCCAGTTCTGCCTCGACAACGGCGCGGTTGGCGTCATCAACCGCAAGGACTTCGATCACTGGGGGCCGATGCCGGATACGTCGAGCCCGCAATACGGCGCCTGGGTCAAGGGAGCCCGCGCCTTCGGCAAGGCCATCTGGGAAGCCGTGGGCGAGAGGGTGAGCCCGCAGATCGTCTTTGAACACCCGGGCGAATCGACCCTGCCGACCAGCGGATTCGTGGCCGCCACCGGTGGCATGGTGGTCATCTGCGCCGGGACCACCGGCTTCAACATCACCTTGGACCTGCGCTACCACTGGATGCGCCAGAAGCGCCTCCAGGGGAGCCATCTTTCCAACGACGAGCAGGCGGCCGCGGTCAACCAGCTGATGATCGATCGCAGGATCGACCCCTGTCTTTCGCAGACCTTCACCTTCGACCAGATCGGACATGCGCACCAGCTGATGCATGACAACACCCATGCTTCCGGCAACATGGCCTGCCTCGTCAACGCAACGGAGCCGGGCATGGGACGTTCCGCCTGATCGTGGCGGGCAGACGTGATCAGGGGCCGACCCGAGCCAGTCGCCCGGCGATGACCGGCATCGCGTCCGCTTCCAGGTTGGCAAAGGCGAGGCGGATGTAGTCCTCCTGGTCGGGACCGAACCAGCTGCCTGGCAGAGTCAGGAGACCGTTCTCCACCGCCAGCGCGCGGGCCACCTCGACCGCGCCTTTGCCCCGGAACGGATGACGGACATAGGCGAAGTAGGCGCCTGCGCTCACCAGCTCCCAGGCAAGGTCGTTGCGGGTAAAGGCGCGTGCGAGGGCCTCGGCCCGTTCGCTCATGACCCCGGCATTGTGGCGCCGCCAGGAATCGAGATGACGGATGCCGTAGAGCGCCGCTTCCTGACCCAGATGTGGCGGCGAGATCTGAACACAGTCGCACACCTTCTCGAGGGCGCCCTGCAACCGGCCGCCTGCCACCACCGCGCCGACGCGGTAACCGGTCAGGCAGTAGACCTTCGAGAAACTGTAGAGATGCACCAGGGTGTGACGCCATCGCTCGTCGGCAAAGAGATCGTGCGGGCGGCTACCGGGGCCGAGAAAGTCGCGGTAGGTCTCGTCGATGACCAGGGCACATCCCGCCTGCCTTGCCACTTCGAGAAATTCCTGGATGACATCAGGTGGATACACCGCGCCCGTGGGATTGTTCGGTGTGACGAGAACGATCGCCCTCGTTCTCTCGCTGACCAGGCGGCGGGCATCGTCGGGGTCCGGCACACCCTGTCGGTCCGGCCGAAAGCCGAGAGGCACGACGGAGACCCCCAGCATGCGCGCCGTCATCTCGTGATTGAAGTACCAGGGCACGGGAAGGACGATCTGGTCCCCCTCCCCCGCCAGGGCCAGCATGGTGTTGAAGAACGCCTGGTTGCACCCGGCGGTGATCATGACATCGCCCGCACCGACGTCACCGCCATAAAGAGCGTTGATGTCTTCTGCCAGGGCTTCCCTCAGGGGCGGCATGCCGAAGATGCCGGTGTAGCGGGCCGTCGACCCGTCGCGCGCCCGCCCGGCCACGTGGGCAAGAAGTTCGTCCGGCGGAGGGGATGCGGGGACCGCCTGACAGACATCGATAAGAGGCTCCCTCGTCTCGACGCCCTCGACCCAGGTCCAGGCCTCCGGGATAGGCGGCGCCTGGACCGAATCGACCCTGGTGTTCGTCTGGTACATCATCCGCACTCCCCGTCCCTTGATCTGCCCGGCGTCAAGCTGACCCCGGGATCAGGCATTCTGCCATGTCATCGACCCCATGACTGAATCCCGATCGCCGGAAAGCCCATCGGGCCATGACGCAGCCCCTGGCATGGACTCTTCGGGACGTCATTGTTGTCAGGAAACGCCGGAGGTCCAGACAAGCCGACTGTGTCGAACATGGCGTCCGCCCCCGGTGTGCCGTGGTGTCGACCGGCGTCCTTGACGAACCCTGTCGGCTCCGATTGCTTCGCCGACACGGTTCTCGCAGCTGCCAGCGCAAACAGTTCCGTCTGCACGATTCGCCGGATCGGATCGACGTCCTCGCCGCGGGAACCAAGGACGCCAGCGATGGCCTTGACACCGCCAATAGCGATCATCCCGGGACGGCGGGAAACCATGACGTCCGTTGTGTGTCTTCAGAAGCGCGGGGTTCACGGCAGCGCATGCATTCCAGTCACGAGAACGGATACCGGAGACATGACAGATCGTTGCAGACGGGCTGCCTGCACTGACGCTGATTCGACCAGGCTTCCGGGGGCAGCGCGACTTGCGGGCTTCCTTGACCGGGCCCAAGTGGCCCGTCACCACGGTCTCCCTGCGGCGTTATCGGGCACGATCCTGATCGGTAGAGTGCGCAGCACGTTGATCCGCGTCACCGCTGGCGGAACGTAACCCGGTCGTGATTCTGATCGGGAGAGGCTGGAGTTGTCATCTGCCGGCGGGCGTTGTCATGATGGCCCGGTGAAGCAAGGGGGCCTGACGCATAACCGATTCCGGCATAACTCTTGGGATCGAGGAGGAGTTCTTTCTCATCGATCCCGAAACGCGGGACGTGCTCACCGATCCCGACCCTGCCATCTTCGCGGCCTGCGAGGAGGCGGCCGGCCCGCACCGTGTGGTGCGCGAGGCCTTGCGCACGCAGATCGAGACCAACACGAAGGTCTGCGGATCCGTGGCGGAACTGCGCACGGCACTGAAGGAAACGCGGCGCCTGGTCATCGGGACGGCCGAACGGTACGGAGCGGCGATCATGGCCTCGTCCACCCATCCCTTCGCGGCATGGTCGCGCACGGATGTGACGCCAAAGGAACGCTACAGAACGATTTCGGCCATGCTCCAGGGGCTGCTCAACCGCCTTCTGGTCGGTGGAATGCACATTCACGCCGGGTTTGGTGATGCCGACGAACGCATCTGCGTGATGACGGCGATGCGCCGCTATCTGCCGGTCTTCCATGCGTTGTCCGCCTCCTCACCCTTCAGTGACGGCCACGAAACGGGATTCCGGTCCTGGCGCCTCGCCCTCTTCAGTGGCCTGCCGCGCGTCGGCGTTCCTGCACCCCTGTGGTCGGACAGGGACTACGAAGACCTCCTCGGCGAATACCGGAACATGGGTTTCATCAGTGACGGCAGTGAACTGTGGTGGGACATCCGCCCTTCCCACACCTATCCGACCATCGAGATGCGCATCTGCGACGTGTGCACGCGGATCGAGGATGCCGTCACCATCGCCGCGCTCTACACCTCCCTGGTGCGGCGGCTGCTGCGGCAGACCCGTGAGGGAACGCTTCCCGACGAACCGTTGACCGAAATCATCTCCGAGAACCGCTGGATCGCCCAGCGCTACGGTGTGCTGGCCTTTTTCGGCGACATCGAGGCAGCCCATGGCAGGCTGGACATCGCCGACGCGACCCGGACACTCATCGACGATCTCGCCGACGACGCCCGTGCCCTCGGCTGCGAGAAGGAGATCCGCCGGGCCACGGCCATCATCGACGAGGGCAACAGCGCCGATCGCCAGGTCGACCTCTGGCGCCTGTGCCAACTGGAGGGAATGGACCGCATGGAAGCCTTCCGGGCCGTCGTCGATCATGTCATTCGCGAGACCCGCGAAGGAACCGGGTAGACGGGACGATCAGGGACGTATTGATGCCGACCCGGCCATGATGCGGGCCGGGGAGCGGATCATGGACCGCAACACGCCAACGGCGTAACTGCCAACCAGCACTCGGATGACGCTCTACACGTGTTGTGAAGCGTCGCCTTGTCGTTGCGATAAGGACTATGTTACGCGAGCTTATCCGTCCAAACCAACAGCGGGTACAGCACTGCAATGGTGAGACTATGGCGGCGCGAACAGTCGCATTCGGGGAAGCAGACGCGAGGCGGACATTCAGTGCACCAAGGGGGCGAGCGGGAGCTCGCGGCGACCTCTTCACCGTCAAAGGCAACCAGTAGACCCTGCTGAGCGATGTTCGCTTCCTGCGCGACGGACAGGCGGTACGTCGGTCGAACGCTGCTGCCATCAATCCGTGTAATCCGTTTCGACAAGGCTGTAGGAACCGGCCGAAATCCGGATGATTGCATCCTGTGGCGCCGGGAAGCCCAGAAGCGCCTCCGGATTGAGTCCGCAAGCCGCGGCGACGAACATCCGATTGAACACGCCATGGGCGATGACGACCGTCTCATCGCCGAGATCGACGGCGGCGAGCCACGCACTTGATCGCTCAAAGACATCGCAACAGGACTCACCGCCAGGCGCGGCGTTCCGGAACGGGTCACGACGTCGACGCTCCCAGGCCGACCGGTCGATTAGCGCCGCCTCGGTCGCCGTCATGCCCGCAAAATTGCCGTCATCAATCTCGATCAGCCTGTCGTCGAACCGAACCGTTTCCGGGGGGCGTCCCAACGCGTCGCAGATCAGACTGCAGCTTTGACGCGCGCGGCCAAGTGGACTGCACCAGATAGGGACCGTTCCGGGCTCCATCACCAGCGTCGCGAGCAGACGCCCCATGGCTCTCGCCTGGCCTACGCCGCGCTGGGTCAACGGCGAATCCTTCCGGCCCTGCATCCGGCCTGCCCGATTCCATGCCGTCTCGCCATGCCGCAACAGATAGATGATGCCCATAAGCTCTCCGTTCGTGCAGTTTGCCATGACCACCACGCGACTTGTCGGTGTTTCGTGGTCCGAACAGAGCGCCGGAGAAGCCAATGGAAGCGTGTTCCCTACGTTCTGCCTTTATCCTCGCCGCGTGACAAGGGCGACGGCACATCGTGCTTCGTTGATGAGCGGAATCAGGTGTCTGTCATCGAAGGACGAGTCCGCGAGGGTGCCGCGCTGGTTTGTGGTCTTGGTTCAGAGTGCGCATTCGCAGGCACCAGGCGAGTACGGTCGCGTGCGATAATGCAAAGCGACCGTTGGACAAGGGACCAGGAATCCGAAGACGTTTCTTGCACGGCAACCGCGCGGATGAGCCTGTCCGTCGTCTGACCGAACTTCACCAGGCAGCCGCTCGGGTCGAACACATGCAGTTCGTCCATGCCCCACGGCGTTTCGACGACCTCACCTACATCGATGCGCCTGGCGAAATCTGCATGCAGCGCATGAATGTCGTTCACACGGACGTAGCAGGAGGTGTTCTCGGCGACGTGCCTGTCCGTGCAAAGCCAGAAGTGGATCTCGATGTGCTCGCGGATGGCGATGCCGTAGTTGTGGTCGCCAAAATCATGCGTCTCGAAACCCAGCGTGTGAAAAAAGTCGAGAGAGGTCGCGATCTCCAGCGAAGCGAGCACGGGAATGGCGCGGTCCAACATGGCTGTCTTGCCCGGCATCGGTCCTTTCCTTCCATTCGGAGCGTGACTGGAACACGCGCAACGATGTTGCGCCGCAGTATGTCCAGTCTGAGCTACATGGTACACAGGAGGCGATTCGGTCCCGGCGTCACGCACGCGGGATGAACGGCCAAGCGACCGCACCGCTCGGATGGCTGGACCAGGGTCCGGACTCCACCATCAAAAGAGGAGCCCCCATGGAGCGCGTAGCCTCAATCATCAACCTTGCGGATATCCCCCTCGAGGCGTACGGGAAGGGCGGACACTTTGCAGCGATGCTGGGACGGGCGGGCGCGACGCTCGGAACCCGCCAGATCGGGTGTACCCTGGTTGTGCTGGAGCCCGGCAAGCGGGCGTGGCCCTACCACCTGCACTACGCGGAAGAAGAGCTCTTCGTGGTGCTGGAAGGGGAAGGCACGCTGCGCTACGACGGCGAGGAGTTCCCGGTACGCACTGGAGACATGATCCTGACCCCGCCCGGTCCGGGCACCGCTCACCAGATCATCAACACGTCGCAGAGGAAGTTGCGCTACCTCGCCATCAGCGGAAGGCGAAGGCCGGAGGTCTGCTACTACCCGGATTCCGGAAAGTATGGCGCGTACTTCGGCGAGGGGAGGGATGACGCGTTCATCGCCAGGGATGAGAGCGCGGTCGACTACTGGCTCGACGAGTCCGTCAAGCCGCTCCCGGCCCGCTCTAGGGAGTGAATGGTTCCGGATCTTCTCGACACTGTTCGGGTGGTGCGCGACGGTTTGATTGCCGGCGCCGGTCTCGATGTCTTCGAGAACGAACCGACATCCGCTGACGAAACACCGGCGACGCTCGACAACGTCATCCTCGCGCCGCACGCGCTGTGCTGGACCGGCCCGTGCTCCACAGGAAGCGGCGGCGCACCGCCCTTGCGGCCAAGCGCGGAGAGGAGCCTTCGGGAATTGTCAATCTCAAGTATTGCTGCCATGACCGGAAGTGTCGGCGCTTCGCCGACTGCCAGGCGCGATTCGGCGAGTGAACACGCCGACACATTCCTGCCCGGAACATCGGGCTGAATGCGAACCAGGCGAGGAGACAAGAATCATGGCATTACCGGGAAGCCGAAGCCTGCAGGGTGTCGCTTTCGGCCTTGCCCTTGCGGCGACGACCGGCACCGCTATTGCCCAGAGTGCAGCGGACCGGGCGGTCGAGGCGGCCAGGCAGTATGCCGGCGAAACTCTCAACGTCACCTGGGAGGCAGGCCTTCAGGCCCGGGATCCCCTCAGTTACTCGGGCCCGCTCTGGGAGCAACTGACCGGGGTCAAGATCAATGTCGTAGAGATCCCGATCAACGAGCTCTTCACCAAGACCATCGCCGAGCACCGAGCAGGGACGGGAGCCTACGACATGCTCAGTGTCGTCCCGGCCTGGATGCCCGACATGGTCTGGGCCGGGGTGCTCGAACCCCTCGACTCCTACATCGACAAGTACGGCTACCGCGAAGAGCTTGATGACATCGCACCGGCGTACCGCGACAACCAGATGACCTACGGCGACCAGATCTATGGTCTGCCGGATGACGGTGATGTCTTCCTGCTCTACTACCGGGCCGATCTCTTCGGCGACGAGGCCAACCAGACGGCCTTCCACGAGGCCTATGGGTATGACCTGGCGCCACCGAAGATCTGGGACGAGTTCTACGACATCTCGAAGTTCTTTACCGACACCGGAGGCGGTGACCTCTACGGGTCGGCGCTGATCCTCTCGCCTGGTCTTGTGCACTATCTCTACGAGATGCGGCTGAGGACTGCCGGAGGGAGGTTCTTCGATCAGGAAACCATGGTTTCGCGGATCAACAGCGACATCGCCGTGGCCGTTCTGGAAGACATGGTGCGCCAGCTCGACAACATGCCCCCCGGAGCGGCCGGCTGGGGTTCCATCGAGGTTCTCAACGCCTGGCTGGCCGGCGAGCTTGCGATGCAGATCTGGTGGCCGCCGCCTGGGCGTTGGTCGGAGGGATACGGCGTTGATTCGGAAGCACTTTCCTGGCTCCCTGAATCGACCATTGCCGGCAATGTCGGTTACGCGCTGCCGCCTGGAGGGCATCCCGAACTTGCTGCCGGTTTCGCGCTGTGCGTGTCGTCGAACTCCGGGAACAAGGAACTCGCCTACCTCTTTGCACAGTGGCTCAACAGCCGGGACGTCAGCATTGACCGGGGCACACTGCCGTTCGCACTGCGTGATCCCTTCCGCACCTCCCACTTCAACAGCGACGAGTACAAGGCGCTGTGGCCGGCGGCCAGGGATTACCTTGCTGCACTCGAGGACGCGGCGCAGACAGGGCTTGTCGACCTCTCGATCATCGACACCTTCGCCTACGAGGAATCACTCACCCGTGCCATCGTGGCAGCGCTGTCGGGTCAGAATGCACGCACGGTTCTCGACCGGGCGGCCGGGGAGTGGAACGAAATCACCGAGGAGATCGGTATCGACGATCAGCGTGAGGCCTACATGATCTGGTCGTCCAAGCCGGGCGCCTATCCGAATTGAGGCCGGCAGACGTGGCGCCCGGAGTGCCGGGATCACTCCGGAAACCGCCTCGGCGGGCCTATTCCATGTCATGATCGTCCGATCCGGTCCAGCCAAGGCCTCAGCCCTCGATCTCTTTACCGACAGGCATTTCCTCTGGCTGAACGTCTTGCCGGCGATCCTCGTCCTGCTCGATGCGGAGATCGAGGCTCTTCGGGACGCCGCGGACAACCATGCCTTCACGCACGTGGCGGCCTCGCCGCTCGTCTGTCACAGGAGCTGCCAGCCTACGGAAACCTGGCCTGACGTGCCGCCCCTCGACACGCTCCCTGCACGTCTTCGCGAGGCCTTCACCGAAGCCGCCTTCACAGCCTCAGATCAAGGATTGCTCGCGCTTCGGCAGTTGTTGCGGGATGACGGTCATATGCCCCGCACAACCCAGCTACACGCCCTGACAGCTCCGCGTTACTTGCCGCCAAGCGCGACTTGTCAAAGCGTGTGTTGTCCTCCAGCCCTGTCCGGCAGTGACCGCCCAACTCAAGCGCCCAGTGATTGACGTCGAGCTGGTCCCGCCGCGGTCCAGGTCGCGTTCGGCAGGATCTCGCGTAGCTGCGCAACTTCGAACTCCAGAACCTGCCGGCGTATCCTTCTTGCGCGGCACCGAACCGGTGATCGCGACGGTGATGATTCAGGGTGTTGTCAATAAGGCGGCCCCCTTTCCGTTCAGGATCCCGGTAACGCGTTGACCGGGACCGTGTAGTTAAGCGGCATGCGGCCACCATCGGGATAGATCACCTGACCGGTGACATAGGAGGCATCGTCGCTCGCCAAGAACGAGACGACGCCGGCCACCTCGTCGACTTCGCCACAGCGGCCCATGGGCGTGCGCGAGAGGATGCGGCGGTAGGAATCTTCGTTGGACAACACGCCCTTGCGGGTCAGGTCGGTCAGAATGGTTCCGGGACCGACCGCATTGACACGCACGTTCTGGTCAGCAAGCGCCACCGCGAAGATGCGCGTCAGCTGGTTGATGCCGGCCTTGGAGATGCCGTAGGGCACGCGATCCGGGATTGCGAGCAGCGCCTGCATCGAGGACATGTTGACGATAGCCCCACCGCTCTCCTGTCCGACCATGACGCGCGCGGCTGCCTGAGTGCCGAAGAACGTGCCCTTCAGGTTGACGCCGAGCACCAGGTCGAACTCATCCTCGCTCAAGTCGAGTACAGACTTGCCGACACTGATGCCGGCGTTGTTGACCATGATATCGAGCCGGCCAAAGGTCTCAGTCGCCAGAACGATGAGCGAGCCCATTGCGTCTTGGTCCGACACATCGGTGGCCACACCGCGCGCCGTCTCACCCGATTTGTCGAGGATGCCTGCGGCCTCCTTGACCTTGTCCTCCTGGATATCGCTCAGGACGACGCGCGCGCCCTCGGCATGGAGTCGCGCCGCGCATGCAAGTCCGATACCTTGTGCGGCGCCCGTCACAACCGCCACTTTTCCTTCATGTTTCATGATGCTCTCACCCTCAAATGTCTCCATCCGTAGCGCCGAACCCGCCGCCTCCGCCGGTCTCGATCACCACAGTGTCACCCTTGCTGATAATCTGCTGCCCGGCCGAGGCGACCGCTTGGCCGTTGATCTCGAATCGCGCCGGTTTGCCCGGCTCGCCCTCCGCCAAACCGGGCGCCGGGCTGTTGATCCGGTTGACCATGAACGAACCGATGGCCGGTGTCTCGCCCAGCATTTCGAAGGCAAAACGCAACCCATCGCCGCCCTGCCGTTGACCCTTTCCGCCGCTGCCACGACAAATTGAGCGCTCGATAACCCTGAGAGGCGCTTGGTTCTCGATCACCTCGATCGGCGTATTGGAAAGATTGCTCGGAAAGCTGATCGCCGATGCGCCGTTCTGTGCGGCGCCGGCACCCTGGCCCGCGCCCAGGAAACAGTTGACCGCATAGCGCACGCCGCCACGCGATGACGCCAGCTGCACGTTGTTCGACGGCGAGCCGGGCGCTGCCTGGGCGCGCTCCGGCAACGCGTCCGCCAGCGCGCCGAAGATCGCGGGCGGCAGCAGATGGCCGATCATGCCGCGCGCGCCGCACGGCGCCGGGCGTTGCGGGTTCAGGATCGACCCTTCCGGCGCAGTGACGCGAATCGGCACGAAGCTGCCGTGACTGTTCGGTATCCATGGCGCCAGCAATGCCTTCAGGCCATAAGCGCTATAAGCAAAGGTGTAGTTGAGCACCGTGTTGATGGCGAGCGGGACCTGATCGCTCGAACCCGCGTAGTCGACAGAGATCTCGTCATCATCAACGGTCACCGCGCAGACGATTCGGATGATGCCACCGGGCATCTCGGCCGGACCGTCATTCTCGATCGCGTAATGATAGGTGCCCGGGGTCAGTTGACGGATTGCCTCGCGCATCGCCCCTTCGGTGCGACTGATGATCTCGGTGGAGAAACGGTCGAGATCAATGTCGGTTTCGTCAAGCAAACCGCCAAGGCGTTCACCCAGGGTACGGCAGCACGCGACCATCGCCCAGATATCGCCGATAGTTTCGTCAGGGACGCGGACGTTCTGGCGGATCAGCGCCGTCAGCGTTTCGTCCGGCTGGCCCGCCTTCAGCAACGGCCATGGCGGTATCTGGAGGCCTTCCTCGAAGAGCTCGCGGTTGGCGGCATTGCGCAACCGGCCGCCGACATCCGGCAGATGACTGACGACACCGGCAAAGGCGATGACCTCGCCATCGCGCATGATTGGCATGGCGATGGTGGCGTCGTTCAGGTGACCGCTGCCCAACCAGGGGTCGTTGGTGATATAGGCATCACCCTGCTCCATCGTGTCGATGCTGTGGTGCGCGATGAAGGTGCGAATGGTCATCGGCACGGTGGCGATAAAGCTCGGGATGCTCTGCGACGACTGAGCGATGTTGTGGCCATGGCGGTCGGTCAACACGACGGCAAAGTCGTTGGCTTCGCGCACCAGGGTCGAGAACGACGCGCGGACAAAGGTCGCTGCCGCCTCGTCGACGACACTGATCAGCCGTGTCCAGACAATCTCCAGCGTCACCGGATCGATGGCCGTCATACGCTGACCTCCGTCAACACGACCTCAACACTACCGTCTTCCAACACCGCGACATCGGCCGGATAGGCGACGACCAACGTCGACTCAGGCTCGACCATCACAAGCGGTCCCTCCAGGCTCGTACCCGCCGAAAGGGTGTAGCGGTCATAAACCGGCACCTCGTCAAAACCCTTGGAAGCCGGCAGGTATATCGCGCGCGATGACCCCATGACATCGCCGGGCTCCGCTGCGTCGAGCGCAAAGGATCGGGGCAGCATCGGCGAGGTGCCGACCAAACGCCAGGTGACGACCTCCGGAACGCCGCCTGGCACCAAACGGCCAAAGGTCTTGTTATAGGCGGCTTCGAATCCGGCCAGAACTGCGCTGCGTTCTGGCTTGGCATCAATCGGCACGTCGACCGTGTTGCCCTGGCCTACATAGCGAACCTCAGCCGTCGCACGCCACTCGACAGTGCAAGAGTCGATACCGGCAGAGGCAAGCTCGGCCCCCGCCGATACACGCGCGTCGTCAAGCCGTAGTGCGACAGCATCCATATCAACGTCCGAAAGTGGCTCGACCTTAGACCACGAACGGTCGCTGCGCGCGGGCGCGGCCAAGAAGCCAAGGCACGAACCGACCCCGGACGCGACCGGGCAGACGATGCGCCGTATCCGCAGGCGCCGCGCGACGTCGACCGCGTGCACCGGACCGGCGCCGCCGGTGGCGATCATCGCGAAACGGCGGGCATCGTGCCCTTTTTCGGCGATGTGGGTGCGCGCGGCCGCCGCCATGTTTTCGTTGACGATGTCGTGGATACCCCACGCGGTTGCGATGGTATCGAGGCCAATCGCCTTGCCGGTGTCCGTCAACACATGGTAGGCGCGGCCAACGTCGAGTTTCATACGCCCGCCAAGAAAGCTCTCGGAATCAAGGTAACCAAGCACCAGATCGGCGTCGGTCACGGTTGCGGTCTCGCCGCCCAGGCCATAACAGGCCGGTCCCGGCTCCGACCCAGCGCTGTCGGGACCCACCTGGAGCAGGCCGAGGCCATCGATCCGGGCAATCGAGCCGCCGCCGGCGCCGATCTCTATCAAATCGATGGACGGCGACTTCGCGGGCAGGCCGCTGCCTCGCTTGAACCGATGTTCGCGAGCGAACTCGAAGAGGTGCGTGATCTCAGGCTTGCCGTCCACGGCAAGACAGGACTTCGCCGTCGTGCCGCCCATGTCGAACGCGAGCAAGCGATCAATGGTGTTGACCGCACCACAGTTGATGGCGCTCAGCACGCCGCCAGCCGGTCCCGATTCGAGCAGACGGATCGGAAATCGCGCTGCCTGCTCGGCATCGGTGAACCCACCGTTGGACACCATGATGTCGATCCGTCCGTCGACCCCCAGATCGCGCAAGCGGCGGTCCAGCATGCCGAGATAACGCGCAACCTTGGGCTGAACATAGGCGTTGGCCGCCACGGTTGACATTCGCTCGTATTCGCCGATCTCCGCGGCTAGTTCAGACGACAAGGTGATCGGAAGTTCTGGTGCCGCCGCTTCCATGACATTGGCGACTTTCTGTTCGTTGTCACCGGAAACTGCAGCGTGCAGAAGGCAAACTCCGACCGCCTCGGCGCCCGACGTTGCGACAGCAGTCACGACATCGGCCAGCTCCGCCTGGTTGACGGATTGCCAAGGCAACCCGTCAGGTCCGATGCGGCACGAGACCTCGTAACGGTCGTCCGGCGCGACCAGCGGCGGCGGAAACGTGATGGTGAGATCGTAGATGTCGTAGCGAAGCTCGCGGCGGATATCGAGCGTGTCGCGGGTGCCGCAGTTGACGATCAGCGCGACTCGCGAACCCTTGCGCTCCAAGAGCGTGTTCGTGATCAGCGTGGTGCCGTGCACGACTCGCGTGACCGTCCTGTCATCATCGGGTTTCTGGGCCAGAAGCTGTCGCACGACATCGGCGATACCGTTGCCCGGATCATCATTGGTTGTCAGGGTCTTGCCGACCCAGATCCGGTGACTGGCCTCATCCAGCAGCACACCATCAGTAAACGTGCCGCCGATATCGACCGCAATCTGATAGCTCACGACGGCCCCTTGTCGACCAAAGTTTCGGCCGCGTGAAGGGCGTTGGCCAGTGCGGACGTCATGGCAAGACCGTCGCGATCGCTGGCCTCGCGGTGGGCAGCCGCGCGGGAACCCGGTATTCGCACCGGCTGATCAGGATCGGCTGGCGCGCTGGCTTGAATATGATCGGCGAGCGCCGCGACGTGGTTTGCAACACTATCGCTGCCGGCAAACCGGTCGGGATCGAGCGCGATGGCGAGATGACTCACTTGGCAAGGCGCACCATCGCTGGCCTGCGGCGGGTGTACCTCGAAGCCGGGCGCGCCGCCGGCAAGGGCGGAACACAGCAGTTCGATCATCATGGAAAGCGCGTAGCCCTTCGCGCCGCCGACCGGCTGCACAGTGCCGTCCAGGGCTGCGGCGGCATCCCTTGTTGGCCGGCCGGCGGCATCGAGCGCCCAGCCGTCAGGTATGGGTTCACCAGCGCGCGCGGCCTGGCGCATGACCGCGCGCGACCCCGCACTGGTTGCCATATCGATCAAGACCGGTCGGCCGCCAGCCCGCGGAAACGCGGCGGCCAGTGGGTTGGTGCCAAGTATGGCATCGCGGCCGCCCCACGGGGCCATGGTCGCCGACGCGTTCGACAGCAACAGCGCGACAAAGCCTTGCTCCGCCGCGCGCAGCACATGGGGTGCGGCAGCGCCCATATGTGAGCTGCGCCGTACTGCGACCATGCCGACACCCTGCTCTCTTGCCAGCGCGATCGCCTCGTGCATCGCGCGCCAAGCCGCCAGGCAACCGAGCGCATCATCGGCGCCAAGAACAGCCGCCGCGCCGGCGCCGCGCTTGAGCACAAAGGCGGGTCTTGCCTTGATGCTGCCGTCGCACAGCCTCCGGACATAGGCCGGCAGATGCATGACGCCATGGGAGTCGATGCCGCTGCGCTGAGCAAAGACCAGCAGATCGGCCGCAAGCGCGGCATCCTCCGGTTGGAGGCCTGCTCCCGCCAGAATGGCCGTAACCCGAACGGTCAGGTCATCGACGGTTATCAGATCGCCGACGCGCTCCGTTTCGGAGGGTTGGGAAACCGCGGAAGCCATACCGACGCCCCTCAGGCGCTGCCATAGACCGGCGTCAGCCAGCCCTTGTCGCGATGGCTGTCTCCTGTCACGGCGGAAAAATAGGCCGCTTGCAGTGCCTTTGTCGCGGGCCCCACGCGGCCATCGCCCAGTTCGATGCCGTCGACACTTACTACCGGCAGGACTTCGGCGGCCGATCCAGCAACGAACATCTCGTTGGCGGCATAGAGTTCGGTGCGATCGACCGTGCGTTCGACAACGTTGATGCCAACATCCCGCGCCAGCGCCATCATGGTGTCGCGGGTGATGCTCTCCAGGATGCCACTGGTGATATCCGGCGTGACGAGCTGGCCGTGACGCACAAGGAAGACGCAGGCTCCCGGCCCTTCGCCGACTTTGCCATGCTCGTTGAGCAGAAGCGCATCGTCGTAGCCGTCATGGAGCGCCTGAAAGCGCGCGAGCCGCGCGTTGACGTAGTTGGCGCCGCACTTGATGCGCGGCGGCATCGCGGAATCGGCCATGCGGACCCAGGATGAGACGGCGCAACGAATACCGGTCACCGCCTTCTCGGAACGCGGCTGGACCCTGCTGGCGATGAAATAGCTGACCGGGCCGGACACATGGTGCTCACCATCACCGTCCAGATAGGCGCTCATGCGGATATGGCAGGCGTCCTTGATCTCGTTGGCACGCAGCAAATCGAGCAGTTGCGGACCCAATTCCGCAACATTGAAGGTCGGCGCGAAACGCAGGAGCTTCATCGACTGAGCCAGACGGCCCAAATGGTCCTGGAGCCGGAAAACATGGAGCTCGTTCTCGCCGGCATTCCAATATGCGCGCAGTCCCTCGAAGACGTTGAGGCCGTAGCGCATCGCCGGCGACATCACATGCGCCGTCGCCTGCCCGTAGGGCACAAGGTCGCCGTTGAGAACGATCAGGGGTTCGGTGCTCATGCCGTACCCTCATCCGACACCAGACGGAACCGCGCCAGCGTCAGATCGCCTTCGCGCTCGATCTTGAGCTCAACCAGCGCGCCGATGGAGAGTGCGCGGCCGGCATCGCTGTCAACGATGTTGGTGAGGAGCCGCGGGCCTTCGTCGAGTTCAACCAGCGACACGTCATAGGGGACGCGGTCGGCGAACGCATTGTGATAGGCCTTGTGATAGACGACCCAGCTCACGATGCGACCGCGGCCGCTTGCAGGTTGCCAGACAGGGTCGGTGGCAAGACACCTGGGGCAAGCCTCGCGCGCCGGCAACCAGTTGTTGCCGCAGTTGCTGCAATGTTGATGGCGCAGCTCCCCCGCTGCGAGACCGTCCCAGTAAGGGCGGTTGAGGTCGTTAGTCTCGGGCGCTGGAAAACTCATGACGGGTTGCCCAGTATCATAGTGGCATGGGTGTGCATGCTGCCGCCCTGGTTGGAGACAATGCAGGTCTTCGCGCCTTCGATCTGAAGCCGTGCATCACCGCGCATCTGGCGTACACCCTCGATCACGAGCTGCAGACCGGGCGTGCCGGACTCCGACAGCAGGCCGCCCGACGTGTTCAGCGGTAACGAGCCGTCCAGCGCCAGGGCGCCCTGTGCAGCCATCGGCCCGGCCTGACCGCGTTTCGCCAAGCCATAGTCTTCCAGCGTCAAGAGGACAGTGACGGTGAAGCAGTCATAAAGCTGCGCAACGTCGATATTGCCCGGTTCCAACCCCGCCATCTTGAACGCCGTATCGGCCGATGCGGCGGCAGACGTCTCCGTCAGGTTGGGACGAAGATGCACGTCCCAGGATTCCTGGCCCTGTCCGAACCCCAGCACCGGCACGGCGTTTGCGATACCCAACTGCTTGGCACGTTCGGCGCTCATCACGACCACCGCCGCGCCGCCATCGGAGATGAGGCAGCAGTCGTCGCGGCGCAGGGGTTCGATCAGCAGCGGCGACTCCATGTAGTCGTCGAGCGTGATCGGCTTGTTCAGGTGTCCTTGCGGGTTCTCGGCACCGTTGGCGCGGCACTGCACGGCGACGGCGCCGAAGTGTTCAGGCCGGCAGGCATGCTTCTGGGCATAGGCCTGATGGATCATCGCGTAACCGGCCGCCGTGGCGTACCAGCCAAAGACCGCGTCATCGCCGCGCGGGCGGTGATAGACCTGCCGGCTGCCCGTGCGCGGCGTGTCGCCATAACAGACGAGCGCGATATCCATCAGACCGGCGTCGACCGCCATCGCCGCATACGAGATGAGCGCAATGTTTGCGGCACCGCCCTGATCAAGCGACGCGCCGACGCGCGGCTGCAGACCAAGCGCCTCGGCAACCTTCTGGCCATAGAGAATCGACGGTTCAGAGTTCGCCATCTTGACCAGGACACCGTCGACCATGTCCTTCTCGATACCGGCGTCTTGGAGTGCGTTGCGGCACGCCTCGACGATCAAGCTGATCCGGTCGCGGCCGGGATGCTTGCCGTAGATCGTGTGACCGACCCCGGCGATGACCGCCTTGCCGCGCATCAGATCACACCGCTTTCGGCAAGCGCGGCGCGTTCGTCGTCATCCAGTCCCAGCAGATCGCGATAGATCGCGGCGTTGTCGGCGCCGTAAGCAGGGCTTGGCCGATAGGCGGCCTGCGCATGACCTTCGAACTGCAACGGGCTGCGGCAGACGGTGATCGGTCCAAGATCCGGATGGTCGATCTCGAACAGCATTCCGCGTTCGTGCAAGTGCTCATCGGCCATGACTTCAGGGAGTTCACGCACCGGCGCGCAGGGCACGCGATGGGCGATCAGGTGATCAAACACGGCAGCACGCGTCATGGTCGCCGTCCAACGGCTGACAAGCGAGTCGACCTCCTCCATGTGGGCGACACGCCCCCGCGTCGTCGACAAATGTTCGCAAGTCTCGAGATCGGCGCGGTCCATCGCGCCGAGCAACGCCTGCCAGTGCTTGTCGTTGTTGCAGATGATGGCGACAAAACCGTCGGCCGCCGGGTAGACATTGTAGGGACATAGCGACAGGCCGCCGTGGCGGTTGCCGGTGCGCGAAGGGATATCGTTGCGCTCGCCATAGGTCATGCCGATGCTCGAGGCTAGCGAGGCATAGACCGCGTCCAGCATGGCGACGTCGATGACCGTTCCTTCGCCAGTCCGCTCGCGGCGGTAGAGCGCCGTCATGATGGCGCCATAGAGATGAACGCCGCCGAAGAAATCACACAGTGCCGCGCCCGACTTGACCGGCGGGTTTTCGGCAAATCCGGTGACGCTCATGACACCGGACATCGCCTGGACGGTCAGGTCCATGGCTGGGAAGTCGCGGTAGCGGCCCGATTGGCCGTAGCCCGAGCCCGACGCCACGATCAGGCGCGGGTTGGCCGCCTGCAGCACGTCCGAACCGACGCCCAGACGATCCATGACACCAGGCGCATAGTTCTCGGCGACCACGTCGGCTTCGGCCACGAGTTGCATGAACAGATCACGACCCTGGTCGGACTTGAGGTTGAGGGAGATCGAGCGCTTGTTGGCGTTCAGCATGGCGAACGGCACGGCCGCGCCGGAACGCGCGTCGCGGCGCCGCAGGAACTCGCCGCCCGGCGGCTCCACCTTGATCACGTCGGCGCCCGCCATCGCCATCAGAAAAGTCGCATAGGAACCGTTATAGATTTGCGTCAGATCCAGGACGGTGACGCCTTCCAGAGGCATGGGAAGCGCTTCGGTCACGATGCCTCAACGCCCCTTGAAGGTCGGTTTGCGTTTTTCCGCGAAGGCCTCCTTCGCCGCCCTCGTATCTTGCGACGCATGCAGGATGCGGTTGATGAGCTGCTCCATGCGCAGCCCTGTCGAGAGATCCAAGTCGCCCGAGCGGATGGCGAGTTCCTTGGCCGCCTGCAACGCGAGTGGCGCGTTTTCACCGATGCGCCGCGCGTAGTCGTGTGCGGTCGCCATCAGGTCATCGGGCGCGACGACCCGGTTCACAAGGCCCCAGCGAGCCGCCTGCTCCGCATCGATGCTGTCGCCGGTCAGCAACATCTCCATGGCGATGGCATAGGGCATCTGCTGCATGATGCGCTGGGTGCCGCCATTGGCGGCGATGATGCCGCGCTTGACCTCGGCGAGCGAGAAGACCGCGTTGTCGGAGGCAACACGGACATCAGTCGCCAACAGCAAGGTCATGCCGCCGCCGACGCAGAATCCGTTAACCGCCGCGATGACCGGCTTCCAGACCTCTAGGCCGCGATTGAGAAGCTGGTTCTTCTGAGTCAACCACAGTTCGGCCAGCTCGACATCGCGCCCGACGAACGACTTGATGTCGGCGCCGGCGCAGAACGCCTTGTCGCCGGCGCCGGTGATGACGGCGACACGGATGGCGTCGTCATCGCGTACGCGCTGCCATGCCTCGGACAGCATCTCGTAGTGTTCGGCGTCCAGCGCGTTGCGCCTTTCGGGCCGGTTGATGGTGATAACGGCGATTTCGTCGTCGAGATCGAAGTCGATCGCCATCGCCTCAACCCTTCAGCAGATGGCGCGCCAGCACCATGCGCTGGACCTCCGACGGCCCTTCGCCAACGCGCTTGATTCGCAGCTCGCGGTACCAGCGCTCGATCGGCAGTTCCTTGGCGACACCCATGGCACCGAACATCTGGACACAGCGGTCGATGACGCGGCCCGCCGCTTCCGTCGCGTAGACCTTGGCGATCGATGCGTCGACCTTGATGTCATGGCCCAGCATGGCTTGCCAGGCCGCCTGATAGGTCAGGAGGCGGGCGGCGCGCAACTCCATCTCGGAGTCGGCGACCATCCACTGGATGGCCTGCTTGTCGGCCAAGAGCGACCTGAAGGACTCGCGCTGACGCACCCAGTCGATCGCCATCGCGAGCGCTTCCTGGGCAATGCCGATGACGGCGGCGGCATAGGGGACTCGGGCATGAACCAGCCACCGCTGGCAAATCTCGAAACCCTTGCCTTCCTCGCCCAGCCGGTTTTCGACCGGCACCTCGACATCCTCCATGTGCACCTCGAATGGCGAATAAGACCGGATGACCGGGATCTCCTTGGTCGTCAGCCCCTTCATCGTGCGGTCGACGATGAAGGCCGTGATACCGCCGCGATCGCCAGCCTCGCCGGTGCGCGCGAAGACAATACCCCACTCGGCCTCGGCGGCGGCGGTGATCCACATCTTCGTGCCGTTGATGACGTAGCGGTCGCCATGGCTTGTCGCGCGGGTCCGGATCGAGCGCGCGGGATCGGAACCGCCCGACGCTTCGGAGATGGCGACAAAACACTTCTGGCCGCGTTCGATCGCCGGCACACCGTATCGGGCGATCTGGTCCGGCGTGCCCAGCCAGATGACGCTGGGCGGATCGATACCGAACGCGCCGCAGGCCGGCACATACGCTCCCATGCGGCATTTGGCGGCTTCTTCGGCAACGACCACCTGGGCCAGGAGGTCCAGGCCGCCGCCACCATGTTCGGCGGGCGATGCAAAGCACCACATGCCCATCTCGCGGGCACGGCTCTGCAACCGGGCCAGGTCGACATCCGGCAGCTTGAAGGCGTCGTGGGGCTGACGCTCCTCGACCGGACGCACCTCCTCGCGCATGAAGCGACGGATGGTGTCGCGCAGCAGCACCAGCCCTTCCGGCAACTGCCACGCGCCCGCGAGGCTTGCCTCGTCCCCCGCGGCGGCAGTCATGGGCAGCATCGGTTCATCCTGTAGGCACCATGTGGTCGTATCATTCTACGATATACCGACGTACTATGTGATTTAGACTTGCAATTCGCGCTGTCTCTTGTCAAGAAGAATGGCCGCCACTCGGCAGCCTCCAGGACCGGTCGCCAGCGTGGTCTTGTCATGCAAGGCTCCGGGGGAACGCCACACCATGTCGAACGTCATGACCTGCGGCCAAGCGACCGTCGCCCTGCTTGAGGACTACGGCATCGACACCGCCTTCGGCATTCCAGGCGTCCACACCATCGAGTTCTACCGCGGCCTTGGCGAACGCAGCCTGCGCCATGTCTTGACGCGCCACGAACAAGGCGCCGGTTTCATGGCCGATGGCTACGCGCGGGCAACCGGCAGGCCCGCCGCGTGTCTCTTGATCACCGGGCCCGGTGTCACCAACGCCGCGACAGCGATCGCCCAGGCCTATTCGGACTCCCAGCCCATGATGGTGGTGAGTTCTCACAATCTCAGGCGCGAGATCGGCAAGGGTTGGGGTCCGTTCCACGAGGTCCCCAATCAGAATCGCATCACCGAGCAAATGACCGCCCTCACCGGCACCGCCATGACGCCGGACGACGTGCCGGAGCTGATGGCGCAGGCTTGGAGCGTCATGATGTCCGGCCGGCCGCGCCCGGTGCATATCGAGATACCGCGCGATGTGCTGGCCGAACCGGTGAACGCGCGATGGACCGCCGCCACGGCCGTCGCCCGGCCGGGCGCCAACAGCGCCCTGATCCAGCAGGCTGCCGCTGCGTTGGCCTCAGCGACGCGTCCGGTCATTCTTGCCGGTGGTGGCGCTAGCGATGCCTCCGAAACAGTCCGTAAGCTGGCCGAACTATTGGGAGCACCGGTCGCGACATCCTTCGCCGGCAAAGGCATCTACCCCGAAGATGATCCGCTGGCTCTTGGCGCCACCCTGTGCCTGGCGCCTGTGCGCGACTTTATCGCCAAGGCCGATATGGTACTCGCCGTCGGCACAGAACTCTCCAATGTCGATGCGTCGAACCAGCGCCTGACCATCGGCGGCAAACTGATCCGCGTTGATATCGATCCGCGCAAGATGAACGATTTCTACCCCGCCGATATCGCCATCACCGCCGATGCCGGATCGGCGCTCGATGAGTTGTTCCAGGCGCTTGGCGAGGAACCCGCCGCCGCACGCGTCGACAGGGCAACCATCATCAACGAGGTCCGAGCGTTGCGCGCCGAGACCACGAGCTTTGGAGGCAGTCGCGCCCCCGAGCACCGCGCGGTCATGAAAACGCTTGGCACCTCGCTGCCCGACGACACCATCTTTGTCGGCGACATGACCCAGCTTGCCTATACCGCCAATGTCACCTTCAACCGTCATCACCCGCGCACGTGGCTGCATCCGGCGGCCTACGCGACGCTGGGTTTCGCGCTGCCCGCCGCCATCGGCGCAAGTCTCGGGCGGCCCGGGACACCGGTCGTCTCGATCGCTGGCGATTGCGGTTTCCAGTTCACCTGCCAGGAAATGGGCGTCGCGTCGGAACTCAAGCTGCCGATCATCCAGATCCTGTGGAACAACCAGGCGCTTGGCGAAATCCGCGACGCCATGGCAGGCGGCGACATCGAACCGGTTGAGGTCACCGGCCTTAACCCCGACTTCCAGGGGCTGGCCCGCGCCTATTGCTGGCACACTGAACGTGCCGAAAGTTTGGACGGGTTGGCGGAAAGCGTGACCGCCGCTGCGGCGCGCCAGGGACCATCCCTGATCGAGGTCAGCGAAGGCGCCGGCGATTGGGCGTGCTGACAGCTTACGCTTTGACGCCGTGCTCCGGATAAGGCTTGCCGTCGACCACACGCTGAAAGCTGAGCGGTTCAAGATCAATCGTCTGATAGCCGCCATCGAGAATCAATTCGGCGAGCGCGCGGCCGACCGCCGGCGTGTGTTGCAGGCCGTGACCGGAATAGCCGGTCGCCAGCAAGAAGTTCTCCACGTGCCCGACCCAGGGGCCAATGATCATGTTGCCGTCGAAGGTGTTCTGGGCGTAGTGACCGGCCCAGGCATTCTGGACGCGGATCGCCTCGAACAGTGGTACCCGGTGCGCAAGCTTTGGCCAGACGACCTCGTCAAAGTAGTCGTGCTGCACGTCGAAGCAGAACGAGCCGGCGGTGTCGTAACTTGTGATGCCGCTGATAAAGCCGTTGCCTTCCGGGCGGAACCCGACGCCCAGACCGTCGCGCGTGAACGGCAGTTGTTCGGGCTGTTCCTGCGACTGAAAGAAAAACACCATACGCGACAGCGGCTCGACCGGAATGCGCATGCCGATCATGGCGCAAACATCGCGCGCCCAAGCGCCGGTCGCGTTGACGACCCAGTCGGTGGTGATCGTGTCGCCGCCGGCGAGGTGCAGTCGTGTCACCCTGCAGTTCTCAAGGTCGAGATCGGCGACACCGCCGGTCACGTAGGTCGCGCCCAGCGATCGCGCCTTGCGGTGCAGCCCTGAAAGCAAGCCGTGCGGATCGATCCATCCGTCACCCGGCGAATAGGTGGCGCAGACGATGTCGTCGGCGGTCAGCGACGGCCAGCGCTCTCTCACGCCGTCGCCGTCGAGCAGATGCACGTCGCACGCCATCGTCGTCTGGAACGCGTGATTGCGTTCCATGTCCCTGGCCTGTTCGGCATTGTTGGCGATAAACAGGTAACCGTGGCGATAGATGTCGAGGTCCGGCCGTTGGCCGTCGATGGCCATCAGGTCGCCGAAGCCTGCATAGAACGCGTGGCCGTAGCGCGACATCAGAAGGTTCTCGGGCTGCGAAAACAGGATCCTGATACCGGCATTCGATCGCGCGGACGCGGCCAGCTCATAGCTTGGATCACGCTCGATGACGCACACCCGGAGGCCGGGCTCGCGCACCAGCAGGTGGTAGGCGGTGCTGCTGCCGGTCAGGGCTCCACCGATGATCGCGACATCATAGTCCGTCTGCATGCAACCTATCCAAACGCATTGGATATCGATCTGCTATATCGTTAAGTGAGCAACATCGAGAGTCTTGCACAAAAGCCGGCCACCAAGAGTTCGCGCTTCGTTGCCGTTTCGGCAAATGTATCGAATAATGATGCGACTACGCAATTTCACCGCCTGATTGGGCCGCCATGAGCAGCACCCTGCGCAAGAGCCTGCGGGTCATCGAGAGTTTGTCGCAGTCCGACCACCCGCGCGGCATCTCCGATATGGCCCGCGAGTTGGAAATGGACAAGAGCGCGGTGCAGCGCATTTTTCAGACTCTGCAGAGCGAGGGCTATCTGGAGAAGGCGCCTAACACGTCGCGATACCGCCTGACCCTGAAGCTTTGGGAGCTCGGCTCGCCGATCATCGCGCGTCACGAACTGCGCCGGCACGTGCACCCGATCCTGCGCTACGGCGCCAAGGTCTCCGGATTCACCGCGTTCTTCACCTGGGCCGACTTTCCCGAGATCGTCTATCTCGACAAGGTCGAAGGCATTCACGGGCGCACCTATACGGCCGAGCCCGGCCAGCGCAACCCTGTGTGGCTGACCGCCGGCGGCAAGGCCGTGCTGGCGCAGCGCCCCGGCGACGCGCTGAAGGAGCTGGCCGATGTCATGCGCGACCGGCTCGACCTCACGCCGATCCACGCCGTCCGTCTGAAGACCTTGAAAGGTGAGCTCGCCCAAATTCGCCGGCGCAAGTTCGCAATCTCCGAAGGTGGCACCATGCCCGGGATCAACAGCGTTGCGGCTGCAGTCTGGCACGACCAACCGGAACCGGTCGGCTCGGTCGTCCTGACTGCCGACAACGCCGCCATGCCGGCCGACAATTTCGACAGCTTCGGCGCGACGGTAATCTCGATGGCCGAAGAAGCGACCCGCGCACTGGGTGGCGAACGGCACGCCCACACAGCCCTGCTCGCCAGCTAGACCCCGGTCGCCGGCGCAACAGGTCGACGTTGCACGCGGACGAAAGTCTGTGATAGCAATGACATAATGCGATACGTCGTATCGTTATTTGATTTATCTGACCGGACGGCGCCATGAACGATGTCAAGGCCGCAGCCACCTCCCCGCGTACTGGCCGCCGGACGATCCGCAAGCGCGGAAAGCAGATCAAGCAGCTGCCGTGGGGTCAGCCGGTCAACCCGCACAAGCGCCTTGAGCTGCTCTCTGCCGACGCGATCGAGGCGATCCACATGAACTCGCTGCGCATCCTCGAAGAGATCGGCGTTGCCTTTCATTTGCCGGCCGCCGTCGACCTGTTCGCCGAGGTCGGCGCCGTCATCGGCGACGACGGCATCAACGTGCGCTTCGGCCGCGATATCGTCGAGCAGGCGCTGTCGACCGTCGCACGCGCCTCCAGGCTGACGCCGCGCAATGCCGGCCACGCCGTCGACATCGACACGGAAAAGCTTGCCTTCGCCACCGTGCTGGGTCCGCCCAACTGCCATGACATCGAGCGTGGCCGCCGGCCGGGCACGATCGCCGACTTTGCCGACTTCGTCAGGCTCGGCCAGTTCTTCAACATCATTCACATGATCGCGGGCTCGCCGGTCGAACCCATGGACGTGCCGGTCGAGATCCGCCACCTGGTCTCGACCAAGGTGATGTTGGAACTTTCCGACAAGGTACCTTACGTCTTCTGCCACAGCCCGCAGCGTATCCACGATGTGCTCGACATGATCGCGATCTCGCGCGGCATCGAACGCGACGACCTGATCGAAAGCCCGTCAACCTACGCCATCATCAACACGAACTCGCCCTTGCAGTACGACGCGCCGATGGCGGCGGGCCTGATCGAACTGGCGCGCTACAACCAGACGCCGCTGATCACGCCGTTTTCGCTCGCCGGCGCAACGATGCCGGTGTCGCTCGCCGGCGCGGTGTCGCTGTCGAACGCGGAGATGCTGGCAGGCCTCGTCCTGACGCAGTTGGCGAATCCGGGCGCGCCGGTGGTCACCGGCGCCAAGACACTGAATGTCGACATGAAGACGGGCGCACCGGCGTTCGGCTCGGCCGAGGCCAACCAATCCCTGCAGATCGGTGCCCAGTTGGCGCGCCGCTATGGTTTGCCCTACCGCGCGTCCAACTTCACCAGTTCCAACGCGGTCGATGCCCAGGCGGCCTACGAATCCCAGGCCCAGCTCTGGGCCGGCGTCCTGGCCGGCGCCAATGTCATAATGCACGCGGCCGGATGGCTTGAAGGCGGCCTTTGCTCATCCTTCGACAAGTTCATTCTGGATGTCGAGATCCTTCAGATGATGGCGAGCTACCTTCAGCCCGTCGAAGTCAGCGACGAAACCTTGGCGTTCGATGAGGTCGTCAGCGTCGGGCGCGGCGGCCACTACTTTGGGACCGACCACACGATCGCGTCTTTCGAAAGCGCGTTTTATCTGCCACTGATTTCGAACACCAAAAACTACGGTCAGTGGGCCGAGGAAGGATCGCTCGACGCGACCCAGCGGGCGCACGCGCTCTGCAGACGCGCCCTCGACGAATACCAGAAGCCCGCCCTCGAACCGGACCGGCAGGAAGCGCTTGATGCTTTCGTCGCGCGCCGGACCGAGGAAGGCGGCGCGCCGATCGACTGGTGACCACACGTCCACTGGCGGGGTATCCCGTGACCCAGACATTTCCCAATCTCTTCTCGCCGCTCGGCCTGCGCCACAAGACACTGAAGAGCAGGCTCGTGTTCGGTGCGCACACCGCCAACATGTCGGTCGACGGGCTGCCGCTGGACCGCCACTACGGCTATTACCTGGAGCGCGCCATCGGTGGTGCTGCCATGATCGTCGTCGAGCCGATGCCCGTTCACGATTCCGCCGTCCTGACGCGCGGCAACTTCCGGCACACGAGCGACGAGGTCGTCCCTCACTTCCGGCGCATCACCGACGCCTGCCACGAGCATGACGTTGTCATGGTCCAGCAGCTCTATCATGTCGGCCAGCACGGTGACTGGGACAATTCGTTCAGCGCCTATCCCTCGCCCTCCGGTCTGCCATCGTTCCATGACGCCATGGGCAGCCACACCATGACCGAGGCGGAGATCGAGACCATGATCGACGCCTTCGTGCAGGCCGCCCAACGCTGTCGGCAATGCGGTTTTGACGGAATCGAGCTGTTCGCCGCGTACAACGCCCTGATCGATCAGTTCTGGACGCCATTCAACAACCGGCGCGACGACCGTTGGGGCGGGTCGCTGGAGAACCGCGTGCGGTTCTCGTCGGAAATCATGCAACGCATCCGCAAGGCCTGCGGTGACGATTTCATCGTCGGCCTTGCCGTCAGCATTGAGGACGAGGCCGATGTCGCGCTGTCGGTGGAAGCGCTCTGCGAGATCGTCGGATGGCACGACGAACGCCAGTTGATGGACTACGTTACCTGCGGATTCGGCAGCTATTTCAGCTCCGGCACCATCATCCCGACCTTTGTCTGGCCCGACAAGCTGGGCGCGGCCTACGCAGAGGAACTCAAGAAGGCCCTGCATCATGCACGTATGCAGGCCGAAGCCCATATCCGCACACCCGAGAATGCGGACTACGTCATCGCGTCCGGCCAGGCCGACATGGTCTCGATCGTGCGCGGCCAGATCGCCGATCCGCATCTGGGCAACAAAGCGCGAGACGGCAGGCCGGAAGACATTCGTCCCTGCATCTCATGCAACCAGATGTGCAACGGCAGGCGCTCGCGCGACTACTGGGTCTCCTGCCTGATCAACCCGTCGGCCGGCCGCGAGTTCGAGTTCGGCGGAGACCGATTCACCCCCTCGCCCCAACCCAAACGGGTCCTGGTTGTCGGCGGCGGTCCGGCGGGCTTGGAGGCGGCGAGGGTCGCCGCCGAACGCGGCCACCGCGTGATCCTGGCCGAGGCGGCACCCGATCTCGGCGGACAGTATCGGCTGGCCGGCCATCAACCGCGCCGCCAGCAGATCCTGGATCACATCGCGTGGTACGAGACCCAGCTCGCCAAGCTCCAGGTCGAGATACGTCTGAACACCTATGTCGACGCCGCCGAGATTTCGCCGAACGATCACGACGACATCGTCGTCGCGACCGGCTCGCTGCCGGCCGGCACCGGCTTCCAGCGCGCCCTTCCCGGCCAGGACGTGCTGCCCGGCGCAGATCAGGCAAACGTCTTCGCCGTCGAAGACGTGATGTCACGCGCCGCCCGTCTCGGCGACCGCGTTATCCTGCTCGACGAAGACGGCAATTGGCGCGGCGGCGGCACCGCCTGGTATCTGGCCGAGCGTGGCCACAAGGTCATTCTGGTGACCCAGCACTCCAAGGTCGGCGCCGACATCGCCAGAACCAATGTCGACTACCGCCTGCGAGTCACCCTGCGCCGTTTGGTCGTCGAGTTCTTCACCGAGTGTGGCTTGCTGGACTGGCGCGGCAACGGTGGGACGGTGCTCGACTTTCTTTCCGGAGAGCGGTCCTTCGTGAGGGCTGATTCGCTGGTCTTGGCCACGACAAACGAACCGTTCGACGATCTGTCGCATGCGTTGCCGGCCGATGAGATCGCCGTCCATCGCTTGGGCGACTGTGTCGCCGCGCGTACCGCCTATGTCGCGTTCTATGAAGGGCGCAAGCTCGGTTTGGCGCTCTGACGACTATACGAGATCGCGCGGAATGGTGTCGTTCCATTCGCGCATGAAGACGCGTTCGTCGCCGTCGTAGGCCTCGAGGCGCCCGGACACATAGAAGGCGTCCCGGTCGCATCGCTGGGAGGTCACAATCTCCGTGCGCACCGACCAGTCGTCGCGCGCCATGGTGACGGTACGCCGCGCCTCGACCCTGGCGGATGCCGGATCGTCCGGATGAACGCGATAGGTTCTGACGGTTCGCCCGCTCTTCACCATGCCGTGGCTGGTGTCGTGGCGGCGGCCATGGTCCTCGATGGTCACGGCCGTGACCACCCCGCTCTCCAGGTCGCGTTCGACAAACCGGCGGTGGTTTTCAGGCTCGAGGACCTCCTCTCCAAGCGCCTCTGCCATTTCGGATTCGTCGAATGACACCTGGGCGTCAGGACGCGTGGGCATCACCGGCAATTGAAGCGAACTGACGCCGGTGAAGACGGAGAGTGTCGGCTTGTCGGGCGCCGGCCAGACGAGCGGCCAATAGGAGGTCGAAATGGCGACGCGCAGCCGGTTGCCAGGCGGCACGGCGTAAGCGATGTCGTCGAGCACGACCCGCACCCGATAACGCTTGCCGGATTCCAACGGTTCAAGGTCAACGTGGCCGTCCCGGTGCGTCAGGTTCAACAGGCCGTACGTGATACGTACCGACGCACCGCCCGGCGCGACATCGCACAGACGCACGGCCACCTGCCCGACCGCGCGGTCACAGGTCAGCTCCAGTTCGACGACCGGCGCACCGGCTAACTCCAGTCGCTCGGTAAGCGGTTCGGTATCGAATAGCAGCGACCCGCCGTCATCAAGGCGTTGATCGCCGGGCGATTCCGGTCCCCAACCCATGGGACAGATCTCGCTGGCCGCCGTCCCGGTCGTCAGTGGTGATGAGATTGTGAGTTCGCGTTCGATTTCGGCCGCACCGTCCAGGCTACCGCGGTTCAACACCAGATGCCGCACCTCCACGGTCTCGGGCGGCCAGGTCGACGCGCCGATCCACGAGCCCTCGCGTTGTTCATACCACGCGCGCGGCGGTTCAGAGTCATAGACCCAAATGCGAAACCGCGGCTCGTCGAGGACATCGGTCTCATGGCCCTTCAGCCAATGGTCCCACCAGCGCAGACATTCCTGCAGATAGCCGATCTGGGGGCCAGGCATGGCGTCATACGGATAGCCGTGAAGCCAGGGGCCGATGATGGCGCGCGACGTCTCCGGCACCTGACTCAGGATGCGCGGCACCGGCGTCGAATAGACGTCGCCCCAGCCACCCGCGATCAGCGCCGGCACATCAATCGACTGGGCGACATCGCAGATCGACCCATGGGACCACAGGGCGTCGCGGCGTTGATGGCGCAGCCATGTCGGCAAGGTGAACTCGTGCGCTTCCAGACGCTCAAGCCACATGTCGCGCCACTTAGCCGCGGCATTGTCGTCCAGCAACGTCGGATCGGGCGGCACCGAAAAAAACGACAGCATGGTCGCCGACCATCCGTGATGCTCGGTGAGCTGGCAGCCTCCGCGATAGTGCATGCAATCCGCATAACGATCATCGGAACAGCCGCTGGCCACAATCGCCTTCAACGCCGGCGGCCGGCATGCCGCGACCTGCAGCGAGTTATAGCCGCCCCACGAGTTGCCCATCATGCCGACGGCCCCATCGCACCAGGGCTGGCGCGATAGCCAGTCGATCACCTCGACGCCGTCGTCGATTTCCTGCTGGGTGTATTCGTCGGTGATCAGCCCGTCGGACTCACCGGTGCCGCGGACATCGACACGAAGACAGGCATAGCCGTGACCGGCCATGTAACGGTGCGCATGCTCGTCGCGCGTCTGCGTCTTGTGGCGCTTGGCATAAGGCAGGTACTCCAGAACCGCCGGTACCGGTTTCTGTTCAGCGTCGACCGGAAGCCAGGCACGCGCTGCCAGCCGGCAACCATCCGAAAGCGTGATCCACAGGTTCTCGATCTCATGGTTGTCACACGGCAAGGTATTGACGATCTTCATGGCCCTCGACCCTGGAGAAGTTTCGCTTCGAACGGACAGCTGCAGGGCCTCTTGGCGCCCTGGGCCGTGACCAACACCTGGTCTTCATGCTCGGGCCAAAGGGTGCATCCTTGACTTCGACTGTTGACGTTGTCCACACGCCCATCAGGTCGGTCCCGGTGGCATACCGTGGCAATCGCATCATCTCCTGTAGTCGAGCAAGCGTTCGCGCACGCAGAGCAGCGAAATCGAATTCGCTGGGGTCAGGAATGTTGAGTTCCCGCATGTACGGCTGTGTACTGCGCCGCCTGTTCGGATCGCCTATCATGTGAAGTCGCGCGGGATGCGGTCGTCCCACGTGCGGGACCACACGCGCTCACCGTTTTCAGAAACCTGTGCGTGGGTCCTGATGTGGAAGTCGCTCGCATCAGCTGTCTGTACGCACTCGCCGGCCACACAGATATCGGTCCCGTCCCCGAAAGACATGGAGGTCACCCACTTGCTCTCGGCCCGCGCAGCAGCCGGCTCTGTCTCGACCACGGTAAACCGTTCCTCGCCTCGCTCCACAATCTCGAAACCGGATTTATCATGGCGTAGCCGCCCGGCATCCCGAACGTTCTCGTAGGTCACTTCACCAGTAACGAAATCGCGCACGAGACGCCTCTCGCGCCGCGGAGGTGCTAACGTCGAGACCGGCCCCGAGGGAAAATTCGGAGCAGGTCTGAACTTTGGGTCGAAGGTTTCGGCACGCATCGGACGAACCGGTAGGGTGAGACTACCCGTCTGATTCACGATGCCTACGCTAACGACAGCCGGTGAGGGCCAGTACAATGGCCAGCAGCCGGACTGAATTGTAAGCCGGATGCGATGGCCGACTTCGAATCGATGCGCAATGTCATTCAGCGCAATTCGAGCGCAAAATCGCTTGCCGACTGGAAGGGGCTCAGGCACCTCATGACCATGTCTGTGGTTGAGGTTGAATACACCGTAGGTCACGCGAGACGATTGTTGGTCCGGGGCCACGTCGTTGAGGCGCAAGTATACATGGGCCTGTGGCTGGTCTACGCGAAGTTCCAAATCGACATAGGGCGTTCCAAGGATCTCCAGCGGCTCGCTCAAAGGCGTGCTGTCAAGAACTACTGATCGACCATCTTCCTCACGCTGATCAGGCGGGAATTGCGCCTTTCCGCCATCCGGGCAGCGGTCTCCGTGTGTCGATCCTGCAAGTGGATCCGGGCGACACACAAGTTCGATATTGCCACACTCGCCGGACATTGACCGAACTGCTTCCACGCTCCGTTCGACCAGCATGCGATCACTGATTTGCCAGTCCTTCTCGATCACGTTCGGTGATGGCCAGGAGGGTTCCGATATCCACCGACCGGACTGCATCTTGCGCGTGGTCGACTGCACCACCGGCTCCTGCATCCAGACATGCAATCCTGGTTCCTGCATCAGGCCGCTATCGCGTCCCTTCAGCCAATGGTCCCACCAGCGCAGCATATCGTGCAAGCCATCGATCGCCGGACCTGGTTTCCCTTCCCACGGATAGCAGTGACCCCAAGGGCCAATCAGGCCACGAACCGGCACCTTCAGGTCCACCACCAAGCGCAAAATGCTGTTTGTATAACCGTCGGCCCATCCGCCCACCGCATAGACAGGGACGTCAATGGCTTCGCAGTCGTCACGGACGGACCCGTGACGCCAAAGCTCGTCGCGCCGTTGATGCCGCGTCCAATGTGCCGCGTACTCGCGCGCACCTTCAAGGCGCTGCCGCCACATTTCTCGCCATCGTTCGCCGACGACCTGAGGATTTGGTGGCCGCAGGCTGTAGACCAGCATGCGCAAGCCCCAGTTCAGGTTCTCCACCGTGAGGCAGCCGCCATTGTAGTGGACATCATCTTCATAACGGTCATCGGTGGAGCAAGCCGTGTAGATCGCCCCCAGGCCAGGCGGTCGAATCGCCGCAACCTGCAGGGCATTGATGCCTCCCCACGAGATTCCCATCATGCCGACCGCGCCACTGCACCAGCTCTGTTCTGCAAGCCATTCGATTACGTGGCCGGCATCGTTCAGCTCGCATTCGCTGTATTCATCCTCCGCCAGACCCTCTGAGTCTCCATGGCCTCGGATGTCGCAACGCACCATCGCGTACCTGTGCGCGGCAAGCCAGACGTGGTGCTGGTCGCGTGCCACGGTCACATCGCTCTTTCGGTACGGTGTATACTCCAGTATCGCGGGTACCGGATACCGGTCGGCATCCTTCGGCATGCGAACGCGGGCAGAAAGTCGAATGCCGTCCGGCATGCAAATCCAGACATCAGAATCGTCGAGACTCTCGCGCAACATCGTCATTTCAGAAATGCAGACACCTGTGTCTGAGAAAAGACGGGGCGGCGGCCCTGAAACCACCGCCCGCGTCTAGGCAGCGCCACAGGGAGAAGTCAGATGCCGGCTTGCACCTCTTCCCACATCACGGCGACCTTGTCGGAGTTTGCCATTGGCTGCGAGAAGTGAGTGTTTGCCAGGAAGGTATCGACATCCTTCGCCAGGCCAACCGAGAGCAACCACTCTTCATCCAGCCCCTCGTACGACTTGCGATTGGAGTGACCAGCTAGCCATTCCGTAATCTCAAAGCGGCCTGACTCCGGGGAAAGGTATGAGTCAATGACCTCGTGGGCTTTCTCGTAAAGTCCGCGTTCTTTGGATGCAGGATGAATCGTAAGTCCGCAGCACCACGTGATTGCCCCTTCCTTGGGAACCATCCAGACCCATTGCGCATCACTGCCGGCTGCCGCATCTTTCAACTGTGTCAGGACTGAGTTCCAGGCAACGCCCATGATGACCTCTCCGGCCGCCAGCGATTGTGCAACCTCGGTCATGGAGTGGGTTACAATGCGATTGTTTGGCATTTGCCGAACAAGCCACTCGCGAACTTCCGCGATCTGGGCATCACCCATGTTGAACGCGTCAATGCCCAAGGCAACCCCAGCTATCGATGCCATGTCCGATGAACTATCGACCACGGACATCCGGCCCTCGTACTTTTCGTCCTGCAGCGCGTTCCAGCTCTGGTTGGCGGGATCGGCATATTCGGGCGCAAGATCCGTGCGGACCACAATTGACGTTTGACCCCAATCGTCAGCAGCGAACACCTGCTCTCCACCCATCATTCCGCCCGGAATGTCTCTGAAGACGTCAAACAGATCGGGCCAATGCGTCAGCATGGACGTGTCGATTGGCGCAAGTAGTCCGGCATCATGCCATAGCTGCATGGACTCGATGCATGGAAACATCAGATCGGGCGAGTAGCCGCCCCGCATCTTGTTGAAGGCTTCTTCTTGGTTACTGAAGAACGTGTAGTTGGGCGGTGCGCCGTTCTCGGCAACGTACTGCGCGGCAAACTCGGGGCTGTCATAGCCTGCCCATGTGAACAGAACCGGCTGTTCGGTATCGGCTCTTGCCGAGCGTCCCGCGATCGGCACCATCGCGGACATCACGCCAAACGACGCCATCAGCCGTTTGGCCTCACGCCGTGTGATCTTGCCGCTGAACAGAAGATCCCTGAACTCGTTGGTTTCCATTGAAGTCTCCCTGGCTTTGCCTCGCCCTTTGCTCAGGCATATGCCCCATCGCCCAGCTTCCCCAGCGCTATGACGATCGCGGCGAGGCGACTAAGACTGATAAAATCGCCTCAATAATGCATCATCGTATCGATATTCAATTCGTTGTGTCAAATCCTTGTTGTGGAGCTTGTCTCGCCCCGGGGGGTGTACCTCGCCGCAGGATGTTCCAGACACTTGAAGACATTCTCCCCGACCGGCCGCCCTGGGAGCCTGTCGGATTTGAGGCCATGCGGTTGCCCGACCCGTGACGCCGTCATCGGGACGGATGTGAGCGGTTTCCTGGCCCGGTTGCTGGATCGCCATATGGTTCGGGTCATGACTGTTGCTATCGTGGGACCTGGAGAGGCGTGATGTCGCGAGACTTTCGAGAGGTGGACCGGGAGACGCTGTTTTTCCTGCCGCCCTCGGTGCAGGACTGGCTTCCCGAGGATCACCTGACGCGGTTTGTGGTCGAGGTTGTCGACAGCCTTGATCCTGGCCGCCTGACGTCGGCATACGGCCATGGGGGCAAGCGGGGCTGTCATCCGGGGATGCTTCTGGCGCTGTCGTCTTACGGCTACCCCACCGGCGTGTTCTCGAGTCGCAAGCTGGAGCAGGCGACCTGGAATTCAGTGGCGTTCCGCACCATTGTTGCGAACAGCCACCTCGACCACGACACGATTGCGGCGTTTCGCAAGCGCTTTGTCGAGGAACTGCAGAACCCGTTTGCATGGCCCGGTCGGTGGGCCTTGTGAATCTGGGGGGAGTGAGCCTTGACGGCACGAAGGTTCAGGCCAACGCCTCGACGCACAAGGCAATGAGTTGGGAGTATGCGACTAGCTTGAGGCCGAGGTCGAGCGACTGATGGCGCTGGCTGAAGCGGCCGATGATGAGGCGGAGGTCGACATTCCTGCAAAGCTGAAACGCCACGAGGATCGTCGTGAGGCGAGCCGTGCGGCGAAGGCGGAGATTGAAGCCCGTGCGGCGACACGCCATGAGGAAGAAGAGAAGGCCTGGCGGGAGAAGCGCAGGGGACGCAAGGGTGGCGGCAAGCCACCTTCGCCGCTCCAGCCGGGGTCCCGGGACATCCGCGTCGACCCGTTTGCGGATCTTGCCCTTGCACGGGAAAGGGACGTCAGCGCGGACCTTCGTCAGGCCTTCCTGTTCTTTGCCCGAGAAGGAAAACTCCGGAGCGGCGCCGTGCTGTTCGATGATCGCGGGGAACAGGTGCTCGTCGTCATGACCGGCCCAACCGGGGAAGGTCGGATGCCCGGTGCGGGGAAGCAACTGAAGGGTGGCATGGAGCATACTCCCGTGTGATTGCACGAGAAAGACATGCTCGACCGCGGCTCGCCCGATCCTCATGGTCGCCTTCGCGGACAGGATATCCGGCGGCTCGCCGGTTGCGTTCGACGGGGTGTGTCCCTACCTTGCAAGCGACCATCGACCACACCTCATCATGGAGACATCATGATCACGAAACGGATTCTCTCCACGATCGCCGCGGGGCTCGGTGCAGTGGCCCTGGCGCTTTCCGGACCGGCCGCGGCCCAGGACACCAACTATGTCCTCAACACGGCCTCGACCGGCGGCACCTACCATCCCGTGGGTACGGCGATCGCGACCCTCTCGAAGGTCAAGCTCCTGCCCGGGGAAAAGTTCAGCCTGACCGCAGTCAACTCCGCGGGCTCGGGAGCCAACGTCCAGGCACTGGGCGCCAACACGGCCCAGTTCGCGATCGTCCAGGGCCTGTTCGGTTCGTACGCCGCGACAGGCACCGGTCCGGTATCGGCACCCCAGGAGAACATGCGTTCGATCACGATGCTCTGGCAGAATGTCGAGCAGTTCGTTGTCGCCAACGACCACGTCAGTTCCGGCACAGTTTCCGACATCGTCGCCATGAAGGGCATGTCCATGGCTCTGGGCAAGCAAAACTCGGGCACGATCGGCTCCAATCGCGTCCTGCTGGCCGGCCTCGGCCTCGATATCGACGGCGACTTCGAGCTGCTGCATGCAGGGTACGGCCCCTCGGCTGACGCCCTTGCCAATGGTCAGGTCGCGGGTATCGGCGCACCGGCCGGGCCGCCGACCGGCGCCATCACGAAACTCATGGCCGCCAATGCGGATCGTTTCACGATTCTCGCCGTGACCCCGCAAGAGGCGGAGATGATGGACGGCGGGCGCAACCTGTGGGTTCCCTACACGATCGCGTCGGGCACCTATCCGGGCCAGGATGAGGATATCCTCACCATTGCACAGCCCAATTTCCTTGCGGTCAACGCCGATGTCGACGAAAACCACGTCTATCTCCTGACCAGGACGATTTACGAGAACCTGCCGTTCCTGCGGGCCATTCATCCGGCCACGAACGCGATGGACATCTCCCTTGCCATGGCGGGCCTGCCGGTTCCCCTTCATCCGGGCGCCGCCCGCTACTACGAGGAAGTCGGAATGGAGATATCCGGTCATCTGATGGCGCAATAGGCAGCCCCTCATCTCCGGACGGCGGCCGGGCGCGCGCGGCCGCCGTCCGGGCGAATGCAACGCGATGTCCTCATGACGCGCTCGCCAGCGGGGCTGCGCAACGCGATCGTTGACTTCGATGCCGCTCGCGCGCATGTCGGCCGTTACGGGATACCGGCATGCGCTGTCATCGCCTTCGGCGCGTGGCATGTCGCCACCAACCTCGTCCTGAACGAATCGGGACTGTGGCAGAACGCCATCCATTTCGCCGGCTTCGCGTTTCTCGGTTTTCTCACCAGCGCGACATGGCCGCGCCATCAGGCGCGTCCCTGGTCGATCGCCATCGACACGGTCCTGGGTCTTGCCACGGCGCTTGCCGCACTGTGGATCGCATCGGCTGAAACCGGACTCTACACCCGCACGCTTGCCGAGACCGGCCAGGCCTGGCAGTTCACCCTTGTGGACTGGGCGGCGGGGATCATCGTCATCGCCGCGGCCGTCGAGCTGACCCGCAGGATGACAGGCCCGATCATCCCGGTCCTGGTCGCGCTTGCGCTCGGCTACATCCTCTTCCTCGGCGAGATGCTGCCGGGGGTTTTCCGCGCCGCGAGTCTCCCGGTGAGCGATGTCCTGTTCCGTTCGCTCTACAACGACGAGGGCATGTTCGGGATCATCACCACCATCTCGTCGGCAAACATCACGCTATTCATGATCTTCGGCGCATTCCTGATCGTTTCCGGCGCTTCCGACTTCGTGATCGAACTCGCCAAGATCATCGCCGGAAGGTTCAGGGGAGGCGCCGCCTTCGTCGCGGTCATCGCATCGGCGCTCACCGGGACCATTTCAGGTTCGGCGGTGGCCAACACGGCATCCACGGGAATCATCACCATACCGTTGATGAAGGCCAACGGATTCAGGCCGCGGTTCGCCGCAGGGGTCGAGGCGTCGGCATCGACGGGCGGACAGGTGATGCCCCCGATCATGGGTGCAGGCGCCTTCGTGATGGTCTCTTTGACCGGAATACCCTATGGCACCATCGTCGTCGTCTCGATCATCCCGGCGATCCTGTACTTCCTTTCCGTCGCCTTCATGATCCGAATCGAGGCGATGAAGCACGGGATCGGTGCGGAGAAGGTCACGGCCGTCGACCGCTCGAAACTCCTGGGCGGGGCTCTCAATTTCGTCCTTCCCCTGGGTGTCATGACCTGGCTCCTGGTGACAGGAAGAACGCCGAGCTATGCGGTCTGCGCCGCCCTGGCGACGCTCGTGGCGGTGAGCTGGTTGACACCCAACAGGATGGGACCGAAACGGATCTCCCGGGCCCTGATGCTGGGAATCAGGACGTCGATCATGACCGCGGTCCTGCTCGTCACCGTCGGTCTGATCAACAATGCGGTCACCACCTCGGGCCTGGCGAACGGCTTCGCCCTGATGATCGCCCAGTGGTCTCAGGGTTCGGTGCTGATTGCGGTCGCCCTGATCGCGGTCGTCTCCCTGGTGCTGGGCATGGGACTACCGGTCACGGCGGCCTACATCGTCCTCTCGATCCTCTCGGCGCCGGCCCTGGCCGGACTGCTCGCCGACGGGATCCTCGTCGACATGCTGGTCGGGGGACTGGCCGACCCCTCGCAGGCGGCGCTTTTTGCCCTGGTCGAATCACCTCACGCCGCCCTTGTCGGCGAAGGTCTCGCCCGGGCCGATGCCCGCGAATTCGTCGCAAACCTGCCGTTCGAACTCGCGCTCGTGATCCGCCCCGCGCTGATCGAGCCGGAAGTCATGACGGTCTTCCTGCTGACGGCGCATCTTGTGGTCTTCTGGCTGAGCCAGGATTCCAATGTCACTCCGCCGGTCTGCCTTGCGGCCTTCACGGCAGCAGGCATTGCCGGTGCGCGGCCGATGGCAACGGGTGTCGAGGCCTGGAAGATCGCCAAGGGCCTCTACATCATCGTGCTGATCTTCGCCTTCACTCCGCTGATCGGGTCCGGGCTGTGGGAGAGCCTGCAGATCGGTATCGCGTCGCTCTTCGGAATCTACGCCCTCAGCGCCATGATCCAGTGCTACAGCGAGGGTCCGATCTCCCTGTGGCTCTACCCCGCGCTGGCCGCGGGCGCCGCACTGAGTTTCGTGCCGCTCGACCTCGTCCTCAACGCCGCCGGGGCGGTGCTCGTCACCGCCTGCGTCGTCATCACGTCCCGCAGGCGGCATTCCGGATGACGTTCACCGCCGCCACGGCATCGGCCCGGGTCCACACGTGCCGATCGCAGCGTCCATGCCCTCGACAAGGATGCGGACCTGCTGAACGGGCGCGAAACAGCAAACCGGGTGATCCGGGTATCGGCGGCGAAAGAAAGTTCGGGATTCCGGCGATTCATGCAAGACCGCCGATACCGGGAGCATGCCCGCAGCCACCAGCCCGTTTCCCCTTGGGCCGGATTCGGACACCCCCCAGTACCCCGGCCAGTACCCCGGCCGGCGCCGGAACATGCTGGCGGCCGGTCGCCAGTTCGATCTCGGTCCAGGCGAAGGTGACGCCGGCCCGCTGCTATTCAGAGAAAGACACTCAAGCTCCCGGGTGTCCAGCCATAGTGTACCCGGCAACACGCTGCTGACCTCTATCGAATGCCATTCATGTCAAACAGTTGTGCTTGATCGGCACCGCGGCTTCGGGCTCAGGCATTCCCGGAGTGCATGGGAGAAGTCCGTGTCCGGGGCGGAAGATGTGACCATGTCTGCATGGCGTGCTTGCCGCCTGGGGGAGCCCTTCCTTCACCCCCCGCAAGAGGTTCGCGCCGTGATGGGACGCCAGCGGCGGCCGTCGCGATGCACCAGCATCAGTGCTTCCTCGGGACCTGCCGAAAAGCTCTCGTAGGAATGCGGCGGGCCAGGAGCGTTTCTCGCGGTGGCGACGGCAGGATCAATCCAGCGCCATGCGGCTTCCACCTCGTCGCGGCGCATGAACAGTGTCTGGTCACCACGAATGACGTCGAGCACCAGGCGTTCGTAGGCATCGGGCATGGTCAGGCCCTGGCGTTCAAGGGTGTCCGCGAAGGTCATGTCGAGCGGCGTGCCGATGAGACGCATGCCGCCCGGCCCCGGTTCCTTGATTGTCAGGCCGAGGGTGATCCCCTCATCGGGCTGCAGCCTGATCGCCAGGACGTTGGGAGTCATGGCACCGGCGGCTGGCGGAAAGATCGAATGTGGCGCGTCCTTGAACACCACGGCGATCTCGGACATGCGGGCCCGCAATCTCTTGCCGGTACGCAGGTAGAAGGGCGTTCCGTTCCAGCGCCAGTTGGCAATCTCCGCGCGCAGGGCCACGAAGCTCTCGCTCCGGGACTCCGGATTGCCGACATCCTCCAGATAGCTTCCCGCTCCATCACCCGCGAGATAGCGTCCGCACACCACATCGGCCGGGTTCTCCAGTGGTGCGAGGCTGAGCAGCACCTTGAGTTTTTCGTCGCGCACCGCATCCGCGTTGAAGGATGCCGGAGGTTCCATGGCGATGAGACAGAGCAGTTGCAGCAGGTGATTCTGGACCATGTCGCGCAGGGCGCCGGTATGGTCATAGTAGGCGCCGCGTCCTTCGATACCGATCTGTTCGGCGACGGTGATCTGGACGTGATCGACATGGCGTGCATTCCAGATCGGTTCGAACAGCGCATTGGCAAAACGCAGGGCCATCAGGTTCTGGACCGTCTCCTTGCCGAGATAGTGGTCAATCCGGTAGACCTGCCGCTCGCCGAAGAGTGAGGCGAGGGTCCGGTTCAGCGCTTCGGCACTGGCGAGATCGCTCCCCTGGGGTTTTTCGACCACCAGCCGGGCCGCCGGAGTGAGGCAACCCGCGGCCACCAGGCGTTCGCTGAACGGAACAAACAGGTGCGGAGCCACGGAAAGGTAGAATGCCCTCACGCGCTCGTGATCATCGAGCCTTGAGGCAAGCGTCGCCCACCCCTCCCCGCCTGCTACATCGATTGTCACGTAGTCGAGCATCTCCAAGAAGTCGCCGGTGCGATCTCCAAGCCCGTGTTCCTGCAAGGCGCCGGCAGCCAGCGCGCGGTAGCCGTCAACACCGATATCGCGGCGTCCGGTGGCGATGATTCTCGTGCCCGGCACAACCTGCCCGGCGCACATGCGATGGTAGAGAGCGGGCAGGAGCTTGCGTCGCGCGAGATCACCCGTGCCGCCAAACACCACGAGATCGAACGGATCGACCGGAATGACCCGACCCACCATGATCACTCACCCTCCGGCCGGGGGCCTTTGAGTTCATCACGCCAAGGTGGATCGGCGCCGGCCCGCGAAACGGTGATCGCCGCCGCCCTGGCGCCGAGGTGAAGAGCCTCCCTCATCGAAACGGCATCGATGTCCGCAAGCCGGTCGCGAACGAGCAGCCGGTTTTCCGCGAGGTGGGCAAGGACACCCGCACTGAAGGTATCGCCGGCACCGATGGTATCGACAACGTCAACACGAGAAGCCGGAACGGCGATCATGTCATCGCGTCCAAAGCGGGCACTTGCTCCCGCGGCGCCGCGTGTCAGGATCACCACCGAGGGGCCAGACCTGAAGATGCCGTCGCACTTTGACGCCAGGGGCTCGTCACCGGGAACGAGCCAGTCCAGGTCCTCGTCAGAGACTTTCACGATATCGGCAAGAGCGATCAGTTCCCGCATGCGGACGCGATGGCGTTTGCCATCCCGGATCATGACCGGACGGATGTTGGGATCGAGCATGATGACCCGGCGGCCAGCCTCGCGTCTCGCCAGCTGGACAAGGGCTATTGCGGCCGGCTCGCCGATCAGACTGATGCCGCCAAGAAGCATCGCCTGAACATCGTCCGGCACCCGGGGCATGTCATCCTCGACGAGCATGCGTCCGGCCGAATTCTCGTCATAGAACGTGTAGGAAGCGCCGCCGTTCCGCAGATTGACGAAGGCGAGCGTGGTGGGCCGCTCGCTCTGGACAACGAGTGACGTGTCGACCCGGTTCGCGCGCAAGGAGGCGAGGAGCGTCTCTCCCAGGAAGTCCCTCGAAATGCCGGTCAGCATCCCCGTCCTCACCCCCAGCCGGCCAAGCGCAATGGCGGTGTTGAAGATGGCGCCGCCCTCATGCGGGACATATCCCTGCCTGCCCGACGCCGTGGCCGCCGGAATCATGTCGATCAGGGCCTCGCCGCAACACAGGATCATCGAGTCAATCCGTCCACGGGCGCTCTCTTCCAGAACGCCTCGCGCAATGACGGCGGCGCGGGTTTCGGTTGACGGTCGGCCCCGTCCTGGCACAGCCGGCACATGGTGTCGCCCAGCACCGGACTGCGGAATCGCTGCATTGTGATCATCGGATACTCATCGGCGTCTACGCCCGCGGCCGTGTGCAGAACGGGAAGTATCTCGCGGCGTACCAGCATGTCCAGCCAGCACGCCATGTTCCTGTCACTCATGGCATCATGCCCGGTCCGCTGACGCATGAGAGCCGCCGGACAGGCGATGGCGCCCTGGCGCCCTCACCTTCCGGGTCTCGAAGAGTGACGCACCCGATCCCGGTGCGCTCCAGAGCAGGGCGTCCACCGGCGCACGCCGGTCCGGGAACCGTCCCATACGGCCGCCGCAGCCAGCACCTTCGGCGCCTCGAACCTCAGCAATCTCGGCTTGTGTGCCATCCCATCCGGCGCATCGCCTCCCTCCACGACGCAGAGACGATCCAGGACCGGAGAGCATCATCCGGCACATGAACCGGACATGGCGTGTGTCGCGACAGTGCGTAACGCCGTGGATTGACTCGACATTGAGGACTGCGATATGTGCCATCACTGCATCCACAAAACCAACGGGGAGAATTCTGGATGAAACTTGCACGTGCAATGTTTGGCGCGACCGCCCTGGCGGCGGCCGCCACCACAGCTGCGACCGCGGCCGAGTTGACGATCGCCACGGTGAACAACTCGGACATGATCATCATGCAGGAGTTGTCATCGCAGTTCGAAGAGGCCAGCGGACACACGCTGAACTGGGTCGTGCTCGAAGAAAACGTGCTGCGTCAGCGTGTCACGACCGACATTGCGACGGGCGGCGGGTCGTTCGACGTCATCACCATCGGTGCCTATGAGGCTCCGATCTGGGGTGCGCAGGACTGGCTGGCGCAACTCGACGACCTCGGTGACGCATACGATTACGACGACATCTTCGAACCGGTCCGCAACGGCCTTTCGGCCAACGGGTCGCTCTACGCGGTCCCCTTCTATGCGGAAAGCTCGTTCACCTTCTATCGCACGGACCTGTTCGAGATGGCCGGCATCGAGGCTCCTGACGAGCAGATCACCTACGATGAGTTCGCCGAGATCGTGGCCAAGGTGCATGATCCGGACAACGGTGTCTTCGGGACCTGCCAGCGCGGCAAGGCCGGCTGGGGCGAAAACATGGCCTTCGTCGGTCCGCTTGTGAACGCCTTCGGCGGGCGCTGGTTCGACATGGACTGGAATCCGACGATCGACAGCCCCGAGTGGAAGGCTGCGCTCACCTACTATGTGGACCTGATGCACAGCTACGGTCCTCCAGGCGCGGAATCCAACGGTCACAACGAAAACCGCGCGCTCTTTGCCGACGGCAAGTGCGCCACCTGGGTCGACGCAACGTCGGCTGCGGGCTACATCTACAATCCGGCTGAGTCGTCAGTCTCCGACACGACCGGTTTCTTCCAGGCGCCAAAGCAGGTGACCGACAAGGGCACAGGCTGGTTCTGGGCCTGGGCGCTGGCGATCCCGGCAAGCTCGAAGCAGGTCGATGCGGCCAAGGAGTTCCTCTCCTGGTCGACGAGCAAGGAATACGTCGCGCTGGTCGGCGAAACAAAGGGCTGGGTTGCGGCGCCTCCGGGCACCCGTGCCTCGACCTATGCCAACCCGGCATACACCGAGGCCGCGCCCTTTGCCGAGACCGTGCTGAACTCGATTCTCGCGGCCAACCCGGCCGATGCAACGAGGGACCCGGTGCCCTACACCGGTGTGCAGTTTGTCGCGATCCCCGAATTCCAGGGCATCGGCAACTACGTCGGACAGCAGGTCGCGGCCGCGCTCGCCGGACAGCAGTCCGTCGACGAGGCTCTGGCCAACAGCCAGCAGTTTGCGGTTCGCGAAATGACCAAGGCGGGTTACATCGAGTAACCGCCTCCCCACACGTGCCGGTCCATCCGGACCGGCACGTGTCTTGTTCGATAATGTGAGTGCTGCGGCAAGGGCTCCAATCTGGTCCTTGCCGCTCTTGCGTGTTATGCCATCGACTTTCGGTGAGGTTCGCATGGCGACCAACGCTTCCCGCGCCGCTGCCAGGTTGATGATTTCGCCTGCGGTTGTGCTGCTGCTGGGATGGATGCTGGTTCCGTTGGGCCTGACCCTCTATTTTTCCTTTCTGCGCTACAACCTGATCACGCCAGGCGCCAACCCGTTCATCGGATGGGAAAACTACTACTGGTTCCTGACCGACCCGAGCTTCAAGGCGGCGATGATCAACACGCTCCTGCTGGTCGGCGGCGTGCTGCTGATTACCGTCATCGGCGGAACGATGATGGCTCTCCTGCTCGATCAGCCGATGTGGGGCCAGGGTGTCATTCGGATCATGGTCATCGCGCCGTTCTTCGTCATGCCCACGGTGTCCGGCCTGGTCTGGAAGAACATGTTCATGAACCCGGTCAACGGGATCTTTGGACATCTTGCGCTGGGCCTGGGCATGGAACCGCTCTCGTTCTTCAGCGAGATCCCGCTCCTGTCGATCATCTTCATTGTTTCCTGGCAGTGGCTGCCGTTCGCCACGCTCATCCTGCTGACTGCCCTGCAATCGCTTGACCAGGAACAGCTCGAGGCCGCCGAGATGGATGGTGCCACGTGGGTCTCGAGGTTCATCCACGTCATGCTGCCGCACCTGGCTCGGGCAATCACGGTGGTAATCCTGATCCAGACGATCTTCCTTCTGTCGATCTTCGCCGAAATTCTCGTGACGACCAACGGCGGTCCCGGTACGTCGACGACCAACCTGACCTACCTGATCTATGTCTCGTCACTGCTGCAGTTCGACGTCGGCATGGGCAGCGCCGGCGGCGTGATTGCCATCATCCTTGCCAACATCGTCGCGATCTTCCTGATGCGCATGATTGGCAAGAACCTGGACGCGTGAAGGGGACACCATGGCACGCTCCGTCACGACTTCCCGCAAGACCATGACCACACTGTTCGCCGGCACGCTTGGTTTGCTGATCTTCTTCCCGGTGCTCTGGATCGTGATCCTGTCATTCAAATCGGAAGGCGATGCAATCAAGGCTCCGCTGGAGGTGCTGTTCAGCACCGGCTGGACCGCCGAGAGCTACAGCGCCGTACAGGCACGATCCGACTATCCGAAGCACTTCCTGAACTCCGTCGTCATTGCTTTCGGGTCCACCCTGCTCGGTCTTCTGATCGCGATCCCCGCAGCCTGGGCGATGGCTTTCGTGCCGGCAAAACGCACCAAGCACGTGCTGATGTGGATGCTCTCGACCAAGATGCTGCCGCCAGTGGGCGTGCTGATTCCGATCTATCTCATCTACCGTGATCTGGGTATCCTGGACAGCCGGATCGGACTGGTCTTCGTGCTGATGATGATCAACCTTCCGATCATCATCTGGATGCTCTTCACGTATTTCCGCGAAATACCGGGCGAAGTTCTCGAAGCGGCCAGAATGGACGGGGCATCCCTGCGCGAGGAAATCATCCATGTCCTCGCGCCGATGGCCATCCCGGGAATGGCTTCGACGGCGCTTCTGAACATCATCCTTGCCTGGAACGAAGCATTCTGGACCCTGAACCTGACATCGGCCAAGGCCGCCCCGCTTACGGCATTCATCGCCAGCTATTCGAGCCCGGAAGGCCTGTTCTATGCCAAGCTGAGCGCTGCCAGCGTGATGGCGATTGCGCCCATTCTTGTTCTGGGCTGGTTCAGCCAGAAGCAACTGGTGCGCGGATTGACCTTCGGCGCGGTGAAGTGAGGAACGGACGGTGGGACACATACAGCTCAAGCAAGTCAGCAAGTCCTTCGGCAACATCGAGGTTATCCCACCAATTGATCTCGACATTGACGACGGCCAGTTCGTGGTCTTCGTCGGACCCTCGGGTTGCGGGAAGTCCACCCTGCTGCGGTTGATCGCAGGCCTCGAGGACGTGACCACAGGGTCAATCGTCATCGACGGCCGCGACGCTACCGCCGTGCAGCCAGCAAGGCGCGGCCTGGCAATGGTGTTCCAGTCTTACGCTCTCTATCCGCACATGTCGGTCCGCAAGAACATCGCCTTCCCGTTGAAAATGGCACGCGTCCCGCAGGACGAGCAGGAGCGCCTCGTCGAGGAGGCGGCGCGCGTACTCAATCTCACCGGGTTTCTCGACAGGCGTCCGGGCCAGCTTTCCGGCGGTCAGCGCCAGCGCGTCGCCATCGGCCGCGCCATCGTCCGGGAGCCGGCAGCCTTTCTCTTCGACGAACCGCTGTCGAACCTGGATGCGGCGCTCCGCGTGGGCATGCGGCTGGAAATCAGCGAGCTTCACGAGAGGCTCAAGACGACCATGGTGTACGTCACACACGATCAGGTCGAAGCCATGACCATGGCTGACAAGATCGTCGTACTGCGGGCGGGAGTCATCGAACAGGTGGGAACTCCCCTTGAACTCTATCGAAATCCGCAGAACACGTTTGTTGCGGGGTTCATCGGCAGCCCCAGGATGAACCTTGTCGAGGGACCCGACGCCGCCCGGCATGATGCTCACACCGTGGGCATCCGGCCAGAGCATGTCGACGTTTCCAGCGGCAGCGGCATGTGGACGGGCACGGTCGGCGTGTCCGAGCATCTGGGCAGCGATACATTCTTCCACGTCACCGTGAAGGACCTGTCACAACCGTTGACCGTACGCGCAGGCGGCGAAGTCGACCTGCACTACGGTGATACCATTCATCTCACTCCGAAACTGAACCACCTGCATCGGTTTGACGACAGGGGCCTTCGCATCACATGAAACGGCTTGAAGGAAAGGTTGCCCTCGTGACCGGCGGCGCCCGCGGCATCGGGCGTGCGGTGTGCGAGGCCTATGCCGACGAAGGTGCCAGGGTTGCGGTCGCGGACCTGCTGGAAGCAGAAGCGGTTCACACGGCAGACGCCCTTGGCGAAAACGGCATGGCGGTGGTCATGGATGTGACCGATCCCGATGCCATCCGCACGGGCGTCAAGGCGGTGGAGGCGCATTGGGGCGGGATCGACATCCTCGTCAACAACGCCGGCATCTTCAAGATGGCTCCGATCGGCCAGGTGACACGCGAAGACTATCGCCGCCAGTTCGACGTAAACGTCGGCGGCACGATCTTTGCAAGCCAGGCAGTGGTACCGGGAATGAGAAAACGCGGCGGGGGCGCGATCATCAACCTCGCGAGCCAGGCGGGGAAGCGCGGGGAGCCAGGGGGGAAGGCGCGGCGAGGCGAACGTCACGATCTATTGTTCGACCAAGGCGGCCGTCATCTCCATCACCCAGTCGCTGGCGCTGGAATTCGCAAGTGACAACATCCGCGTCAACGCCATCGCGCCAGGTGTGATCGACACGCCGATGTGGGACGTGGTCGACGCACAATTCGCGGCCTTCGAACGCAAGCCCATAGGCCACAAGAAGCGGGAAGTGGGCGAGGCCGTGCCACTCGGCCGCATGGGCGTTCCCGCGGATATCGCAGATCCTTGCGTCTTTCTCGCCTCGAACGAAGCGCGCTACATCACCGCACAAACGCTTAATGTCGATGGCGGAAACTGCATGAATTGACAGTTGTTCCGGTGAAACTGTCGAACAGCACGCTCCGTCGGCTGCCTGCCGAGGTCAAACGACCGGTCTATCGCCGGTCCGGCCTGACCCCGGGCATAGTCCATATTGGCATCGGCAATTTCCATCGCGCCCATCAGGCCTGGTACCTGCACCGGCTGATGCAGCAGGAAAAGGCACACGACTGGGCAATCATCGGTGCGGGGGTGAGGCGCCGCGACGCGGCGCAGCGAGCGAAGCTCCAGGCGCAGGACTGGCTGACGACGCTGATCCAACTTGCGCCTGAAGGCCCGTCGGCCGAGATCGTCGGTTCAATGATCGACTGTGTTCCGGTCGAAGTTCACAATGCAGCGCTGATCGAACGGATGGCCGATCCGGCCATCCGGATCGTGGCCCTCACCGTTACCGAGGGAGGATACTACGTGGCGCCCGCGACCCGGGGCTTCGATGCGGTCCACCCGGATATCCTGCACGATGTTGCGAATCCGAACACTCCGCGCACTGCCTTCGGGGCCATGGTCGCCGCTCTTCGACTCAGGCGCGACCGGGATTATGGCCCCTTTACCGGGCAGAGCTGCGACAATCTCCGGGGCAATGGTGCGATCTTGCGCCAATCCGTCGTGTCGCTGGCCCGACTGACCGATCCCGGCCTCGCCGACTGGATCGACAACCACTGCTCGTTTCCGAATTCCATGGTCGATTGCATCGTACCGGCCACCGGACCGAACGAGCGGGCACTGGCGAGCCATTTTGGCATCGACGACGCCGCCCCGGTCGCGCACGAGAACTTCCGCCAGTGGATCATGGAAGACGATTTCTGTGCGGGACGCCCCGATTGGGACCAGGCCGGCGCAACCTTCTCGAACGATGTCCACGCCTACGAGGCAATGAAGATCCGGATACTGAACGGTGGTCATCAAGTGATCGCCAATCCGGGCGAAATCCTCTCGGTCGAAACCATCTCGGGTTGCATGGAGCATCCGCTGATCGGGCCTTTCTTCAGGAAGGTGGCGATGAGGGAAATCGCTCCCCATGTCCATGCGGTGCCGGACATGACGCCTGAGGCCTATGTCGACCTGATCGGGCAGCGCTTCTCAAATCCCGGTATCGTGGATACGACCCGCCGAGTCGCCTTCGACGGTTCGTCCCGGCATCCGGGCTTTGTCCTGCCGATCATCCGGGACGCCCTGAAGGGCGGGCGCCCCATTGCCGGACTGGTCCTGGCCGAAGCCTTGTGGGCGCGGATGTGTACAGGCAACCGCGAGGACGGCAGCGTCATCGAACCGAACGATCCGATGTGGGATGATCTCACAATGGCTGCGGTCAGGGCCTGCGAGACCCCGCAGGCATGGCTGGACCAGCAACAGTTCTACGGCGACCTTGCACGTCATCCGGAGGTACAGGCCGGCTTCGCGCACTGGCTGAGGATGATCTGGTCGGACGGGACGGAGGCTGCCATCCGCGCCTATCTCACAGGGTGATCGGGCCATGCGGGCGATCCTGTTTCCAGCCCGAACCGCGGTGGAGGCCAATCCATATCAGTGCTTTCCCGTTTCTTGCGTTGCGCAGCCGATATGATTTCAGCAGGCGGGACGTGTCCGATGGAGGGAACCATGAGCAAGATCGAGGCGGTGCCGACCGTGATGATCGGGAACGACCGGGTGCGGGTAACCGAGTGGCGTTTCGCGCCCGGCGCGGAGACTGGGCACCATGTCCACGAATACGACTATGTCGTCGTGCCGATGACGACGGGAACGCTTCGCCTTATCGAGGCGGATGGGACACGCGACGCCGAGCTCGTCGCGGGCAAGCCCTACGACCGGCCGCGCGGCGTCGCGCACAATGTCATCAATGCCAGCGGCGGTGAGTTCGTGTTCATCGAGGTCGAGTTGTTGGAGAACCGTTGACTGCGGGTCTCGATATCCGAATTCATCCGATCGTTCAGGCGTCACCGGATGACGGTGCGCTCATCACGTTGGGACCGGTCAACAGGTGCTCCCCGGCATCCACGACGATCGCCTGCCCGGTGACTGCGCGCGCCGACGCCAGGAGCCATATGGCGGCATCGGCCACGTCGTCCGCGTTGACCATCGCTTTCAGGGGCAGGGTCGCGTTCAGACTGTCCCTGAACGCAGCGTAGCGTTCCTCTCCGATGCGGCGGCGCGACCAGCGGGTATCGACGTAGCCCGGGCACAGGGCGTTGACACGGATCTGCGGCGCCAGGACACGGGCAAGGGAGAGCGTGAGGGTGTTGAGCGCCGCCTTGGAGGCGGCGTAGGCGGCACTGCTCCCGGCGCCCGTGAAGGCGGAAAGCGACGAGATGGCGACGATGGAGCCTGAGCCCGTGCTGCGCATCAGGTCCGCTGAAGCCCGCGCCAGTTGCCAGCAGGCGACCAGATTGACCCTGAAGATGCGCTCGAAGTCACTGTGATCCAGACCGTCCAGATCATCGGCATGCACGAACCTGGTCACCCCGGCATTGCTGACCAGTCCGTCAAGGCGGTTCCAGCGTCCGGCGGCCGCCCGCACGAGATCACGGCAAACCGTGTCCTCTGCCACATCACCCCTCACGACCACGGGATCGCCCCCGGCCTCGCGGCATGCCGTTTCGGTGTCGGCCATCTCCCGTTTACTTGTCGTGTAGTTGAGCACCACGCCCCAGCCTCGCGCCGACAGGCCGAGGGCGACGGCGCGTCCAATGCCTGTTGCCGAGCCGGTCACGATCGCGACATGCCTGGTCATGCCCCTTCTTCTCCCCGGTTCCGTGACGTCATGATGCGTCCTGACGTCCCGGCAATCCACTGCACCGGCAAGTCCGGTCGCTCAGTAGGCGACCGGGTGAGGATCGAGATCGCGCCAGAGATACCAGGTCGCCACGGTACGCCACGGACACCAGGCCGCTGCACGGGACCGGACCGCGTCCGGTGAGCGCGCACAGCCGTAGGTGGCGGCCACGGCCCGCTGCAGACCGATGTCTGCGACCGGCAGGACATCAAGGTCGCCCGCGGCGAACATCAGGACCATGTCGACGGTCCAGGGACCGACACCCTTGAGGGCCAGCAGTCGCCGACGGATTTCTTCCGGTTCCGATGGGCTGTCCTGCCAGGCAGCCATGACACCGGCTGCAGCGGAGATGCTGAGGGCCTTGTTGCGGGTGAGACCGCAGTCCCGCATGGTCGCGGCATCCACCCGGGCGACATCCCGGGGCTTGATCGCCGCAAGGTCCCGGGTGAGCCGGCCCCAGATCCTCTCGGAGGCGATGACGGAGATCTGCTGCCCGACAATGGCGCGCACCAGGGAATGGAAGAGGTCGCCGTGCGGTTCAAGACGTTCATCGGGATACCGTTTGATGACAGCCGCGAGATGAGGATCGCGGCGGCACAGTGTTTCCGCGGCACGCCACCAGGTGTCGGCGAACCTGCAGGGTTCGATCAGCACGGTCGGACGCCTATACTCGGGCCATGCCGATCGCCCGTCTCTTTCTCGCCGCATGCCTGGTCCTGGCGGCTCCCGCCTGGCCGGAAGATCCCGGATTTATTGCCGGCTGGCAGGCGGTTGAGGAACGGCGCTACGCGGATGCCTACACTGCCTGGGCGCAGAGTGCCGCCAACGGCGATGTCGATGTCCAGTACTACCTGGCCCGGCTCCATGAATCGGGCCTCCTGGGCGCCGTCGACATCGAAAGCGCCATCGACTGGCACCGCGAGGCGGCACACCGGAATCTGCCTGCGGCGCTGGTAGCCCTGTCCCATCACATGCTGAAGGCGGAGCAGCCGGACACGGCTGCGGCCATCGATCTTCTCACCCGCGCCGCCAACCTTGACTTTCCACGCGCCCAGCAGAGCCTCGCAAGCCTCTACGAGCGCGGCGTCCATGGTGCTCCGCAACCCAATCTCGCCATCCACTGGTATCATCTCGCCGCCCGCCAGGGCCTGCCGGAGGCACAGTATAGCCTGGCTCGCCTTTCGGCGGCCGACACCGGCAACAGAGCCAGCCTCGAGCAGGCCCTTGCCTGGTACCACCAGGCGTCCGCGGCGGGACTCGCGGAAGCCGACAACAACCTTGCCCACATGTATGAAGAGGGACTGGGTGTCGCGCGTGACCCGGAGAGGGCCGTCGCCCTCTATCGCCGGGCAGCCGACAAGGGGCTGGCTGTCGCCCAGAACAATCTCGGCATCATGCTTCAGTATGGCCGTGGCACTCCGGTTGACCTGGCGGGTGCCGCCGCCGCCTACCGAGCCGCAGCCCGGGCCGGCCATCCCTTCGGCCAGATCAGTTTCGCCACCTGTCTGGCCAATGGCACCGGCGTCGACAGAAACCCCGTCGAGGCCTACGCCTGGCTGGTGGAGGCGGCCCGTGGCCACGACAGCAACGCCCGAAAGGCGGCGCGGGAATTCATGAATAGCCTGGACAGGGTCCTGGATTCCACGGATCGTCGTCGCGCCATCCTGCGCGCAAGCCGCCTGGCACGGGCGCCGGCGGAGGAGACACACCTTCGCCTGCCCCTTCCCGGGTCGCTGGGCGCCCCTGTGGTTGCGGCCCAGCGCTACCTCGTGTTGCTGGGCTATCTCGACGGAGCGGTCGACAACATTGCCGGACCCGTGACGAGGGCTTCCATCAAGGCGTTTCAGAACAGCAACGGCCTCGAGGCCGACGGAGTGATCAGCAACGAACTCGTGACCGTCCTCGAGAATGCGGCCATGATCCTGCTTTCACCGGATACCGGGGGAGTGAACCGTGCCACGTATTGAACTCAGCTACCTGTCCGGCGCCGATGTCCGCGCCCTGGAGATGACTCCCGACGAGATACTCGGCGCCATCGAGGACAGCCTGGCGGCACAGGGGCGCGGCGAAACCGTCATCGAGCCACGCATGCATCTCGTGGCGGACAAGGCCTTCCGTGGGCATTTCAACGTGCTGCGAGGCTACATCGCGCCGATCGGCATTGCCGGCGTGAAGGTGGTGGGCGACTACATCGACAACTACCGCAAGGGATTGCCCTCGGAGATGGCCCTGGTCAACCTGTTCGACGCCAGAACCGGCATGCCGCGGGCGCTCGTCGACGGCACCGCGATCACGGACATGCGCACCGGCGCCCTGACGGCGCTCGGCGCCAAGCATCTTGCCCGCTCAAACCCGCGCAGGCTGGGTCACATCGGCGCCAGGGGGAGTTCCTACTGGAACGTCCGCCTGCTCGATCACCTGTTCGACTTTGCAGAGATCCGCGTGCACTCGCGGCGGCCGGAGAGCCGCGAGGCCTTTGGCGAAAGGCTGACACGGGATCTCGGCAAGCCCGTCATCGTCACCGACGACTGGCAAAGCTGCCTCGAGGGCGCCGATATCCTGGTGGAGGCCTCCCGGCTTGAAACGCCCCAGCCGCTTCTGAAGACCGCATGGGTGGAGCCGGGGGCGCTTGTCATCCCCTACGGCACCATCAGTGCCGTCGAAGACGATCTTGCCGACGTCATGGACAAGATTGTCGTAGATCACTGGCAGCAGTGCCTGGTTGGCCCCTTTGGCTGTCTGCGCCGCCATGTCGATTCGGGCCGCATCACTACCGACACCATCCACGGCGAGATCGGCGCCATCTGCGCCGGTCTCACCGGCGGCCGGGACAGCGACGGCGAGAGAATTCTCTTCTGGCACCGGGGTCTCGCGACATCCGACATCGCACTCGCCTGGGCCATGCTCACCAAGGCCGAAAAACTGGGCGTAGGCACCGCCCTCCCCTATGCCTGAACGACACCGGACAGGTTCATCACTCGTTTGCGGGGCCGCGCTTCAGCGCTTTCTGGCGATGGTGAGGCCGTCTCCGGTCGGCACCATGGCCATGTCGACCCGATCGTCGGCGCCGACTTTCTCGTTGATGGCGCGAATTGCACGGGTGTCCGCTGACTGATCACTGTCATCGATCACGGCGCCGCCCCACAGGACATTGTCGATGAGGATCAGTCCACCCTGACGAACCAGGACAAGGGCACGCTCATAGTAGGTGTCGTAGTTCTCCTTGTCGGCGTCGATGAAGGCGATGTCGAATGACCCCGCGCGGCCTTCCGCAACCAGCCTTTCGAGACTCTCCACGGCCGGTGCCAGACGCAGGTCGATGCGTTCGGCCACGCCCGCCTCGGCCCAGTAGCGGCGGGCGATCGATGTCCATTCTTCGCTGACATCGAGAGCGACGAGTGAGCCCCCTTCTCCCAGGGCCCGTGCGACGCACAGACTGCTGTATCCGGTGAACACGCCGACCTCCAGTGCCTGCCGGGCACCTGCAAGGCGCGCCAGGAGGGCCATGAACTGGCCCTGGTCCGGCGCGATCTGCATCGCGCTCCAGCCGCCTGTCTGCAACGTCTCCTCGCGCAGGCGGCACAGGATGTCGTCGTCGCGTACGGTGGTCCGCACCATGTAGTCGTAGAGATCTTCGTCAAGGCCCGCCGTCTTGCGATTCATTCCGGATATTCCCCTTCACCGTTGTCGTTCTCGAGATGGGCGATGTTGCCATCGTCGGACAGCAGGATAGCGATCGGACGCGTCTGCCGGAACTGGGCGAAGATGATGAGGGCCATGACCGTGATCGGTACGCTGAGGAACATGCCGATGATACCCCACAGGCTGCCCCACAGAGCCAGTGCCAGGAGGATCACCAGCGGACTGAGCTTGAGCGTGCGTCCCATCATCCGGGGCTCGATGACATTGCCCGTGACGATCTGCGTGGCTCCCAGCAGGGCCGTCACCATGACGAAGGGCGCCAGGGGTTCGGAGAACTGTGCCAGGGTCAGCAGGGCCGGAAACACGAACCCGAGGATCGAACCAATGGTCGGAATGAAATTCAGGAAGAAGATCAGCACCGCCCAGAATTCCGCGAGATCCAGCCCGACGGCCTTCATGACGATCCACGAGACGGCGCCCGTCACGACCGACAGCAGGGTCTTGACCCAAAGGTAGGTGCGGATATCCGAATTGATCCTGGCGATGACCTGGCGCACGCGGGTGATTCTGCCGGCATTGCCGTCGAGCAGGGCGTCGAGCTTGGAGGCAGCGTGCCCCTGCTCCACCAGCAGGAAGGCGAGATAGACAAGGACGATGCCGACATTGCCGACGAACGTTGCCATGCCGGAAGCAAGGGAGGTCACAAGACCGGCGAGATCGACCCGGTTGCGGATTTCGCCGATGGTCGGCAGTTCGGCTATCCCGAAGAACGCAGCCGCATTGCCGAAGTGCAGCACGAGATTGGCCTGATAGAGGGGTGCCGCATCCACCACGGCGTTGACATTGGCGAGAGTCAGGTCGACCAGCACGGCGATGAAAGCGATCACCGTGGCAACGGCGAGAATGAGGGTCAGCCAGCCGGGACAGGCACGCACGCGGGCGTAGACCTGTCGCAGCGTGGCGATGAGATACCACAGGACGACAGCGACAACGAAGGGGAGGATGAGCGCGCGGCCCTCCACCACAAGCCACAGCGAGAACCCCGCGACCGCAGCCCAGAGAACAATGGCCGGGACCCCCTTCGTCACGCCGCTCCTCCCTGAACCTTCACAAGACCACCCACCGGCAACATTCACCATCAAGTGCACCGCTTGCAAGGGTTTTGGCTTGACATGATCGGACAACCCCAAGACTATGAGTCCATGCAATGACTCCGGCAGAGCGCCGGGGTGCACGTGGACCAATCAGAGGGAAGGATCAACCATCATGGTACACCCCTACTACAGCAAGCTGCAGGAGCAGCTTGCAGAAGGACGGCTCGAGCGCCGGGAATTCGTGCGCTACTCGGCCCTGCTGGGTGTGTCCGCCTCGACAGCCTACGCTGCGGCGGGTCTCATCAGCGGCGAGGATTTCGCACCCCGCGTCGTCGCACAGGAAAAGCCCTCGGGCGGCACGATGCGCATCGGCATGCGTGTCTACACCATCAACAATCCGCATACGTTCTCCTGGGTCATCGACTCGAACATCGCCCGCCAGGTCTGCGGCTATCTCACCCGCACCGGTTCCGACAATGTCACCCGCCCCGATCTTCTCGAGGGCTGGGACGCGACCGAAGATCTCCTGACCTGGGATCTCAAGGTCCGCCAAGGCATCATGTGGCATGATGGCCGCGCCTTCACCGCCGAGGATGTCGCGTGGAACCTGCGCCGGGTTCTCGACCCCGAAACCGGCTCATCGGTTCTGGGCCTCATGAAGGGCTACATGATGAACGATGATGGCAGCGGGCTGTGGCGCGACGATGCCGTCGAGGTCGTGGATGATCACACCGTCCGACTCAACACGCGCAGCAAGAACATCGCCATCCCGGAACATCTGTTCCATTACCCCCTTCTCATCCTTGATCCTTCGGAAGACGGCGTGTTCGGTGTCGGCTCCAACGGAACCGGCCCGTACAAGCTTGTCGAGCATGTGGTCAGCGAGATCTCCATTCTCGAGAACGCCGGCAACGCGACGTGGCATCGGGAAGGTCCCTATCTCGATCGTCTCGAGTTCATCGACCTCGGTGACGATCCCTCCGCCGCCATCGGCGCCATCGCGTCGGGTCAGGTGGATGCCATCGATGGTGGCGACGTCGTTCAGCTCGACGCGTTCAAGGCCATGGCGGACATCCAGGTCAACACTCAGACCACGGCACAGACGGCGGTGGCCCGCGGTCAGGTCGACACGGCGCCGTTCGACGACCCCAGGGTACGCGTCGCAATGCGCCTTGCGGTCGACACACCGTCGATTCTCGAGGCGGCCCACCGTGGTGTCGGTTCGCCCGCCGAGCACCATCATGTCTCTTCCATTCATCCCGAATATGCCGAACTGGCATGGATGGGACGGGATGTGGCCGCGGCCAAGGATCTGCTCGCCGAAGCCGGATTTGCCGACGGTCTCGATCTCGAGATTGCCTGCAAGAAGGACCCGGCATGGGAGCTGCTGGCGGTCCAGCTTATGGTTGAACAGTGGAAAGAGGCGAACATCAACGTCGCCATCAACCTTATGCCGTCCGACCAGTTCTGGGATGTCTGGGACAAGGTTCCCTTCGGATTCACGGCATGGACCCACCGTCCACTGGGCTTCATGGTTCTCGGACTGGCCTACCGGACCGGTGTGCCATGGAACGAGAGTCACTACGCCAATCCGGAGTTCGATGCGCTCCTCACCGAGGCCGAGGGTATCCTCGATGTCGATGAACGGCGCGGGGTCATGGCCAAGTTGCAGACCATCATGCAGGAGGACGGACCGATCGTTCAGCCGGTATGGCGTGGCGTCTACAACGTCCAGAATTCAAGAGTGAAAGGCTACGGGATGCATCCCACCACCTACATCTTCGCCGAGGAACTGGCGATCGAGGCGGCGGAGTCCTGAAGCACCGACATGTCGGATGGAAGGGGTTCTTGAGCCCCTTCCGTCCATTGACTTTCGTGAAGGGGCCTGCGGGCCCCTTTTTCTTGGGGGTCCCGCTTGAAGGCCGGGTCACCTGTCGCTACCTGCAGCCTCTCACACGGCGATAGCCGGGAAGTGCTCGACGCGACCTGCAGCCGTGTACCGGTCGATCACCCTCCCAAGACGGGGCCCGGCCTGCTTGCCGAGGCGATGGATGTTGACAACCCGCCCCGGTGCCCAAGACTCGTCGGGCCGTGCGCAGGGGCGGTGCGACGGGGAGACCGGGATCGTGGAGACATTGCAACTCATCGTCAGCGGTCTCGCCAACGGCTGCGTCTATGGCCTGATCGCACTGGGCTTCGCACTCATCTACAAGGCCGCCGAGCAGGTCAACTTCGCCCAGGGCGACCTGATGATGTTCGGCGCCTTCGTGGCACTCGGCCTCGCCAACGAATCGCACCTGGGCCTGCCGTTCTGGGTCGCCTGCATCGGCGCGATCGCCGCCATGGCCGTGTTCGGCTGGCTGCTGGAGCGCACCGTCCTGCGCCAGGTCTTCGGCCAGCCCCAGATCGCCGTGGTGATCCTGACGATTGCGCTCGGCTTTCTGCTGCGCTTCATCGCCGGCATCATCTGGGGACATGATCCGCTGGCGCTGGAGAGTCCGATCGCGGGCGTCAACCAACGCTTTGGCGACCTGGTGCTGGGCCTGGACGAGCTCGCGGTCATCGCCGTGACGCTCGTGCTCACCGCCTTTCTCTTCGGGTTCTTCAGTCGCACCAGGCTCGGCATCGCCATGCAGGCATCGAGCCAGAACCAGCTCGCGGCCTACTACATGGGCATCCCGGTGAAGCGGATTCACGGGCTCACCTGGGCGCTGGCGGGCGCGATCGCGGCGGTTGCTGGGATCCTCTTCGCCTCAAAGGGCTCGATCGATCCCAACACCGGACTGCTCGGCATCAAGGCCTTCGCCGCGGCGGTGATCGGCGGCTTCGGATCGCTGCCGGGCGCACTCGCGGGCGGCCTGATCGTCGGGCTGATCGAGCCCTTTGCCGCCCGTTACGTTGCCTCCGGCTACTCGCAGATCGCGCCCTACGCGGTGCTGATCCTCGTACTTCTTTTCCGCCCGCGTGGCCTCTTCGCCCAGGCTCACGCCAAGAAGGTCTGATGCGCACCGCCCTCAAGACCAGCTATGTCCAGGACATCCGGCTCTTTCCGGATGTCAGGCGCGCGCTCCGCTACGCCGTCCTGTTGGCTCTCGCGGCGGCACTGCCGCTTCTGCTGGACGATTTCCTCCTGGGCGAGGCCACCAATGTCCTGATCTGGGCCATCGCAGGCATGGGGCTCATGTTGCTGACCGGCCATGCCGGACAGGCAAGCCTCGGGCACGCGGCGTTTCTCGCGGTGGGCTGCTACGCCAACGCGATCCTGATGGAACGGGCGGGACTCCCTTTCGCCGCCTCCTTCCTGGCTGCGGGGGTGATCACCGGGCTCGTCGGCGTCCTCGTCGCAGTTCCTGCTCTCAGGCTGCACGGCATCTATCTCGCCATCGCGACCCTCGCCCTGTCGATCCTGACCGAGGACATCATCGTGCTTGCCGAGCCCTGGACCGGCGGGGTGATCGGGCTGGTGGCGCCCGACATCACCATCGCGGGCGCGGAGGTGGACCGCTACGGCTCGCCAGGTCTCTTCTACTGGCTCTGCCTCGCGGTTGCGCTGATCGTGACGCTCGGCTACCGCAACGTCCTGCGCACCCCACTGGGGCGGGCCTTCGTGGCGATCCGCGATTCCGAGATCTCGGCGCAGGCGATGGGGATCAACGTGGCCATGACCAAGGCCCTTGCCTTTGGCCTCTCCTGCATGGTGACGGGCTGGGCCGGCGCACTGATGGGACACTTCTTCTACACCTTCAACCATGAGGTCTTCACCGTCATCATCTCGATCCAGCTCCTGGTGATGATCGTGATCGGCGGTCTCGGCTCGATCCAGGGCGCCTACTGGGGAGCGCTTGTGGTGGGGGTCATCCCGCAGGCGATCAACATCGCGCGCGACGGGGCGCAGGCGGCCTTCGGCGGCAGTGTCTTGATTCCCGGAATCGAGACCGGGATCTTCATGACGCTCCTCATTGTCTTCATCCTGTTCGAGCCGCGCGGCATCCATGGCCGCATCGAAAAGTGGAGGATTTATGTCGAGCTCTTTCCCCTCTGTCGACGCGACATGTTCCGCCGGCAGAAGAGCTTCCTGAAGACGGAGCGGATGCGGTGAGCCTGCTGGAGGTGGACGGCGTCACTGTGCGCTTCGGCGGCGTCACGGCACTGGAGCGGGTCTCGTTCGCGGTCGAGCCCGGCGAGATCTTCGCCATCGTCGGCCCCAACGGTGCCGGCAAGTCGACGCTCTTCAATGTGATCTCCCGCATCCACGAACCGGAGGAGGGAGATCTGCGCTTCGCGGGCGAGAACCTGCTCCGCCTCGCGCCCTCGGAAGTCGCCGGCCTCGGAATCGCGCGAACCTTCCAGAACATCGAGCTCTTCGAGCACTCGAGCGTGCTGCAGAACCTGCTCGTGGGCCGCCACAGGCACCGGCGCGCTTCCATCCCCGCGCAAGTTTTCTTCGCACCCGCGGTCAGGCGCGAGGAGGTCGCTCACAGGGCCGCGGTCGAGCAGGTGATCGACTTCCTCGACCTCCAGCCCTACCGCGACAGGACCATCGCCGGCCTCCCCTACGGCCTTCGCAAGGTGGTGGAGGTCGGCCGCGCGCTCGCCATCGAGCCCCGGATGCTGCTCCTCGACGAGCCCGCCTCCGGGCTCTCCGCCGAGGAGTCCGGAGACTTGCAGTTCCGGATCAAGGACATTCGAGACCGGATGGGCGCCACCGTGCTCATGGTGGAGCACGACATGAGGCTCGTCTCGGCGGTCTCGGACCGGGTTCTGGCGCTCGCCGACGGGCGGGTGATCGCGATCGGCACGCCGGCGGCGGTGCAGTCGCATCCGAAAGTGATCGAGGCCTACCTCGGGACGGAGGCCGCGGTGCCATGACCGAAGCGCTGCTCCAGGTCCGCAACCTCGAGTGCTTCTACGGGCCGGTCATGGCGATCCGCGGCGTCAGCCTCGACGTGCCCGAGGGCAGGATCGTCACGGTGCTCGGCGCGAACGGGGCAGGAAAGACCACGCTGCTGAAGACCGTCTCCGGCGTCATGGACCCGGCGAAGGGCGACATCCGCCTTGCGGGCGCCTCGATCGCCGGCCGCGACCCCGACCGGATCGTGCGCAAGGGGGTCGTGCACGTTCCCGAGGGGCGGGAAATCTTCCCCCTGCTCACCGTGGACGAGAATCTCGCCATGGGCGCCTACACCCGCAGGGACCGCGACGTGGAGGCGGACCGGGAGACGATCTTCGGCTACTTCCCCATCCTCAAGCAGCGGCTGCGCCAGACCGCCGGCACCCTTTCCGGTGGGCAACAGCAGATGCTGGCCATCGCGCGCGCACTGATGGCGGGGCCCAGGATCATGCTGCTGGACGAGCCCTCGCTGGGCCTCTCGCCCCTGCTCGTAGGCGAGATTTTCGCCATCCTCCGCCGCCTCAACGCCGAGCGCGGCGTGACCCTGCTGCTGGTGGAGCAGAATGCCAGGGTGGCGCTCGATATCGCCGATGACGGCTACGTCATGGAGCTCGGGCGCATCGTGATGGAAGGCTCCGCCGAGCGCCTGCGGCGGAGCACGGATATCCAGGAGTTCTATCTAGGCGGCAACCAGCGGGGTCTGCGCGGCGAGCGGCGCTGGAAACGCCGCAAGTCCTGGGGATAGTGCACATGGGTAGACTGCCGAAACGCCGGGACGAGTTGACGGACGAGGGTCTCTCCCTGAGGCCCTGTCTGATCGACGGTTGCGACACCCTGCCAAAGCTCTTCCTCGCGCGCTGCCGCGAAATGGGCGCGCGAACGGCCCACCGCGAGAAGACGTTCGGCATCTGGCGCAACCACTCGTGGGCCGACTTTCACGATGCCGCCTCGGCCATCGGCATGGGACTCGCCCAGCTCGGGCTGAAGCGGGGCGAGGTCGTGGCCATCCTCTCCGAAGACAGGAAGGAGTGGATCTATGCCGATCTCGGCATCCAGTGCGTCGGCGGGATCGTCACCGGCATCTATCCCACCGACAGCGCCGCGCAGGTCGAGTACCTGCTGCGCCATTCGGGAAGCAGGTTCGCAATCGTGGAGAACGACGAGCAGCTCGACAAGGTCCTGGAGATCCGCGACCGGGTCCCGGCCCTGCAGGTGTGCGTGGTGCTCGACCGCGACGGGCTGCACGAGTTCGCCGACGACCGGGTCATCTTCCTCGATGAACTCTATGAGTGCGGCCGCGCGGCACACGAACGGGAGCCCGATCGCTTCGCGCGCGCGGCGGCGCAATCGCGCCCCGACGACACCGCGATCCTGATCTACACCTCCGGCACGACCGGACAGCCCAAGGGCGCGATGATCTCCCACGAGAACATCGTCTTTTCGGCCTCCTCCGCGCTCCAGGCGGCGCCGACGTACGAGGGGGACGAGCAACTCTGCTTCCTGCCGCTCTGCCATGTGCTGGAGCGGCTGGTTTCGGTCTTCACGCCAATCGTCGCGAAATCGGTGGTCAACTTCGCCGAGAGCATGGAACTGGTCTTCGACAATCTGCGGGAGGTCTCGCCCGCCTCCTTCATAGCGGTGCCGAGGGTGTGGGAGAAGGTCCACACGCATGTCTCGATGCGCGCCGCAGAGGCGGGACCCCTCGGGCGCTGGGCCTTCGCGCGCGCGCTCGCATGCGGCATGGCGCGCGCCGATCACGTGATGGCGGGGCGGCGGGTCCCGCCCGGACTGGAGGCGCGCTTCAGGTTCTGGGATGTTCTCGTCCTGGCAAACCTGCGGCGCATGATCGGCCTCGACGGCGCGCGCCGCATCGCCACCGGCGCCGCGCCCATCGCGCCCGACCTGGTACGCTGGTACTGGGCGATCGGCCTCGTCATGGTGGAGGGCTACGGCCAGACGGAAAGTGCGGGCATCCTTTCCGTCAATCTGCCCAAGCGCAACAGGACCGGCTCCGTCGGCCTGCCGGTGCCCGGCGTGGAACTCGCGATCGCCGCGGACGGGGAAGTCCTCGCGAAAGGCCCATTGGTCTTCAAGGGCTACTGGAGGGATCCGGAAGGCACGGCTAAAACGATCCGCGACGGCTGGCTGCACACCGGCGATCTCGGCCGAATCGACGAGGACGGCTTCGTCTGGATCACCGGGCGGGAGCGGGATATCATCATCACGGCAGGCGGCAAGAATATCGCGCCTGCCGCGCTGGAGAACCAGATGAAAAGTTCTCACTACATCTCCGATGCCATCGTCATCGGCGACCGGCGCAGGTACCTCACTGCACTCGTGATGATCGACCGCGAGGCCGTGGAGGGATTTGCACAGAAAAAGCGCGTGCCATTCTCGGACTTCGCCTCGCTTTGTGCTGCGGATCCGGTGCAGGCGCTGATCGCCACCGAGGTCGCTGCGACGAACGCCCGCTTCAGCCCGGTCGAGCAGGTGAAGGACTTTCGCCTGATCGATCGGCCGCTGACGGCGACCGACGAGGAGATGACCGCCACCATGAAGCTCCGGCGCAGCTTCGTGGAGAAGAAGCACGAGGCGCTGATCGAAGACATGTACCGATAGAGAGGCAACCCCTGATGAAACACGCCTGGCGATTTTCTTCACTCATGCTCATGTGGCTGGCGTTGGCAGCGAACCCGGCCCTCGCCGATCAGGGCGTCAGCGACGACGAGGTCGTCATCGGCTCCGTCAGCGATCTGTCCGGACCGTTCTCCGCGTTCGGTGCGCCCGCGGTCGCGGCCGCGCAGAGGCATTTCGATGCGGTCAACGCCGCCGGCGGCATTCACGGCCGAACCATAAGGTTCGTCGTCGAAGACCACGCCTACCAGATGCCGAAGGCCATTCAGGCCTACAACAAGCTCGTCAATCGCGACGGGGTGTTCGCGATGGTGCTTTCGCTGGGCACACCGATGAACATCGCGGGCTTCAAGCTGATGGAGCCCGGGAACATCCCCAATCTCCTACCACTCAGCGCCTCGAGACACATGCTGGACGAGCCGATCCGCCTGCGCTTCTCCGTTTCCAGCTCGTACTATGAGCAGATGCGGCTCGCGACCGCCTACCTGGCCCGGACGCTTGGAATCACCAGGGTTTGCGGCATGTACATTCCCTCGGACTTCGGCAAGGAAATGCAGGAGGCCGCCATTGACGAGGCGGAGGTGAACCCGGCGCTCGCCTACGTCACCGAAACCTCGCACAAGATCGACGAGGCGGACTTCGTGGGCTCGCTGCAGAAACTCGCCGCCGAGGGGTGCGAACTGATCGGCGTGGCGCTCAGCGTCCGCCAGGTCATCACGGTGATGGCGACCGCGAAGAAGCTCGGCCTCTCGCACCTGAAGATGATCGGCACATCCGGCTCGTTCCACACCGTGATCGCCAAAGTGCCGGGGGGCGTGACCGAGGGCCTGTACGCCACCGGCGCCTGGACCGATCTCGCGGCGCGGGCCGATCAGGAGGCGGCGGCGGCCTTCATCGCGGCACACATGGAGGCGACCGGGGAATTCCCCGGCACCGGCGCGCTGTTGGGCCATATTGGCGCAACCAGCCTCACACGGGCGCTGGAGAAGGCGGGCCGGGACCTCGACGTGGAGAGCTTCCTCGCGGCGGTCGAGAGCCTCGACTACTACGATCCGCTCATGGACAACCACGTCACCTACACGGCCGACGATCATCAGGGTGCGGACGTCACCATCCTCTCGGTTATCGAGGACGGAAACTGGAAGGAAGTGGCGCGGCTGCAGTAGCCGGCCTGGCCTGGCCGGACAGACGATCGCAGCGATGGTCGCTCAGTCCGTCAGGCGCATCATGGCCCGCCTGTCGGGTGCATCGAGCGCGAGAGGCCAAACCGCCGCTACGGATGGAAATTGAAGAAGCCAGGGAGCCGGTGGCTCAGGCGGGCCGCCGCCTGACACCTGAACCGGCCGCAAGACAAGCCCCCGGACTTCCGGCAACAGCACAACTCCCGGGGGCGTTCTTGTCCGAATGCCATTGGCACTCCCGGTGACACGCCTTAACCCCAGGTTCCGGCGGTGTCAGAATAGAGTGGAAGTGGACAAATTCATCAAGGTTAGCTATTACACTATATCTATACCGCAATCTGATATATTATACTATCTCAATGAAGTATTCCACGCAGAGCATTATCGACACACTCAAGGGCGCAAGAGTCGCCAAGGGCCTCAGTCAGCGGGCCCTCGGCAGGCGCACGGGCGTACCGCAAAGTCATGTCTCCAAGATCGAGAACGGCGGTGCTGACATCCGCCTGTCCAGTCTGATCGAACTGGCGCGCGCGCTCGACCTCGACTTGAGGCTGATCCCGCGCAAGGCCGGGCCTGCGGTCGATGGTGTCGTGCGCAGCACGGCCCCGAGCATCGCGGCGACACCGCCAGTCAAGGGCCTCTACCGTACTCTGGATAGCGTCAGGAGCCTCCGCATCGCGTATCCCGATCTGGACGAGCTGAAGGAGATCCAGGCGAGCCTCCGGACCCTGACAACTCTGGGCAACATCGACAAGGAACCGGAAGCGCTGCGGGATACGGGCAAGCTCATCCGCAAACTGCAACAGACCTGCAAGCAACTGGCTGGAACAAAGCGCGGACACGCCGAACAGACAATGGCAATCCGCGACGCATCAGAGGTCTCGCGAGAACAGCGTCAGGCGCTACGGAAAGCAGCAGACGCAATGCAGGATTTGCGCAACCAGCTTCTGGATGCCGACTCCCGGTCACCACTGCTGCCAAGACCGGCTTATCACCTGGATGATGACACAGATGGCTGATGTATCTGTCCTCAATGTAAATCTCCATGGCGAAACGATCGGCACGTTGACGCATGTTGGCGGCGACCGCACGCTCTTCAGCTTCACAGACAAGTACATCGTCGACGAGAACCGACCGACTCTTGGGCTGTCGTTCCGGGACGAGTACAGACAGCTGATTACCGGGTTTGCGGTCACGCAGAAGCGCCTGTTGCCCTTCTTTTCGAACCTGCTGCCCGAAGGCTACCTGCGCGAGTACCTCGCCCGCCTTGCCGGAGTCAATCAGGAGCGCGAATTCCATTTGCTCTGGGCGCTGGGCCAGGACCTCTCGGGCGCGATCACAGTCGAGCCCGCGAACGGCGAAGAATGGCCGCCCGTCATCGAGAACGAAAGCGTCTCCGACGCCAGGAATCACGAGAGGGCGCTGCGCTTTTCGCTCGCTGGCATCCAGCTGAAATTCTCGGCAGTCTACGACGACAAGGCCGGCAAGGGTCTGACGATACCGGCATCCGGCGTCGGCGGTTCATGGATCGTCAAACTGCCCTCCCTGCAATTTGAAGGCATGCCCGAAAACGAGTACGCGCTCATGACACTGGCGCGGCTGGTCGGCATCGATGTCCCGGAGATCAAGCTCATCGATGTCGATGCGATTGCAAACCTGCCGGAGGGGATCGGGGACCTCCGGGGACCAGCGCTGGCGATCAGGCGCTTTGACCGCACAGCGGCCCGCCCGGTGCACACAGAGGATTTCGCGCAGGTCTTCGGCATCTACCCCGAGAAAAAGTACCGGGCGGCGAGCTACCGCACTATCGCGACCGTGCTTGGAACAGAGGCTGACGAGGCCGACGTCGAAGAGTTCATCAGACGTTTGACCTTCTGCACCTTGACCGGCAATGCCGATATGCATCTGAAGAACTGGTCCTTGATCTATCCGGACAAACGGACGCCTGCTCTGTCACCAGCCTATGATCTGGTCTCGACCATTCCCTACATCGAGGATGAGACAGCTGCGCTCAGATTCGCAAGGACCAGGCGCTTTGACGGCTACACGCTTGATGAACTGTCCTACCTTGCAGGCAGGGCTGGTCTCGCTGAAACACCGGTGCTCGACACCGCCAAGCTGACGGCGGAGCGTTTCCGCGAAGTCTGGCAGCGAGAGAAGAACAACTTGCCGCAGCGAAGGCAGGTATCAGAGAACATCAACTCCCATCTCAAGACGTTGCGGATCTAGACAATACTGCATCGGATGCAACCGGGCCGCGGGAAAACCCTTGCGATGAAGTCGGCACTGGTGCGTCCCCTTACGGATCACGCCTCTCCGGGACGAGGCCTTCGGTGTCATCGGAGGCGGAGATGAAACGGTACCGAACGAGATCGATGTTGCCTTCCCGTCTTCAGATGTAGCTGACCACTTCGTCGAGGGGCTTTCGCCTGATGTCTGGAACCGTCGCGTTCTCGGCCGGATAGCCCGTCACCAGCAGCAAGAAGGGCCTCTCGGCCGACTTCGGGCGTCCCAGGATCTCGTTCAGGAACGCCATGGGGCTCGGAGTGTGGGTCAGGGTCGCAAGCCCGGCGACGTGCAGCGCCGCGATCAGCATCCCGGTCGCGAGTCCGACCGATTCCATCGGATAGTAGTGCTTGACCTTGCGGCCATCGGCCAGGCGGCCGTGTTTTTGGGAGAAGACGGCGATCAGCCAGGGCGCTTTTTCGAGGAACGGCTTCGTCTCGTCGGTGCCCAGCGGCGCCAGCGCGTCCAGCCATTCCTGCGGCGCCCGGTGGTGGTAGAAGCGGCGTTCTTCCTCTTCGGCGGCTTCCCGTATTCGCCGTTTCGTTTCCGCATCACCGACGACGACGAAGTGCCACGGTTGAAGATTGGCGCCGCTCGGCGCCGTCGTCGCGGCGCCCAGGCACTCGTCGATGATCGCCCGCGCGACCGGCCGGCTCGAGAAATGCCGCACCGTGCGCCGCCGTTTCAGTTCCGCGCGGAAGTCGCTCGCGCGCCGCCTCATCTCATCTTCGGAGCGCTTCCGGTAGCCGGGCAACGCTATGAAGGGATATTCGTCCATGTTGATGTCCTCTCCCCTGCAGCATCCGTCTCGAGCCGAAACCGGCACCAGCGCGTCAACTCACGGGTCACCGTTGGGTCCACGCCTCTCCGGGACGAGGCCTTCGGTCTCATCCGCGTCGATGATGAAACGGTACCGGGCGAGATCGACGGTGCCGCGCGCATCCATCGCGACTCCTTCACGTCTCAGGTGGTGCTCCTGTTCGTCGGCGCCGATGGAGCGGCCGTTGCTGCGGCTTGCCTGGCCTCGTGCATTGATGACCCGCCACCAGGGAAGCGCTGGATCGCCGCAGCAGGCGAGTGCATAGCCGACACGACGGGCGCGGCCCGCAAATCCGGCTGCCCGCGCGACGTCTCCATAGGTCATGACCCTGCCCTCGGGAATCCGGCGGATGACGGCGTAGTAGGCATCATACTCCGTGGACACCATGGTCAACCGATCGCGGCGAGAAAGGGAAATGTCTCCAGCAGCCACCAGGCCATGGCCGATACCCAGCCTGCCAGCATGGCAATGCCCATGGCGACGAGAGCGGCGCCGGCAACGATCTGCAGCCGGTGGCCGAACCGGCCCAGGCCTCCCAGGTGACGCACGAAGACGCCGGTAAAGAGCGCGGCGGCGAGAAATGGCAACCCCAGGCCAAGGGCGTAGACAGCCAGCAAGGCGATGCCACCGGCGATCGTCACCTTGGTTGCAGCGATGGCAAGGATGCTCCCCAGGACCGGTCCGATACACGGAGTCCAGCCAAAACCGAAGGCAAGCCCGAGAACATAGGCCGCCCCTGCCCTGCCCCTGCCCAGGGCCGGATGAAACCTGAAGTCGCGCTGCAGGAACGGCAGACGCAGCACACCCATCATCACCAGGCCAAAGAGGATGACGACGATGGCCGCGATGTCGACAAGAAGGACACTGTGGCGCAGGACAAAGGCGCCAGCAGCGGTCGCGCTGGCGCCAAACAATACGAAAACTGTCGAGAAACCGAGCACGAACATGAGGCTGGCACGCAGAATCGCCGGCCTTCGGCCATCCTGGTGCGCGAGGTCATCGACGGTGACACCGGCGACGTAGGAGACATAGGCCGGCACCAGGGGAAGAACACAGGGCGAAAGAAACGACACGATGCCGGCAGCGAGTGCGACTGCCAGTTCGACCCCGTGGATCTCCATCAGGGTGCGTCGGCCGCCGCGGCTTCCACGAGGGGCAGGATCACGGCCAGCGCCTCGTCCCCGTCCCATTGCGCCTCGCCGACCAGCTGCGCCACGACCTCCCCCCGGTGATCGACAAGGAAGGTCGTCGGCAGGCCAAAGAGCCGCATGGAACGCGCAAGCTTCATTTCCGGATCGCGCTGGATCGTCAGGTGAAGAAGCCCGTGTTCATCATGGAATGCCTTGATCTTCTCCTCGCTCGCCCTGTCCATCGCCATGGTGATGACGGCGAGATGGCTGCCGGCATGACGTGCGGCAAGACGGTCGAGTGAGGGCATTTCCTCGATGCAGGGTGGACACCATGTCGCCCAGAAGTTGAGCACGATGACCCTGCCCCTGTATTCGGCAAGGGTACCGGTGCCGCCGCCCTCGACCAGGTAGGGAGTCTCCGGAACCGGAAATGGCGGATCGAGCCAGGCCAGGTTGTCGAGGGCCGCAGCCGGCTTCACCCCGACGACAAGGCAGAGCAGGACTGCCTGGATCCACAAGACGACTGTCCGCAACGGTGTGGTCACGATCCGGCTCCTGTGATCATCGGCAGCATGTGGTGGCGCCAGACATCCCGTGTGAGTGGTCCGACGTGCTTGTAGACAATGATGCCGCCGGCATCCACGACGAAGGTTTCGGGAACCCCCCGCACACCCCACTCCACGCCTCCCCTGCCATTCACGTCGGCAGCAGTGGCGGCATAGGGATTGCCATGACGATCCAGCCACGCGGACGCCGCCGCGGGATCGTCCTTGTAGGCAAGGCCGAAGATTCGCGCCGCACCTCCGGCAGCAATCTCCATCAGCAGGGGATGTTCGTCAAGACAGCTCGCGCACCAGGAAGCAAAGACATTGACGAGTGTGGCCTCACCCTGAAAGTCCACCGACGTGAAGGACGGTCCGTGGTTCTCCACGGCCGGCAGGGCAATCGCAGGCACCGGATCGCCGATGAGGGCCGATGGCACGCGAGACGGATCGCGCCCGAGACCGATCGCCAGTGACACGGCAAGGGCGGCGAAGGCCAGCAACGGAAGCGCATGGCGTAGCCGATCACGCACCTTCATGTCCTCCGCCGACTCTAGCGGCCGGGCAATGTGGCGGCGAAACCGGCAATGCGCGCCCCGGCGCTGCGCAGGTCTTCATCGGACGCCGTCAACGACAGTCTGACAAAACCGGCACCGGCACTGCCGAAGCTCTCGCACGCCAGAACGGCGACACCGGCTTCCTCGAGAAGCCTCCAGGAAAAGTCCATCGACGAGAGGCCCGTGGCGCGCACATCGATCATCATGAAACAGGCGCCCTGGGGCCTGACGACGGCAAGATTGCCGCAGGAGGCAAGGCAATCGCACATCAGGTCGAGACGCGTCTGGTAGCGGCGCGTCATCTCCGCGACCTCGGGGTAATCCCCACGAACCGCTTCGATGGCCGCCGCCTGGATGAATGACGGCAAACCGTAGTGGATTGCCAGTGCCAGATTGTACATGTGCCGGGCAAATGCCACAGGAGCCACCGTCCAGCCGACACGCCATCCGGTCATCGCGTGGGACTTGGAGAGGCTGTCAATGACGACGCAACGCGACGCCATGCCAGGAAGGCTCAAGGGGGAGACATGCCGGCGGTCATCGAAGAGTGTTCGGCTGTAGACCTCGTCGCTGACAAGCCACAGGTCATGAGCCCGACAGAGATGCGCCAGCCCTTCAAGCTCGTCCTGGCCAAGGGCAGCTCCCGTCGGGTTGTGCGGCGTGTTGATCATGACCACGCGTGTTCTCGGGGTGACGGCCGCCGCAACATCATCGGCATCGAGATGAAACGCCCGTTCGGGTCGCAGGGGAACGCTGACCAGTGTGGCGCCACTGCCCTGGACGACGGAGTCGTAGGTCACATAGCAAGGCTGCGGCACCACCACTTCGTCACCTGGCTGGGCGAGACACATGATGGCTCCGAAGAGCGCGCCCTGGGCACCGGGCGTCACGGTGACATTCTCCCAGGTGACATTCGCTCCCGTTTCGCGGGCATGTCTGTCGGCAATGGCGTGCCTCAGCTCCCTGGCGCCGTCCACCTCCCCATAGTGGGTGTCCCCCTGTGAGACGCTCTCCACAAGGGCATCGACAATCCCGGGTGGAGTGGGGAAGTCCGGGTCACCGATACTGAGGAGAATGACATCGCGTCCGCGGCGACGCTCCTCCTGGGCACGGGCATGAATGTCCCAGGCCCGCGATCCCTCGTTCTCGAGGCGCGCAATCGTGGCGCTGTAACGCATCGATCCCCGCAGCTCGCCCGCAGGCGGGGGTTGCGGTGGTTCAGGCGGTCAGCAAGAGGGCCGAATCGTCATTCCATGTCAGCCAGACACGTTCGTGGTGCTGGCCCACGACCGAAAGCTGACGCTGGGCATTCTGGGCGGCGACAGCGATCGGCTCCTCACGCCCATCCACGGTGACATAGTAGTGACTGCGGTCACCGAGATAGGCAGCTGCCTGCATGGTGCCCGTCACCATGTTCCCGGTCTCCTCCGGTTCAGAGAAGGTGATCTGGAACTTCTCGGGACGAATGGCGACGGTGATCGGTCCCGACGGGGGCGCATCGGCGCCGGAGGCCGTCGAGCGGACGGTCCCCAGGCCCTCTGCATCGACGATGGTGCTGTCACCCTCCCGGCCCTTGATGGCGCCTTCGAAGAGATTGACCGTGCCAATGAAGTCCGCCACTTCCTTCACCTGCGGCACCTCATAGAGCCGGGCCGGCGAATCGATCTGCAGAACCTTGCCGAGCGACATGACCGCAATGCGGTCGGACATCGTCATGGCCTCTTCCTGATCGTGGGTGACGAACACGAAGGTGATGCCGACATCGCGCTGGAGCGCCCGCAACTCGAGCTGCATCTGCTCGCGCAGTTTCTTGTCAAGAGCGCCGAGCGGCTCGTCGAGCAGCAACACCTTGGGCTGCTTGATCAGGGCGCGCGCCAGGGCGACGCGCTGACGCTGGCCACCGGACAGCTGGTGGGCGCCCCCGGCGCCGTCGCCCGGCCGGCTGGTGGGCGGCCCGGGCGCCGTAGCCGGGCAGCTTGATGAGATTGAGCATCTCGTCCACCCGTCGGTCAATCTCCGCCTTGGAGAGGCCCGACTTGCGCATGCCGTAGGCAATGTTCCGGTTGACGTTGAGATGCGGAAAGATGGCGTAGTTCTGGAACACCATGTTGACCGGACGATGGTGTGGCGGCACCCCGGCCTGCGGCTGGCCGTCGATGAAGATGTTGCCCAGGGTGGGCTGCTCGAAACCCGCCAGCATCCGCAGCAGCGTCGTCTTGCCGCATCCGGAAGCACCAAGAAGGGAAAAGAACTCTCCCTCGCCAATGTCGAAGGTTACATCGTCGACAGCCTTGACGCTGCCGAAGTGCTTCGACGTGTGTGTCATCGAAATGTAGTCGTCACGTGCCATGAGCCCTGTCCGTCAAGGTTGCAATGTGAAGATGTAGCAGGTCATTCCTGTCCGATCCGGTCAGATCGCCGATCCGCTCTGCGGGCCGACGCCGCGCCTGCGCAACACCTCGGCGACAGTCACGATGAAGAACGAGAAGATCAGGATGGTGGCGCCAAGGGCCAGCACCATCGGCAATCTGCTCGGAAAGCGCAACTGACTCCAGATGTAGACCGGCAGTGTCGCTTCGTTGCCCGCCAGGAAGAAGGCAAGGATGAACTCGTCGAAGGAGATCGTGAAGGTGAGAAGCAGGCTCGCCAGGATGCCCGGCCAGGCAAGCGGCAGGGTCACCCGGAAGAAGGTCCGCAACGGACCCTCGCCAAGGTCGAGCGAGGCTTCCTCCAGGTTCCTGTCAAAACCCTCAAGGCGGGAAATCAGCACCAGCATGGCGAATGGCACGCTGACCAGCGTGTGCGCAAGACCGATGGTGTAGAGGGAAAGTGGCATCCCGACCATGTTGGTGATCACCAGCAGGGAGATGCCGAGAATGATGCCTGGAACCACAAGCGGCAGCATGATGAAGGCCGTGAGGGCACCCTTGCCAGGCATCACGTAGCGCGTCATGGACTTGGCCGCGAATAGTCCCAGGACCGTGGAGAGGACCGCCACGGCGCCACCCACCTTGAGGCTGTTGGCGAGGGACTCGAGCAACTGCTGCGTGTTCACCATGTCGCCATACCACTCGAGGGAAAAGCCCTTGAGCGGAAAGGCGACATAGATGGAGTCGTTGAACGAAAACAGCGGCAGGAACAGCACCGGGATATAAAGGAAGGCGAGATACCAGACCGCGTAGAGGAACATCGGTGCCTCGGCGGTCCAGTGATATCCCTCATGCTTGGAGGCGAAGTACTGTGGCGCTTCCTCGCCGCGCGCGTCCTGTGCGGCCTTCTGGGCCGTCAGGTTCCCTGGGGCAGTCGTGTCGGTCATGCGGATCGCGCCCTTCCACGGGTCGTCGTGACAATGAAGACAACCACCAGGAAGGCAATCATCAACATGACAATCACGGACAGAGCCGCGCCCAATGGCCAGTTGTTGGCCTTGCCGAACTGCGACTGGATGATGTTGCCGATCATGATGCCCGTCGTGCCACCCACAAGGCGCGGTGTCACGTAGTCGGCGACGGTCGGAATGAAGACCAGAAGGCCCGCCGCGATAACGCCGGGAAGCGACAGCGGCCAGGTCACCCGCCAGAAACGCTCCGAGGGGGTGTCACCCAGATCGGTGGCCGCCTCGAGGTAGGATCTGTCGATCTTCTCCAGCGACACGTAGATGGGAAGAATGGCGAAGGCGGCCCATGCGTGCGCCAGGGTCAGCACCACGGCCGTGGGATTGTAGAGCAGGAACTGCAGGGGTTCGCCGATCAGGCCAACACTGATCAGGCCCGAGTTGACGACACCGTTGTACCCGAGGATGACCTTCCAGGCGAAGACGCGAAGCAGATAGCTCGTCCAGAACGGTACGGTGATGAGAATGAGCCAGACCAGCTTGTTGCTCTTGACCTTGAAGGCGATGAAGTATGCCATCGGGTAGGCGAGGATGATCGTCGCGAAGGTGCAGAAGAGCGACATCCTGACCGACTTCATGATCAGGGCAACATAGATCGGCTTCTGGAAGAAGGCCTCGTAGTTGGCAAGTGTGAACGTCCTGTCGATATCCAGATAGTTCTGGGTCCAGAAGCTGTAGGTCACCAGCATGAACACCGGCAGGCACATCAGCATGACCATCACCAGCAGGGTCGGCGATAGCAGGGTATATCCCCTGATCCACTCGTGACGCAGGAACAGGGTGTTCACGCGAAAGATCAGGGAGGACTTCCGGGTGTCCCCATAGGCAACAGTCCGGGCACTGTCTGTCACTGCCATGGCGCCTTTGTGCCTCCTCAACAGTTCACCGCCAAGCCCAATGCATAACACACACTCCGGCACCTCTGCTACCCCGGAATCGGAAGGGCGGCCTGCCCTGGCGCAGCGAGGCTGAGCCGGCTGCCCGACCGGCCTGCCATGCACGTGAACCTCCAGCAGACCCAGGAGCGGATCACGATTGCGGCGGCGCCATTCGGCGCAAGGATTCCTCAGGTCTCTGCGCGACACCATCGCAAGCGGCTGCGTCGAGTCCTTAAAGGTCCGGAGGCCCAGGCAGACGAAACGGTCTTGACAGGGACGAACGCGACACCATGTGTGTTGGCACTCGCCGCCGGCGAGTGCCAACACATCACGGCGGGCACCTGCCCCGCCACTCACGAAGAGGAAGAGAGCTCATGGGTTTCAGACCGTTGCATGACCGCGTTCTCGTGCGCCGTACTGACAGCGACGAGGTTTCCGCGGGCGGGATCATCATCCCGGACACTGCCAGGGAAAAGCCGATGGAAGGCGAAGTGATGGCCGTCGGGCCAGGAGCACGTGACGACCGCGGCACCGTTCAGCCGCTCGATGTCGCCAAGGGCGACCGGGTCCTGTTCGGCAAGTGGTCAGGCACCGAAATCAGGATCGACGACGAGGAACTCCTCGTCATGAAGGAATCCGACATCATGGGTGTTCTCTAGCCCGCATCCG
>MPMV01000047.1 GCA_002238685.1 bacterium EF100-94H03 bin56
ACGTCGGCGGTTGTCCGCAGCGCTGGTGTCGCCGGCGCCGTCCGCGCTGTCTTTCTTCTTCTCCGAGCGCGAACCGTGCAGGGTTCTCTCGAGGCGGGCGATCTGGGCGGTAAGGGCGGAGAGTGTGGACATCATCTCGGCGATGTGCGCGTCCTGGGCCCTGGTCCTGGCCGCCAGCTGCCCGGACATGTCAATCAGCGATCGCACCATCCCGGCGACCGGCGGCGCCAGAACGGCGTCCTCGAGCATGCGGGACAGTTCCTGGCCGAGGATCTCGACCCGGTCGACGAGGTCGCCGGCATCGCCCGCCGGCGGCGTGCTCATGCGTCGGCCTCGACGGCCATCAGCGCCGCCATCACCGCCAGACGCTCGGCCCGCGGCATCGCCGCATAGCGGCGGCCCCAGCTTGCCGCCTTGCGCTTGACGGTCTGGCGGTGCGTGAAGTTCCGTCCGGCAAGGGACGCCCAGTGCACCCGGTCCGGCTCGAAGTTGAACCACAGCTTCTCGGTGACGATGCAGGACTGGTTGTTCACCTGCAGCGAGAGCGAGCGCCAGCCGGCCAGATGCTTGTCGTAGAGACCGGATGGATAGCCGGAGATCATCACCGCGCACGGCAGCGATCTCAGGATGCCGAGAAGCTCGACATGGTCGCCATCCGTGTAATCGAAGCGGTAGCGGCGCTGCGACTTGCGTGACGACTGCACATAGGGAGGGTCGCTGTAGACCAGTTCGTCCCCGGCGAACGGGAACTCGGCCAGGAACCGGTGGCAGCAGCCGTGGTGAAGTTCGACCGGAATGTCGCAGCGAAAGCCGTCGATCGCCCGACGGTTCAGATCGATGCCGATGTTGCGCAGCGCCGGCGGCTTGCGCCTCATGATGGCGCCGCTCCCCAAGTGCGACTCAATATACACGGAATGAGGCGGCATCGCCGCGATGATCGCCTGGCAGAGCCCCGACGTCGCCTTCGATCCAAACCATGCCGCCATAACCGCCATCCCGAAGAAACCCACACGGATGGCCGATCAATAGGGCGCGCGACCTATGCTGTCAAACAGAAATTCGGAAAACGCCCCCTTGGCAGGGTGATCCAGAATGACGGCGAACTTTAATCGCTTACGCCGATCATGAGTCGCGTGCGCGTTGAGAACACTGGTCATGCGATGTCATTGGCCGCCGTCATCATGCCCGTCGCGATGGCCCGAGGCGACCCCGGTGATCGGCGGATGGCCTTGCGCGATCTTGCGATCAGGTCCCGCGACTGGAAAACCAGGCCCCCGCATGGGCCGTGCGATTGCGCGACCGCGTGGATCCGTTTCCTGAGGCACGACCCGTGCCGCATATGGGCGGCCGGCCATCCGGAGGACGCGGAATGCGATGTGCCGGCGTTCCGGGACCCGAGCGGACGCTCTCCGGTCGAATTGGGCGCGATGCCCGGGCTGATTGCTTTCAGGCTTCGCGACGGCAGCGGTTGATGGCGTGGGTGAGGCGCTCGTTGGCGAAGGCGATGTCGTCGGATGTGGTGAAGCGGCCAATGCCGAGGCGGATGGATGAGGCGGCTTGCCCGGGCGTGAGACCGATGGCGCGCAGCACGTAGGAGGGCTCGACGACGGCGGACGTGCAGGCCGAACCGGTGGAGAAGGCGAGTTCGGGGACCCGGGATATCAGGTGTCCGGCATCAACGCCCTCGATGAGGAGATTGAGGTTGCCGGGCAGGCGGCTGTCGAGAGGCGGTCCGTTGAGGGAGACGCCGGGGAGACCGTTGATGAGGGCGCGCGCGAGGGTGTCGAGCCTTGTCGCTTCCTCCACCTGGCGGGGGGCGGCGAGGTCCGCTGCCTTGCCGAAGCCTATGGCCAGGGGTGCCGGCACGGTGCCAGAACGCAGGGTCCGTTCCTGGCCGCCACCGGAAAACAGCGGTTCGATCCGCGCCCGCGGCCGGCGGCGCACATAGAGGACGCCGATGCCCTTGGGTCCGTAGACCTTGTGGCCGGAGAGACTCATCAGATCGATGGCTGCCGTGTTGACATCGAGCGGTATCCGTCCGGCGGCCTGGGCCCCATCGCAATGAAAGAGGGCGCCGCAGGCACGAGTCATGGCGCCGATGTCGGCGAGGGGTTGCAGGGTGCCGATTTCGTTGTTGGCCGCCATCACCGACACCAGGATGACGTCGTCATCGAGTGCGCGTGCGAGACGTTCGGTCTCCACCGTGCCATCGGTCCCGACCGGCAGCACGTCCGTGGCGAACCCTTCCGCCTCCAGCGCCTTGACGCTTTCGAGAACGCACTTGTGTTCACTGGCCACGGTGATGATCCGGTTGCGGCGTCCCCTCATTCTCCTCTCGAACCGGGCTGCGCCCTTGATCGCCAGGTTGTTGGACTCCGTGGCTCCGGACGTGAAGATGATCTCCCGCGCGTCGGCGCCGACGAGACGGGCGATGGACCGGCGTGCGTCCTCGACGGCGGCAGCGGCATCCGTCCCGAACGTGTGGTTGACCGAGTGCGGATTGCCGAACTGCTCGCGGAACCAGGGCATCATGGCATCGACGACGACGGGATCCACCGGAGTGGTGGCGTTGCAGTCGAGATAAAGGGGTGTCATCGCGCTGCCTGCCTTCGTGCCCGGTGCCGGGTATCGGCGGCCTTCCAGGCCCTCACCGCGGCGTCGCTATCCTCGGGAGTGCTCGACCACCCGAGGCTGAGGCGCACAGCGTGGCGGCTGAGCGATGGAAATCCCATGGCCTCGATGACAGCCGACGGCTCCATCCTGCCGGAGGAGCAGGCGGATCCGGCGCTGATCGCAACACAATCCAGATCGAAGCTCATCACCATGGTCTCGGCATCGATTTCAGGGTGTGCGATGGCCAGCGTGTTGTCGAGGCGTCCGGCATCGCCCGAGAAGACCACAGCATCCGGCACAGCGTCCAGCATGCGTGCCTCCATGTCATCGCGAAGCTGGCGAAGGCGCGCCGCATCGTCACCGGAAGCGGCGGTCACGGCCGCGCCGAAGGCGGCAATGGCGGCGAGCGACTCGGTGCCGGCGCGCAGTCCGTACTCCTGGCCGCCGCCCCGCGAACGGGCGGCAAGGGGAACGCCATCACGCACGATCAGCGCTCCGGCTCCGGTCATTCCGCCGAACTTGTGTGCTGAAAGGCTAACGAGGTCAGCCTCCTGCCAGGCGCCGCAGTAGCGTCCGGCGGCCTGCACGGCATCACAGTGAATCAGGGCGCCGTGCTGGCGGGCGATATGCATGACATCGGCCAGAGGCTGCACGACTCCGGTCTCGTTGTTGGCTGCCATCACCGAAACAAGGGCCGGGCCGGCATCATGGGCAAGCTCGGCTTCGAGGACCTCCAGGTCGACACATCCATGGTGGTCGACGGGAATGGCGACGGAACCGCGGACGGCTCTCGCCACCGATGGGTGTTCGATGGCCGAGATCAGGACACGCCTGCAGTCCGGGCCGAGGAGCGCCAGATTGTTGGCTTCCGTTCCACCTGAGGTGAAGACAACCTCAAGGGGGCTGCACCCGACATAGGACGCCACGATTTCACGGGCATCCTCGATGAGCGACCGGGCATGGCGGCCATGGCGGTGAACCGATGAGGCATTGCCGGCGCACGCCATCGCCCGGAAGGCCGCCTTGCGTGCTTGCGGGCGCAAGGGTGACGTGGCGTTGTGGTCGAGATAGTGGGTCGCGGCCTGCTGAGGCCCCTGGCACACGTCCTCGAGGGTGACGTCATCGAGGAACGTTTCGATCTGTTCACCAAGTCCGGCCCACAGGTCGTGGGTGAGACAGCGAGTCCGGCTTGTCATGCAGCCTCTTGAGGGACTCTCGTTGCGGCACCGCGTGACCCGTGTCGGTTCGTCCACTGCCGCCACGACATCCATGATCGAGATGCGGCGGGCAGGATGGGCAAGCAGGTATCCCCCACCGGGTCCACGGACGCTGTTGACAAGTCCGTGGCGGCGCAGCCGGGCGAACAGTTGTTCGAGGTAGGAGAGCGGGATTTCCTGCCGGTACGAGACGTCCGCAAGTCGAACAGGGCGCGCTCCGGCATTGAGGCCGAGGTCGACCATGGCCATCACGGCATAGCGTCCCCGGGATCCGAGCTTCATGGGTCGTCGGCCCGGTGCCCGCCCCGGGTGTCGTCATCGTCGCAGGTTGCGTCCAGGCTCGCGCGAGGGGGTTGAGAATCCTTGGCGCTGGCAGTGCTCCCGGGGTCCTCGATCCGGGCAAGGCGCGACTCGAGATCGTCGATGTGGTCGAGAACACTGGCCAGTGCCTTGCTGACCGGGTCGGGCATGTCGGCCGAAGAGACACCGTAGGCGGCGAAGAAGGAGTCGCGCTTCTGCGCGCCGGAGTCGACGGTGCGCGCAGGGATTCCGACGACCGTGGTCCCCGGAGCGACGTCCTTGACGACAACGGCATTGGAACCGACCAGAGCGCCCTTGCCGACGACCACCGGCCCGAGAATCTTGGCGCCGGCGCCAACGACGACATTGTCGGCCAGTGTCGGATGCCGCTTGCCCTGGTTCCAGGTCGTCCCGCCGAGCGTGACGCCGTGGTAGAGTGTGACATTATCGCCGATTTCGGAGGTTTCGCCGATCACTACGCCCATGCCGTGGTCGATGAAGAATCCCTGTCCGATGGTGGCGCCCGGATGGATCTCGATGCCGCTGAGGAACCGGCCGACGTGGGAGATGAACCGTCCGGGCAGCTTGAGGCCGCGGATCCACAGCCAGTGGCTGATCCTGTAGAACGCGAGGGCGTGAAAACCGGGATAGCACAGCACCACTTCCAGAAGATTGCGCACGGCCGGGTCGCGCCCGAAGGGTGCGCGCATATCGTGCTTGAGAGTCTTGAACATGGTGCCTTCCAGCCGTTCTTGTCGGTAACGGGGATTGATGCCCGTCTTTCAGACATAGATATCCGACTGCAGGCGTCAAGTATTCCCGTTGCGCCACGAAGGAGGACACCATGCCCGAATTCTTCATCCCCGGTCCCCGGGGCCGGCTGGAAGCACGCCATGCCGGCGCTGCCGATCCCTCCTGTCCGGTAGCCGTCGTCCTTCATCCCCATCCGCTTCACGGCGGTACCATGAACAACAAGGTGGCCTACGCCATCTTCCGCAGCCTCGTCGAGGCGGGATGCCACGCGACCCGCTTCAATTTCCGGGGTGTCGGACGCAGCTCGGGAGAACACGCCGGCGGCGACGGAGAGGTCGATGACGCACTCACCGTCGTCGACTGGATGCAACGCCGGCATCCTGAGTCGTCGACAACGTGGATTGCCGGGTTTTCCTTTGGAGCCTGGATCGCCGCCAGGGTCCTGATGAAGCGTCCCGACATCGGCCGGTTCGTGCTGGTGGCTCCCGACGCGACCTCACGCGACTGGTCATTCCTGGGTCCGGTCCCCGCCGATGGCCTCATCATCCAGGGCAGTGCCGATGCCATCGTTGCTCCCGATGATGTCGCGGCACTGGCCGGAACCCTGGTTTCTCTCTCGCGGTCACTGCGTTTCGAGATGATCGAGGGCGCGGGACATTTCTTTGAGAACGACATGGAGACGGTGAGGGGGCTCGTCCGGGATTACGCCTGCCGGACGCGATGATATGCGCCTCCCGTGACCGGCTCGCGGCAACCGGTGGTCGAGGGCTGGCTGAGTGGCAGGCCGGCAAGGGAGCGCACGGCAAGGTAGGCGAAGGCCTCGGCTTCGAGGCTGTCTCCGTCCCAGCCGACGTCTTCCGCCACCCTCACCTGCGGAGCGAGGCGGTGCTGCAATGCGGCGACGAGATGCCGGTTGCGACGGCCGCCGCCACAGACGATCCACATCATCGGGTCGCGCGGCATGAAACGGCGGGCGTGCTCCACGGCCTCGGCCGTGAGGTCGACGAGAGTAGCGGCGCCGTCCGCCGTGGACAGGCCGGCGAGATCGATGGCGATCGCGTCACGGTCCAGCGACCGGGGAGGCGGACGATCAAACCACGGGTTGTTGTGGAAGACGGCCGTCACGCGGTCGTGACAGGGCTTTCCCCGGGCAGCGAGGCCTCCATCCCTGTCGAAGGGCTCCCCGGTCCGTGCCAGGGTCCAGTCGTCAAGCAGGGCTCCTCCGGGTCCGGTATCGAAGGCGATCAGCTTCCCATCGCCAATCCACGTCACGTTCGCCACGCCACCGACATTGAGGATGCAGACGGGAGACCGGTCAAGGGCGGCAGCGAGGGCAGCATGGTAGAGGGGCGCCAACGGCGCTCCCTCACCGCCCGAAGCCATGTCGCGGCTGCGGAAGTCGCAGACCACATCGATGCCGGTGGCCTCGGCCAGGAGGGCACCGTTGCCGATCTGCCAGGTCAGCCCTTCTGCGGGCCGGTGGACGATGGTCTGCCCGTGAAAGCCGATCACATCGATGTCGTCAGGCTTCATGCCGGCTCTGCCGAGCAGGCGACCGACAGCCTCTCCCGCCAGCAACGTGAGGCGGTGTGCCGTGGCCGGAACATCGCCGCCACCGCCGAGACAGGCCTTGAGATCGCTGCGAAGAGCGGTATCGAAGGGAAGTGTCAGGGCAGCGCCGCGACGCACGGCCGTAACGCCATCGGTCTCGATGAGCGCGGCGTCGATCCCGTCGAGGGAGGTGCCGCTCATCAGTCCGATGGCTCTCTTCACCAGTCTCGAGCCCCCCTGAGCGACCGTCATGACGCCAGTCTATTGCGGTGCTCCCGTCACCTGCAATGCGACGCTTGCCTGATCCGGTGAGCGGCGGCAGACTGCGCCATCATGAACAGCCCCGCTTCCGACTTCCTGCGGACGATCATCGACCGCGGGTTCATGCACCAGTGCACCGATACGCAAGCCCTCGACGCCAAGGTCGCCGCCGGTCAGGTCGTCGGCTACATCGGTTTCGATTGCACGGCGCCCAGTCTCCACGTCGGCAACATGGTCTCGATCATGCTGCTGCGGCACCTGCAGCGGTGCGGTCACAAGCCGATCGTTCTCATGGGTGGCGGCACCACGAAGGTCGGGGATCCCTCATTTCGCGACGAGGCGCGGCCGCTGCTCGACGATGAGGCCATCGCATCCAACAAGGCGAGTATCAGGAAGGTGTTCTCAAGGTACCTCGCGTTCGGTGACGGAGCCACGGATGCCGTGATGGTCGACAACGACGAATGGCTTTCGGAACTTCTCTACATTCCGTTCCTGCGCACCGTCGGGCGCCATTTTTCGGTCAACCGTATGCTGTCGATGGATTCGGTGAAATCCAGACTGGAACGCGAACAGGCCCTGACGTTTCTCGAATTCAACTACATGATCCTCCAGGCTTACGACTTCGTGGAACTGCAGCGGCGTTTCGGATGTACGCTGCAGATGGGCGGATCCGATCAGTGGGGCAACATTGTCAACGGCGTCGATCTTGGACGCCGCCTCGTGGATGCGCCGCTCTTCGGACTGACGACGCCGCTCATCACGACAGCATCGGGCGCCAAGATGGGCAAGACGGCAAAGGGTGCCGTATGGCTCGATGCAGGCATGCGTTCGCCCTGGGACTTCTGGCAGTTCTGGAGAAACACCGAGGACGGTGATGTCGGCCGCTTTCTACGCCTGTTTACCGATCTGGCCATCGCCGAAATCGTCCGTCTCGAGAGACTCGAGGGCGCGGAGATCAACGAGGCCAAGAAGGTCCTTGCCAACGAGACGACACGCCTGTGTCACGGGGAGGCCGAGGCGCGTCGCTGTGCGGCGACCGCACGAAGCACCTTCGAGGAAGGAGGGGTGTCGCGTGGCCTGCCTGTCACGACGCTCCCGCAGGCCAGTTTCGATGACGGACTGTTGGCCTTCGAGGCATTCCATCGCGCCGGCCTTGCCGCGACTCGCTCGGATGCGCGCCGGCTCATCCGGGGAGGTGGCGCCCGCCTCAACGATACGGTCATTTCCGACGAGTTTCTGAAGATTACCCTTACCGATCTCAATGACGGAGCAGTCAAGCTTTCCGCCGGCCGCAAGCGTCACGCACTCATCGTGCCTCGGGCGGGCAGGTGACGGACCTGCCGCGTCTCGCGCGTTCCGGATGACCGGTCTATTCCCTGCCGGGCGATTCGGTGAACAGCTTGCGCAGAATTCCCGGTGCCAGGATCGAGAGAGGGTTGACGCGGGCATCCGGATCGTCGGCCGGTCCGTCAACATTGAACGTGAAGGCGAAGATGCCACCGTCCTCTTCGGTCCCGGTGATGATGTCACCCAAGAGGGGAATGTCCTCGAATATGGTGTTGAGAGGATTCGTCGGCACCATGGTGCCGGCGAAATTCACCTGTTCCTGATCGGTGTGGATGTCGCCTTCGAGGAGAATTCTGATTCCCTGCCCGTAGAGACGTCCATCCGTGACGGTGATGCGTTCGTTTTCCTGGCGGAAGGGAAGCAGAGCCGCATCGAAGACGAGGCCTTGGTTGTTCAGGATGTTGGCCAGACCGGGCAGCGAAGCGGCGGCAAAGAGGTGCGCCAGGACGGGCGCATCACGCACTGCGAATCGGTCTGCCGTGACGGTACCGATGATAACCGACGGAGTCCGTGTTTCGTCGAACCAGCCCCTGACCGCCAGTTCGCCCCCATCGATGTTGTCCATTCCGGCAAACACCCGCACGGTATCGCCCATGTTCTCGGCGCGATAGTCGAACCGGCGTTCCTCCGGTGACACCCGCCAGATCTGCAGGGCCACCAGTGATCCACCCTCGATTTCCCCGGCGGCATTGAGGCTTTCGAACCTGTCGCCGTCATATTCGGCGTCGAAGACGAGGTTGCGCACCAGCCGGTCGTCCGTCGTCCACAAGCGATTGACCGTACCTGCGATCTTCAGGCGGGGCAGTATCGCAGTCGTTCCGTCGCTGTCGCCCAGCGGGACCATGTCGATCGATCCCGCATGGACTGTGATGGAATGGAGGTCATCCGGTGAGATTTCGAGCGTACCAGCGACATCCGTACGTCCGAACGCCAGTCTTTCCACATCGAGATGGACGGATTGCGGCGTGACGGTGCCGGTTGCACGCGCCATGATGCTTCCTGCCTGGACATCGAGTGCGCGAATGACGAAAGCGCCATCCTCCTCGACGGCGAGAAGGTGGACGGATCCGGGTTCGCCCGCGGATTTGGCGCCGACCGGGGGGGCAGGACCGAAAGCGAGATGCCGAAGGTCCGCGTCCACGCGCCAGGCGATTGCACCATTCCCTGAAACGGTCCGCAATACCGTGACGTCAACGTCCCCCGTGGATGCGAAGGGATCGACGAGGCCGAGTGCGGCACGGTGGTTCTCATCCATGCGGGCCGTGATCTCCAGCCTCTCGCGCACCTCTGCGTCGCCGGCGAGCGCCAGCCGCCAGCCGCCGGCCACAGGCACGCCGTTGAGCCGCAGGTCTCCGTTGACTTCAATGAGACCGGGTTCCGCAAAGGAGAATGTCCCGTTGCCCCCGGTGACCTGGTAGCTGGCGACGGGAAGGCCGAGACCGTCAAGACTGCCGGCAAACCGGTAGCCGACGTCGTCTGTTCCGGGATCGACCAGGTCTGTGACGGTGATGTCCAGGGTGCCGGAGAGCGACCCGGTGATCGTGTCGGGATCAAATCGTTCCGGTGACGAAAAGGACAGCGGTTCATGGGCGGCGACGGCCAGCACGTCCCGGATCGGGCCGGTGAGATCGACACGGACTTGCATCACACCATCGAAGCCCTCCAGCGTGACGAGACCCCGGCCGGCCGTGATCGCGCCGATGCTGCCGCCAGACGCTTCGATGGCGACCATGTCTTGTGCAATGGTGACGTCACCGTCGACGTCTGCAAGGGGTGGCATGCCAGGCACGTAGTCGATCGTGACGCCGTCAACATCGACCGTGATCTCCAGGCCTGATGTCGACGGATCATCAGAGGAGAGGTTGCCAAGCGTGGAGCGCATTCCCAGGGTGCCTTGCCTGATGACACCGTTCGAGAGGTTGTTGACGATCCAGTGCCGCGCCGTCGGTGCGGCGGTGACGGGCCAGTAACGGGAGAGATGGTCGACCGGCAGGTCGGCGACGGCGATGGTCCATTCGATGGTGGAGTCATCGGTCCAGCCGTTCAGTGTCAGGTCCGCCTCGAGGCTTCCTTCCTCGATGCCTGCCACAAGATGGCTGATCTCCAGTCCCCCGAAGGCGGGCAGGAGGCGCCCCGCCAGCGTTGCAGGGCCGAGTTCGATCGGTTCCCCGAAGACACCCGGCATGGCGAGGCGCCCGCCCCCGGTGCCGAGAACGAACGATCCTTCTGCCAGCTCCAGTTCATCGTCGAGAGCAAGCTGGAAGGCGGTATCGAGGAGCATCATCGAGCCGGAGAGATCACCCAGTGACGGCATGATTTCAGGAAGCGATGCAAGGTCGAGATTCATCAGGTTGCCCGACACATCGACGCGGGAGGTCCCTCGCCGGTGAACTGCGGAGAGCTCGAGAGGAAGCATCCGGGCTTCGGAGACGAGAACGGTCTCGAGGTCGATGTTGAGGAAGTCGTCCTCGCGCGCAAGGACGAGAAGGGAATCGGGTGCATCCCAGGAAAGACCGCTGTCCAGGTCCTCGATGGTGATGTCAGCTTGATCGAAGCGGACATGGTTCAACCGGTCCAGGGGTGGCGCGGAACCGGCGTGGAGAGCCCAGTCGAGAAGCGAGGCTTCCGGAGATGCGTCTGTCAGCGAATCGGCCAATGCATAGCTGATGTTGCCGCCGGTTTCCCGAACGAGCCGGATCCTGGCCCCGCCGATCGTGATGCCAACGGGCCGCAACTCCGCCTCGATCAGTGCCGGCAGAGACATGTCGACTTCGACATCACGCGACTCGAAGACGATTTCACCGTGCTTGTCGAGGACACGAACGTCGGAAAGACTGAGTCCGTAGGTTGTCCGCCAATCGCCGCCGGAGAGAGCGGCATCGGACACCTGAAAGGAGAAGTCGGGAACGCTCCTTTCGATCATGTCCAACACCCAGGGTGTTGCCTCGCCGAGTACGATCGGGCCTTCCTGGAGCCTCCAGGCAAGTCCCAGAAGTGCCAGAATGATGAGTCCTGCGAGAATCCCCAGACCGTGGATGAGGGTCCGCAGCAGGCGACGGCCTACAATTGCGGCATACCGCACGGGAGCCCCTTGACCGTACCGGCCAGTCTGACCACGGTTGACGGAGTGCTTGCTGGTGCCGACATGACCTTCCGGACCCTTGAAAAGATCACCACCCTGCCGGAGCCATACGACAGGGAACAGGCAATCGTGCGGCGGGAACGCTGGCTGGCTGCCTGCGATCTCCTGCCCGAAGTCAGGGAAGTGTCGCACGAGTTGAGCCGCGATGCCACCGGAAGTGCCCTTCTCGATGCCGTGTTCGGCAACAGCCCCTATCTGGCCCGCTGTCTGGTGCGACACCCGGAAGTCGTCTCGCTCTGGGCGAGTGAGGGTCCCGAGGCCAGTGTGCGGGCCGCTCTCGAAAGGCTCGCCCAGGATGATGCGGGAACCGGCCTCGTGCGCCGGCTGCGCCAAGCGCGGGCCATGATCGCGGTGGCGACGGCCCTCGGCGACATTTCCCGGTTGTGGCACTGGCGGGAGGTCACGGACGCTCTCTCCCGATACGCCGAAACCGCCTGCCGTGTCGCCACGTCCCACCTCCTCGCCGGCATCCCCGGCGGCGCCGCCCGGAGCGATGACCCGGCAAGGGAGAGCGGCTTCATTGTTCTTGCTCTGGGCAAGCTCGGAGGTCGCGAGCTGAACTATTCAAGCGACATCGATCTCATCGCCCTTTGGGACGACGAACGGTTTGCCCGCTTCGGCCCCGATTCACTTGCGACCTCGGTGCGTCTCGTCCGGAACTTCGTCAGGCTGCTCCAGGAGCCCACTGCCGACGGTTTCGCCTTGAGGACGGATTTCAGGCTGCGCCCCGACCCTGGCGCCACGCCGCTCGCCATGTCAGTCGATTCCGCGGAACTCTACTACGAGAGTCTTGGCCAGAACTGGGAACGCTCGGCGATGATCAAGGCGCGCCCCGTCGCCGGTGATCTGGAGGCGGGCGAGGCCTTCCTGGCACGGCTCAGACCCTTCGTGTGGCGCCGCCATCTGGATTTCGAGGCGATCAGGGACATTCACTCGATCCGCAGGAAGATTCATGCGGCGAGAGGCGGAGCGGTTGTCCGGGTTCCCGGTCACAATCTCAAGCTCGGCCGCGGTGGCATTCGGGAGATCGAGTTTCTTGCCCAGGCACACCAGCTGATTTTCGGTGGCCGCAACCCCGACCTGCGCCGGCGGGCAACCTGCGATGCCCTTGACGCCCTCTGTGAGGCGGCGCTCATTGATCGCCAGACACGACTCGACCTCAGTGAGGCGTACGGTGAACTGCGCCGTGTCGAACACCGCCTGCAGATGATCGACAATGCACAGACACACGAGGTTCCCGTCACCCCGGGAAGGCTCGATCACGTCTCAACATTCCTCGCATACCATGACCGTACGGCCTTCGCAGACCACCTCGAGGGTGTCCTGCGGTCGGTCGAACGTCACTACAGCCGCTTCTTCGAATCGGACGAACAGGCCCGACCGGTGCCTGCAGCCCAGGAAGGAGACCTGGTGGTCGCATTGCAGGACATGGGGTTTGCGGACACCGCCGGAATGGCCGCCCGCCTTGGCGCCTGGCGCGCCGGAGAGGTCCGTGCCCTGCGCCACGAACGGTCACGCGAACTTGTCGAATTGCTGCTTCCGCACCTGCTGACCGGGCTGGCAGCGACGGGAGATCCTGACAGGGCCCTTCGGGCTTTTCATGACTTTCTCTGCCACCTTCCCGCCGGTGTGCGGTTCTTTTCCCTCCTGGAGCGTCACCCGCGCCTCATCGATCTCGTGGCCGGAATCATGGCAGCGGCTCCACGCCTTGCTGCCATGCTTGGCGCGTCTCCGGTTCTCCTTGACTATGCTCTCGCCGGTGAGTTCAGCAAACCGCTACCCTCGAAGTCCCTTCTCGATGAAGACCTCTCGGACAACCTCGGGATGGCGGAACACGAGGAGGATATGCTCGATCGGGTCCGACGCTGGTTTCACGATCGCGAGTTCCGCCTTGCAGTCCGACTTCTCGAAGGCGACGGCGACCCCGCAGGAGTCGTGAACGACCTCGCCAACCTGCGTGACGTGGTCATCGGTCAGCTCTTCTGCCGCTCGGTTGCCCGGTTTGGCGAGCGGCACGGCTCCTTGCGGGGTGGCGCCCTGGCCATTCTGGCAACCGGACGTTACGGCAGGCGCACGCCGGCCTTCGGAGCGGCCATCGATCTTGCCATCGTTCACCACCACGACGATCCGGAGGCGCGTTCCGATGGACCGAGACCGCTCGGCGCGCGGACATGGACTGACAAGCTGGTGCAACGCCTGATGACGGCGTTGACGGTTACCACCAATGCCGGCCCCCTCTTTCAGGTCAGACTCGCCCTGGTTCCGCCGGACCGTGCCGACACGCGGACCTCGAGTCTCGAGAGATTGCAGGGACTTTGCCTCGCGGATGCGCCCGCAGTGAACCGGTTTACCCTGGCCGGCGCCAGGGTTGTCGCGGCGACGGAGTCCCTCGGCGACGAGATTGACCGGGCCATTGCCCGTGCCCGTCCCGCAGATGCATCCGCCGTGGCCGGAATCGACCTTCAAGCGCTGGAGGGCGCTCAGATCGATCAGCCGGACTGGTTCTTCCGCCTGACGTCGCCTTCCCCTGATCTTTCCGCTGCGAGGGGCCTGTTGCTCTGCGTCCGTGCATTCAGCGAGTGCGCCCTGGGTGAAGCGTCCCCGGAACCGTCCGGCGCATTCATTGAACGTCTTGTCGAGCTCACCGGATCGACGGATGCCGTAGACCTGCAGGATCGTCTCGATCGCGCACGGCATGACCTGGATCGTGCATTTGCCCGCGTCACCCAGCCGCATCGTCCGCAATCGGGGTTGGCCTGAGATCAGGGCTGTCCCGATGCCTTCGAATCCTGTGTCTTGCGGTCCGTGACCGGGGTGATCCGGTAGCAGCAGCGGTCGCTTCCCGCCATCAGATGGTCGATGCGTTCGACCTTCACCTTGCGGCCGAGAATGTTCTGGAACATGCGGAGCTCCGCCGTGCACAGCTCGCTGCACGTGCGCGCGGCGGCGGCGATGGAACAGTGACTCTCGATGAGGACGTGGCCGCCGCCTTCTTCCCGGTGCCATTCCGCCATGTATCCTTCAGCCGTGCGCTGGTCGGCGAGGACGGCGAGGCGGTCCTCCGTGGAACTGCCAGGCTCGATGAAGGACCGGTATCTCTCAGTCGTTTCGCGACGATAGGCCGTGATCAGCGTTCTCATTCCCGATGTGCCGAAGACCTTGCGTACGCCACGAAGGAGTGCTTCGGAGAGATCGAGATGATTGTCCGGAAACTCGCCGTTGCCCCTCGACGTCAGGGCCCAGATCCGAGCCGGACGCCCGACGCCCGACCAGGATTCCCGGTAGTCGGTCAGGCGGTCCGTATGCAGACGTCTCAGGTGCTGGCGCACGGCGACCGTGCTGATGTTCAGATGGGAAGCAAGGGTCGATGCCGACATCGGTCCCTGCGTCTTCAGCAGAAACAGGATCCTTTGTCGTGCATGTCTCCTGATTTGCGCCATGCGGAACAGTGATGCATGCGCCTTTCATGGTCAAGGCGCCTGCACGGCCATGGCCCGGCCCGACGTCATTGCGGCGCGACGAATCACGACACGCAAGCGTCCCGGTGATGGACACACAACCGCTTGATCCGGACAGGATCGGAGCCTTCCGGTCCATCTGGCCCCTGTCCGGTCTGATGGGCCCGACGGTGTTCTTCGCCACCATGCGACAAAGTCGTGGAAAGGGCGCAGAACGTATGCACCCGACTGCGGTCTCCAAGGCTCCTTCTCATCGAGATGCCTGACTGGTCGGCTCGTGTGCTACCTGGGCCGGCCAGATCCATGATGCCTAGGACTGTTTCCGGCTCATCCGCCAGGCCGGCCAGACAGCCGCCACGGCGAGCGGAACGAAAGCGGCGAAGACCCACACGCTGATCGTGCGCAATGTCTCCTCGGGCGCGTCCCCCGCGAAACCCAGGGCGTTGGCGATCACGCCGCAGAGCGCCACGCCCAGCACGTAGCCCAACTCCTGCACGGTGGGGATGGCAGCCGCTGTCCGCTCGCGGTCGGCCGGTGGGGCGGCCTCGGTCACGCGCCGGATCACCAGCCCCCACATCTGGCCGAAGCACGCGCCGAGAAGGACGACGAACGGGACGATGAGCCAGACCCGGCCGAACGGCATGGTGACGGCGAGGCCCACGAGCGCGGCGGCCGCGAGAACCGGCGCCGAGCGGATGAGCCAGCGCTCGGTCCCCAATCCGACGTTGGCGACGGTGACCGCCACCACACCCCAGGCCAGTGATTCGATGGCGATGACATAGCCGGATTCGAGCGGCGTCAGGCCGAACAGACGCTCAAGGAAGAACGGGCCGTAGGTGGAAAACGAGGCGGTCGCCGTGGTGAGCAGGACCGCGAACAGAAGCCCTGAGCCATAGAGTGTAGCGGTCGAGAACGGACGCGGCGGCAACATGCGGTGGTCGCCCGCCCGGCCGTCGCGCCACAGGAAGAGGGCGAAGACGGCGGCGGAAGCGACCATCATGGCGGGAGCGATGACGGGCTCGGGATCGACGGCCGCCAGCGAGACAAGGAGAATGCCTGCTGCAAGCAGTGCGAGCCGGACGACGGGAATGCCACCCGCAGTTTCCGGTTTGCCGTCACGCCTGTCACGGTCAACGGTGGCGGCAACCAGCACGACGAAGAGCACGGCCTGCAGCGCGAAGGCCCAGAAGGCGCCGCGCCACATCCCGTGGCTGGCGAACAGTCCGCCCACAAGAGGGCCGCAGAACGCCGACATGCTCCAGACAGCCGAGACGAGCGCCACCAGCTTGGGCATCATGGCCTTTGGGAACATTCGGTCGAGCGTGATGTAGACCAGCGCGACCTGACCGCCGCCGCCCATGCCCTGGATGAAGCGGCCCACCAGCATCACCGCCATGTCGGACGCCAGGGCGGAAACCACGCAGCCGGCCGCAAACAGGGTTCCGGCGATAATGAAGGCTCGCCGCAGTCCGAAACTCAGGGCGATCAGGCCGGTCATGGCGCTGACCATGATCGTGGCCAGCATGTAGAGCGTGAAGGCCCAGGGCACCCAGGCGTCGCCGCCGATCTCGGCGACCGCGCTTGGCAGCGTGGTGACGATCAGCAGGTTGTCTGCGGCGTGGAGCCAGACCCCCAGCGTCAGCGCGATCACGAGCGGAGCACGACCGCCGCGAAACAGATCGGCCCAGCCGGTCCCGGCTCTTTCCGCTTGCGCCATTTCGTCCCCCGTCCACATCTCTATTTAGAAAGCGAATAATTTTAATAATATATTACTTTCGAAAATTCAATCTGTTTGACGAGTGCAGGAATCAGTGCGCGGGCAGGCGTCCGTTCTGGGCCCCCGGCGAGTTCAGGCATCGGCCTCCCAATCTTCGCCCGGCGTGCGGTTCCTGGGCATCAGCCCGTTGATGCGGTTGTCCCGGTTGATGAGATCGAGAGGTCCCGAACCGGTGTGTGATGCCGGGAAGCATGCATTTCGAGCGTGACAATGACAGCCTGCATGACCCCGCTGTCATGTCCACTTCACGCCGACCGGCGCCTCCTGGCTCAGCCAGGTGGAGCGCCCTCTTGCCTGAGGATGCTCAATACCGCCGAACGTCAAAGGAAGAACATCAAGACTTCAAGATCAGGACACTGACATTCATGGTTCGCTCACTGGAGACTCAAAGTATCGGGTGGTACGATTTGACGTCGTTCCGGCTCACCCGGAGAAGTTCGATGATAAAGGGCGCGAACGTCAGGGACATCCTCTGAGATGAAGGTGCTGGGCGCTCCGGTCCGGGAAGAGGGATGCGAGACCGACCCGGCCTGGGCCCCCAATCCCGACATGACCTACGACTGCAACTTCGCGGTACAGAAGGGGATCTTCAAGGCGGCCAACCCGACAATCGACACGACATGGCCCGCGGCCGACGCCCTGCTGCGTGAGCTCTCGTTCACCAATGCCGATGCGTCGTGGATGCTGACCGAGGTCGACCAGAAAGGTCTGAGTCAGGCGGAGGCTGCCGCCAGGTGGATCATGGAGAACCGCGACAGGGCGAACGAATGGATCGATGCGGCGAATGCGGGATCCTGAGCAACGGCATCGCCCGGGGTGATCCGGACCACGGCAATGAGGGAACGCAAGCGATCAAGTCAGGACGGTCATTGAGCACCTGAGCAGTCACGATATCCCCTGGCGTGTTGTCACGCGCTGTCAGATCGGGTGCCGATAGCGGCTCTGACGGTTGCCTGGCAAGGGTGCGCCCGGGCTCCCGACATGTCAGGAGCCCAGGCGCGGAAGCCAGAGCACCAGGCCGGGGATGGCGAAGAGCACGCCGATGCGCACCAGTTCGATGGCAATGAATGGAACCAGACCGCGAAAGGTGTCGCTGAGCGCCACGTTCCTCGCGAGGCCGTGGATGACGTAGACGTTCATGCCGACGGGAGGCGTGATCAGGCCGAGTTCGATGACCACAAGGGCGAGAATGCCGAACCAGATGGCGGTGTCGTCGGCCGTCATGCCGAGATCCAGCGCCAGGAGGATGGGAAGGAACACCGGCATGGTCAGCAGGATGACGGAGAGCGAATCCATGAAGCAGCCGGCGGCGAGATAGAAGAGCAGCATCAGGAAAACCACCAGCCAGGGACCGGCGCCGGTTCCTGGCAGCCAGGCGCCGAGTTCCTGGGGCAGCCGGGTGAAGGCAAGGCCGGCGCTGAAGAGATCGGCGCCCAGGAGAATGAGAAAGACCATGGCCGAGGTTTCCGCCGTGGCCAGCAGCGCCGTCATGAGCCCCTTCCACCGCATGCCACGTGCCAGGGCCAGGGAAAACGTCGCGGCGGCCCCCACCGATGCCCCCTCGACGGGCGTGAACCAGCCGATGTAGATGCCGCCGATCACCACCAGAAAGACGGCAGCGACCACCCACACGCCGGCCACCCCCCCCCGCGCCCCCCGGCCGGCCGTGACCCAGCCGATGTAGATGCCGCCGATCACCACCAGAAAGACGGCAGCGACCACCCACACGCCGGCCAGCGCCCGCCGTCTGTCATGACGGTCGGCGCGGACCTCGAGGGGTGCGATCGAAGGCCTGAGCCAGACCGACACCCGGATGGCGATGGCGAACCCCGTCACTGCAAGGAGGCCGGGAATGAGTGCTGCAAGGAACATGTCGCCGATCAGCTGTTCGCTCAGGATGGCGTAGATCACCAGCACGAAGCTCGGTGGAATGAGAATGCCGAGGGTGCCGCCGGCAGCCAGTGTTGCGGTGGCGAAGGATCCGGCATAGCCGGCACGGCGCATTTCCGGCCAGGCCGCCTGACCCATGGTGGCGGCAGTGGCGAGTGACGAGCCGCAGATGGCGCCAAACCCCGCGGCGCCGGTGACGGAGGCCAGTGCGAGACCGCCGCGCCGGTGGCCCATCCAGGCGCGCGCCGCGGTGAAGAGGGTGCGGTTCATTCCCGACTGCGTGGCGAACTGGCCCATCAGGAGAAAGAGCGGGATGACGGCATAGCTGTGGGTGGAGGCGAGAAAGAAGGGTGTCGTCTGCAGGTGAAAGAGCAGCGGATCGACACCGCGCACGATGGCATACGCGACGCCACCGGTGACCAGCATGGCAAGTCCCACGGGGACCCTGAGAACGATCAGTCCGAGCAGGCCGGCCAGCATGGCAAGGCCGGCTTCGACGCCGCCCACGGGCCGCCTCGCCCTTCGTCCGGCATGGCCGGGCCGAACCCGGTCTGCCGCACTTGCGTCGGGTCAGCCGGACCGGCCCATACCGGGTCTGACGAGCGGCCTGTCACAGGTCAGAGCGCGAGGCGCCGACGCAACTGACGGCGGCGAGCAGCGCCAGGGAGAAGACGATCGCCGGAAACAGCCACCACAGGGCGAGTCCGAGGATCATGGTTGATTCCTGCCACGCCCTCAGGTCCACGCCTCCCAGATACATGCGCCAGGAGAGCAGCAGGGCCACCATCGCCAGAAGGCACGATGCTCCGGCGTCGAGCCAGGCGACGACTCGTGGCGCCAGCCAGCGCCGTGCCAGGCCCACGGTGACATGACCGCGCCGTACCTGGCACCAGGGCAGGCCGGCAAAGAAGGCGAGCGCGCTTCCCAGCGCCACGAGTTCCGTATCGCCGGGAACCGGTCCCCACCCGAGATTTCTGCCGGCAATGGAAAGAACCGACACCAGGGCGACGACTACCAGGGCAGCGGCGCCGACGAGGGCCCAGGCCGCGGCCAGGCGATGGAGGAGGTGTGTCAAGGGAAGGTCTGGATCATTCCTGATAGTGTTCGACGAGACCCTTCGCCTCATCGAGGAGTGCCTGGCCGTCAAGGCCCGCCTCATCCATGGCCGCGATCCAGGCATCGATCACCGGCTGCGTGGCCTGGCGCCAGCGCTCCTGTTCGGCGGCATCGAGAACGATGATGTTGCCACCACCTTCGGCCACGATCCCGCGCGCCTCGATCTCGTTCGTATCCCAGATGGCGCCCGCCTGGCGTGCCGCCACCAGTCCCGAATTGTCATCGATCACCTGTCTCAGGTCATCGGGCAGGCCTTCGTAGACGTTCCGGTTCATCGCCAGGAGGAACACCGCGGTATAGAGTCCGCTTTCGGTGTGATGGCGGGTGAGCTCCGGAAGACGCAGGGCGAGGGTGACCTCATAGGGAACGAGGGCGCCCTCGACAACGCCCCTGGAGATGGCCCCCGGCACCTCCGGCACGGGCATGCCCACCGGGACCGCCCCCAGAGCCCCCAGAGCCGCGTTGATCTGGCGGGTCGGTGCGCGCAGCTTCAGTCCGGCGAGATCTTCAAGAGTGGCGACCGGTGTCGAGCGCGTGTGAATGACGCCGGGAGCGTGGGCGTGAAGGATGAGGGGTTTCACCCCGTCGAACTCCTCGACGAGATGATCGTCGTGGAAGGCCATGACCGCCTGGCTCGTCGCCTCGGCGGAGCCGGCGATGAAGGGAAGCTCGAAAACCTCGACAATGGGAAATCGGCCGGCGGTGTAGCCGGGCAGGGTCCAGATGATATCGGCGATGCCCGTGCGCGCCTGATCGAAGAGTTGGGGCGGCTTGCCGCCCAGCGTCATCGAAGGGTAGATCTCGATGGCGATGCGGCCCCCCGACTGCTCCTCCACCCTCTTCGCCCAGGGTGCCAGAAACGTCTTGTGGGTGTTGGACTGGGGTGACAGGAAATGGTGCAGGGTGAGTGTGACCTCCTGTGCCGCGCAAGGCAGCGTCCCGGCGGCGAAGAGGACGAGGCTGGCGAGGAGTGCCGGTCGCATGTCCATGACGGATCTCCTGTCTCGGGGCGGCGGACAATAAGGGTGGAGAGGCGGCCGATGCAACGCCGGAATCGACAGTGGCGGCGTGGACCATGCGACCGGGTCCGGCTAGTTTGCTCACCATCATGACGCGCCTCACCATCGCCACCTGGAACATCAACTCGGTACGCCTGCGGGTCGCCCTGGTGCTGGAGTTTCTCGAGGAGTACCGGCCCGACGTGCTGTGTCTCCAGGAAACCAGGACAGCCGACGCCACCTTTCCCTTCCACGTCTTCGGGGATGCGGGCTGGCCGCATGCCGTGATCGCCGGGTTCAAGGGCCGTAACGGTGTGGCGATACTCAGTCGTCGTCCCTTTGCCACCAGCCGTGTGCTGTCGTGGTGTGGCAGGGATGACGGCCGCCATGTCCAGGTGACCTTCCCCGACGGGCTCCGGCTCGACCACATCTACGTCCCGGCGGGGGGGGGCCTCCGGCCCCCCCCCGCCATGTCCAGGTGACCTTCCCCGACGGGCTCCGGCTCGACAACATCTACGTGCCGGCGGGTGGCGCCATCCCGGATCCCGAAATCAATGACAAGTTCGCCCACAAGCTCGACTTTCTGGAGGAGATGACGGACTGGATCACCGGCGAGCGGGATCCGGTCGCGCGACGGATTCTTGCCGGTGACTTCAACATTGCGCCACTGGAAAACGACGTGTGGTCGCACAAGCAGCTCATCCGGGCCGTCTCCCACACCCCGGTGGAGGTGGAGACCCTGGCGCGACTCTCCGCTTCCCATGACTGGACCGATGTGGTCCGTCATTTCGTGCCGGCGTCCGAGAAGCTCTATTCCTGGTGGCCCTACAGGAGTGGCCGCGACTGGTCCGCGAAGGACCATGGCCGGCGCCTCGATCACATCTGGGTGACCCCGGCCCTTGTGCCGTCGCTGCGGAGCTGTCAGACGCTCCGTCACATGCGCGAACACGAACAGCCGAGCGACCATGTCCCTGTGGTCGCCACCCTGGAGTTCCCCGGATGAACACGGACAAGGGCTGGCACGTGTCGGGCGAGGGTGCCATCGCGACACTGACACTCGATCGTCCGGACAAGCACAATCTCCTGAAGATGTCCGAGGTCGACGATCTCATTGGCGATCTCAATGCCCTTGATGCCGACACCTCGCTCAGGGTGATCGTATTCACTGGCACGGGCACCAGGACCTTCTCGGCCGGAGTCGACCTCGGCGATATCCTGACCCGGGACTGGACCGACAATCCCGTGGAGCGTCTTGCCGACCGCATCGAGGTGCTGCGCCCCGTGACCGTCGCGGCGCTCAACGGCAATGTCTACGGTGCGGCAGCCGATCTTGCCCTGGCCTGCGACTTCCGTATCGGCGTGGAGGACATGAATCTGGTCATGCCGCCGGCGCGCTATGGACTCGTCTTCCATGAATCGGGCCTGCGCCGCTTCATCGAGAAGCTGGGTTCAGGAACCGCCCGTCAGCTCTTTCTCGCATCGCGAGACATGGACGGCCACCGTCTCCTCGAAACCGGCTACCTCGACCAGTTGTGCACGAGGAACGATTTTGCTGGCTCGGTGACGGCCTTCGCCGAACACCTTGCCTCCCTCTCCCCGCTGTCGCTTGCCATCACCTCGAAGGCGATCACCGACATCTCGCGGGGCACACTCGATTCCGCCACACTCAAGCGTGAGACGGTGGCGTGCTTTTCCACAGACGATGCCCGCGAAGGCATGGCCGCTGCACGCCAGAAGAGACCTCCCCGGTTTACCGGCCGCTGACGGCGCGTTGCAGGTCATGCCGGCGTCAGCGTCACCGGGACGCTGACCTCCCGGGAGAGCGGGTCGCCAAAGAAGGAATGCCAGCTGATACCGGATGAATGGCGGCACGAATCCACCCTTGCCCTGCGCCAGGAGTGAACTCAGGGCGTCCGAGGTCTCCGGGTCGCGAACCGCATGCAGCAGACGACAAGCAAAGCGCTTCCTGGCGAGATCACGAACCGCCAGTCGTGTTGCCTTCAACGAACTCTGCGGCCCGGAAGGACAGTCCCTTGTAAAGGACCATGAGGACGCCGTCCTTGAAGAAATAGTATCGGCAGGGCTCCTCACCCCAGGCGACGACGTGCCAGCAGACCCCGCCTTCGTCATCGATACTCCAGTTGCCGGTCTGGTGAACGCCGTTCCACACGGTCGTCAACGTGGAATCGGGCGCGTGGTAGACCGCGCCACCGGCATCGGCATCCAGGATTGCGGTCCTGTCCGATACCAATGCGCGGGTCTCCTCCGGTGTGAAGAGGTCCAGGGCAAAGTTCGGATCGATGTCCTCGGCGGAATCCGGCGCTTCGACACCGCCCTGCAGGTAATCCAGGGTGTTGCCTTGCTGGAGCTCGGGGGCAGGGCCTGTGTCACCCTGGTAGACGTAGATGACGACCCCGGCGTTGCGATAGTAGGCCTCGCAGGGGAGTTCACCCCAATTGTATATGTGCCAGCACAGTTCGCCGTCCTCTGTGGTCGACCATGTCCCGCTGTCGCGCTCGCCGTCCCACAGGGTCTGGAGGGTTCCGTCCTCTGCATAGTAGGCCCCGCCGTTCGGATCCCAGACCTGGGTGTTGCCGGCGAGATAGGCGTAGAGTTCACTACGGGTGAAGGGTGTCGCCTCCTCCGGCAATGCGGAGTTGTCCTGGGCGGACGCAACCGTCGCGAATGAAAGGGAGGCAACAAACATCAACACGGCCGGCAATGCATGCCCGGATCCTGGCCATGGTCTCATGGTGTTTGCTCCCGTCTGTCGGTGGCAGGATCTGCAGTCTTTCCGCACGGTGCCCACGGACGACGCATCCATTCCGCGCGCTCCACCTGATCGGCCGCCGGGCCTCATCGTTGTGTCCGCCGTAGAATGGTTCCCGCGGCGAGGAAGGGCAGGGACGCCCTACTGAACGGTGAGTTGTGCGCTTTCCAGGTCATCGTCCGGTTCCGGCATCCGGCCATAGGAGTCCACTGGCCAATTCAGGCAACGACCCTCGTCGTCCCCTGTCAGGAATCCGCCCGCGCCGCCATCGGGGCCGCCCCAGCGATCGGACTGCCCGTTGTCGCGGTAGTTGTAGAAGAGATACTCGGTCTCGAGGTCATAGCCCATCGCGATGGCCTCCTCGGTGAGAGCGCCGTCCTCGTCGACCCAGGAAATGCCGTTCGCGTCGAGGAAGTAATCGTCGGCCATCACGCCCTCGAGCATCTTGTTGCACCTGTCTCCATGGCCGAAGTCACGATTGGCGAGGGTTCGGCCGATCCGCGCGTTGCAGTCGGTCCGGATCTGGTTGAGGCCGTAGAAGGACGATTCCATGAAGGGTGAGCCGTCCCACTCGATCAGACGGCCGTTCTCGTCGGTCGCAAAATGGCCACCGGCAAAGTGCAGCATCAACCACCAGCCGTCGGCATTCTCGGCTGCAACCGTCCTGATGTAGTCCCGGTACCATTCGACGTAGTAGCCATAGGCCTCCCAGGGCCAGTCGGTCACACCGGTCAGGGCCTGGCAGTCATAGTCGTCGCGGGCACAGGTTCCGCCGCGTGTGCCCTCGGTGTTGTAGTAGGCCCAGCAGATGGTCGACTGGCCGAGATCAGTGTTGCTGTATCGATGCTGCAGATCGTAGAGGTGCGCGTGGATGGCCGGATAGCGGATGCTGTCGAGCAGTTCCTGGGAGGGTTCCAGTGACAGAAGCCCCCTGTCGGCATCGATGGTCAGGGTCATTTCGCCATTGACCCCGGGATCACCGTGGGGCACCCAGCCGGGTTCGTAGCTGTTGGGCGCCCCGCACACCGGAAAGGTGTAGGTCAGGATCTCCGAGTGGCCGCTCCCGGGAGCCGCGCAGGCCGTGAAGAGGGCTGCCACGGCAACGAGGGCATGGCGGTGTTTCGTGAACATGACACAAGGTCCTCCATCCCACTCAAGAGAGAGTTTGGCAGTACGCAACATCGCTGTCCACCCAAATCTGACTGACCAGTCAATCAATCCGCTACAGGAGACTGGTTCGGCCCACAGCGCATCAAATGTCCGCGGGCCGGACGGTCTCTCCGGTTCAGCCGTGTTCGGCGATGAGCGCGGCGAGAAAGGTGTTGACGGTCTGCGGAGCGTGGCGATTGAGCGACACGTGTCCGAGACCGGGAAGTTCGTGGTAGTGGCCGTGGCGCGCCGCTTCGGCCACCCGCCGGACGAGGCGCGGCGGCGTCTGGACGTCCTCCGAAAAGGCAACCGCGTGAATCGGCACGGGACAGTCGGCGAGGGCGGCCGTCACATCGTAGTCAAGGCACGCCTGCCACTGCGCGATCAGCATCTGCGGGTCACGGTCGGCGAAACGGGGTGTGTAGGCAGCCTTGATTGTCTCCCACAGGGCATCGTCCTCCAGGGCATTCGCAGGATAGGCGAAGGCAGCGTAGTGGCAGGCGGCAAAGTCCGCCGGCATGGCCAGGCTGCCGTCGATCCGAGCCTGGATCTCCGCTGCCATCCAGTCGCGCGTGAAGCCGGTGATTCGTGCCGACGTCCCCATGACGATGGCAAGGCGGACGAGATCGGGATGATCGATGGCGACCTGCTGGGTGATGAGCGAACCCATGGACAGTCCGGCGAGGATGACGGGCGGCGAACAGAAGGCTTCGATGATGCCGGCACAATCATTGCCAAACTGCTTCATCGACCAGGGTGGCGGCGTGCTCGTCGTCTCCCCCGCTCCCCGGGGATCGTAGGCCGTCGATCTGAGGTCGCCGCGGAAGAACTCGAACTGCTCGGCCCAGTAGTGTGCGGGGCTGTCCCCTCCGGGAACCCAGACGATGTCCGGTCCGCTGCCGCCCTGCAGCACCCGGAACCGCGCATCCGCCGTCTCGTGGAAGTGCACACATGCCATGTCGGCAAACGTCGTCATCCGGAGTGCCTCCGCCGTGATGGCGGCGGACCGTAGAGGGCCCGGATCTCCTCGGCAACCAACCGCTTGGACTTCGATCGGACCCGGCGATAGAGTGCCGCACCGCAACACATCCCTGGGAGGACCGAGTGCCATGGTTGCCGTATCTAAGATCGCCCGCGAGAAGGGTATCAGGTACTTCCTGATCAGCTTTTCGGACCTTGCAGGTGTGGCCCGCTCCAAGCTGGTACCGGCCGCCGCGATCGATGACATGGTGGCCGATGGAGCCGGGTTCGCCGGGTTCGCCACCCACCTCGACATGACGCCGGCGCATCCGGACATGTTTGCCGTGCCCGATCCCGGGTCTCTCATCCAGCTCCCCTGGAAACCGGAAGTTGGCTGGATGGCCGGCAACCTCATGATGTCCGGCAGTGAGGTCGACCATGGCCCGCGCAATGTGTTGCGGCGCATGATTGCGCGCGCCGGGGACCAGGGCATGCGGTTCCGGACCGGTGTCGAATGCGAGTTCCACCTGATCAACGCCGACGGCAGCGACATCCACGATTCCCGCGACATCATGGACAAGCCGTGCTACGACCAGCAGGCCCTCATGCGCCGCTATGACGTCATCGCCGAAATCTGCGACGCCATGTTGTCCCTGGGCTGGGGGCCCTACCAGAACGACCACGAAGACGCCAACGGCCAGTTCGAGATGAACTGGGACTACGACGACGTCCTTGTGACCGCTGATCGTCACACCTTCTTCAAGTTCATGGTGAAATCGATCGCCGAGAACCACGGGCTGCGGGCCACGTTCATGCCCAAGCCGTTCACGAACATCACCGGAAACGGCTGTCATACCCATGCCAGCATGTGGGACTCAGGGGGTGACACCAACCTGTTCCACGATCCGGACGGGGAACTCGGCATCTCCCGGATGGGCTACCACTTCCTCGGTGGCGTGCTCAAGCATGCCCGGGCGCTGACGGCGATCTTCAATCCGGTGGTCAACAGCTACAAGAGAATCAACGCCCAGGTCACGACATCGGGAGCGACTTGGTCGCCCAACACGGTCTCCTACACGGGCAACAACCGCACGCACATGGTGCGGATTCCCGACGAGGGACGGTTCGAGTTCCGCCTGATGGACGGGGCAACCAACCCCTATCTCGCCCAGGCCGCCCTGCTCGCCGCCGGACTTGACGGGATTGCCGGCGAGGTGGACCCCGGCAAGCGTCTTGATGTCAACATGTACGAGACGGATGCCGAATCGCTGGATGTCGAGCGCCTGCCGCTCAATCTCCTCGACGCGGTTCGCGTGGCCGAATCCAACACGATGCTGCGTGACTACCTCGGGGACGAGACCGTCAATGCCTTCCTTGCCATGAAGAGGCGCGAGTGGCTCGACTATACGCGTCACCTGACCCAGTGGGAGCGCGACCAGACCCTCGATTGCTGAACACGCACCCCGCCCGTCTCGCTGGTCAGGGAGTGTGAGCCCGTGATTGTCGTCTTCGGCTCGCTCAACATGGACTTCATTCTTCAGGTGGCGCATCTCCCGGAGCCGGGGGAGACCGTGCTGACACCGGAACACGTCACGGCGCCCGGCGGCAAGGGGGCAAACCAGGCGGTGGCCGCCGCCCGCGCCGGCGGAGATGTGGCCATGGCGGGCTGTGTCGGGGCGGACGATTTCGGGCGCGAACTGACTTCCGTCATGATCGGCGAAGGCATCGACATGTCTCTTGTCGCCACGGCGACACGGCCGACGGCACTGGCCGTCGTGATGGTCGACCGCGAAGGCGCCAACCAGATCGTCGTATCGAGCGGCGCCAACCGCGAGGCCCGGCAGGCCTGCGTTCGGGATGGCGTGCTGGACGCCGCGTCGACCCTGCTGCTGCAGCGTGAAGTGCCTGTTGACGAGTGCGCCACCCTGGCCCGCCGGGCCAGGGATGCCGGTGTGCGTGTCATCCTCAATGCGGCACCGGCGGGTCCGGTTGATTGCGACGTGCTTGACCTCCTGATCGTCAACGAGGTCGAGGCGGCGGCTGTCGCGAGGGAGACGGGGCTCGGTGGCATGGCGCCGGCCGATCTTGCACACCACCTGGCGCGTCACCATGGCGTGACGACCGTGGTGACACTGGGAGAGCGCGGTGCAGTTGCCGTCGGCCCCGGAGAGACCTGGAGTATTGGCAGCCTTGCGATCCGGCCGGTCGACACCGTGGGGGCCGGTGACGCCTTTTGCGGTACCCTCGCCGCGGCTCTCGACATGGACATGCCGTTGCCCCGGGCCCTGCGCCGTGCCTGTGTCGCCGGCGCCCTTGCCTGCCTGGAACCAGGCGCCATGCCGGCATTGCCGCGTTCCGAGGCCATTGACGCCCGCCTGAAAGAACTGGCGCCGGCGGTTGCCGTGTGATGGCAGTTCCGCCGGCTGACCGGCGGCATGCCGGGCTCCCGCGGCTGGTGGCTCTCGATGCCCTCGTGGCATGCCTCGAGGACCGGCACCCGCTTGATCGTGTGCTGGAGCGGGACAGGCGGTTCGGCCGCCTGGAATCGCGCGACCGGGCGCTCGTTCATGCCGTGACCACGGAGACCTGCCGCCGGCTGGGCCAGATCGATGCGCTGATCACCGCCAGCCTCGAGCGCCCGCTGCCGGCGCGGGCGCGCAACGTGCGTGCCATCCTGCGGCTTGGCATTGCCCAGCTGCTGTTTCTCGGATTCGCGCCCCATGCTGCCATCGACAGTTCGGTACGCCTTGCCCACGCCCGCGCAAGGGGCATGGCGCCTCTCGTCAACGCGGTTCTGCGGAGACTGCAAAGGGAGGGAGTGACTCTGGTCGCCGGTCAGGATCCACCCACGCTGAACACGCCCTCCTGGCTCTACCGGTCATGGCGGGACGCCTGGGGCAGCGCAACGGCATCTGCCATCGCCAGGGCGAACCTCGGCCGCCCGGAACTCGACGTCACCGTGGTGGACGATGCGCAGGCCTGGGCGGAACGGCTCGGCGGGCGCGTCCTGTCGACCGGCAGTGTCAGGGTACCGTCAGCCGGCGTTGTCAGGGATCTTCCCGGGTATGAATGCGGTCGCTGGTGGGTCCAGGACACGGCCGCCTCGATTCCGGCCCGCCTGCTCGGCGATGTTGCCGGGCGGCGGGTTCTTGATCTGTGTGCGGCACCGGGCGGCAAGACGGCGCAACTTGCGGTCGCCGGGGCCCGTGTCACGGCTGTCGATGTGTCCGGACAGCGCATGGAGAGATTGCAGGCCAACATGGAACGCCTCGGCTGCACGATCGAGACCCGCATCGCGGATGCCGCTACCTGGCGTTCGTCGAGGCCGTTCGATGCCGTGCTGCTCGATGCGCCATGCAGTGGCACCGGCACCATACGCCGGCATCCCGACATACCGTGGACCAGGGACCGGACGGACGTCTGCCGTCTCGCGTCCCTGCAGCGGCAGATGATCGCCAATGCTCTCGCCAACCTTTCCCGGCAGGGGGTCCTCGTCTACGCGGCGTGTTCCCTGGAGCCGGAAGAAGGCGAAGCCCACCTTGGCCACCTGGGGCATGGCTGCCACATCGATGCCATTCGTCCCGACGAGGTTCCGGGCCTGGCGGAGGCGGTGACGGGGGAGGGATGCTTGAGGATCCTGCCCACTCACCTCCCCCGGGACGGAGGTCTTGACGGCTTTTTTGTCGTGCGCTTGCGACAGTCGGGTGAAGCTGGTACCTCAATCATGTGAAGCAGTCTCTCCGCATTGCTCCTTCCATCCTGTCTGCCGACTTTTCCAGGCTCGGTCAGGAAATCCGCGCCATCGACAGTGCCGGGTGTGATCGTATCCACATCGACGTGATGGATGGTCACTTCGTGCCCAACCTGACACTGGGCGCCCCGATCATCGCCGCGCTGAGGGGGTTCAGCACGAAGCCCTTTGACGTTCACCTGATGGTGAGTGCTCCCGAGCATCTCATTGCGGATTTCATCAGCGCCGGCAGCGACATGGTGACAGTGCATGTCGAGGCATCACCGCACGTCCATCGCACCCTGCAGGTCATCCGCGACTCAGGCGCCAGCGCCGGCGTCTCCCTCAATCCCCAGACACCGGCCGTTGCCGTCGCCGCCCTCCTTGATCAGGTCGATCTCATCCTTGTCATGACCGTCAATCCGGGATACGCGGGGCAGAGGTTCATCAAGGGTGTCCTGCCGAAGATCGCGGAACTGAGGACGATGATTGACGCTGGTGGACACGACATCGATCTCGTGGTCGACGGTGGCATCACACCGTCCACCGCGCGCCTCGCGGTGACGGCCGGTGCCGACGTCCTGGTGGCAGGCACGGCCGTGTTCGCCGGTGGTCCCGAGCACTATGCCGACAACATCCAGGCTCTCCGGGTGTGACGAGAAAGTGAAGATAGTCACACCTGTATGAAATCACCAACCACCAACATGCCCCTCTCTACTCATTTGTAACTACGCCAGAATAATATCCCCGTCAAGCACTCCGACGACATATGGCCTGTATTAGATTTCATATCCTGCATCGCACAGTTGCATTCGGGGAAGTAATCGATAGCATTTCTCCAATGAGCCAGATATGGCGGTGCTCCGCCAGTACATGGAAAACACGAACAATGGGAATCAATGAGCAGCATTGAGGTTCCATGATATATCAATCGTATATGCACTTCGTTACGCCTTCCGAGGACAACGCCATATGTCGTCCGGCCCACCGGCGCCTGTGCGAATGATGGACACGAAGGAACCGAAGCGCAAGGCGCGCTCGATCATGGCCTCCGACAGCGAGTGGGCACGGATCCGCGAGCGCGCCCGTGCCCTCGACATGCCCATCTC